>JBJEJA010000052.1:71357-74095 GCA_051877575.1 Lachnospiraceae bacterium | reverse complement strand
ACCTGAAAAGCAGGTGCTCCACTTTTTGGAGCCATTTCTTAAAAAGTACTCCACTTTTTGGAGCCATTTTCTGAAAGGTGCTCCACTTTTTGACTCCCTATTAAATCTGTCTTCGCAGCTACAAGCCATTCATTGTAATCCTTATATCCGGCAGGAGGAGGGCAATCTTCCACATCATATCCCAAACCATAATACTTCTCAGTCAGCTGCAAGGCCGCCTTTCTCCCCGGCTCATCACCATCCAGACAAAACTTAATGGAAGTAATCTGAGGATGCTCCTTTAGGAAAGTAGTAAGAGGTGCATCTGCAAGCATTCCAAGAGCCAGCTTGTTGGTCTCATAATCTGAGAAAATATCCACATAACTCATCAGGTCTATCGCCCCTTCAAAGACAACCAGTTCCGAACTATCATCGTTAGGAACATTAAAGCCATACTCCTTATCATTGCCTGCCACATCACACTTAAAAGGCTTTCCTTCCCTGTCGAACACACCTCTCATACTTGCAAACTTCGTAACACCGTCTTTGTTATTACCCTTAAAAACAATGTTGTGGTAATGCCTGCTCTCATAAATAAGCCCCTGCGAAATAAAGTAGTCGATAACACTTTTACTAATGCCCCGCTCCTGATTCAGATACGAATAAAGAAAACAGTTATCCGGTGCCGGTATGGGCAGCTCAAACTTTTTGGGTTCCGGCTTTCTTCCCGGTTCCACCTGATACTTGAGAGGAGGTTTTCTATCCTTCTCTTCAATTCTCCGGTATCCCGCAAAATCCAGAAGCCACCATACAGCCTCTTTTACTTCCATTCCACAAAACACCCTTAGAAAATCTATCTGGGACCCGCCATTCTCACCCTTATCGTACTGCCTTGACCACCGAAACCAGTGGCTCTTATCATATATCCGGATAGAATCCATTTCCTTGAGTGTATGATAATGCCCCACTTTCTTTACCGTATAACCAAGATAAGAGGCAACAGCGGTCAAATCCACGCTTTTTGCAATGGCTAATTCTGCTTCCGTAAATCTATCCTCCATCGCTACCTTCCTTTCTCCCGTTCTGCCACAAGACTGTTGGTAAAACTGAAATTCCTGTAATCACTTGTATAGGAAATCTTTGGATTATCCATAAGTCCTTTTTCCTTAAAGCTGAAAAATTCCTTATTATCGCCTCCTACTATCAGATGATCCACCAGCCGGATACCCACCATCTCGCAAACGGAATTCATACGGTCGGTTATCATCGTATCTTCTTTACTCGGAAACAGATTGCCGCTTGGATGCGAATGAATGAGCATAATACTCGCTGCATTTGATAAAATGCTTGCCTTGAGTATTTCCCTCGGATGCACCAATGCTTCATTTAGTGCACCAATACTTGCGAAGGTAACATTAATCGGTTTCAGGTCTGATTGCAGATTAACTACACAGACAACCTCCCTGTCCATTTCACAAAGAAGCTCTCCGATAGTAGCTGCTGCTTCGTAGGGATTTTGTAAAGGAAGCTCCGAATATAACGGAGCCTCCTTTACAAGCTTTACTCTGACCACATCGAGCTTAAAGGCTTCTTCTGCTTCATTCTGAGATTTCTTTTCAATTCCCATTCGCATCATCCTCCTTTAGCTCAATCTGTAAAATAAAGTCCCCTTCCCAGGCATTCATAAGAGCAATCAGTTCCTCCACGGTCATCTCCTGCTCCATAGTCTCCTCCTATCTGGACTTTCCGTTGTCATAGATAAGCTGCGCTTCTGCAACCATGCCATCCAGTCTCTTATTCGGAGTATCCGTTGCAAGGGTAAGTCTTCTTGCATCCTTATCATAGTGATATACCTGATTGGATAATCTGTCTTCCAAGGCAACCTGTCCCATGTTGATTTCGCTTACCATTTCTGCAAGCTCATAAGGGTCTCCAACATTTGTAGATACTGCGATGCACTCATGCACGGATGAAGGCAGAATATAGAGGTCTGTTTCAAGCTTCATAGCCAGCTTATGGAGATTATCTTCATAAAGCATGGAACCTGCTCCATTAATGCCCCTGTCGTTACTGATTACCCACATCATCTTATCTTCCGGCATCTCACCAATCATCATGTCTGCAACCTCAGCAGGCATACCGTCACTGACAAACATTTCACGAATAACATCGTTCATGGATTTGACGGTCGGCGGGAAAATACGCCTTGTGTTTTCCACAGCACACTTAAACAACTGCTCTTCATTCATTCCAAGCTGCTCCGCAAGATTATTGCGAATCGCCGAACTCTGGATTCCGTTTTCATCCACCTTTACTACCCAGCGGTAGATAATGGACAAATCCTGAAACTCTCTGTGCGGCATATCCCTGAGCATATCTTCATTCTGCAATGTGTTAATAACCTGAAAGACAATGTTATCCTTTGCACCTTCAAGATTCACATCCCCTACCTCGGGCATTTCCTTGAATGCCATATCCATTCTTCTGGCAGCACTCTGTAACACCTCCTGAAGATTCTCTGTCTCAAGATAGTGTTCATACATGTGATTGATATACAGTGTGGGAGAGACGCTTCTTCCTGCTCCGCTTCCCACTAATGTGATACCATCCAGAACCTTGTTTACCTTATTGACAGGTTCAACACGAAGTCTCATTCCCTGATACTGTTCCGGCATATAATCCATAAACTTCTCAGCCACGACTTCCTTAAAAATCTCGTAATTCATCATATAAAATGTCCTCCTTAATCTAAATTGTCA
>JBJEJA010000052.1:0-71257 GCA_051877575.1 Lachnospiraceae bacterium | reverse complement strand
CCTTAAAAATCTCGTAATTCATCATATAAAATGTCCTCCTTAATCTAAATTGTCAGTTTCATAACCGTGACCATCATCCAAATGGATAATTGCTTATTGGGACTGTTTACCTTCAATAAAAGGACACTCCCTGCAAGGTACAGAACACAATACCTCCAATGGTACACACAACACCTCTGCAATTCTTTCCAGCTTATCAAGATCCGGAAATCCTTCGTCACGCTCAAATCCTGAAATAATGGCTTCGCTATTACTTCCAAATCCGCATAGTCTTCCTAATTCCGCCCTTGAATAACCTCGCCTGTCCCGGTATTCCTTTATCTTTTCTCCAATCAAAGCTGTTCCTCCAAAACAAAGAGGTGTAAGCTATTACGGCCTACACCTCTTTGAAAATACATTATTCAGTTACTTCATCCTCTTCCTTCTTTCTCCAGAAGAAAGCACCTGCTCCTGCTAACATTGCAGCCAGACCAAGTCCGGCAAAAAGCCAAGGATTGAAGTTATCCCCGGTCTGTGGAAGCTTTGGTTCCGTAGGCTTGTTGGTAATATTCAGTGTATATGTCACAACCTCAGGGGCTGCATCGTCATACTGTAATACCACTTCGTGCACGGTCTCATCAAGGATATACCCTTCTGCAGCCTTAGTCTCGACCACATAATACTTGATATCCTCCACGAACTCGCCATCCTTGAATACACCAATCGGAAGTTCTCCGGATTCCGCATGACCGTTCTTGTCAGTCACAAGTTTTTCAATCACATTACCATCTTTGTCACGGATTTCAAACTCTACTCCGGCAATACCCTTCTTGGTATATTCGTCAGTCTTATCAATGATAATCTTTCCGTTCACAAGCTCATCCTTCATGGATACCTTCTGAATTTCCTTTGTCTCAGTCACCTCAAACTCCACATCATTTGCAATTCTGTATCCATAAGGGGCAATCTCTTCCCTTAAGATATACTTGCCAACAGGAATTCTGTCGATGACATGAACTGTTCCATCGGACTCCCAGCTGTAAACCACATTTCCATTAGCATCAATAATGGAAAGCTTTGCTCCCTTAAGCTCATGCTCTCCGGTAATATCAGTCTTGGAAATTTCAAGCTTGGTAGGATAGTTTTCAAATTCTGCCTCAAATTCAATTACTTCCACATCATCACCCTGATAAGAAGCATCCACATCAAAGCATTCATCAGACTTCACATATCCGGCAGGAGCTTCCATTTCCTTCACATAATACTGTCCGAGAGGAAGGTCTGAAATGAAGGTTACCGTTCCGTCAGCTCCAGTTACTGCTTTCTCAATGAAAGTATCAGCTGCTACAATCAGTCTGCCATCAGCATCGAAAATGTCTTCCTTTGCATATAAGCCGAATACTGCTCCCTCAAGAGCCTTCTTCGTCTCAGCATCCTTCTTGATAACAGTAATCTGCACCTTCTGTCTCTCATTGGTTACATCCATACCTGCATATACCACTTCGGTATTCTGGTCGATATAGGAAAGATTTGCTTCGATTGGTGTACTGTCAAGCACAAATCCCTCGATAGTTGCAGTCTCAACAAGGTAGTACTTGCCAAGCGGCAAATCACTAATCATGGCAATTCCTTTGTCATTTGTAACAATGGTTGCCACAAGCTCATCAGCCTCATAATATACAGTGTCAAGACCATCCGGACTTACAATGTCCTCTCTTGCATAAACCTCAAAGGTAACGCCTGCAAGAGATTTCTTGAAGTAATCGAATACAAAGTCATACCACTTACCTTTTACAAGGTTAATGTCTGTCAGGAACTCTCCATCCTTGTTGATGATGATTGACCCGGTAGGGACCTCATCCTTCATAACAACGCTCTGGATTTCCTCCGTATCCTCTACAGTAAAGGTTACATCCGATGCCTTTAGGTATCCGTAAGGAGCAAATTCCTCACGAAGCACATAAGATTCACCTACTACAAGCTTCTTAATCACATGTGCTTCCCCTGCCTTGGATGTCCAGGTATCAACCACATTCCCGTCCTTATCAAGAACAGTCAGTGTTGCACCGGAAAGCTCTGCACCACTTGTAATATCTTCCTTCGTAAACTCAAAAGTTGTAGGCATATTGTGGAAGTTTGCTATAATTGTTGCATACTTCACTTCCTGTCCCTGATACTCTGCATCAAATTCGATCACATCATCGCATGATACATAGCCGGCAGGTGCCTTGATTTCCTTCGCATAGTAATGACCCAGAGGATAATCCTTTATGAACTGGATATCGCCGTTTGCATCAGATACTGCTACCTCAAGTAAAGTATCTTTCTCTACGATTACCTTTCCATCCACATTTACAATATCCTCCGCTGCATATAAGCCAAACTCAGCACCGGAAACCGGCAAACCGGTCTCTCCATCCAGTTTTGCTACGGATAAATCAACCTTCTGTCTGTCATTTGCAAATGTCAGACTTTCCTTGATAACAGGTGTCTTATCATCCACATATACGAAAGTTACAAACTGCTCTTCTTTGTTCAGTACATAACCGTAAGGAGCTTCCACTTCTACCACTCTGTACTTTCCAAGAGGAAGGTCTGAAACTTTTGCTTTTCCGTCCTCCCCGGTTACAACAGTTGCAACCAGATCACCTTCTGCATAATACTTGTTTCGGTTTCCGTTCTCATCTGTCTGCATGTCTGCTGTGTAAATATCCTCAGCTGCATAGATTTCAAACTTAGCACTGGCAAGGGAACCTTCTCTGTAGACAAATTCCTTATCTTCGGAATCTGCAAATAAACCGCCCTTATATGCATCCAGTACCTCACCCTTCTTCTCAATTACAAGCTCACCAACAGCAGGAGCATCTTCATACTCTATAGTAATGATTGCTTCGTAAGTGTCAGGGTCCACTTCGTAGAAAGTATCAGTATCCACTTTTACTTCCACATAGTTTTCATTGAGTACATATCCAAAAGGAGCTGCCACTTCTTCAATACGGTAATTACCAAGAGGTAATACATCCGGCAAAATCAAATCACCATCTGCATCAGTAAAGAATGAAGTATGGACTTTCTTTGACGGGTAAGTGGTAATCATCTCCACATACTTATTGGTATCCATATTGAAAATCTTAAACTCTGTGTTAGGAATAAGAACCGTCATTTTGGTATCTGCATCCTTCTTAATCACACGAAGCTTTGCTGTAAACTCTCTGTCCACAAACACTCTCCAGACCTGCGGTTCTGTCGGATGATTCTCCGTAACATGAACCTCAAATGGCTTGATTGTCTCCATGTTATGAGGAGTTACTGTCTCAATTACCACATAAGTTCCATAAGGGATAGGAATGGTTACCAGATGTCCCTTTTCATCTGTGAAAAGCTGTGTCTCTCCATTTGCACCAATTACAACAGGAGTTGCACTGTCAAAATCATAACCGCCATCTTCTTTTACGGATAAAGATGACTTAAGGTAAGCTGTAAAGCCTGCTTTTTCAAGCAATGGAGCTTCTGTATCATCTCCATTATCAGATACCTTAATCAACTGGAATGGCTGCTTCATAACCTGCTCTTTGGAAGTTGTGCTTCTTGATACCTCCGCAACAAGATCTCCTTCATAATCGCAGACTACATCATGCTCTTCCTCATCCAAAAGATAGCCTTCAGGTGGAGTAATTTCCTTTACATAGTAATTTCCAAGATAAAGGTTATTCACCTCCGCATTGCCATTGGCATCAGTTGTCATGGTAGCTACCAAATCGTTCGCCTTAAATACGACTCCGGTTGCTCCGTCCGGATGCATAATATCATCACGGGCATACAAACCGTAAACTGCTCCTTCTAAGGTAGCATCTCCCTGTGGTACGGGAAGACCTGTTTCCTTATCCACCTTGAAGATATGAATCTTTGCAGTGGTTCTGTCATTTACAAACTCATGGCTGAAAGTAGCCTTGGCTGTAGTCTCTGACAGGTAATTGAAGTTGAAGCTGTAAACATCGCTGCTGTTTCTCACATATCCATAAGGAGCCTGTGACTCAGAAATATAGTAGCTGTTTGCAATCGGCAAATCCAAAGAGTATGCTGCCTTACCATCCTCACCTGTAGTGACTGTCTGCAATGCAGTACCTTTGGTAACGATAACCTGACCTGCATAGTTTTTAATATCATTACCGGCGTATAAAGTGAATTTACCGCCATCTAACGGATTTGCAGTATCAGAGTCTTTCTTTACTACAGAAACCTCTGCCTTCTGTCTTGTATTCTGAATGGTTGCTGATTCATACTGTACTTCCACATTCTGGTCCTTGTACTCAATATTCACTGGCACGGGAGTAGTGTTGATGGTATATCCATCAATGCTCTTAGTTTCCGTTACCACATAAGAGCCAAGATGAAGGTCTGTAAGAACAACCAGACCGTCAGAACCTGTTACAAGGTTTTCTGCAATCAAATCTCCCTTACTGTAAACCTTTGTACCATCTGCCTTATAGATATCAGCACCGGCAGTCACCTTAAATGTTGCTCCCGGCAATTTCTTTACTTCATAAGTAAAGTTACTTCCATTCCATCCGGTAAGTACCTCACCTTCCTTGTAAATAGTCAGTGCTCCAAGCTGCTCCTTATCAGTTGCAGTAAAGGAAGTTGTCTGACCTGCCTTAACAGTAAGTGTGTGTACCTTTCCACTAAGCACATAACCCTTCGGAGCCTGAATCTCCTTCACATAATAAGTGCCTGCCACAAGTGCCTTGGAAGTAGCTGTACCATCACTTCCGGTAGTAATAGTGTCCACCTTATTGGTGCAGGCACTGTCAGTATAGATACCATACTTTGCACCGGAAAGCTTCACACCACTCTCCTCGTCCTGCTTGGTAATCTTTCCATAACCGATATTCTCAGTCTTAACCTTGAAATACGCTGACACCGGATCTGCTGAAGGCTTCTCAGAAATAAACTCCTGATAGCCTGACTTTCCGGTAAGCCAGAACACGCAGCTTGATGTTGTTTCCACAACTCCTGCTGTTGAGTTCATGGTTGCCGTGGTAGCTGTAGTATTCACAGATGTTGTGTGAATCGTTACGCTGTTACCACTCTTCTCTACAGAATATCCACTGAGGGAAATATCGAAATTTGACAATACGCCATTGGAATCGGTTAAAGTTGTCTCAAATCTCTGATTGCCTTCGTTCCACTTCAACTCATAAGTTGTTGCACCACTCTTTGTTGCGCTTGCAAAACTCGGTCTTGTAGCATAATACGATGCACTGATATTGTTCTTAAGCGTTGTATAATAGCTGTAAGAACTTGTCGGATTTGGTGCAGACGCACACAGCTTGCTTGCTGCCGAATCATCGGAACCTGTTCCAAAAAGGTTTGCCACAATCGCCCATACCATTGCCTGTGTTGCAATATACTGGTCGCACTGATCATTACTTGGTGCTGTAGCTGAGTTACATCCATATCCAAAGTACAGACAGTATGCAAGCTGTTTTTCCTGTGCTGCTGATAAACTCGTGCTCGGATTATCATAGCTGTTCATAAGCTGACCACCATCAGCCGCCAGTCCAAAATTCATACAATAGGCTGCATTGCCATCAATCATAGAATACAAAATCTTACCATGATTGTAGCCTGCCTTTAACTCACTTACCTCCCCGGTATTCTTTACAGAAGCATTCCAGAAGGCAATATTCGCACTCGGACTTGCTGCAAATGCAGTTGTTCCGTTAGAGAACAATGTGGTGAACATCGTAAGAACAGCAAGAAAACCTGCCATAAATCTTCTAAGCTTTTGTTTCACTTTTCATTCCTCCTTAAAAATGGGCACAAAAAAAGCAGGTCACTTTCATGGCCTGCAATTTTTGTTATTGTTAATTTGTTATCTGAGACATCGGAACTCATAGAAGTCAGTTCCATTTCTGGAGTACACACCCGCATATACCACATTGAACACCGGGTTACTTTCTAAAAGAAGCATATCCGCTATGTAAGTTGCAATAGCGTCTTCACTTCTTAATGGCTGTCCGGAAGTCGTACTGGCTATATTTAAGTCAGTTTCCACAAACACACTGTAGTAGCTGCTCTCCAAACCATCATAGGGATAATACTCGTTATACTCTTCCTGCGTAATTCTGCCCTCTGCCAAGGCATTTGCAAGGTTATCCTGCGTAGTAATCATACCTCCTGCCTGACACTTTGCAATGGCAAGTGATACCACAGTACCCGGATTGTATCCTGCCGGTGTATGTTCCGGCTCCGGGGTTGGCTCTGGTGTCGGTTCAGGAGTAGGAGTTGGCTCCGGTGTCTGAACCGGTGGCTGCGTTTCCTCCCTTTGCTCCGTGGATGCAGGTGTTTCTTCTCTTTGTTCTGTCTGATTCTCTCTGTTTTCAGAAACAGGCTGATTTTCGGTATCATCCTTTACAGGAGCTTCACTGCTTTCAGCTTCATCCTTATTGCTTTGGAACTCTGTTTCGTTTTCAGAAGAGCTTTCCACCGTACTTCCTTCTGCAATAACCGGCTCCTTGCTTTCCTCTGTCTCTTTTGTTTCTTCATAGCTGATATCTGCTTCCGTCATTTCCTTAACTGTGGAATTACAGCCAGCTAATGCCAAAACCGTTACGGATAAAAGAATAATAAATAATCTCTTCATAATATCACCCATCCCTTTCCGTAAGAGGGATAGGCTAATGTGTTCCGTGCCTGTCCACTCTTACTGTGTGAACATTTCTATTTACACGGGACACATATCTTGGGTCTGTCCCGTACTCGATGCATACTACTCTCCTTCCATTATACACATAACTTCTTCATTCTGAAGAAATATTGTACCAATCTCCGGTTCTTTCGGTAATTTGCAAAAGTCTTCATGTTACCGCCTCCTTCCTATGGTGTTCCTGCTCTCACAAATGCAAGAAACAGTCTGCCTACAAGTCCTAACAGCAAGAGGAAGACCTTTGCCACATTTAGGACCAACTGCAACGCATTTAATATCAGCCATGCGATTGCTTTCAATATTGCTGCTAATACATTGCCTAATCCGGCTAAAAATCTTCCTGCCATACCTATTCCTCCATTCCATCCATCAAATAGCTTAATGCATAATCTGAAATCGTATCATCATCCTGCGGTTCCTCTTCCTGCTTAACCTCTTCGGTAACTGCCCTCTGCGGTAAAGCTGAAAGGTTACTACATCCTGCAATCACGCCTCCAAGTAATCGAATCACTTCGTTTCTTGCTTCCGTGACTGCTGCTTCCACAGTTCTCTCCTCGATATCTTTCAGTTCTTTCTTTGTAACATAAGGACTGTCATCTCTTCTTGCTTCTGTAAATGCTTCTTTTCCAAAATGGTCGATATAATATTCTGCCGCATTTATCAGAAACTGGCTCTTTGACTTACATATCTCCGGGTCTAAGTTCACCAAAACATCATTAACCTTGCGATGCTGGGGATTCTTAATATTGAACCTGCATGATTGCTTAATAATATGGTCTAATGCCATCTGCCACACCTCCTATGCCAGCTTCTTCATCTTTCTAATTGCCATCATAGCTAACTGTTCATAGCCCTTGGCATTTGCCTTAACATCCAGAATATAAGTAATATTGCTCTGCGAAAGTCCTCCAAACAACTTCATTACTGATGCCCCGCCTCCTACAAATACAATGGGTGTTGTAGATAAGTTGTATCCATACTCTCTGATTGAGTTATACACCTTCTCACAAAAGGCTTCGATTTCTGCTTTCGCAATGTCGTAATACTTTCTGTCAATCTCACATCTGCCAAACCTCATAATATCCTGAATAAAAGACTCATCCAGTTCACCATTCAACTGTCTTACACACTGCTCATTAATGGTTCTCATACAGGTTATCAGACCCTTCGGAATGGTTACGCATTTTGATTCGTCCGGAACCTTATCTACAACCGGCATAATATCAATCGTCCATGACCCGATATCAACTATCAAGGTTTTCTTATTGAAAGTCTGAAGCTTATCCGCAACTGCCGCATAGCATTGTGGAAATACTGCAACATTTTCAATTACCACATGATACCTGATATTCTCAAACAGAAACTCGATATCCCTTTCCGCTGTAAGATACTTAATAAAGTCTGACTTCTCACTGCCAAATCGTGTCAGTGGCAATCCTACCGCCAAGAGCACCTTTGCTTCACATAAGCCCCTTCGTCTTAATTCCTTCGCAACCGCTGCCAGAGTCAAAAGATAAAATGTATCATCCTCTGTCTTTGTGCTTTTTACTTCCTGTCTGTTGCCTCCGACCTTGTAATATCTTCCTTTATACTCAAGAACGCCATCATATAATGCAGGTTCAGTTGTAATTTCCTTCACGCCGGTAACGAATACCTGTGAAGAGGTTTTAATATTACTCCAGCCGTGGTCAATACCAATTACTTCGATTTTGTTATTCATCGTCTGCTTCCTCCTTAATCTAAGTTAGTTTTCCATGGCAAATCAATAAAAAAGTAGGACTACGATTAGCCTGACTCACACTTTGAGTCCGAAAAACTAACTTAGTCCTACCAAAATAATGGTTATTCAGTTATTTGTACTTCACGAAACTGGTGTACAGGAAATAGTAGTTTCCATTATACGAACAAGATAGCTCGTGTGAGAATGTCATTAAAATCTTCCCTTTGAAAACACCCTGACTGCTCGTGTCATACTAATGCATTTTGCTCTCGATTTGAGTTAATTCCGGCGCCGTCCTAACCCTTTTCGCACATGAAAAATGCGATTTTTTTATAGGACTAAATTAGCTGAAACCCGCTTAAATACTGGCTTTCTTCTAACCTAACATTAGTATAACTTGAGCACCCGTAGCTTTCATATAAAAATTTCCTCCGTTTACATTTTCTACTTGCGTGCTAGTAGTATTTGTAAACAAAGGAATTTTATACCCTGCCATTTTTTATTTGAAAGTGTATTTTCATGTCCATTTATCGTGAAATACTTCCAAATTATCTGGGGCAGGAACCTGTTGATTCCCTCACATCAAATCTTCTCTGTATTCTCTCAGTATTTGTGCTGAAAAATCCACAGTCCCACCCTTTTTTAACACATCTTTTTCTATTTTTTATGAATTTCTATTTATCATGAATTTCACTATGCAGTTCCTGCAGGGATTTCAATTTGCCGCTTGTATTGGACTTAATATAATGTATTCCCTCCGCCGTGGCTTTTGCCGCAGCAATCGTTGTCATATAAGGTACTTTTGCCTTGATTGCCGCTTTTCTTAAGTAACCGTCATCATGAAGGGTATTTTTTCCGATGGGTGAATTTACAACCATCTGAATTTCTCCGTTTGTAATCAGGTCTGCCACATTGGGCCGTCCCTCATATATCTTTTTGACTTTGGTTACTTCCAGTCCCGCTGCAGACAGAATATCATAAGTACCTCCGGTAGCTACGATACGAAAACCGTCGTTCGCAAGGCTTGTTGCCACTTCCACAACTTCATCTTTATCTTTATCATTGACGGAAATTAACACGGTTCCTTCCAATGGCAGTTTGGACTGAATCGCCTCCTGTGCCTTGTAGAAAGCTTCTCCATAGGAACGGGATAAGCCCAATACCTCTCCGGTAGAACGCATTTCCGGTCCGAGAACAGGATCAACCTCCTGGAACATATTGAAAGGAAATACCGCTTCTTTCACTCCGTAATAAGGAATCTCCTGATCCTTTAATCCCGGTACGGGGGAAGGACGGCCGGTAATCTCGGAGGTAATAATATCCGTTGCCAGAGGAACCATACGGATGTTGCATACCTTGGATACCAGCGGAACGGTACGGGATGCTCTGGGATTCGCCTCCAATACGTACACTTTTCCGTTTTCAATGGCATACTGCATGTTCATGAGACCTTTGACATGCATTTCTTCCGCAATCTTTCTCGTATATTCCTTAATGATTCTCACATTTTCTTCGGAAATGTGTACCGAAGGAATGATACATGCAGAGTCTCCGGAATGGATGCCCGCAAGCTCGATATGCTCCATGACAGCCGGTACAAATGCATGGGTGCCGTCACTGATGGCATCTGCTTCACATTCCAACGCATGATTTAAGAACCGGTCGATCAGAATGGGGCGGTCAGGCGTTACACCAACTGCCGCCTTCATGTATTCGGTCATGCTTTCATCATCGTAAACCACTTCCATACCGCGTCCGCCCAGTACATAAGAAGGACGAACCATAACGGGATATCCGATTTGATTGGCGATATCGATCGCTTCCTGCACATCCACCGCCATTCCCGACTCCGGCATGGGAATTTCCAGCTTCTCCATCATTTCACGGAACAGATCCCTATCTTCGGCAAGATCGATCACAGACGGCGCCGTTCCTAAAATCTTCACTCCGTTTTTCTCCAGCTCTGCCGCCAGATTCAAGGGTGTCTGTCCGCCAAACTGTGCAATCACACCCAAAGGTTTCTCTTTCTTGTAAATGCTCAGTACATCTTCCAACGTCAAAGGCTCAAAGTACAGCTTATCGGAAGTATCATAATCCGTGGATACGGTCTCGGGATTACAGTTTACAATGATTGTCTCAAATCCCAGCTTCTTCAGAGCCAGAGATGCATGTACGCAGCAGTAGTCAAACTCGATGCCCTGTCCGATGCGGTTGGGCCCGCCGCCCAAAATCATGATCTTGGGTTTTTCTGTATTGACCGGGTTCTTATCCGGTGCATTATATGTGGAATAATAGTAAGCACTGTCTTCGGTTCCGCTTACATGAACGCCTTCCCATGCTTCCTCCACGCCCAGCTCGATGCGGCGGTTACGGATATCCTCTTCGGGTATCTCCAGAAGCCGGCTTAAATACTTATCGGAAAATCCATCCTTCTTTGCTGTGATCAGCATATCGTCGGCCGGCATACTTCCTTTGCAGGCAAGCAGTGCTTCCTCTTCCTCTACCAGCTCTTTCATCTGTTCAATAAAATAAGATTTTACCTTGGTTAATTCAAAGATTTCCTCTACAGAAGCTCCTTTGCGGAGTGCCTCATACATCAGGAAGTGACGTTCACTGGAAGGTGTCGCCAGCCTTTTGAGCAGCTCTTCCTTATCCAGAGAGTCAAAGTTCTTAGCATGTCCCAGTCCATAGCGGCCTGTCTCCAGAGAACGGATTGCTTTCTGGAAAGCCTCCTTATAAGTTTTACCGATACTCATAACCTCGCCTACAGCGCGCATCTGGGTTCCCAGCTTATCCTCAACACCCTTAAACTTCTCAAATGCCCAACGGGCAAATTTGATGACCACATAATCTCCGTCCGGCACATATTTATCCAACGTGCCGTATTTCCCACAGGGAATATCCTTAAGCGTCAGTCCCGTGGCCAGCATTGCGGAAACCAGCGCAATGGGAAAGCCCGTTGCTTTGGATGCCAGAGCGGAAGACCGGGATGTACGGGGATTGATCTCGATGACAATGATACGGTCCGAAACCGGGTCGTGGGCAAATTGTACATTGGTACCGCCGATGACCTGAACGGATTCTACGATTTTATATGCCTGCTCCTGCAGTCTCTTCTGACATTCCTCGGAGATCGTCAGCATCGGTGCCGAGCAGAAAGAATCCCCGGTATGCACACCGAGGGGATCGATATTTTCGATAAAACAAACGGTGATAATATTATTGTCTGCATCGCGGACAACCTCCAGCTCCAGCTCCTCCCAGCCCAGAATGGATTCCTCTACCAGTACCTGCCCTACCAGACTGGCCTGAAGCCCTCTGGCACAAACCGTCTTCAGTTCTTCTTTATTGTATACCAGACCTCCGCCTGCACCGCCCATGGTATAGGCCGGACGCAATACAACCGGATATCCCAGCTTGTCGGCAATGGCAAGGGCCTCATCCACGGAATAGGCTACTTCACTTCGTGCCATTTCAATTCCCAGTTTATCCATTGTCTTTTTAAATTCGATACGGTCTTCACCGCGTTCAATGGCATCCACCTGGACACCGATTACCTTGACCCCGTATTTATCCAGAATACCGGCTTTATTCAATTCGGCACACAGGTTCAGACCGGACTGTCCTCCCAGATTTGGAAGCAGTGCATCCGGACGTTCTTTAGCAATGATCTGTTCCAGTCTTTCTACATTCAAAGGCTCAATATATGTCACATCGGCAGTTTCCGGATCCGTCATGATCGTAGCCGGATTGGAATTGACCAATACGATTTCATATCCCAGTTTTCGAAGGGCTTTACACGCCTGTGTTCCCGAATAGTCAAACTCGCAGGCCTGTCCTATGATGATCGGTCCCGATCCGATAATTAATACTTTATGGATATCTGTTCTTTTTGGCACAATATTTTCCTCCTGTTTATGCACTTTTCTTTGTTCATTATTTTACCTTTATACAGTAATGATTGTCAATTTATATTAACACTCGACTTCCTTCTGAAGCGCAGACGGTATATGCTTTCCCACGACCACCGCACTGATCAGGAGCATGCCTATTTTGACCGCATACTCCTTAATGGCAAATAACGCAACGACGATACTGCAGGAAAAAGTAAAGATGGATCTTTTGGCATGGGGCTGTACCTTTATTGCGGAAAACAGCAGATAAAATACGGCAGGTATCAACGCCGGTATAACATCCGGAACAAACCCCAGTAGTGAGCCAAAGCTAACTGCAATTGCTTTGCCGCCTCCCCGAAAACCTTTGTAGATCGGAAAGGCATGTCCAAGTACCGGCGCTACCATGGCCGGAATCAACATCCAGTCCGTTCTGTCTCCTCCGTTGCAGTAAAGGAACAATGCAACGGGAAGCATCCCCTTTGCCATGTCGCAGACCAACGTCAGGACTCCGCACAATACACCTCCGGCCGCAAAAGCATTGAAGGTTCCCGGATTGCCGTCTTTCCCCTCCCGGTGAATATCTTTCTTTTTTAATAGTTTTAAGAAAACCTCTCCAAATAAAATACTTCCCAAAAGATAGCCTAAAATGATAATGCCGGCTTCCCTCATGCGTTTTCATTCCTTTCCCGCAATTTTTCTTCTATAAAACGATAAATCGCAAGCGATGCATCCTGCGGAAGCACCTCATGTTGTTTCTCTTTCATCCGTTTCGTCTTCTCCTCATCGTTTAAAAGACGGATTCCCGCAGCTGCCTGAACATAAAGATTACGTCCGCTGACACATAACCCGTGCTTTCTGAAGAAACGCCGGTTTTGGGTTTCACAACCGGGGATAGGATTCGTCAGTACCAACGCACTGCCCGTTACCGCTGCTTCCGTTGTTGTCAGTCCGCCCGGTTTCGTATAAATCACATCGGCAGCTTTCATAAACAAAGGCATTTCATCGGTTTTTCCCAGTATCATCACGCTGTCCTTTTTTCTGAATATACGTGCCAAGCGTTTCCTCATCATTTCATTGCTGCCGCAGATTACGATCATGCGGTCTCTGCGCTTTTTCAACAGATAGATCATTCTGGTAAGTACTTTGAGATTTCCCGCTCCCATGCTTCCCCCGATTACCAGCAAAATCCGTTCCTTCGGATGATTATCCAGACCAAGATGTGCATATAAGCGCTTTTTTGCCTCTTTCTTGTCAACTGTCTCCAAATATTTCATGGATACGGGAATACCGGAAGGATACAGCTGCTCCCGTATAATTCTACCGTTAACAAACTCATCCGTCAGCTCCTCATGGGGAACCATATAATAATCACATTCCGTCTCTCCCCAAAAAGGAATACAGGTATAATCTGTACCGATTGCTATGGTCAGAGGCAGAGCCATCCCTTTTCTTTTCATATAAGTAATGGTTTCTGCCGGATATAAATGAGGCATGATAATAACATCAAACTCATTGAGTCTCAAAAATTCATCCAGATATTTTGCCATCATCCCATTGACATAGTACACAGGCGACCGTTTTGTCATTTTGCTGACCAGCGCTCCAAGACGGTATACCAAACCAAACAGGGCAGGTGTCTTTTTCACCAGCTTCACATAACCGTCTCCCACAATCTGGGACACCTTTCCCCCTGCCAGTGTCAGATAATCGAAAAAATATGCTTCTCCGCCCTCTGCCTCTATCCGCTCTTTCATGGCCAATCCCGCAGAATTATGACCTCCCCCGGTATTGCAGGATAGTATCAATGCTTTCATCAGTATCCCCTCTTCATCTTTTTTCTTCACACTTTCTTTACATTATATCTTTTATCATAAAAATATGCAAAAAAAAGCCGACATCTTTCAGATATCCAAAAGATGTCAGCCCCGCTCAATCTTTCATTTTACTGACAGGCTTTGATTGCCGCCTCCAATTCTGCCTTGTTTCCGTCAAACATCGGCATCAAAAGGAATCTTTTCATACCCGTTTCGGGATTTTCCACGGCTATTGCCGGGCATTCCTTTTTATTGTATGTAGCGGATACAACTCCCTTTACATTTTTAATGTAATGGGAAGCACTGTCCAGACGTACATTCATACCGGAAGTATTATCACAAATGGCAAATTTTCCGCTTACCCGGATGCTTGATATTACCACCTTGAAATCTTCCGTCTTTTTCATCAGCAATCCTTCTTTGTATACCCAATCCTTGGAATACTTAACTTCCTCGGTTCTGATACATGCATTACACAATTCTCCTACGCTGTCTTTTCCACATGCAAAACATTTCATATGCCTTCTCCTTCTCTTTCATCGATGCCCCACACTTCAGCTCAAAAACAGGCTTTTTCCATAGCATTTCAGCCTTATCCTGATTGTAACATACCCCCTAAAATATACAACCACTTTATTCAAATCCCATGTCCAAAAACTCATTTTTGTGTATTTGCACGAATATTCCTTCTTCTGTTTGGTGCTTTTTCCTACAATGTCTGCAAATAATGCCGGATTGCCGCCACAACATCCTCATATGCTTTATAAAGAATTTCAAAATGTTCTTCCGCAAATTGAAAATTTTCTTCCTTAACGGCATATTCATGTTCCTTCGCCATTTGAGACAGCTGCTCCGCTCCGATTGCTGCAGCGGAACTTTTCAGCGCATGCACCTGAATTTCATATTGTTCGACATCTTTTTTATCCAGGGCTTCACAAAGCATTTGCTGCTGCTTGGGCGCATGATCGGCAAAAGTCTGGAGAATCACCCGATATCCGTCGGCATCTCCGCAAAATGCTTCTCCGTTTTCAGCCTGTATTCCGCCCTGAATCAATATTTCATAACCGCTTTCTTTTTTTGTGCCCTTTCGGATATTGGCATCTTCCTGCAGGAATACGCATCTTTCTTTTAAGAATCGCTCCAGAATCTTTTCCAGTTCCAACAGCTCGATGGGTTTTCCAAGAAAATCATCAAATCCCTCTGCCAACATCTCTTCCTTAACTCCCACAAGCGTATTTGCCGTCAATGCAATAATCGGAATATTCCCGTAGCCTTCCCGTTCCTTTCTCAACCGGTGCATCGTCTCAACGCCGTCCATCTCCGGCATCATCAAATCCATAAACACCAGATCATACCTCTCGTTCTCTGCCGCTTCCAAACAGGCTTTCCCGGATTCCAACAATTCTGCTTCTATCCCATACAGCTTTAGTAAGCCATAAGCAACTTTTAGATTAACCTCATTATCATCTACCACCAGAACAGATGCCTGCGGGAATTGAACTCTCTGCTGCCCTGCGCCGACTTTTTTTGCGGAAACCGCCTTATCCTGATTGGTTCCGCGGAACTCTCCTACAGGCGTACTATCCGCAATCTTCTGCCATACCCGCACTCTGAAAATACTGCCTCTGCCATAGGTACTTTCTACCTCCACCGAACCATCCATCAGTTCCGCCAGATTTTTGACAATTGCCAGTCCCAGTCCGGTCCCCTCTTTGGAATAATTCTTCAAGCTGTCAAATTGTTCAAATTTCCGGAAAAGCTTTTCCTTATCTTCTTCTTTGATCCCAATACCGGTATCCTTCACTATGATCTCCAACAGGATTTCTTTTCCGATTCTTTTGATTTCCTTAATCTTAAATAAGATCGTTCCTTCATTTGTATATTTTACGGCATTGGACAATAGATTTGCCGCAATTTCCCGGACACGCATTTTGTCTCCGTACAATACGGAAGGAAGACGTTCCTCCAGCATATAACGGAACATCAGTCCTTTTGCCTGTGCCTGCTGCCCGATAACCGAAATCGTCTCACTCATCAACGCTTCCGTAGGGTATTC
Source organism: Lachnospiraceae bacterium (assembly GCA_051877575.1). Taxonomy (GTDB): domain Bacteria; phylum Bacillota; class Clostridia; order Lachnospirales; family Lachnospiraceae; genus UBA2882. The sequence goes on along the minus strand of JBJEJA010000052.1, from coordinate 55,083 downwards.
CAATTCCACCAATTCCATCTTTCCGGATTCTATTTTGGAAAGATCCAGCACATCATTGATCAGATTCAACAATGTTTCCGCGGATGTTTTGATATTTCCGACATAATTTTCAATCTCATCCTGCGAATCGCTTCTCAGACACAGATCCGAATATCCGATGATTGCATTCATAGGCGTTCTGATCTCATGGGACATATGAGCCAGGAAAGAAGACTTTGCCAGATTGGCTTTTTCCGCTTCCTGCCTCAAGCGTATCATTTCTTCCGTATAGCGGTTGATAAAGGTCATGTCAAAAATCCATGCCAAATATCCCTTTACGGTCTCCTGATAAGCGTCCTCCGTAATTTCCGAAACACGAACTTCATAATTTCTGCCGTTCAGGACAAGGATAGCTTCTCTCTGATCCCCTCCGAATATTTCCTTTAGCCGTTCTCCTCTTTTTTTCGCATCATCCACATCCGGAAAAAGAAGCTTTGCAACCTTATTGACATATAAAAGGTTATAATTGGGATCTACAATGATCAGCCCTTCTTTGGTGCTCTCGATTACCTTTTCCTTCGCCAGCTGCATTGTGTCCAAAAGTCCGTATTTTACTACATTGACCGTCAGTAAGCTACAGGAAACCACTATCCCGATGGGAACCGGATCGAATACATCTAAAATTCCCGTCAGATAAACGACCAGCATAAAGGAAGGAACAATGCCCGCCATGGAAAGCAGAAGCAGCTGCTTTCTTTCTTTCCCGTTTCTTTTTTTCAGTTCAATAACGGAAATAACCAGATACCAGACCATCAGAAACAACATGACCGCCATAAACATCCAATAACAGATTCCCTTTTCAAAGGCCAGATGCGGGAATATCCCGTCCGTTTCGATATGCAGATTACGATAATAAAGCGTATGTTTTTCACAGGTAATAATTACCGCAAGCATCGCCGTATTAAAGATCAGGAAAAAGCGAAAGATCGGCTTTGGGAACGACACTTTACAATATGCCGCCATAAACATTAAAAAGAAAAGCAGTACATAGCATTTTCCCAAATATCCGAATTTTAAAGCAAGGACCATTGCATCTAAGGATGTGCTGTTGATTTCCAGAGTATAAGATAAAATACTTAAAAAAGCACAACTGCAGGCAAGCAGCAGAACTTTTTGATTTTCTGATGCCTTTTGCAGCGCCACGATCACTATGGTCAGAAAGCCTACAATAACCCCAAAAAATTGTACTACATTTATAATCGCATACATTCTGATCCCCCTATCCGTCTCCTGTACATCAACGGTCGTTTTCTCCCTGACTGATATCCGTATACATATCCAACAGACCTACCGTTTCATTGGCAGGTCTCCCGTACATATGACAGCATCCGTGATCAATCTGTTTCGGTGTTTCGGCCTTGTCATCCATCTGTACACTCATCCTGACAACGCCTTGTCCGGTTTCAGCATCCAGATGTTTCAGGATTTCATTGATCATTGCATCCTCATCCATGCATAGTCCTCCTGCCTTCATCACTCATATCCCGATTGTCAGTCTCTTTTCCAAGCTTCAGATCCCCGGAGACCTCTTCCAGAAATGCCATAATGTCTTTGGCATCATCGGGACGCTCCATCCGCAGTTTCAGCTCTTTCCCCTGCTTCGTTACTACAATCACATAGTGCTCATGCAAAGGAAATTCTCCGTATTCGCCGAATTCCACTCTCAGATAGATCCGTTCACACTCCCGAAGCGGAATAAAACGCACTCTGACAAAACCTCTGTAAAACAGATACTCCGTCCCCAGTCTGATCTCTCCGAAGCGCTTTGCCTCCCGGAATTCTTTTTTCAAACAATCCTGCGTAGGCTGTTCTGCCTCCGCTTCCTTCCATAACGGTTTGATTTTCATCGTTTCTTTCTCTCTTCTATTTCTTCTTTTACTGCATTGATAAACTGTTCCTTATACTCTTTTAACGCTGCGGAATATTTCTTGGATGCTGCTGTGGGATTTCTTTTCAACAGGTTTTCTACAGAAATATTTCTTCTGGTACCGTTTTTCATCCGATCGCGATAAACCTGCTGTTTTTCCCGGATATCACGAAGCTCTTCCACGATATCTTCTTTGCGGCCCCGCAATCCCGCCTTAAATTCATTCTTGAATTCCTGTAATTCTTCTTTAAATTCATCCTTACGGCCAAGCAGTTCTTCTTTCTTTTCTATGAACTCTTCATTCTTCTTTTCAGCACTGTCTGCAAGGAAGGTTTCGATAATCTCTGCTCTTCTCTGCAATCTCTTCATATCCGCTTTCATCCGCTCGATGCTGTCCAGAATATCACGCAATTCCATAGCGGTCTTGAAGCTGACTGCAAAGTCTGATGCGACTATGGCTGTCAGTGCAAAAGCTGCCGCATTGCTCAGCCAGTAAGGCAGTTCCAGTACCAGACGTTCAATCGGCTTATGAAAGCCATAAATCATTGCCAGGGAGAAAAACCCCCATGCGATCGATGACCCAAGGCATATATGCCCCTTAAAATTAAATTTTTGATTGCTGTAATCCCAATAGCGCACATGGAAAAGACTTTCCATACAGATACCCGTCACCAGCTCCAAAAGCGTTGCTCCAAGCAGCCCGAATATGTAGACCAGCACCGGCCATTCCCTGACCGGGAGTGTTGCAACCAATACCGCCAATGCTCCAAATCCGTAAATGGGAAGAAAAGGTCCGTTCAAAAATCCCCGATTGACCCATCTTCTTTTTTTGACCGAGACATAAACCGATTCCCAGCACCACCCCAGGAAACAATATATAAAAAAGAACAACAACCATTGCTGTAAAGAATAACTATACATTTTTCACATCGCTCCCTTTTGTAATATTCATCAGATTGCCAGATATTTTTCCATACAGGCGATAATTTTTGCCGTCGTCTCCAGCAGTATCTCTTCATCTTTTTTATCAAAGCCCGTAGGATATAGTTTATAAGAAAATGTGGGAATATTCTTTAAGGTAAATTTCAGTTTTCCCTCCATCTCTTCTATGACAAGCGGAATATTTTCTGCCTTAATATCCGCCCTGACATTCATGATAACGGTAATACCGTCTTTCTTTCCCTTGATCTCTTCCACATACATTCTGTGTGCCCTTGCACGGATCAGGGATATCTGCAGCAGGTTTTCCACCGACGCGGGAAGTGTACCGAAACGATCCAACAATTCTGTCCTCATATCATCACATTCTTCCTCATTTTCAATGGCTGCAATCCGCTTATAAATATCCAGTTTTTGAAACTCATTCAAGATATATTCCGCAGGAATGAAAGCGTTGATATCCAGATCGATGGTCGTCTGGAAATCTTCTTTCATGTCAATTCCCTTCAGATGCTTAACGGCTTCATTTAGCATTTTGCAGTAAAGGTCATATCCTACCGCCTCCATATGTCCGTGCTGCATTTTTCCCAACAGATTGCCGGCGCCTCTGATTTCCAAATCTTTCATGGCAATTTTAAAACCGCTGCCCAGATCCGTAAATTCTTTGATAGCCTCCAGACGTTTCTCTGCCACCTCTTTGAGTACCTTGTTCCTGCGATACATCAGGAATGCATAAGCATTACGGTTGCTCCTGCCGACCCTTCCTCTGAGCTGGTAGAGCTGAGCCAGCCCCATGCTGTCCGAATCGTGGATGATCATCGTATTGACATTGGGAATATCTATACCTGTTTCAATAATGGTAGTCGCTACCAGTACATCAATTTCTCCGTTGATAAATTCATATAATATTTTTTCCAGTTCCGATTCCTTCATCTGTCCGTGTGCATAAGCCACCACCGCATCCGGAACCAACGCCTGTACGGAAGCTGTGATCTCTCCGATGGAATCCACCCTGTTATAAACATAATATACTTGGCCGTTTCTTGCAAGCTCTCTGTTTATGGCTTCCCTGACCATTTCTTCATTATACTCCATGACATAGGTCTGAATGGGCATCCGGTCGCCCGGTGCCTCTTCCAAAACGCTCATATCCCGGATCCCCACAAGACTCATATGAAGTGTCCTCGGTATCGGTGTCGCCGTCAGCGTCAGCACATCCACATTATTTTTCAACTGCTTGATCTTTTCTTTGTGGGATACCCCAAACCGTTGCTCTTCATCAATGATCAATAATCCCAGATCCTTAAATGCAACGTCTTTAGAAAGCACTCTGTGGGTTCCGATGACAATGTCCACCATGCCTTTTTTCAGTTCTTCTATGGTATGCTTCTGTTCCGCTGTCGTACGGAAACGGGACAGCATTTCTATGGTGACCGGATAATCCTTCATCCTCTGCTTGAAAGTATCATAATGCTGCTTTGCCAGAATCGTAGTCGGCACCAGATATACCACCTGTTTGCCTTCCTGCACTGCCTTAAACGCTGCGCGGATGGCAATCTCTGTCTTGCCAAACCCTACGTCGCCGCAGATCAGGCGGTCCATGATCCTGGTACTTTCCATATCCTTTTTGGTCGCTTCTATGGCAGCCAGCTGATCCTCCGTCTCCTCATAGGGAAACAGCTCTTCAAATTCTTTCTGCCATACCGTATCTTCCCCGTAAGCATAACCTTCCTTATTGGCACGGACCGCATAAAGTTCCACCAGTTCCTTGGCCACTTCGGAAACCGCACTTTTTACTTTTGTTTTTGTCTTTTCCCATTCCTGGGTACCCAGTTTATTTAATTTCGGTTTCTTGGCATCTGCAGCCGCATATTTCTGAATAACATCAAAGCCCGTGGCGCGTACATAAAGGATGCCTCCGTCCCGATAAGCAATCTTCATATAATCTTTGACCACATGATCTACTTCTACTTTTTCTATTCCCTGATAAATGCCCAGACCATGGCTTTCATGCACCACATAGTCTCCGACCTTCAGATCCGTGAAATCATTGATCTTCTGGCCTTCATAGCGTTTTTTCTTCTTTTTCTTTACCGTTTTCGCACTGAATATGTCGCTTTCCGCGATAATCGCAAATTTCAGATGGGGATATTCAAATCCCTTAAGGATCTGTCCGTATACGGACATAATCTGTCCCGCTTCGGGGACTTCTTCCATATCTTCACTGTAAAAACAGGAAAGTTCCATATCACGCAGTTCTTCCGACAATCTCTTGGCTCTTGTACGGGACGGCGTTACCAGCAGGACGCGATATCCGTTCTTTTTGTATCTCCTTAATTCCTTGCAAAGTTCCTCAAAACTATTATGAAAAGACTGGATGCTTTTTGCTGTGATATAATACTTTTTGTCGATCTCAATGCCCGGAGTCCGCCCGTCCAAAGTGGAGATGCATACAAAATATCCGCTTTGCAGTTTCGCCATCACTTCTTTTGCCGGATAAAGGATTTCCGTCTGCCCCGGAAGCGCATACCCCTTCTCCAAACGGTTTTTCATACTTTCCCTAAATTCCAGTTCAATGGCATCCGTATGCTCCGCTACCCTCAGTGGCTCATCAATAAAAAAGATGGTCTCCTCTCCGGACAAAAGCTGCGGAAACAAAGCGGTTTCCTCACAAAAATAGTGAATATAACTGTCCAAATTAGCCAGAACCCCAAACTCTTCCAACTGCTCCCGCAAGGTTTCCATCTGGTTCCTGACCCTTGCCGCCAATTCCGGCTCATGGGCATCCCGAAATTTTTTTTCAACCTGTTCGGCCTCTTTTTTAATCCTTGCAAGGCCGCTTTCCTTCTGTTTTGCCGTCAGCAGCAATTCGGTTGCCGGATAAATGGTCACGGCGGGAAGCGTCTCGATGGAACGCTGGCTTAAAACATCAAAGCTTCGTATGGAATCCACTTCATCTCCCCAGAGCTCGATGCGGTAAGGGTTTTCCTCAGTCAGATCAAAGACATCGACAATCCCGCCCCGGATAGAAAACTGCCCGCTCGCTTCCACCTGTGGTACCCTTTCATAGCCCATGCGGGAAAGCTTGACTGCCAGGGCTTTTTCATCCACAACGCTACCCTCGTCCAATGCGATCACATTGTTTTCCATCACGTCCAAAGGCATACAGGGTGCCATAAAAGCATCAAAAGTAGTGATGATTGTAGTCGGTTCCGCCTCCAAAATCCGGCGGTACACAGCAATTCTTTCTCTGGTTACTTTATTGCTGTGAATGTCCGCCTGAAAAAAAATAAAATCCTTGGCCGGAAAATATAATACATCCTTTGTATAGAAAGAAAAATCATCGTACAGTTCTCTCGCCCGTTTATCGGAATAAGTTGCTACCACCCGATAAGGGAAGTCTTCGGAAAGCCCCCACATCATATGGACCTTTTGGGAATCCACGCAGCCGGAAACTGCAACGCTTTTTCCGTTTTGTATATTTTTCTGCATTTCATCAAAATCCGAAAGTCCTCTCAGACATTCCCTCAATACTTTCACTTTCTATTCCTCTCACATCATTCTACTTCTTTTTATTAAATAAGTTCATGGCGGCATCCGGTCCTTCCGCGATCATTACCTCCACAGCTTCCGAGGCCTCCTCAAAGGCTGCCTCCATGACCTTGCGCTCATCCTGCGAAAAATGTCCGAGCACATAGTCCGCCAGATCATATCCTGCAGGTTTCTCTCCGACGCCTACTTTAATCCGCATAAAGTTATCATGCCCCAGATGAGCAATAATATTTTTGATACCGTTATGTCCTCCGGCGCTGCCTTTTTTCCGGATGCGAAGCTGTCCCGGCGGCAGAGAGATATCATCATAGATCACAATCAGTTCCGCCGTCTCATCCGCTTTATAATAATCCAAGGCGGCACGGATACTTTCCCCGCTTAGGTTCATATAGGTCTGTGGCTTTAACAACAGAACCTTTTCGCCGGCAATCACACCCTTACCCGTCAGTGCCTTATGCTTCTTTTCTCCTATGGTAATCCCATGTTTCTTTGCCAGATAGTCGACAGTATCAAAGCCTACATTATGTCTCGTTTTATCATATTCTTTCGATGGGTTTCCAAGTCCTGCAATGATAAACATTTTGCTGCCTTTCTTTCCTTTTGCTCATATATCCTTCTGATCAGTCTCAAATTTTTTGCGGTTTTCTTCCGTATATCCTATACAGATCTGTGGATTGGCCTCCTGTAAGCAGCTCAACAGCTCTTTGGGTTCCTCCAGACCTTCATATTGGAACACATGCTTATTACCATCTTTGTCCAATGCAATTAATCTGCCGATGGGCATATTCATCCGCCCGCAGCAAAATACCGCTCCCACATCTTCCTGCTGCAAATATGCCCATACCAGATCGCTGACTGGTACTTCGCAGTTTTTCAACATCTTTTTATAACTTAATACGCCATCTTTTACAGCCGCTTTCATTATTATCCCCTCCGTTTTATTTGATATTATAGTAAATGTTTTCTTAATTCCTCTCCTGATTTCGGGCTCAGATAAGCCGGTGCAATATCGAATACCGTCTTGCAGCCCGACTGGCCTTCTTTACTGAGTCTGTTGACCGCCCTTGCAAAAGCAAGTAATACGGATGCCGTAAATTCCGGATTGGAGTCCAGCTTTAGACTATATTCGATCACATGCTTATGCTCTTTATTCCAACCGGTTGCACCTGTTCTGAACACAAATCCGCCGTGAGGGATTCCGCTGTGATCTCTCTTCAGTTCTTCCTCACTGATGAAATGAACTGTTGTGTCATAATCCGCAAAATAGTTTGGCATATTCTTGATTGTTTCTTCTATTTTAGCTTTGTCCGCACCATCCTCCGCTACGACAAAACACTCTCTGATATGTTTTTGTCTGGTAGTCAGCTCCGGATTACTGCCGCTTCTGACTTCCCTCAATGCCTCCTCTACCGGAATGGTATACTGCTTTCCATCCTTTACGCCTTCCACACGACGGATTGCATCGGAATGTCCCTGACTGACTCCTTTTCCCCAGAAAGTGTAATCATTTCCTTCCGGCAGAATTGCATTGGCATATAATCGATTCAGCGAAAACATTCCGGGATCCCAACCGCAGGAAATCAACGCCACATGTCCTCCTTCTTTTGCCGCAGCATCTACATTTTCAAAATGCTCCGGAATTCGCGCATGGGTATCAAAACTGTCAATGACATTAAAATATTTTGCATATACCGGCGTCTGCTTCGGCAGATCCGTTGCACTTCCGCCGCAAAGGACAACCACATCCAGTTTACCCTGCATTTTTTCGATCTCATCTACAGAGTATACCGGGACACCTTCTGTCAGTATCCTGACATCCGCCGGATTCCTTCTGGTGAATACTGCGGCCAGTTCCATATCCTCATTTTGTTTGATGGCGCATTCAATTCCTCTTCCTAAATTTCCATAGCCGATAATTCCTATTTTCATTTCTTTTCCTTCCTTTCCGCAAAAGAAGCCGACGCCCCCCGACATCAGCCTCTTTCTACCCTCTTCTTAATTTAACCCTCTCGAAAAAACAGACTTTTACGCTTCTAAATCCTCAGCCGACAATGCGTCCTCATAGGCCTTCAAAATCGTAGTCTGAATCATCTCTCTTGTTGCCGAATTGATCGGATGTGCGATATCCCGATATTCTCCGTCAGCAGTCTTTTTACTAGGCATTGCAATGAATAAACCTTTTTCACCGTCAATTACCTTGATATCATGTACTACAAATACATCGTCCAAAGTAATGGATACAACTGCTTTCATTTTACCTTCATGGCTGATTTTTCGTACATGTACGTCAGTAATATTCATTTGGTATCCCCCTTAGTTCTTTCTACAGATCAGATTACAAATCTGTCATTTTGCTCTACTACTACTTTAATGCCGTCTTCCCCTTTTAAGTACGAATTGGCACGAATGGTATCATGACTTTCCACAATACAATTCTCAATGTAAGTATTATCTCCGATGTAAACATCATTCAGGATTATGGAATTTTTAATGGTGCAATTATTTCCCACAAATACCTTTTTGAAAATAACGGAATTTTCCACGGTTCCGTTAATAATACTTCCACTGGAAATCAAGCAGTTGCTTAATTTTGCTCCCACATTATACTTTGCAGGCGGCAGGTCATCAACTTTGGAATATACATCCGGATATTCCCTGAAGAAATAATTACGGATCTCAGGTTTCAGGAAATCCATATTTGTGTTGAAATAGTCTTCAACAGTTGCAATGTTTTTCCAATAATCTGTCATCTTATACCCATAAATCCTCTTGAGGCTCTTATAGCGGATCAGGATGTCCTTAACAAAATCATACAGATTTTCTTCAGCACTTTTCTCGATCAGTTCAATCAGCTGTCTTCTTCGGATCACATAAATACCGCAGGAAATCGTATTGGACTTTGCTACAATAGGCTTCTCCTCAAATTCTTCGATACGGCAATCCTCATTCATTTTGATTGTTCCGTAACGGTCTACATTTTCTCCGGCTTCCATATCCTTGCAGACAACTGTAATATCCGCTTTTTTCGCGATATGATATTCCAGCACCTTGTTGTAGTCCATTTTGTATACACAATCACCCGAGGCAATCACAACATAAGGCTCATGGCTCTCTTTCAGGAACGAAAGATTTTGATAAATGGCATCTGCCGTGCCGCGGTACCATGAATTATTATCACTGGTAACCGTCGGTGTAAAGACAAATAACCCGCCCTGTTTTCTACCGAAATCCCACCATTTGGAGGAACTCAGATGCTCATTCAGGCTTCTGGCATTATATTGTGTAAACACTCCAACCTTCTGGATACGGGAGTTGGTCATATTACTTAATGCAAAATCGATGCTTCGATAGCTTCCTGCAATCGGCATAGCTGAAATTGCTCTTTTTTTGGACAGTTCTCCCATTCTATGATTATTGCCGCCGGCTAAAATAATTCCTATTGCTCTCATACTTCGTCACCTGCCTTAATCAAAGATTTACCGCTTTCCAGACGCATGTCCTTATAGTCTTCCAGACTTGTCGCGCCGGAAATAACCACATTCTTTCCTATGGTAACTCCGCTCGGAACAACGGATTTTTCTGCGATACATACCAAACCATGATTATAAATATGTGGCGCGGTATCGTTTTCTGCTTCTTCTCCCACACCGATCTGCACATGATCTCCGATGCTGGCACTTTCTGCAATAATCGCCTTTTCGACATTTCCGCCGTAGCCGACTTCCGCATCATTCATGATAATGGAATTCCTTACTATCGTACCTTCGCCGATCGTAACACCACAACCGATTACGGAATTGTAAACCTTACCGTAAATCTGTGCGCCTTCACCGATGATACATTTTTCGACCTCACTGTTTGCCGATATATACTGTGGCGGAAGCTTATCACACTTGGTATAGATCTTCCAGTATTCTTCATACAAATTAAATTCCGGAACGATATCGATCAATTCCATATTTGCTTCCCAGTAGGAATTCAAGGTTCCCACATCTTTCCAGTATCCGTTGTACTCATAAGCATAACAGGGTGCTCCCTTTGCATGACAATACGGGATAACATGCTTACCGAAATCCAACGACGGCTGTTGTGCGTTTGCAATCAAAGCCTCTTTCAGTGTCTTCCAATTAAATATGTAAATACCCATACTTGCAAGATTACTTCTGGGATTTTCCGGTTTTTCTTCAAACTCGTTTATCTTGCGATCCTCATCGGTGATCAAAATACCGAACCGCTTTGCTTCTTCTAACGGAACCGGCATTGCCGCCAGCGTAACCTCTGCACCTTTTGATTTATGATAGTCCAACATGACCTCATAATCCATTTTATAAATATGATCTCCCGACAAGATCAACACATAATCCGGATTAAAGCTGTCCATATAATCGATATTCTGGTAAATCGCGTTGGCAGTACCCGTATACCATTCGGTATTTGAGCTTTTTTCATAGGGAGGAAGGACTGTAACACCACCTATATTTCTGTCCAGATCCCACGGGATACCGATACCGATATGTGTATTCAGCCTGAGCGGCTGATACTGCGTCAGCACACCAACCGTGTCAACCCCTGAATTGATACAGTTACTGAGCGGGAAATCAATGATGCGGTATTTACCGCCAAAGGATACAGCGGGTTTTGCTACCTTTGCTGTCAATACGCCAAGCCTGCTGCCTTGTCCGCCGGCCAACAGCATGGCAATCATTTCTTTCTTAATCATGTCTTCACCTCTTGCTATCTCTCCAAATATCCAACCATCCAATATTACGAAAAGAATGTTTTTAATAAATAACAAATTGATTATAGCATACTATCCATTTAAAGTGAATATTTTTTACAAATAAATTCTTCCCTTTTTTCAAAGTTTATGTAAAAAATATACAAATTCCACCTTTCTTTTGTATAATTTCCCGTCATTTTGCACACTCACCCATTTTATATTCTGGTATATTAGTACCATTTTTTGTTAAAATTGTATAAAAAAGACCTCCTTTCACGATTTTTGGCTTCTTGAAAAATAACAGTTGGTTTTTCCTCTTTAGGTGGTTATAATGAAAAAGGAATGAAAAAAAGGAATAACGAATAGGAAGTGTATTCATGTATCATATTAATTTTAATCAACCAATTCATGTCCATTTTATCGGCATCGGCGGCATCAGCATGAGCGGCCTGGCCGAAGTGCTGCTGGATCGGGGATTTACCGTTTCCGGTTCCGACTCCAGGCAAAGTCCTTTAACAATCCATCTTGAAGAAAAAGGCGCAACTGTCTTCTACGGCCAGTCTGCCGGCAACATCACAAAGGACATCCATGTTGTTGTTTATACCGCAGCAATCCACACTGATAATCCCGAGCTGTGTGCCGCAAAGGAGCAGAACATTCCCTGCATGACCAGGGCTGATCTGCTTGGGCAGATCATGCACAACTATGACACGCCTATCGCTGTCAGCGGTACCCATGGTAAAACCACCACAACTTCCATGATCAGTGAGATTCTTCTCGCAGCAGATGCAGATCCGACTTTATCCATCGGCGGCATCCTGCCGTCCATTCACGGCAATATCCGGGTCGGCAGTTCCGGCCTGTTTGTTACCGAAGCCTGCGAGTACACCAACAGCTTTTTAAGCTTTTATCCTAAGATCAGCCTTATCCTGAATATCGAGGCAGATCACTTGGACTTTTTTAAAGATATTCAGGACATCCGTCATTCTTTCCAAAAATTTGCATCTTTGCTTCCAAAAGATGGTACTTTAATCATTAACGGCAACATTCCGGATCTTACGGAAATCACAAACGGCCTTGACTGCAGAGTCATTACTTATGGCAGTGAGAGTTCCTGTGATTATTATCCCGAAGAAATCGTTTATGACGAGTTGGCAAGACCTTCCTATTATCTTTGTCACAACGGGGAACGCCGAAAAATCACTCTGGGAGTTCCCGGAGAACACAATGTATACAATTCCATGGCCGCAGCTGCCCTTTCGGATGTACTGGGAATTCCAACGGACATCGTACAAAAGGCTCTGCAAAACTTCCATGGCACGGAACGGCGTTTTCAGTTAAAGGGAACCGTCGACGGCGTAACCGTCATTGACGATTATGCCCACCACCCTACGGAGATTTCCTCTACCCTGTCTGCGGCACAGCACTATCCGCATCAGAAATTGTGGTGCGTTTTTCAGCCCCATACTTACACCAGGACCAAGGCTTTTCTTCCCGAATTTGCCAAAGCGCTTTCCGCTGCGGATCACGTGGTGCTGGCTGATATCTATGCTGCAAGAGAGACGGATACTTTGGGAATCAGTTCCAAAACGCTTCAGGAAGAAATCCAAAAACTGAGAACTGCCTGTGACTACTTCCCTTCTTTTAAAGAAATAGAAGAATTTTTGAAAAAAAATTATTCCCCCGGAGACTTGTTGATAACTATGGGGGCGGGAGACGTTGTAAATATCGGCGAAAATCTACTAAAAAAATAATTATCCACAATATCCACAGCAAAAGAAGCGAAATTACCCACTTTTTGTTGTGGATATTTTGATTTACATAAATTATTTTTTATTTATTGACAAACCCCCGATAACTCTATGACATCGACAATTTTTTTACATTATGTGTACCTGATATCCACATTATCCACAATTTGAACAAATCCCTCCAAATCCAGATTTTATGCGGGTTTGCGAAAAATTTACTATTTCTTTTTTCGTTCGGTTATGCTATACTTTCACTTGCTTTAAAGAATGAACAAACCGGGTGATGAGATGACACATTTAACAATTTACCAGGAGCAGGGATTGGACGCTACCATTATTTCCAATCAGTTTATTGATGAATATATGGTATCCGCCAATGATGCCCAGATTAAAATCTATCTGTATTTAATTCGTATGACCGGGGCAAATCTGCCTTTTGGCATTTCCGATATTGCAGATCGTTTTAACTATACGGAAAAAGATGTGCTGCGCGCACTCCGTTATTGGGAAAAGTTAAAACTGCTTTCTCTCGATTATGACAGCGAGCAGAATCTGAAGGCAATTCATGTGCTCCCCTTTCCGTCCTTGAATCCCAAGGCTGAAATTGTGTCTCTGGCTCCCAAACTTGCGGCAGATACTTCCAAAACGGCAAAGGAGACATCCAAATCTGCCGGTTCCAAAAGTACAGTCCCCGCGAAAACAACATTTTCCGCGGATGACCTTGCCGCTTTCCAGAGCAATAACGAAACCGCTCAGATTATCTTTATCGCTGAGCAGTATACGGGAAAAATGCTTTCCCGCAGCGATCTGGAAACATTGCTTTTTATATATGATACTTTAGGTTTTTCCACCGATCTGATTGATTATCTTATTCAATATTGTGTCGGAAGAGGGAAAAAACAATTCTCCTATATGGAAAAAGTTGCGGTTGATTGGGCAGAATCACATATATCCACAGTCCGTCAGGCCAAACTGAGAACTACCAAATACGACAAACAGGTATACAGCGTCATGCGAGCTTTGGGCAAGAATTCCGAGCCCACAGAACCGGAGGTTGCTTACATCAAAAAATGGTTTTATCAGTTCGGTTTCTCTTCGGAAATTGTACTCAAAGCCTGCGAACGCGCCGTGCTTGCAACGGATCACAACCGCTTTCAATATGCCAATGCCATCCTGACCAAATGGCATGATGCCAATATTAAGAACCTCAAAGACATTGAAGCCATGGATGCTTCCTATCAGAAGTCTGCTTCTCCCGTCTCCAAAAAAGACAGCGGCTTTAATGACTTTCAGCAGCGCTCCTATGACTACGATGCGCTTGAGAAAATGTTACTGAGCAATTAGCATTTCATGTTTGAATGAGGTACAGTTTATGGGTTTAAGCAACAGACAGTTTGATTCCATTATGGAGAAATACGATAATATACGTTTGGAGAATCACCGGATCCAGATTGCACGCACCGAGGAGGTCCGCCAAAAGCTTCCCTCCTATTTTGATACCGAGGACGAACTCCGCAACCTGAGAATGAAACGGATGCAGGCCAATCTGGACAAAGATACGGATGCCTTATCCGTCATCAAAACGCAGGAAGATCTGCTGGTTGATAAAAGAGACCGGATTTTAACGGATGCGGGCTATCCGAAAGATTATCTTGCCCCCATCTATACATGTCCCAAATGTCATGATACCGGTTTTCTTCCCCAAAGCCGCACTAAGTGTACCTGTTTCATAGAAGCCCAGACAAGGCTTTTATTTGAGCAATCCGGGATTTTTGATCTGATCTCGGTCCAGAATTTTGATACACTTTCCTTTGACTACTTTAACGAAGCGGAAGCAGCTTCTTATGCCAATGCGTTGAACATCAGCAAAAAGTTTACAGGAAATTTCAACTCGGACTACCAAAATCTCGTATTTTATGGTAATGTTGGTACTGGTAAAACTTTTCTATCCTGTTGCATAGCCAAAGAATTGATGGAACAGGGATATTCGGTAACCTATTACAGCGCCGATAAATTATTTAAAGACCTTGTGGATTTCCGTTTCCAGGATGATAAGGATGCCTATTTTTCTTTTCTGGAAGATATCAATCAATGCGACCTGCTCATTATAGACGATCTGGGCACGGAAGCCATCAGCGAAAGGGTAAAGGCAGACTTATTTACCTGCCTGAACAACCGGGATTTACTAAAGAAAGCCACCTTGATTTCTACGAACCTGACTTTAGATGAACTGAGCAGACGCTATTCGGAAAGAATTTTTTCCCGTGTCAGCAGTCATTTCACTTTTTGTAAATTTGAGGGACGAGATATTCGAATGCTAAAGAAATTTCAAGATAAGAGAAAGTGAGGATCTTTCATCATGTCCAAACGTGAAGAAATGAGAAACCTGGAAACCATTCCCGTAGGCTCTTTGGGAATCATCTCTCTGGAAGGCTGCAAAGCTTTGGGAGAAAAAGTAAACAACTATCTGGTCGACTGGAGAACGGAGCGTGAAAACGCACATAGTGACAGCCTTGCATTCAAAGGCTATCAACGCGATTCCTATCTGATCCAGACCAAAGTACCCCGTTTCGGTTCCGGCGAAGCCAAAGGCGTCATTTTAGAATCTGTAAGAGGTACCGACCTTTATCTGCTGGTCGACGTAGCAAATTATTCTTTAACATATTCCTTATGCGGACATCCTAATCATATGTCTCCCGATGATCATTATCAGGATCTGAAGCGTATCATTGCCGCTGTAGGCGGAAAAGCAAGACGCATTACCGTTATCATGCCTTTTCTTTATGAGAGCAGACAACATAAAAGAAGTTCCCGTGAGTCTCTGGATTGTGCAATCGCACTTCAGGAGCTTGTCAGCATGGGAGTGGACAACATTATTACCTTTGACGCACATGATGCCCGGGTACAGAACGCAATTCCGTTAAACGGTTTCGAAACCGTTCAGCCGGCTTATCAGTTCATCAAAGGACTGCTTTCCCATGTAAAAGATCTGACAATTGATTCCGATCATATGATGGTAGTCAGTCCCGATGAAGGCGGTATGAGCCGTGCTATCTATATCGCCAATGTACTTGGTCTGGATATGGGTATGTTCTATAAACGTCGGGACTATACACAGATTGTAGACGGACGCAATCCGATCGTTGCCCACGAATTCCTTGGTGCAAGCGTAGAGGGTAAGGATATCATTGTGGTAGACGATATGATCTCTTCCGGAGAAAGTGTATTGGAAGTTGCCGCAGCATTAAAGAAGAGAAAGGCAAACCGCATTTTCATCTGTGCAACCTTCGGTTTGTTTACAAACGGACTTGCTAAATTTGATCAGGCCTATGAAGAAGGAATTATTGATGAAATCCTGACCACAAACCTGATCTACCAGACACCCGAGCTTTTGGAAAGACCTTACTATATCAATTGTGATATGAGCAAATATATCGCCTACATCATCGATACTCTGAATCATGATGCTTCCATCAGCGATCTGCTGAATCCAAGCGACAGGATCCAAAACCTGCTGGCAAGATATAAAAACGGAGAAGTGTAATCAACAAAAGAGGGGCTGTTTTTACAGCCCCTTTTTTATTTATCGTTCATTTAGAATTGGTGTCCGCAGACACTGCAGAATGCCGAATCATCGGGAACGCTTCTTCCGCAAATCGGGCAAACCTTTTCGATAGAAACGGAGCCGTCTTTTGCATCGGTTGTATTATCATCACCTTTTTTCTTATCCTCAATTTCGGATTTTAACTGACCGATTTTTTCTTTATTTTCTTTGATGACCTTGAACTGTTCCGCATACTCACCGTCTTCTTCATGCTCATGGGCATTGAAATATGCCTCACCGATTTCTTCATAAGCCTTCTTGATCAGACTCTCACATTTTCCCACCTGCATCTGCAGTCCGGGAATCTCTGCGTAGTTTTTTGCCTTTTTGGTTACTTCGCTGTCTTTTATTGTCTGAAATGTTTCCCCTGCCTTTGCAGATACTTTACTCAAAAAATCCATTGTAATTCCCTCCATTTGCAAACTTCATGTTATGTTCATGGTAAAATATGGAGTACAAAAAGTCAATCGGTTTGCTACGGGTTTTATAAAGATTTAATCTGTTTCTGACAGCAGTTATTGACATTTTTCTGTTTTTTAAATTGCTTTTTTCCTTTTCCTGTGCTACACTAGCCTCGTTGCGAATCAACAGATTATTGATAAAACAGATTTCTTGCAACAAACCGGTCAGTTCGAGACCTTCCTGACCTCAGTCTGAAGCAAAAGCCCACAGACTGTAAATCAAAACTAAAGGAGAAAACAAAATGAAAAACAAAAAAGCTTACTTTATCACCCAAGCGGCGGTTATCGCTGCCATCTATGTGGTACTCACACTTGCCATTAACGCGTTCAATCTGGCAAGCGGTGCCATTCAGGTCCGTATTTCCGAGGCACTTACCATCCTTCCTTTTTTTACACCTGCTGCCGTTCCCGGTCTCTTTATCGGATGCCTGCTTAGCAATTTTATCACAGGCGCTCCCATCTGGGATGTCATTTTCGGTAGTCTGGCAACTCTTCTGGGTGCCTTAGGGACTTATGCTCTTCGTAAATGGAAGTGGCTGGCTCCTCTTCCTCCCGTTTTGGCAAATACGATTATTATTCCTTTTGTATTATATTATGCATATGGCATTCCGGGCAGCATTCCGTTCTTTATGCTGACTGTCGGTGCCGGAGAAGTCATTTCCTGCGGTGTCCTTGGCATGTTTCTTTTATTTCTGTTACAAAGATACCGTCGCGTTCTTTTCCGAAACTAAGTAATATCATCCAAAAAAGGTCCGAAAACAAGCTGCCGGCAGCTACAGATTTCAACTCTGCAACCGCCGGCAGTTATTCATGTTTACTGATTTTAACGGATATAGGTAATGAACTGATTTCCGTTCGCGTTAAACCACTCCGTAGAATCGTTCATGCCTTTTTTGTAAATTGTTCCCGTTGCGGGATCCATAATAACCGTATTTAATTCATTAAAACCGATAATCAATACTGCACTTTTGTCCTGCAAAATCGCCATGACCGGAATATCTCTGTCGACATAGTAAAGCACGGCATCCAGACTGCACCCTCCGAGATCCAGTATTTCCGCCTCCGGCATCTGTTCTTCCAAAATGGAAAGTGCGGATTGTCCCTGATCCAGCATATACTGGCTGTTACGGGTAATTCCTTCCGCTCCCAGCATCGTATTGAGGCACACCGCCAGAGAGGAATTCTCTTCATCCGCGGCAGTCCCCTCTATCTTCATGATCTGATTTCGAACGGCACGGTTTCCCTTTACCCAGACATAATCCCCCGCTTCATTGATAACCGTTCCGGCCGTTTTTTCTGCGGCACCCACAGCTTCCGAAGCATTGGAATACACACCGCTGATTCCGTCTGCCCCATAGACAAAATATTTGCTCTCCGTCTGTTCCGGGCGATTCAGTATCATCTCATGCCCGCCCTCATACATAACCTCTTTAGGCGTTAAAAATTTCAGGGATTTTGTTTCAACCGTTCCTTTGGCTGCAATCTGTACGATTTTTTCCAATGCTTCTGTTACCACTACTTCAACAGCATTTTCTCCCTGCAGTCCGGTTTCCGTACTCATAATCTGGTCCGATGCAACGGAAGTATAAGCCTGCCCGGTATTATCCCTGCTGACCCTCTGCAGATTGATCTGGTTATTCTCAATACTGATATCCGTCACATAGACACCATGTTTTTCATAATTCATCGTAATACTGTTATCTGCACCGCTGCAAATGCTGACACGGAACATCGGCATTAAAACGCTTCCGGCATTATCCGTATAAATATCCGAAGCTCTTATCAGTCCGTAAATCAGATCCTCTTCCATAAAACCAAGCGGTTTGATATAATTGCCGTTCCCCGCTTCTACTTTGGAAATGCTGCGGCTGTTTAAATTCATAAGTGCAAGGCTTGTACTTCTGTTCAGATCCTCTCCTTCCGGCCATACTGCCATTCGGTTGGACCGGGACACTTTCAGGCTGCCCTGAGGCAGATTTTCCACTACCGTCTCATAGCTGTTCTCTTCCAATTTAATGCAAAAAATGCTGCCGCCTAAATACAAAAACAATTCATTGCTGCTGTTTAAATATGTCAATTGCTCCAAATCACTGGCAAGAACCGCATAGGACTTATCATACGGAATAAAAACCTCTTCCTCTATGGTATTCAGCACACTGTTATAAAAATATACCACAATCCCCATATTTCCCTCATGTGTGCCTCTGTTCATATAGCCATATACCATAAACTGCACATTTCCGGTCTCATCCACATTCAGGATACGAATATCATTCTGATCATAATAAGTTCTTTCATCTTCGTTATCTTTTCCATAGAAACCAAAAAGCAGTGCAAACCGATTATTGGTGGAATTGTAGCAGAAAAGCCTGTTTTCCGATATAAAAGCAAAAATGCCGCCGTCTTCACTCTCCATGATCTCCACATCTGCATCCCGGATTCCCAAATCCAGCTTGTTTTTATTAAATGCCTCAATATCCATTTCGAATACTTCATTCATGGTCCTTTCGAAATCCAGCAGATAAATTCTCTGGGTTCCGTAGCGCAATCTGTAAAATTCCTCCACACGGCATTTTCTTTGCCCATCTTCAGTCGTTATCATCACATAATAAGTCATTTTCACACGCATGGTCTGTGAAAAAAATTCTGTCACGAAGAGCTGTGGCTCCGTAATTTTTTCCACCTTCAGATTCCCCCATGTCAGCTGGGAAAAGCTGCTATGAATATTCACATAACTGTAAGAAGTATTATCTCCGGTCTCGTCGGTCTCCAGATATTTTGTCAAATCTCTGGCCGCCTCTTTATCAAACGTTTTATTGTGAAAATCCTGCACAAACCGGATTTCTTCTCCCGCATGATTCTCGCTTCTCTGTATGATACGCGTATAATATCGGATCGTCTTTCCAGCCGCCGTTTCTATCAATACAATAAATTCGTATTCCGTATCCTTCTCTATCAGATCCTTGATGACTACATCTGCGGAAATTCCCGCATTCTTTTCCTTGTAATTAAAAATCTCGGAATTTTCGATCAGACGCTCGCCGTCCGTCGAACGCACTTCAAAAGATAAAGAAGCAATATCACTGTTCATTTTATCAATATATAACGATATTTTCCGGTCCTCTCCCAAAGGTGTAATCGTATCCCGCATAAAGGATATATCCATCTCATTGCTGTATCCGTGCAGACAGTTAATATGCTGTCCTTCATAATTAATGTAAACCAACGGATAAGAAGCTGCGCTCATTTCCATGGTAATATCCGTATTTCCCCTGTTCATTATGGCACTGATTGCAAAAAGCGATACCATAAATGTTACAAAACAGACGATCCCTTTTATCAATCCCTTTTTCATAACTTCCTCTTCATATTTTACAATTGGCTTATTCTGTCTACGGTTCCTTTAATAATTTCTGCAACATCGGCTCTCCGTTCAGAAATTGCAACATTTCTTCTAAACAATCACTTTTCTTTGCCCGCATATGTTTATTTTTTACGCAGCGCAATAAAATATTTTTCGGAGTATGCTCCATATCAATAAACTCCAACACCTGCACATCATATCCGGCTTCCTCCAGCAGCGCTGCCCTGATTCCGTCTGTCAACAGAGCGGATATCCGTTCCTTTAAAAGTCCGTATTTCAATACCGGCATTAACAATTCCTGTAATATCTGTCTGTTTAATTCGTGATGGCAGCATGGAACGGACAAGATTACCTGTGCATCCCACTTTACGGCCTTCGCCAGAGCGTAGTCCGTTGCCGTGTCACAGGCATGCAGTGTTACAACCATATCTACCTGTGTTTTTCCTTCATATCGGCTGATATCTCCCACCAGAAAATGTAATTGATCATACCCATAGCTTTCCTTCAGACGATTACATTTTTCTATAACCCCTTCTTTTAGATCCAAGCCAATGATATCAACATCCAGCCCATTCATGATTTTCAGATAATAGTACATTGCAAAAGTCAGATAGCTTTTTCCACATCCGAAATCCAAAATGGAAATCTGCCTGTCCTTTGGCAGTTCGGGCAGAATATCCCTGATAAATTCCAGAAAGCGGTTGATCTGACGAAATTTATCATATTTACCGGCAATGATTTTCCCTTCCTGCGTCTGAACGCCCAGATCTATCAAAAAAGGTACCGGTACATCCTTGGGCAGGATATATTCCTTTTCCCGATCATGCGTAAGCAGCTTCCGCTCCTTTTCCTGCGGAGATGAAATTCGGCTTTTCATGGACAGATTCCCTTTTTTCCCCGATAATACACTTACATTTATCCCATCCCCATATGCCTGGAGCTGCTTAAAATCCTCCATCGCATGCTTTACATATTCCACGGTTCTCTCTTTGGAAAGATTCTCATGAAACACCTGCTTTTCCGTGTAAGCTGCTGCCTGAAACATCAGCTGTCGTTTTAACACGACGGGACGAATCTGTATTTTTCTGATAAAATTCTCCGGATTGGAAGCATCATTTTTCTTTGGTCCGCTGATGACAATCTGTACCAGATCCTCGTTTAATATTTGTAAAAGAAGTGCTTCTAATTTATCCATTTGCAAATCCTTTGCGGTGCTGTCCGTTTTTACTTGCATACCAAGTATGATTATATTCTAATTCCTTTCAGGAAAAACCACAACTAAAATTTCTCTGAACAGTCTCCGCCGCACATAGAAAGCGCCGGATGTACATGGTTTCTCATTTTCCACAGTCTGTTCTGAAAAACAATATACACCCGGCGATATTTCAGAATCTCAGATAACCTCTGTTTCTCCGATGACGCCTTTTTAAAATTTCTTCATGCAGTAACAGCATGATAATCTCTTCAAACCCATCCCAATCAAGCATTTTATGCACGGAACTTTCCACATCATCCTTATATTTTTTTCGGATTTTATCTGCGATATCCTTTCCATATTTTTGTAACAAAAAGCGATCGGGATACTCATCATAAATCATGCTGCCGCTGTAATCCATCACATTGATGATCTGTGCGATTTCCCTTTGCAGGGTTCTGATTTCTACAGGATGCTGCCCCTGAAGATATTCCATGTCCTTAATCATTTCGTGCTCGTCTTCATAGTACAGCGGAAGCGGATAGGTCATATAGAACGGAAGAATTTTTCGATTGTCCATAAATGAAACGACTCCGTTTTTTATTATGTTATGTACATTTAAAAGAGATCGTTCCTTTCTTCTGCACAATTTTCGGATCAATCAGCTCTCATCGTCGTTAAGTTTCTGATAATGCTCTGTCTGGTTACAATTCCGATAAAAAATTCTCTGTCATCCACCACAGGCACAAAGTTCTGCTGCATCGCCCTTTCCAATAATTCTTTCATGGTAACGCCGATCTTTACCGCCGGATTAAAGTTCTCCCGCAATACTTCTTTAATGGACATCGTTTCCTGTTCTTTCAGGCTGTTGTTCTGTTTGTCCAGAATATGCCATAAAAAATCACCTTCGCTGACAGTCCCCCGGTAATGCCCGTCCTTTGACAATACGGGAATTGCCGTATATCCGTGATTCCGCATCTTTTCCAAGCCCTGCCGGATGGAATCATCTTCACACAAATATGCGACCTGTGTTTTTGGCATTAAAAGCGATATGACATTCATGCCCTTTCCTCCCTTCGTATATCAGTAACCCGCCAATCAGCGGAAATAAAAAGGGGGATGCCGTCGACACATCCCCGCTTTTGATTTTATTTTATTACTTCAATACGTGCAATCGCACGCTGGAGAGCAGTTTCGGCTCTTGCCACATCGGTTTCCGATGTTCTGTGCTGAAGACGGTCCATGGCACGCTCTTTGGCCTGCTCAGCCCTTTCTTCATCGATTTCATCGGGCCATTCGATGATCTCTGCCATAATCGTAACCTTGTCCGGAAGAATTTCCGCAAAGCCTGCATGAAGCGCCGCTTCCTTTGTTTCTTCTTCCTCGGTAATGGTCAGGATTCCGGGGCTGATGATCACAGTCATGGGAATATGCTTTTTATAAACGCCGATTTCTCCCTCCGTGGTATTAAATTCTACCATTTCCGCCATTCCTTCATAGAATATACGGTCCGGCGTAATGATTTTTAATTCAAATGCATTTTCGCTCGCCACTTGCTCACCCCTTACTGTTTCCGGGCAACGACTTCGTCAATACTTCCGGCATTTAAGAAGTAGCTTTCTGGAACATCATCGTGCTTTCCTTCCAGTATTTCCTTAAAACCGCGGATCGTCTCGCTAAGCGGTACATACTTACCATCCATACCGGTAAACTGCGTTGCCACGAAGAACGGCTGGGATAAAAATCTCTGTACCTTTCTTGCTCTGTTTACGACCAGTTTATCATCCTCAGACAGCTCGTCCATACCCAGAATTGCAATAATATCCTGTAACTCTTTATATTTTTGAAGTATTTCCTGTACGCCGCGCGCTACTTCGTAGTGCTCTTCACCTACGATACGCGGATCCAAAATACGCGAGGTAGACTCCAACGGATCTACCGCCGGATAAATACCAAGCTCAACAATAGAACGAGATAAAACGGTGGTTGCATCCAGGTGGGCAAAGGTTGTTGCCGGAGCCGGGTCAGTTAAGTCATCGGCGGGCACATATACTGCCTGTACGGATGTAATAGAACCGTTTTTGGTGGATGTGATACGCTCCTGAAGCGCGCCCATTTCCGTCTGCAGAGTCGGCTGGTAACCAACGGCTGAAGGCATACGTCCAAGCAGCGCGGATACCTCGGAACCTGCCTGTGTAAAACGGAAAATATTGTCGATGAATAACAACACGTCCTTTCCGCCTTTATCACGGAAATATTCTGCCATTGTCAGACCGGTCAGACCGACCCTCATTCTGGCTCCCGGCGGCTCATTCATCTGACCGAATACCATGGTCGTCTTATCGATAACGCCGGATTCTGTCATTTCATGATACAGATCGTTACCCTCACGGGTACGCTCTCCTACACCGGTAAATACGGAATATCCGCCATGCTCGGTGGCGATGTTACGGATCAATTCCTGAATCAAAACCGTTTTACCTACACCGGCACCGCCGAACAGACCGATCTTACCACCCTTCTGATAAGGGCAAAGCAGGTCAACGACTTTGATACCGGTTTCTAATAATTCTGTTTCTGTAGACTGCTCCGCAAATTCGGGAGCCGGTCTGTGAATCGGCTCATAGGAAACATCCGTGGGAGCCGGTTTATTATCAATTGCTTCGCCAAGGACATTAAAAATACGTCCTAAGGTTTTTTCACCAACAGGTACGGTAATCGGAGCTCCGGTTGCAATTGCATCCATTCCTCTTACAAGACCGTCAGTCGTTCCCATGGCGATACATCTCACTGTATCATCTCCAAGGTGCTGTGCTACTTCCACAACCAATACACCGCCATCTTTGGTGTTGATCTTAATTGCTTCATTAATTTCCGGCAATTTCCCCTCCGGAAACTTAATATCCAGTACGGCACCGATGATCTGAGTGATTTTTCCGATTGCTGTTTCTGCCATTTCTTTTCTTTCACTCCTTTTCTAGCTGATTGCTTCCGCACCTGCTATAATTTCGGTTAATTCCTGCGTAATAGATCCCTGACGGGCTCTATTATATTGTAAGGATAATTTGTCGATCATTTCTTCCGCATTGCTCGTTGCCGAATCCATCGCCTGCATTCTGGCTCCGTTTTCACTGGCAACCGCTTCTACCATGCCGCCGTAGATCAGGCTGGTAATATATTTCGGAATCAGCAGATTTAATGCTTCTTCCTCATCCTGCTCGAAATTCATCAAAGCCTTATCATCATCCTCTTCCTCTGTATCGTTTACCTCTACGGGAAGAAGCTTCAACAAAGTCGGGATGTGGCTTACCGTATTCTTAAATGCCGTATAAGCCAGATAAATTTCTCCGATTTCTCCGTCTGCAAAAGCATCCAGTAAATCCTTGCTGACTCTCATCGCATCCGCATAAGCAGGCTCTTCGATCATATCCGAGTAATCCGCTGCTACCTCATATCCGTAGCGGGTAAAGGTTTCCTTTCCCTTTCTACCGATCGCATAAATCTTTACCTCGTCCTTTTGAAAATCTCCTTTTGTGATCAGCTTGATTACATTGGAGTTATAACCGCCTGCAAGGCCTCTGTTGGAGGTAATGACAATTACCGCTTTTTTACGGCCGGTGCCCGGCTTTAAATAAGGATGTTCGATAAAACCGGTTCTTGCCAGCATACTTTTTACGGTTGCATACATACATTCAAAATAGGCTTTGGACTTCTCGGCATGGCCTTTGGCACGTTGGAGCTTTACGGTTGAAACAAGCTTCATCGCTTTGGTGATCTGCTGGGTACTCTGAATACTACCCTTACGTCTCTTAATACTTCTCATGGAAGCCATAGTCTGTCACCTTTACTTTCTGTTGCTCATTAACGCCTATTTAAAATCTGCCTTGAAATCTTCAATGGCCTTGATCAGCACCTCTTCCGTTTCGGAAGAAATCACTTGTTCTTTTGCAATGCTTTCCGGGATCTCAGGATACTTGGTGTCTACAAATGCAAAGAATTCCTTTTCAAATCTGGTAATATCTTCTACCGGAACATCCAATAAATATTTGTTTGTTGCGGCATAGATGATCATAACCTGATATTGTACGGGCATGGGCTGATACTGGGGCTGTTTCAAAATTTCTTTGATTCTTTCACCCTGTGCCAGCTTCTCCTTGGTATCGGCATCCAGCTCGGAACCGAACTGTGCGAATGCTGCCAGCTCACGGTACTGGGCCAACTCTACACGAATAGGAGCCGCAATCTTTTTCATTGCCTTGATCTGTGCCGCACCACCTACACGGGATACGGACAAACCTGCATTAACAGCCGGACGGAAACCTGCATTGAACATCTCGGTCTCCAGATATATCTGACCGTCTGTAATGGAAATAACATTGGTCGGAATATATGCGGATACATCGCCCGCCTGCGTTTCAATAATCGGAAGAGCCGTTAAGGAACCTCCGCCGTACTCGTCGCTCATTCTTGCCGCACGCTCCAGCAATCTGGAATGCAGATAGAAAACATCACCCGGATAAGCCTCACGTCCCGGCGGTCTTCTCAGGAGCAGGGAGAGTGTACGATATGCAGTTGCATGTTTACTCAAATCATCATAAACAACGAGAACATCTTCCCCGTTCTCCATCCATTCTTCACCGATGGCACATCCTGCATACGGTGCAATATACTGAAGGGGAGCCAGCTCACTGGCTGTAGAAGCTACCACCGTGGTGTAACTCATAGCTCCGAATTCCTCCAAAGTTTTTACAATACTGGCAACCGTAGAAGCTTTTTGTCCGATTGCAACGTAAATACATTTTACATTCTGACCCTTCTGGTTGATAATGGTGTCAATTGCAATCGCAGTTTTACCGGTCTGCCTGTCACCGATGATCAACTCTCTCTGGCCCCTTCCGATAGGAACCATGGAATCGATCGCCTTAATACCTGTCTGCAACGGTGTATCTACACTTTTACGGGTAATAACACCGGAAGCAACTCTTTCAATCTGACGGAATTTGCTGGTCTGAATCGGTCCTTTTCCATCGATAGGCTGTCCCAATGCGTTGACTACACGCCCAATCATCGCATCACCGACAGGAACCTCAACCACTCTTCCCGTTGTCTTTACGATATCTCCCTCATTGATGTTCTTTTGACTTCCCAAAAGTACGGCACCGACATTGTCTTCTTCCAGGTTCAGCACCATACCATATACTTCGCCGGGAAACTCCAGAAGTTCTCCCTGCATGGCATTGGAAAGACCATGAACACGGGCAATACCATCTGCTACCTGAATAACAGTTCCGACATCCGAGACTTCCAGAGAAGAAGCATATCTCTTGATCTGATCCTTAATGACCGAACTGATCTCTTCTGGTTTTAAATTCATGGATCTTTACGCACCTTTCTTTTTATTAACGGTCGGCACAGTCAAGCCGCACCTTTAAAAGCTGCCGTTTCAGCTCTTCTAACTTTGTACGGACGCTGCTGTCCACAACTCTGTCGCCTATGCGGATTACCATACCGCCAATGAGTCCTTCATCCACCTGATAGTGGATTTCCACCTCCTTGTAAGAAGTGGTCTCCAGCAATCTTTCTTTAACGGTTGCTTTCTGGATCTCATTTAAACTAAGCGGGGTTGTAACAAACGCAACTCCGATTCCCTTATATTCTTTTACCCTGGAAATGAAATAGCGGAAAATCTCTTCCATTTCATTAAAACGGTCCTTTTTTACGATAATCGACATAAAGCCTGTCAATTCATCCGAAACACGTCCCTTAAAAACCTCTTCCAAAATCTTTAATTTTTCTTCTTTTAAGATCTTGGGATGATTCATCAATCTGGAAAAATCCGGGTTATCGGCAAGCGCATTCAAAACCGTTTCTGTTTCAGCGAGCATGCTGTCTTCGCAATGCTTTTCCACAGCTAGTTCAAACAGAGCATCTCCATAGGTTTTTGAAATCAGCTTAGCCATGTGCTCTCACCCATTTCCTTTAATGTTTCATCGATCAAGCTGTCCTGAACCGTAGTATCAATAGAAGCCTTTACAACCTTGCCTGCCATGATACTTGCCAGCGTGATCATTTCTTTCTTCACATCATCGGCAACTTTCTGCTTTTCAAGTTCAGCTTCTTTGTTTGCGCGGGCGATGATAGCCGCAGCCTCTTCTTTTGCCCTTGCCACAATCTGATCTTCATTTTTAAGTGCTTTTGCTCTCGCTTCACTTAAAATCTGTTCAGCCTCTTTATCAATATTTTTCAACTTTTCTTCGTATTCCAGTCTCAGCGCATTGGCATTTTCCTTATCTTCTTTTGCACTTTCGATATCATCCGCGATTCTGTTTTGTCTGTCCTGCATCATCTTTCTGACAGGATTAAACAGTTTGTTGGAAGCAATCAGAAACAGGAAAAAGATTGCAATAATCATCAACACCGCATCATGAAGCAACTGGAAATCCAGGTCAAACAGTCTCGTCATCCCTGCATCCGCAACGCTTTCACTGCTGAGCAGGATGAGTCCTGTGTTCACTAACGTATTCAAGTCTTAAGCCTCCTTTCTTCATTATTTGGGGAAGGCTTTTTAGACCAAAGGTTTTACGAATAATAATAACATAGCGATTAACAAACCATACAAACCTGTTGTCTCGGCAACTGCCTGTCCAAGAAGCATGGTAGAAGTAATCTCAGATTTTGCGCCCGGGTTTCTACCTACTGCTGCTGCCGCATGTCCTGCTGCGATACCCTGACCGATACCAGGTCCGATACCTGCGATAACCGCAAGTCCTGCACCGATTGCCGAACATCCTAAAATAAAGTTTTCATTGAATTCCATGTTTATTTTCCTCCTTAAAAATATGCAAATATACTTTTGCTTTTCTTTCCTTATGATTCACCGATTGCATCTGTAACATAGGTCATAGTCAGCATACAGAATACATATGTCTGAATTGCACCCGAAAACAGGTCAAAGTACACGTGCAAAACAGCCGGCCATGCCGTCGCTATCCATGAAAGCAATCCGTAAACCAGTGCCATCATAACAGTGCCTGACAATACATTGGCGAACAAACGCAGTGACAACGAAATCGGCACTGCTATATCACCGATAATATTGATTGGCGCCCAGATAGGCCACGGGTCACAAAGTCCTTTGATCACACCGCTTAAGTGCTGATGCTTGAACTTGTTAAAATGAATGATAGTAAAAGTCATAAGACCCAGTGCAAGAGTTACTCCGTAATCTGCAGTAGGCGGACGCAGACCAAACAGTCCCGAAATATTGCTGATCAATATGAAAATAAAAATTGTGCCGATATAATTGGCAAACTTTGTCGCGTTTTTACCCATGGTGGACTGCACCATGCCGTCTAACTTTTCAACAACCAGCTCAACTACATTCTGGAACCCCTTGGGAACGTCGTCGGCTTTTTTCACTGCCCTGTTTGCTGCCAGACAGAAACCTATAATCAGCAAAAAGACAATCAGCACACAGACGTGCGTCGTTGTTATCCAGACCGTCTGCCCGAACAATTCATAGGAAAATATCCCATGGATCATAAAATCAATGTCGGCTCCGCCGGATAACAAAATTCCCTGCCCCATACATTCACCTCCTAAATAATTTATCAGTAAACGGCGCCAGATACGCCGATACTTTCAATCCTATCATCCCCAGAATTGCCGATAAGGGATTTCCAATTCCCGTAATCATCAATACCCCGAGAACGATCAGCTGCACTCCATACCGCAGTGCGCTGTTTTTCTGCATCTGCTTTGTAGCCGTTCCCTCATCAAGTCCGAAGGCCTTGTCCAATGTCCATGCCATATGCCACGCGGCAAACAACGCCGTCGCAATACCGGCCAGAAGTCCTACCGTATATCCGGTTTTATCGTCTACAAACCAGATGGGAATGATTTCCGCAAGAAAACCGAATGCCAGTATTCCCAAAAACAGAGCCGGTAAAGAATCATTTATGTCTCTTAGTTTTCTCATCCGGACTCTCCTTATCTTCATAAATCTTTTTGGCAAAAATAAACACATTCCGAAAGCCGGCTAAAGCTCCCACAAAAAAGAAAATGATGACAAAAAAAGAAGTACCCAGTTTTTTGTCCATGAAGTTTCCCACAAATGTACAAATCATTATGGGAACCAGCATGTTCAATCCAAACTGGGTTATCATCACAAGAGAACGATATACATTCCTGTTGTATTTCATAATATATAACGCCCCTTTTCTTTCTTTGTTCCTTCCCAATATGAAAACTCTTCTATTTTATCCGCAAATGCAATATTTATTATACTAATTTTTCCGGTTTGTGTCCACTTAATACTTATAAAATTACCATAAATTTTACACAAAAAAACACTTGGCATTTTCGTTGACTTTTACTTTACGAAAGTGTAGTATTTATAAAAATAATTACCGTTAAAAAAAGAAAGGAATTTGCCATGACAAATCCCGTTTTGTTTCGAAAACGTCTGATACCGGAAGAGTGCATCTGCCTGAAGGATGATGAAATCCTCCATTTTTCAACCGAAGACTGTATCCTGGTTACCAAATGGCATGCCCTGAAACCCAAAAAGGAACTTCACCACGGCTATTCCTGTTATTTTTGGGATAAAGGCTTTAAAATCAGTAAGTTTTACCGCGAAAACGGTGAACTCCTGTATTGGTACTGCGATATTATCGATGTCGATTATCCGATGTCCGGCTCCTCCGCCGGTACAACAGCAAAAGATTTTATATCCACCGATCTCCTGGCCGATGTCATCATCTATCCGGATGGTTTTGTCAAAGTCGTAGACCTGGACGAACTTACCATCGCTTTCGAAAACGGTTCTCTCAGCATAGAGCTTTTAAAGGCAGCCCTAAACCGTCTGAGTGTTCTTTTAAACCTGATATACTCCGGTGAGTTTTCCAAATACCAGCAATATCTGGAGCAATACGAATCTGCGTTTTAACAGAAAGTTTTAATAGAAAATATGTCCTCCGATCTGGATGCCGGTCAATCCCGGTATCGGCGTCCTGAAAAAGAGACAATTCCCTACCGGAGCCGCCCCGGCCATGGCATCTCTTGCCGCCTGATAGCAGGTTTCATTGGCTCCCCTTGCCAGCACTATGGCAAAACGTCCGCTTCCCACCGGTGAAAACTGTCTGTTCTGATAAATAACCTCCAATACCGTATTGGGGAATACAGAGCTCTTCACACGGTTCATAACGACATTTCCGACCGCAACTTTACCGGTATAAGATTCTCCTCCCGCCTCGCATTCAATAATGGCTGCCAGCAGATCAATATCTCCCGCCGCAAAGCTGATACTGGATAGATCGGAAAAACCTGCCAGCGCCGCCTGCTGTGTCAGTCTGTTTTCCTCTTCCAGCTTTGCCTGTAAAGTCGCAATATCATTTTCACTTTCTTCCAATTGTTTCTCATATTCCAGCAGTTCCTGCTCTTTTGCCGATATCTGCTCCTCATAATCTGCCATATTGGCACTTGTTTCCTGCACCAACCCCGATACCTCGTCCTGCTTCGCCTGGGCATCGGCTTTCAGTACATCCAGCGCTGCCCTTTCATCCACCAGTGCCTGTTCGTCCTTTCGGATTTTCTCCTGCAGCTCAATGTAGTTTTCCAGCATTCTTCTGTCATATTCCGACACGCTTTCCACATATTCCGACTTATTCAGAAAATCCGCAAAACTTTCCGCCGAAAAGAAAAGCTCCATATAAGCGACTTCTCCCCGCTCATACATAAACTGGATCCGTTCCTTCATCGCCGCATATTGCTCTGCTTCTGCCTGTTTTGCTTTCTCCAGCTCGCTCTGTGTCTCCAGAATCTTCTGCTCTTTTTCACTGATCAGCCCTTCTATATCGGCCAACTCCCCGCTGGCTTGTGCCAGTTCTCCGTTTAGCTGATCCAAATATGTCTGAAGATCCGCTCTTTCCGTATTCAAATCTTTTAAATCTTCCTGCGTATGATCGATTCCGTTCTCCGCTTCCTGTTTGTCATTCTGCGCTTCCTGCAGCTGTCCGTATGTAGATGCCAGAATATCCATTGTTGAGCCCAAAAACAATACGATTGCTATTGCGGATGCTATTACGGATGCCGAAACGGTCCGCATCGACTCTTTCATTTTCACACCTCAGTTTTCCTACAGATTCAACTCTATTGTTTTACCCGTATGCTCATACTGGTAATAAACAACACCTGCAGCATCAAACATCTTTTTGGACGCAATGACCGATGGCTGGTCCTTATACTTGTCCAAAGCATAAACGACCGTCTTGATCCCGGCCTGAATAATTGCTTTTGCACACTCATTACAGGGAAACAATGACACGTATAAAGTGGTTCCTTCCAGGCTGCCGCCTCTGTAATTCAAAATTGCATTCAGCTCGCTGTGTGTCACAAAAGGATATTTGGTATTCAGTTCGTCACCTTCTCTTGCCCACGGAAACAGATCATCCGGGCATCCGTTGGGAAAACCGTTGTATCCCATTGATAAAATCCTGTGATCACTCCCGACAATACAGGCTCCCACCTGAGTATTGGGGTCTTTGGAACGCATCCCCGACAACATGGATACCCCCATAAAATACTCATCCCAGGATATATAGTCTTTTCTTTGTCCTGCCATAATACTCCATTGTCTCCTATTTTGTTCCGAAGATTCTATCTCCCGCATCTCCGAGACCGGGAACAATATAACTATGTTCATTCAATTTCTCATCCAATGCCCCGATATAAATATCTACATCCGGATGCGCTTCCTGCATCGCTTTTACCCCTTCGGGCGCGGCAATAATGCACATAAAATGAATGTTTTTACACCCTTTGTCCTTTAACATCTGAATGGCTGCCACAGAAGAGCCTCCCGTTGCCAGCATGGGATCAACAACAAATACCTCTCTTTCGGAGCAGTCGGCGGGAAGCTTGCAATAATATTCTACCGGTTTTACCGTTACCGGATCCCGATAGAGTCCGATATGTCCTACCTTTGCAGCCGGAATCAAATTCAGCATTCCGTCAACCATGCCAAGCCCTGCCCTCAGGATCGGCACAACAGCCATTTTCTTTCCTTTTAATTCTTTTACCGTTGTTTTACAGATAGGTGTCTCAATTTCCACATCCGCAAGCGGCAGTTCCCGCGTCGCCTCATAACAGATCAACATGGCAATCTCGCTGATCGTCTGGCGAAAATCTTTTGTTCCCGTATCAATCCTTCTGATATAACCGATTTTGTGCTGGATCAGGGGATGATCCATAATTACTACCTTACCCATCTTTTTTCCTCCCGTACATTTTTTATTTTTTCTATGCCTCGATGGCATCAATTCTTCTCTGATGCCGTTCTTCGCCGGAAAATTCCGTATTTAAAAAAGTGTCTACAATTTCCATAGCCAGATTGGGTCCCACAATTCCCGCTCCCATAGCCAGTACATTGGCATCATTATGAAGTCTTGTCAGCTTTGCCGAAAGAGTATCCGCGCATAGCGCCGCACGAATTCCTTTTACCTTATTTGCCGTAATGGAAATACCGATCCCGGTTGTACAGATAACAATTCCCTTATCACAGCTTCCGTCCGCAACAGCCTGCGCCACGGCTTTTCCGTAAACGGGATAATCGCAGGAGTTTTTATCATAACATCCCATATCGTTTACATCTACGCCCTGCTCCTCCAGATGTTTAATAATCAGCTCTTTTAAATCAAATCCGCCATGATCGCTTCCGATTGCTACCATATCATTTCCTCCTTATCAATCTGTTTCTTTTCCGATTATACTTCTATTACTTTATGTCCGGCAGCTTTTAGCATTCTGTTCATAATGGCTTGTCCCATACCGGTACTTTCAAAGGCCTCCGCATAAATGTCCTCAACCGCCTCCCGGTCAAATTCCCGCAGGATTTCATAAAGCCGCCTTGCAATGGACGCCTCATCGGAACGCTTCCCGACACTTTTCTTCACACATTTCCCATAGGCATCTATCGTTTCATCCGTTGCAATAACGCCCACCTTCCTGTGCTCCTGCAAATCCTTCTCAATCTGCTTATTCACATAGGAAATAACACTGTCCGTTTCCCCTTTCACAATTACCAGATCTCCATGAGGCGCATAATGGCGATATTTCATTCCCGGTGCCTTTGGTGCAATCCCCGAAGCCGCGCTCAATATCGTCCGGTCTGTATCGACCCTTTCCAACACTTCCGAAAGCATCTCTTCCGTGATATAGCCGGGACGCAGAATAACCGGAATGTCCTCCGTCAGATCTACAATCGTAGATTCAAGACCGATGTCACAATCACCGCCGTCAAGCAGCATATCTATCTTTCCGTTCAGGTCCTCATATACATGTTTTCCCTTTGTGGGAGACGGTCTTCCCGATGTATTTGCACTGGGCGCCGCCACATAGCCGCCCGCCTCTTTTATAAATTTCTGTGCCGTCGGGTTTGACGGAAATCTTACCGCAACCGTATCCAGACCGCCCGTCGTTTCATAAGGAACAATATTACTTTTTTGAAAGATCATTGTTAAAGGACCGGGCCAGAAATGTTCTGCCAGTACCCTGGCCGCATCCGGAATATAAGATACAAGCCGGGGCAGGTCTTCCATGTCTGCAATATGCACGATCAAAGGATTATCCGAAGGTCTCCCTTTTGCCGCATATATCTTTCTGGAAGAATCCGGATTCAGCGCATCTCCGCCCAAACCATACACCGTTTCCGTTGGGAACGCCACAAGACCGCCGTTTCTCACGATCCTGCCCGCTTCCTTCAAAACATCTTCATCCATACATTCTCCGGAAATCTTCTGCCACTTTGTATCCATGCCAATCATCTCCAATCAGCATAGTATACCATAATTTAATCCGTATTAAAATACTTTAAAATCCCCAAATAAAGATTCCATGCCAATTTTTCCTGATAAGTCTCATCGTTCAGAAGCAACGCTTCTTCCTGGTTAGACAAAAAACCGCACTCGGCTATCACGGTAGGCACTGTCGACTTTTTCAACATATAATAACTGTCATTGGCTTTTGCTTCTCTGGGGCGTTCCACTTCCAACCCATTATTCAGCTGCTCCTGCAAAATCAGCGCAATCCGCTGCCCCTCTTCCGAATCCCGATAAAAAAAGCATTGCGGTCCCCGCACAGAAGCATCCCGGTAGCTGTTTTGATGAATACTGACAACCAGATCGGCATCCGCTTCTTCTATCATTTCTATCCGCCTTCTCATATCCTGCACTTTTTTGTTGGCAGCGTCTTCGTCATACAATCCCACATCTTCTCTTCTCGTCAGAATCACGACCAGATCGGACTGTTGTAAAAATTTCTCCAATTTCAAAGCCACCTGGAGATTAACATCTTTCTCCAGAATCTGATTTACTCCGACTTTGCCGGGATCATTTCCTCCGTGCCCCACATCAATGACAACAACATTCTTTTTTTCTGCCTGCTGTGACATGGTATACATTGCCGCCTCTTTTGCCAGAAAGTACATGGCTGCCAATAAAAAAACCGACATCATAAGAGCGACTGCTTTCTTTCCCATATCCTGCACCGCCACAAAAACCTTATCATATTATATGTGGGTGCATCTCAAAGTATGAAAAGGTTTTTGCCAATCTTCCGCTCAAGTATGCGGAGACGACAAAAACCTTCCCGATCGTACAAATTATTGCCGGACATATCCGGCAATTGCTTCCCAGACATCCGCCTTTTCCTGACCAAGTCTCCAACATGCGACACCGGCCAGATTATAATTATTCATTACATTCAGCTTTACGGCCAAAGATTCTTTTTCTTCCAGCCATACGGCATATCCCACATCATCCATGGTAAATTCGGCAACATACTGGCAGACGGTCTCGTCCCAAACCGGTTGTATTCCCCTTTGCGCCAGATAATTTTCTATTTCCTGCATGCCGTAAGCAGTATTACCGATTTCTCCCGTGGTGGTCCAAAGTCTGGTATAGAACGGGATACCGTTTATCACTTTCTCTTCAGGCACCAGTGCAAGTGTTTTTTCGATACCCTTCTGCACAAATTCGATGGAAGCCACGGAGCCCGGTCCGTCGGAAGCCGCAACATGTTCATCATAACCCATGATGATCACATAATCCACAACCTCTCCCTGTTTTGCCCGGTCATAATTAACCAGATGACTGTTATCCGCCGATAATACAATCCCGTTTTTACGGCATTCAATGGAAAGTTCTCTCAAAAACTGGATATATCCGTCGGATGCCTCCTGCGTCACATACTCAAAATCCACATTGATACCGTCTATTCCGTATGCCTGTACCGTATTGATCAGCTGATTGATCAGATTCTCTCTGTGGGATGTTGCATTCAGCACTTCCGCCGTATTTACATTGTTTGTAAAGTTATCGATCAGCGCCCACACTTCAATCCCCTTTGCATGCATACTCTCCACATAAGAGGCATCCGCCAGAGAAGTAAAATTTCCCTCATTATCACTTAATGCAAACCACGTGGGTGAGATTACGTTTACACCCTGCGTGTTTGTCAACAAATTCTCTGCAAGAGCATTGGCCTCGGAATTTGTCACCATATTCCATACCAGACAGATCTTGCCATCCCTTTTTATGGAAACATACTCGGGCACAGGCACATCATTTACCGGCTGGGGCGTAACTTCCGTCTCGTTTTCCAGTCGCTTGTTCTCCACATAACCGATGAATCCGTCATTGGTTTTTACCTTGCTCCATGTTTCCATCTCTTCCAGGATTTCCACACTTGAGCCCTTTTCTATTTCCGTCAGGATCTCGCTCTTGACCCCGCCCAAAATTCTGACCTGCGTATCCTTTTTAATCTGTGCGTATGTTTCCGTTTCCCAGACAGTTGTCAGCTTCACACGGCTCGGATCCGGAAAATACTCATAAGAAAAATTGCAGAATTTTCTGAGAAAATCCGCTGAGAGATAAACCGTATCATTGGCCGCAACCGTCAGAACATACGCCTCGGAAGAAAAAGTATCTCCCATCGTATAGTCCGTACTTCCTACCGCAGTTACCACCTTATCATAATCTGTCGTAAATAAAACCAACCCTTCCGTCATATCATAATAGAAGTGGTTGTTGATATTTTCATTCACAAAATTTATCGGAAGATAACACTGCCCTTCCCGATAAAGGGCATCTGTTTCTACAATTTCATCATTTAAAATAACGGCGGTCTCCTCCCCGCCTGTTATGCCAAAATACGCATACAAATCCGCTTTTTCCCGGGAATAGGAATACTTTTCCAAAACATTCGTTAAAAGCCCGATCAATACAACAACTACAATCAGTCCGACAGCTACCGCTACAGGGATTAATTTTTTCTTCATTTGCATATCCTCCAATTTGTAATGATTATATCAAAAAATCGCTGTATGCACAATGCTTAAACTCCCCTAACCCATTGCCCGAGGCAATACACTGATCAGCATAGAAGGACCTGACTGCAATATAACCCGTTAAGCATCGTGCCGGCTTTTTTGACAGATTCAAATTGTGATTTTGTCGTAATGGATTTCCCGAACATATCCGGTCTCATCCGTGACATAATCGGCCATGTAGCCTCCGCCTTCACGCACCATCTTATCACTGATATGCGACGGAGCGGCAAGCTTGCCGTCCATATACAACAATGTCCCTTGTTTCAGCGATCGGCACAGATCAGACCTGATCTTCTTCTGTACCTTCTTTTTATTTGTCCTGTTCACTGAGCACCTCCTGTCGGAACCTTAACATTTATCGCCCGAAAAAGTATAACGAACTCCGCATTCGGCAATTCCAAAAGGAGTGTGATATATTTTTACCAAAAATTTTGTTATCATACTTTTCCTGAATATGACGATAATATAAATGAGTAATACAAGAAATGCATCGGGACGTGTAAAAAACTTTTCACTTTTTGAATTATAACTGTAACGCTTTGAATTTTAATTGGATTTCAATCATCGATCAGGCACGAAGCCTTAGACTACCCAGTGGGTATTTGAACGTGAATTTGATTTGCTTTAAAGAATTCACTTTCCTATCATAAGATAAATTAAGATCCGTATGCCTCCTTCCCTTTACGGATTGTCCCGGAAGCATCTTGTGGAGCTATTATATGTGATTTCTAAAAATTTGACAAGATATTTGTGATAAAATTATTAAAATTTTTGAAACTGGCACTTGCTTCTATTGACTTAATAAACTAATAAGTATAAGATACTTTTACAATTTTTTCAGTTGCCGGTAAGGATGTGAGAACATGAAAATAGAAAAAATCAACGAAAATCAGATACGTTGTACTTTAACTAAAAATGATCTGGCAGACAGAGAACTCAAAATCAGCGAACTGGCATATGGCAGCGAAAAGGCCAAAATGCTTTTTAAAGATATGATGGAACAGGCTTCCTATGAATGCGGCTTTGAAGCGGATGATATCCCGCTGATGATTGAAGCCGTCCCCATCAGTGCGGAATGCATTGTCTTAACAATTACCAAAGTGGAGGATCCCGAGGAGCTTGATACCCGCTTTTCCAAATTTGCCCCTTCCGTACACGAAGATGCGATGAACGATTCCGATATGGAAGATATCACGGATGAAGTCATGAACCTGTTTCAAAAGGTACAGAATGCCGAAAGCGGACTGTTGAGCGACATTTCCAAAACAGAACGGCTTTCCGATACCGTTTCGGAAAAATCCGTTTCCGATCATCCGGCCGTTTCCGTATCGGATAAGACTTCTTCACGGGTGTACCGCTTTTCCAGTCTGAACCATGTTATCCGGCTTGCACATGCCGTTTCCGATATTTCTTTGGGGAACAGTTCTCTTTATAAAGATGTTTCTTCCAACGATTATCGGCTGGTGATCAGCAACGAACATATATCTGTCGAAGATTTTAATAAATTATGCAATATCTTTTCGGAATACGGATACTATGTAAAAAACACACCCGGCGGGGACGCTTTCCTTCAGGAGCATTATGAGCCGATCTGTCTGGACCATGCATTGCAATCCCTTGCACAAATATAAAATACCCATTGGCATTCTAAATCAACAAAAGACGGACACATCTGCCTCTGCAGAGCATGTCCGTCTTTTTAACTGTTTTGTGTTTGAATTATAACTCCCGGATCTTGGTCATTAAATCATCGATATCCATTCCATGTACCATGGCTGCCTCTTCCAGAGTTTCTCCCTGAGCGGAAGGGCATCCTACACAATGCATCCCTGCGTTCATCAGTACCGGGATAACACCTGCATTTATTTTGATAATCTCTCCGATTGTCATATCCTTAGTGATTTCTGCCATATCTATGACCTCCTTATTTTGTACTGTCTTCTGATAGTATAACCCTATCTTGTGTTTTTATCAATATTCCATTCCGAAATGTCCGAAAGGCTTTCGAAAACTTTAGTAATTTTTTATAAAAACCTTTTGTTTTTATGGCCGTTTGTATATAAAAAAGTACAACCCTCGTCTTGACGTAACTACTTCTTTTAACCTATAATTAAGCCATGGGATTAGCATAGTTTTTATGCGTGACTTAACGGATAAAATCCGTTCAAAAAAATTATATTTTTAATAGGAGGCTATTTCAAAATGAGACCAGAATGGACAGATTTTGTAGGCGGCAAATGGGACAAAGAAGTCAATGTACGTGACTTCATCCAGAGAAACTACACTCCTTATG
Organism: Lachnospiraceae bacterium; assembly: GCA_051877575.1. Taxonomy (GTDB): domain Bacteria; phylum Bacillota; class Clostridia; order Lachnospirales; family Lachnospiraceae; genus UBA2882. Next base: position 15,913 of record JBJEJA010000052.1, on the reverse strand, counting down.
AAGGAGACGAGAGTTTCTTAGCAGGTCCTACACAGAACACCAAAGACTTATGGAACATGGTGCTTGATTTACAGAAGAAAGAACGTGAAGCAGGCGGCGTACTTGATATGGATACCAAAGTTGTTTCCACTATCACTTCCCATGGTCCCGGATACCTTGACAAGAGCAAAGAGACAATTGTAGGTTTCCAGACAGACAAACCTTTCAAACGTTCTATGCAGCCTTACGGCGGTATCCGTATGGCAGAGAAAGCTTGTACAGATAACGGATATACAGTAGATCCTGAAATCTCCGAGTTCTTCTCCACTCACAGAAAAACACACAATGCAGGTTGTTTCGATGCTTACAACCCCGAAATGAGAGCTTGTCGTTCCGCTCATATCATCACAGGTCTTCCGGATGCTTACGGACGCGGACGTATCATCGGCGACTACAGACGTGTTGCTTTATACGGTATCGACAGACTGATTGAAGACAAAGAAGCGCAGAAAGCTTCCACAGGACGTGTTATGACCGATGATGTTATCCGTCTTCGTGAGGAACTTTCCGAACAGATGACAGCATTAAAGATGATGAAAGAAATGGCTGCTTCTTACGGATGCGACATTTCCAAACCTGCATCTAACGTACAGGAAGCTATCCAGTGGACATATTTCGGATACTTATGTGCAGTAAAAGAGCAGAACGGTGCTGCGATGTCCCTCGGACGTACATCTACATTCCTTGACTGCTATGCTGAGAGAGACTTAAAGAACGGTACTTTCACAGAAGAACAGATTCAGGAATTCGTTGATCACTTTATCATGAAATTACGTTGCATCAAATTTGCTCGTACACCTGAATACAACCAGATCTTCGCAGGCGATCCTGTATGGGTTACAGAGTCCCTCGGCGGTGTTGGTGTTGACGGACGTCCTATGGTAACAAAGATGTCCTTCCGTTACTTAAATACATTAAACAACTTAGGACCTTCTCCCGAACCCAACTTAACAGTTCTCTGGTCCACAAGATTACCTGAAGGCTGGAAGAAATTCTGTGCTAAGATGTCCATTAAGACTTCTTCCATTCAGTACGAGAACGATGACTTAATGAGAGTAACACACGGTGATGACTACGGTATTGCCTGCTGTGTATCCTCTATGGTAATCGGTAAAGAAATGCAGTTCTTCGGAGCTCGTGCTAACGTTGCTAAGTGCTTACTGTACGCTTTGAACGGTGGTGTCGACGAAGTTACCAAGAAACAGGTTGGACCTAAATATCGTCCTGTTACCGGTGATGTACTTGATTATGATGACGTTATGGATAAATTCACAGATATGCTGGAGTGGCAGGCAGATGTATATGTAAATACTCTGAATATCATTCACTATATGCATGATAAATACTGCTATGAGAGAGCACAGATGGCTTTACATGACAGAGATGTAAAACGTTACTTCGCAACAGGTGTTGCAGGTCTGTCCATCGTAGCTGACTCCTTATCCGCTATCAAATATGCAAAAGTTGAAGTTGTTCGTGACGAAGACGGAATCATCGTTGACTTCAAGACAACAGGTGACTTCCCTAAATACGGTAATGACGATGACCGTGTTGACAGCATCGCTCAGGAGATCGTACACAAATTCATGACAGCGATCAGAAGACATCATACCTACAGAAACGGTGTTCCTACAACATCCATTCTTACCATTACTTCTAACGTAACTTATGGTAAAGCAACAGGTAACACACCTGACGGACGTAGAAAAGGACAGCCTTTTGCACCCGGTGCTAACCCGATGCACGGACGCGATACTCATGGTGCAGTAGCATCCTTATCTTCTGTATCCAAACTTCCGTTCAACGATGCTCAGGATGGTATCTCCAATACCTTCACAATCATCCCCGGAGCTCTTGGTAAAGAAGACCAGGTATTTGCTGGCGACATCGAAATCGACTTAAACAAATAATAAACACAATTGAAAGGTGAAAGTTATGGACGAAAATGCAATGATTGAAGACCTGATCAAACAACTGGACAACGGCATGGCAAACAACATCGGTCATGTTAATGTTGATGTGGATGAAATGGTACAGGGTTCTAAAAACGTGGAGACTATGGGATGTACCGAATGCTCCAAAAATCCCTTTGCATGCAGCGTTCCTACTCTTCACGAAGGCCTTGACGGCAACGAATAATTAGGAGGTAAAGAATCATGGCAGAAAATACAGCTCAGGTTGATAACTTAGTAAACTTATTAGATGGTTATGCTACAAAAGGCGGACATCACTTAAATGTTAACGTATTAAACAGAGATACATTACTGGATGCTCAGAAAAATCCGGAAAAATATCCTCAGTTAACAATCCGTGTATCCGGTTATGCTGTTAACTTCATCAAATTAACACCTGAACAGCAGGCAGACGTTATCAGCAGAACATTCCACGAATCTTTATAATTTGATTTAGGTATGTTTTAAAAGCCTTCCGGGTCATTCCGGAAGGCTTTTTCTTTTCCTTCTTTTATGATAGAATAGCTATATGTAAATTGGTTATATTATTAAAATAAGAAAAGAGGACTATATATGAGTGGAAGAATTCATTCTTTAGAAAGTTTTGGCACGGTAGACGGTCCCGGAACACGCTTTGTCGTATTCGTACAGGGCTGTCCCATGAGATGTGCATATTGCCACAATCCCGACACCTGGCCCATGACAGGCGGTACCGAAATGGAAGCCTCCGAGATTATCGAGCAATATGAACGCAACAGACCTTTTTATGAAAACGGAGGCGGTATTACCGTAACCGGCGGTGAACCCCTGATGCAGATCGATTTCCTATTGGAATTGTTCACGCTCTGCAAAGAACACGGCATTCATACCTGCATCGATTCCTCAGGTATTGCATACAAACCGACCAATACCGAATATAATAAAAAACTGGATGAGTTAATGAAATTAACCGATCTGGTTATGCTGGATATTAAGCATATCGATCCCGAAAAGCATAAAAAGCTCACAAGCCAGCCCAATGACGGAATTTTAGCTTTTGCTGCCTATCTGAACGAAAAGAAAGTCAACATGTGGATCCGTCACGTTGTGGTTCCGGGTATTACCGATGATGAAGAATCCCTGTACAAGCTGGGTTATTTCATCGGTCAGTTTACCAACTTAACAGCCCTTGACGTGCTTCCTTATCACGATATGGCAAAGAAAAAATACAAGGAACTGGGAATTGACTACGTATTAAAAGACGTTCCGCCTATGGATAAGAAATTGATCCCCGAAAAGAAAGAATATATTTTAAACGGCATCCGAAAACGCCGTGCCGAGCTGGGAATCACACATCACAATTAACAGCCATCATCCTTCCTGTGCCATAAAGTAAATCCTTTAACTTTCTAAGATTTGCTACTTGTTTTCTGTATACATTTGTATTAGAATAGCAGTATGGATTGATAATTATTTATCAGATTTTACAACTTTAAGGAGGATATGATTATGGCATTCAGTATTGGTGACGCTTGTGTAGCATGTGGTGCATGCGAAAGCGCTTGTCCTGTAGGCGCAATCAGCATGGGAGACGGCAAATTTGAAATTGATCCTGAAAAATGTATCGATTGCGGTACTTGTGCAGGACAGTGCCCGACAGGTGCTATCTCAGAAGCATAAAAATAATTCATATGTACAAAAAGCTGCACACGATTTCATGTGCAGCTTTTTTGTTTAATAATTTTCATCCCGATATCCGCTCTGGCGCTCCAAATTTGCAAATTTGGTATAATCAGGCAGCCATGCCAGCTTGACAACGCCAATCGGACCGTTTCTCTGTTTTGCGATATTGATCTCCGCAACACCCATTTCCTGTGTGTCCTTATTATAATAATCATCACGATAAATAAACATGACCACGTCGGCATCCTGCTCAATGGCTCCCGACTCACGCAGATCCGACAACATCGGCCGTTTATCCGGTCTCTGCTCAACCGCACGACTAAGCTGGGACAACGCAATCACCGGCACATTCAATTCCCTTGCCAGAGCCTTCAGGGAACGGGAAATTTCTGAAATTTCCTGCTGTCTGGATTCCGATGCTGAACGTCCGCTTCCACTCATGAGCTGTAAATAGTCGATAATGATCAGCTTCAGATCCTTTTCCATTTTATATTTTCTGCATTTGCTACGCAGCTCCGAAATACTGATTCCCGGTGTGGCATCAATGATCAGGTTGGAATTTCCGACCACGCCTGCCGTCTCAATCAACTTATCCCAATCATCATCCGACAAATTACCCGTTCTGATATTTCCGGAATTGACATTGGATTCCAAAGAAAACAGTCGATTTACCAACTGAACCTCCGACATCTCCAGACTGAAGATTGCAACTGTCAGATTCTGTTTAAATGCCACATGCTGGGCAATATTCAATACGAAAGCCGTCTTACCCATAGAGGGTCTTGCTGCTACCAGAACAAGGTCTGAAGGCTGTAAGCCGGCCAGCTTGTAATCCAGATCCAGAAAGCCGGTTGGAATGCCGGTAACGGCGCCTCCGGTTTGAGAAGCCTTTTCGATTTTATTCATGGCCTCCATAACAATATCACGAATGGGGATATAATCCCTCGTATTCCTCTTCTGAACCAAAGAGAAGATTTTTTTCTCTGTTTCCTCTAAAATGACATCCGTATCTTCTCTGCCTGCATAACATGCATTGGCAATATCCTCATTGAGACGGATCAGCTTGCGAAGCAATGATTTTTCGGAAACAATCTGACAGTACTGTTTGATATTGGCAGATGTCGGTACTGCAGCAACCAGATTCCCCAGATACTCAACATTGTTAATCTCCATGGGGACTCCCTTCTCATTCAATTTATCCTGAAGCGTTACGATATCAACAACTCCATCGCTCTCCTGAAGCTCCACAATTGCCTCAAAAAGCGTCCCAAACTGCTTGCCGTAAAAATCCTCCGCCAGGAGCATTTCCGAAGCCGTAATAATGGCATCCCGGTCTATCATCATGGATCCGATGACAGACTGCTCCGCCTCCACACTGTGCGGCATTATTCTTTTAATTACCTGTTCCTCTGCTGCCATGCATTAAGCCTCTTCTACTTTTACCTTCAATACCCCGCTGACCTGCGGATGTAATTTTACTTTTACTTCATATGTCCCAAAATTTTTGATTGCCTCAGGCAACACAATTTTCTTCTTGTCAATTTCTTTCTGGTGCTGTTCCTTATAAGCTGTGGCAATTTCTTTTGTCGATACAGAGCCGAAGGCTTTTCCGCCTTCTCCGGCTTTCATTTTAACAACCACCGTCTGCTCTTCCAGCTCCTTGGCAAAATCTTTGGCTTCCTGCAGGATTCTGGCTGCCACTTTATCATCATTTGCTTTTTTTAATTTCAAATCATTTAAATTTTTCGGTGTTGCCTCAATGCCCAGCTTCTTTGGCAGAATAAAATTCCTTGCATATCCGTCATTTGCATTGATGATATCACCCTTTTTTCCCAGAGATTTGACATCTTCCAACAAAATTACTTTCATGTTATATTTCTCCTTCCTCCAGCATCGTTGTCAAAGTTGCCTTCAGCTGCTCTGCAGCCTCCTCCACCGACACATCTTTTAGCTGCGCTGCCGCCACACTCATATGGCCGCCGCCGCCCAATTTCTCCATAATAATCTGAACATTCATCTCATCAATGCTCCGTGCACTGATATAAACAGTCTGATTATATTCCGTTAATACAAAACTTGCCTTGATGCCCATCACATTCAGCAGTTCATTCGCCGCCTGTGCACCCACAATAGTCGGATTCTGTGCCTCTTTGGCCTCACATATGGAAATGGCAAATACATCCTTGAAAATAAATGCCTTACTGATAACCTCCGCTTTTGCACGATAATCAGTCACATCATCGCGGAACATTTTTCTCACTCTTGTTACATCCGCTCCGTTTCTTCTCAAATAAGCCGATGCTTCAAAGGTTCTGACTCCGGCTTTGTTGGTAAAGTTATTGGTGTCAATAACAATACCGCCGTAAAGACAATCAGCCTCTGCACTCTTTAGCTTTAATCCGCTTTCGATATACTGGATAATTTCCGTAACCATTTCACATGCACTGGACGCATAGGACTCTATATAGGAAAGAGTGGCATTTTCGATCACTTCTTCGCCCTGTCTGTGATGATCCAGCACGACAATGGAACGGCACATTTTTAATAATTCCGGGCACTCGGTAATACTCGGTTTATTGACATCTACGACAACCAGACAGCTGTTGGCACCTGCCAGTTCGACTGCCTGAGCATTATTGACCAGAATCAGCTCTTCCGCGTCCTCATGGCTGATAAAGTGATCCACCATGGGCTTAATGGAAGAAGAAATGTCATTGATTACAATATTGGCATTTCGGCCAAGTGTCTTGGCAATACGGTAAATACCCACTGCCGCACCAAAACTGTCCACATCAGTCATCCGATGTCCCATAACAATAACCCTGTCTTTGGAAGAAATAATCTCCTTCAAAGCATGCGCCTTCACACGAGCTTTTACACGGGTATTCTTCTCAACCCTCTGGCTCTTGCCTCCGTAATAGCTTACCCCGTCCTTGGTCTTGACAACAGCCTGATCACCGCCACGTCCCAGTGCCAGGTCGATGGAAGTACGGGCATATTCATAATTCTGCGCGTAGGTCAATCCGCCTACACCCACACCGATACTTAAAGTGACGGACATCTCATTTCCGATATTAACGGTCTTTACATCCTCCAGCAAATCAAAACGGTTTTCCTGCAATACCTTTAAGGACTGTTTCCTCAAAATAAAGAAAAACTTATCCTTTTCCATCTTGCGGACAATGCCGTCAATAGATGCAAAATATTTATTTACCTTTCTTTCAATCAAAGCTGTCAGCAGGGAGCGTCTGACCTCTTCTACACTGTCCAATGCCTCTTCATAGTTATCAATATACAATAATCCTACTGCAAGGCTCTGATTATCATTTTCACGAAGGGCAATCTTTAATGCCGTTTCGTCAAATAAATAAAGTGCAATCAGGCAGCCTTCATAAGTACCCTCAGCCTCAAAAATATCGCTGTTTTCCACCATTTCGGCCAAAGGAATTCTTTTTATTTTTGCATGAAAATCTCTGTCATCCTTTTGAAAATCCACTTCCGTCTCATCCAGTTCTCCTACCGGAAGCTTGTCTTTTGTAATCGCAGGGAATAAATTAGTAATTCCCTTGTTTTCTGCCTTTTCTCTGCCAATAACCTGCAGAAAAGCGCGGTTCGCCCAGATAATTCGCCCGCTTTCGTCCAAAAGGGCATTCGGCAGTTCCAGATCCCACAGCAGGCGCTTCTGTATCTGCCCATACTGTGTTGCAAAACTGACAAGCTCATTCATGATCACGGGGCGATTGAAATGCTCCAATAACAAAAAAGAAACCAGATAAACCAAAGTAAAGCAGGACAGCAAAATGCCTGCACTGACATCAATCGCATATATTGCCACATCTGTAATTGCCAACAGGATACCAAACCATACCGGCATCTGAAAATACAGACGAAGCCTTCCTTTAAATTTTAATTTCTTATCCATATCCGAACTGCCTTTTCAAAACAATTTACGGTTTCAAACCCATATATTGTTTATTATAACATCAAAAGAGAGTTTTACCAACTGCTTTTATTTTAAAACGGCAAATAAAAATGAAATAGACCGGCCATTCTAATGAATAGCCGGTCCCATATTTACTCATTCTTAGTCCTGAACATAAGGCATCAGAGCGATATGACGAGCACGTTTGATTGCTACTGTTAAAGCTCTCTGATGTTTTGCACAGTTGCCTGTGATTCTTCTGGGAAGGATTTTTCCTCTCTCAGATACATATCTTTTTAATTTTGCTGTATCTTTGTAATCGATCACATTATCTTTACCACAGAATACACATACTTTTTTTCTTCTGCGGATTCCGCCTCTTCTCTTCATAGGAGCATCGGATTTCTCTGTCTTATTAAAAGCCATGTTATTGCCTCCATTCTTAATCGTTTTCTAACTGAACGGCAATTCTTCAATCCCATCGGGAATATTCATAAAACCTTCGCCTGCTGCAACCGGTTCTGCGCTCTGCATCGGAGCAAAACCACCATTATCACCGTTACCGGACTGGCTTGCCTTGCTCTCCGCAAATTCCTGTTCTTCAACTACAACCTCTGTCGTATAAACCTTAACGCCATCCCTGTTGGTATAGCTGCCGGTCTGGATGCGTCCTGTAACAGCAATCTTTGTACCTTTGCGAAAATACTTTTCTGCAAATTCACCCTGTCTGCCAAATGCAACACAGTTGATAAAATCTGCTGTTTGACCATCCTGGTTATTACGTCCTCTGCGGTCTACTGCCAAAGAAAATCTCGCAATTGCAAGAGGTGTCTCGCCCTGTGAATATCTCACCTCGGGATCTCTTGTTAAACGTCCCATTAGAATTACTTTATTCATCTTTATTTCCTACTTTCTCTTATGCCTCGTCTTGTCTTACGCATAAAAATCTGATGACATTTTCCATAATACGAACATTGTTTTCAACTTCGTAAGGAACAGATGCATCAGCATCGAACTGGATGAAGTAGTAGAAAGCTTCGCTCATTTTCTGAATGTCATAAGCAAGTTTTTTCTTGCCCCATTCATCAACGTTTGTAACTGTTCCACCGAATCTTTCGATATAAGCTTTTACTTTTTCGATCGTAGCAGCTCTTTCATCATCTTCGATTTTAGCACTAACAACAACGGCTAACTCATATTTGTTCATGCTTCGTTACCTCCTTTTGGTCTCTGGCCCCTTGTCTTTGCAAGGAGCAAGGAATAATATATCACGAAGACATATGATACCATGCTTTTCCACTTTTTTCAAGCCTTTTTCTGTATTTCTTTTGTATTTTTCTCTACAAGTTTCCTTGCAATCATAATCTGATGTCCACACCCACAGCACTTTAATCGAAAATCAGCACCAACACGCAAAATTTCCCACTGCTTACTGCCACATGGATGCTGCTTTTTCAACGTAACGATATCACCAACCTGATAATCCATTCATTTTTCCTCTTACTTAACGCACTTTTATTTTTGAGAGTATTTCTCCGATAGGTCCGCTGATAACCAGATCCGCCATGCTGTCCCTTGATGTAGGCGCTTTATTGATCAGCACCAGCTTATTGCCTCTATAATAATCAACCAATCCCGCTGCGGGATAAACGACCAGAGAAGTTCCTCCGATTATCATCATATCGGCTTCACTGATTGCTTTAATGGCTCCGCTTAAGATTTGATTATCCAATCCCTCTTCGTACAAAACAACATCCGGTTTGATATCGCCTCCGCAGCTGCATTTTGGGACTCCCTCCGAGCGCAGGATATATTCAGCATCGTAAAAAGCTCCGCAGTTTTCACAATAATTCCGCAGGACACTTCCATGCAGCTCATATACTTTTTTGCTTCCGGCCGCCTGATGCAGTCCGTCAATATTCTGTGTAATAACTGCTTTCAATTTTCCCGCTGCTTCCAATTCCGCCAGTTTCAGATGTGCCGCATTGGGCTTTGCATCCAGACACAACATTTTATCTTTGTAAAATCGGTAAAACTCCTCCGGCTTACTGCGATAAAACGTATGACTCAGAATGGTTTCCGGCGGATAATCATACTTTTGATGATATAATCCGTCCACACTTCTGAAATCCGGTATCCCGCTTTCTGTAGAAACACCGGCTCCGCCAAAAAATACAATAGATTGGCTTTCGTCTATCATTTGCTGTAACTTTTCTATCTGATCCATCTTCATTCCTCCTTACCATGCAGGAAACAGGTTCATATTCCCACATGCCCAGTCTTTTGCCACTCCAAAAAACTCCCGCATAAGATTAGCCGGGAGTGTTCTGATATCATCCCTTGCTGCCAGTCCCTGCGGATCGATATATCCCGTCTCTCTTGCCAGGTGGACGGCTCTGAATATATGGAAATCATTACTTACTACCGCAATCCGGGCTCCATCCTCTATCAGTGCCTTGGAAAAGCCGAGATTCTCTTTTGTAGATGTGGACTTTTCTTCCAAAAGAATCCGTTCCCGATCCAGTCCCTTCTCTTCCAAATATAATGCCATGACATATGCCTCCGTGGTCGTCTCATTGCCTCCTTGGCCGCCGGATACGATAACAGTTACATTTTCATGCTCCATGGCATAATCAAAGGCCGTATCCAGGCGTTTTTCCAACACCCTGCTCGGTCTGCCGTTTTTGACATGTGCACCCAGTACAATCAGGTAATCCACCTTACCCTCCGGTGTACGATAAAAGCCGGACAAAATCAATCCTTCCACAAACAAAAATATTGCTGCCATCACAGTGATCAATACGCTGCATGTTATTTTGAGCCATCCGGGTATAAACCTTTTGACAAACCGCACCCTTGCCATCCATGCAAAGGCCAAAAAAGAGACCCCAATAGGCAGCCATATAAAATAGAAAGAATTGGTAAATCCCGTATATGCAATCAGCACTATAAAATACAGCAGACATAATATGCCTAGCATCAGCCATATTTTCCAAAGGATAGCGCTTTTTTCTGCCTTCTTTTTCAACTTTCCCTCTTTTTTTCTGATCAATCCCATTTCCTTACCTAAAAAACGGAAAAGCTTGGGCCCTAGGACCCAAGCCCGTCACTCTTTTATTTTAAAATCTTGTTTCTCTTATGTTTCTTTTGCAGATACAGATCCACATCAGCCCTGACCATCGCATCATTCATATCAGCATCCTTATCATTGATAAACGAGCTGATACCCACACTCATGCTGATATAATAAGGCTTATCGTTACCGGCATTCAGTTTCTCCGTAGCCTCTGTAATTTTGCCGCGCAGGATCTGTTCATAGTTTCTGTCTTCCATAAACAAAAATGCTGCAAATTCATCGCCGCCAAATCGACCGATAATCTCATTTTCTCCCAAAGCATCCTTCAAAATCTGTGCAATGGATCTCAGCGAATAATCTCCCTCTTCATGTCCAAACTTATCATTGATCAGCTTAAGATTATTCATATCCGCATAAAGAACAACAGCGCACTTATTATAATTCTCCGGATCCCTCATAACTTTTCTTGCAGTTACCAAAAATCCTCTGCGGTTATATATATGTGTCAATTCATCCGATTTAGATACTTCATCAAGAAAAGCATTGGTTTCCTTCAGCTGCTCCAGACTTTCCTCTAATTTTGCGCTGACATCTTCCTTGCTCTTAAACAAGCGCATTGTCTGGATTGCCGAAGAAATCTGAAATGTAACCGGCTCAATGGTAATCATATTTTCCAGATTGGGTTCTACTACAAACAAACCATACTGCTCATCTCTGGAAAACAGGAAAGAAACCGCATAGGTTTTTCTCTTATCATCTTCCAAAAACGGATTGCGGAAAATATCCGCAACGGTCAGTTCCTGTTCGCTCTCCGGAGGAGTGTAACTGTTTTTACCCTTCTGATATGCCTTAATCAGTAATTTATCAGGCATCTTCCATTTACCGTTTTTCCGACAGCGTGTAACCTTCGGAAACAGCAATATATAACTCTTGTTAAAATCCAGATGATTCATGCGTGAAAGAAGTACATCAAAGTTTTCACTTTGATCATCTTCACTGATCAGGTCTCTCATAATTGTCATCGTAACCCGATTGACAATCTCATGTTCTCTGGAATCGTAACTACGTTTTCTTTCATGTATCAAAAGTATATTTTTATAACATTCTGCCAACGCAGCATACATCTTCAGACGATCCCGATCCGTTTCAAGGAATTTTGCAAACAAAAGCACAAGATATTCACTGATTTCATAGACAAGATGGATATTATCCAGCCTTTCCATGATCTCTGTATTCAGAGACAGGAACTGTTGAGAAATCTCTGTATACAGTTCATCCGTAATGCTTTTCCTGTATACGTTTTTCATCATCCAGTTCACAAATCTTTCCAGTGTCTCTTCAATAAAATCAACGGTTTCTTTCTGGGTATAACTGTCGAACAGTACTCCGCTGATCTGTTTTATCAACTCACCGGCATCCTGTTTTTCCGGATCAAACTCAAATTTATTCTCAGCCCTTGTCAAAGCATTTCTTCCACGATTTCCGGAAGATTCACGCTCTATAAAAACAGTCTCGATTCTGATATCCGTATCATCGCCCGGTTTCAGTTTACATGCCTCTTTTACCGCACGATATCCCAACTCAGACGAATTGGCTCTGGTTGTTGTAAGACTGGGTTCCATCAATGCCGCAAACGGTGAGTCGTCAAAGCCGACAACCGTGATGTCCTTTCCCGGCACAATGCCTCTTGCCTGTAGTACACGATATCCCCCGAGGGCCATATAATCGTTGGAAAAAACAATTGCATCCAGATCTTCATTCTGATCCAGAAGCTCCTCGATCGCCGCCTCACTATATTCGGTAAAATTACCATATACAATTCTCTTATCTTCAACAGGAAGATGATTCTTTTGCAAAGTTTCTTTATAGGCATCCAATCTTTCTATGGAATCTTCATTTGTCGCTGGGCCGCATACAATACCGATTTTCCTTTTACCGAGGTAATTGATCAGATAATCTATTTCCTTTGCAAATCCCTCTTTATTATCAAATGAAATATTGGCATATCCCTCTACCTTACTCGCAATGGTAATAATGGGAATGCCTTCAAATTTTTCCAGGAATTTCTTGTGTATGCTTTCATCCACATTGCTTGCAATTGTTCCCAAAAGCACAATCAGAACATCAATATTTTCTTTTGTGGCAAAATTAAACAAATAATTGTTCTGATACTCATATTTGCTTTTATTTCTATCCATATAAGGAGCATCAAAATATCCTCCGGCCAGAATGAAAAGATTTGCATCAATCTCTTCCGCCGCATACATGGCACCAGTACATACTTCTTTTGCAAAGATATCACAATATTCATTTATCAGCAGACCAATATTCAGTCTTCTTTTGCCCATATTCATTTCTCCTATAGGAAATAAGTACTATATTGTATGATATAATATTACATCAACATTATAGAACATCCGCCTATTCATTGCAAGGGTCTGGGTGCAAAAAAGGGTTGTAACATCTAGCACAATATTGCTAAATATTACAACCCTTTGCATTATTTTATCCGTTTTGTTTTACTCAATTATTTTGTTTTTCCTGTTTCGCTTTTTTTGCTTCCAATGCTTTATCTGTAGGTTTTACCAACACCAGACATACGATCAGTGCTACAATATAAAGAGCCAACGTCGCATATAAAACATACTGGTAACCGGTCGGATTGACAGATATCATCTCAACGGTGCCATCTGCAAGAACATGTTCTATTTCTTCTGCCTTGCCAAAGGTTTTAACAATCCAGGAAGCCATCTGATTTCCTGTCAGTCCGGCAAATGCCCATGCAGATAATGTAATACCATGAATGGCACTGATACTTCCCATACCATAATGATCGGATAACAAAGTCGGCACATTGGAAAATCCTCCGCCGTATCCTGCATTTACAACAAAGATCAGTGCTAATACCAAAATGGTCAGCAATGTATTGCCCTCTCCGTTCTTTATTCCGTTTGTCAGAAGTACAATTCCGGTAAATGCAATGGACAAAATAAAGATCAACTTGTAAATGGTATTTCTGTCTTTCATTGTATCCGCCCATGCCGAGAAGCCCAAACGGCCGCCTGCATTAAATATAGCGGATATTGTGGAAATGATACCGACTACACTGGCAAGTCCCAGACATTTTACAATCATCTTTTCCTGTGAGATCAATGCAAGACCACAAGTAATATTAATATAGAACATCAACCAGATACCGATATAATTAGAAATCGGTTTTGTCTTGATGACAGCCATAATGCTCTGTCCCTTTTCCTTCTTCTGGGGCTCATGCCATCCATCAGGCTTTTTCAGCAGCAAATGTCCTACAAACATCATAACAAAGTATACAGCCGCCAAAATCAGGAACATTTTCCAGATACCGCCTTCACCCAGATTATCCAATAACGCCTGCATGATGGGGCTCGCAATCGCTTTGGCCGCTCCAAATCCCGCTACCGCCAGACCTGTTGCAAGACCTTTTCTGTCTTCAAACCACAACATGAGTGTTTTTACCGGTGAAAGATATCCTGTTCCCAAACCGATTCCCATGATAAAACCATAACAAACATATATACCTACTAATGCCAATGCACTTCCTTTATGTAGTCCGCCATAATAGATAAAAAAGCCTGTTCCTGCCATACCAAGAGAAAAGCAGATTGTTGCAATCAGTGAAGATTTGTGAATATCCTTTTCTACAACATTACCTAAAAATGCCGCAGACATTCCCAGGAAAAAGATTGCAAAACTAAATGCCCATTCCGTTGCCCCCTTGGAAAAGCCAATGTAATCCGCAATTTCCTGACTAAAGATTGACCAGCAATAAACTGTACCGATGCTACAGTGTAACAACAATGCTGGAATAGCTGCACGAACCCATTTATTAGTACGCCAGCCGCCGGTTTTTTGTGTGTTCTCTCCCATAAACCCATACTTCCTTCATTCTAAATTTGTAATAAAAAACCCCTGCCGGATGGCTGATAACCATGACAGAGGCATGCATACATTATACACCCATAATTAAGGGGTTTCAAGTTCGTTTCGACGTTTTTCGTGATAATGCCCGCATATTTTTTACCCCGTTTTCTATAACAGAAACAGGGAAACAACAGGAATTGTAATGACACTGAACAACGTGCTCAGAACACTTCCTTTTATGCAACAGGTCTCATCCGCTCCGTGATCCGCTGCCAGTAATACCACGATACTTCCAATCGGCATCGCCAGCATTAAAACAAACACGCCTGCAATTTCTGCATCTATTGCGAAATTTTTGATTACCAGAGCTGCCGCAATCGGAATCAGCAATAGCCGGATTGCCAAAAACAGATACATCTTAATATCCGTGAATAATTTTTTCAAGTCCTGTTGCGCCATAGAAGCCCCGATTAAAATCATGGATAAAGGAACAGCGGGTTCTCCCATATAGGATACCAATGTCTCAACCGGTTCCGGCACCCTGACCTGAAAAGCAAAAATTATGATTGCTATCAGGCATGCAAATACTCCCGGATTCAGTATTTTCTTCCAAAAATTTTCCTTCTCCCGCTTTCTTTCCGCACTTGCACTGACATCTGTCAGATGTATACCATATGTATATAGCAGAAGATTGTATCCCAATATATAGAAAGCAATATATATTACGCTTGTTTCTCCGTATACGCTGCTGATAACGGGTATTCCGATAAACCCTACATTCGAGAAAATCAACATCAGACGATATAAGCTTTCTGACGAATGTTCTATTCTCAATATTTTTACAACCAGAAAACTCAATATGATCAACAAGGCAAAATAAATAATGACCAATGCCAGATTTATCCATATCTTATGATAATCATTACCGGTCTCTTTGTTGATAACTCCATTGATGATCAACATGGGATTCATTATATTAACTACTATTTTGGAAAGTTTTCCATAAGAATTATTGTCCAGCCAGGACATTTTAAAACATAAATATCCCACAATCATAATGATAAACAGCACTAACATTTGTTGTAAAACAATAAAGGTATTCATCTGTATTTCACTCCTAAATACATTTCCCGGAATGCAAAATCAATTTGCCACCTGTATTATCAAAAAAAGGCTTCAAATCCATAATAAATTTGAAGCCTTCAAAGAGGCGCAGACCGGATTTGAACCGGTGGATACTGGTGTTGCAGACCATTGCCTTACCACTTGGCTACTGCGCCATATTCTATTATATGAACCATCTTAGGTTTCAATGACTCCGACGGGAATCGAACCCGTGTTACCGCCGTGAAAGGGCGATGT
>JBJEJA010000051.1:0-5850 GCA_051877575.1 Lachnospiraceae bacterium | reverse complement strand
CCACAGCCTACTAATAAGGATGCTACCATAGCTGTAGAAAGTAATACACTTAATACTTTTCTTTTCATTCTTTTTGTTCCTCCTCTAAAAGATTGTTTTGAAATAAGTGTGTTAATAGTTGTGCATTTATTTGATGTTATCCGTAAGATAATTTGGGAGGATGAATGAATAAAAAATAGAGGATATTACCTTCCGATGAATGACTCCTTTTAAATTAGAAATATACAAGTTGCTTACAAAAAAATATCTGCGTAATAACTGCAGACAATCGGGTAAAATGAGGTACAAATCGGTTTTAAATTCTGTTGATGGCATCCAGAAGCTGATGAATTTCAAAATGTGTATAAACGGTATCCGTAATAGAATTTCCTTTGTGACCTACAATCCGCTGAATAATTTTTTCATCAATACCCGCAGAGGTAAGAAGTGTGACACAGGTGTGTCGGGTATCGTGGGGACGATGCGAGGAAATATGCAGTCGTTCCATGGACGGTTTCCAATAACAGGAATAATAGGTAGCATAGCTGAACTGCCTGCCGTCCGGGGTGGAGATCAGATATTCGCAATTGTTTTTTTGCATCCAATATTGAAAAAAAGGAAAAGTTTTTTGGGCAATGGGAACTCTTCTGATACCCGCTTCGGTTTTTGACATTGTAATATCAAACCACTGTTCTTCCAGATTGACATCTTTCTTTTTCAAATTCAGTAATTCGCTGATCCGGCAGCCGCTGTAAATCAGGATCAGAATGACGGAAATATAGTCATCTTTCCGATGAGCCCAAAGAAGTGTGATTTCATCTTCGTGAAAGGGCTGTCGTTTCAAAGCATTCGGATTTTTGTCTTTGTATTGCCTGATATCAATATATTGTGCGTAGTTCTTGGAACAAATATCGTTTTCCAGAGCATACTTATACAAGACAGTAAAGAGTATTTTTAATTTTTTTAAAGTAGGATAATTTTTTTGGCAGGTATCGATAACTGTCTGCAGATGATACTTCCGGATGCTTTCGAAGGGCATGGCTTTGAGGGAACCGCACAAAGCATATGCGGCATTATAGCCTCTGATGTTGGAGGATGAAACCTTGGGATAATGTTCCCGGGACCATCTGTCAAACACTTCTGCGAAAGTCACGGAAGAGTGATCTGAAACCGGAAGGAGAGGCATCTCGTTAAAGTGAGCCAGAGCATTCAAGCCTTCGGCATAGGTTGCGTAGTATCCGAGATATTTGTATTTCCAATGATATTTACCGGAGGAATCCTTTAAGTGTGAAATGGTAATTCTGACCGCCCACGGCCTTCGTCTGTTACCGGGAAGTTTATATACAGACCCGTAACCGTTTGGTAGTTTCATAATTGACACATCCTTTCTGAATGTATGTTGCACTTATATTCCAATCAAGTATAACATAAGGATTTGGTATTTCTTACGGGTTGCTTACAAATTGTCCCAAGGAAATGGTCGGATAAAACTTCACAAAAAGTATATAGATATGTTATAAAAGATGTTAGAGAAAAGTTTTAGATAAAGGAACATGGAGCAGATATATGAATAAATATGAGTTTATCACAAATCTACAGCGGCATCTGACAGGAAAAGTAACGCCGGAGAAACTACAGGAACTTACACAATATTATAATGATTACATCGACTCGGAAGTGCGGAAAGGTAAAAGTGAAGAAGAGGTACTGAAAATGCTTGGAGATCCGCGACTGTTGGCAAAATCCATCGTGGAGACGGAAGGAGAATGCAGCTATCGTGAAAATGTTTATGAAGAACAGGGGCAGGAGCAGAAAAAACTGCACCTTAATGTTAAAGCATTTTTGACACTCCTTGCGGTAATTTTGATTTTGATTGTTGTTTTGTCAGTGGTCTTTAATGTGATCGGACTGGTATTGAGTATTTTCGTACGCTATGTTTTGCCGGTGGCAATTCCGGTTTTGCTGGTTTATTTCATCATACAAATATTTCGTCAGTGATTATAAACAGAATAGTAAAATGAAAAATAGGCTATCAGGGGTGATAGCCTATTTTACGGGGAGTATAAATAAATAAATCAGTTTACCGGCAGAAAAAATTGGGGATTCGCTCTGCCGTAATTAGATTATATGGTATAAAAACTTTTTTTTCAATAGATTTCAAAAGAAAAAGAAAAGAAATTTCCAAAAAATTAGTACTTTTTTCTTATGTAAACATGAATATTCCTTTTCGGTTTTGGGATACTACAAATGTAACCAAATAATGATTAGGAGGAATTGAAAATGGCAAAAAACGATAATGAATTTAACAAGTCCAGCCAGAATGAGGCAAAGGACGGTTATAACAACAGCCAGAACAATCAGCAGAACAAACAGAATAACCAGAACAAACAGCAGAATAACGAGCAGAACAGCTCTAAAGATTCCAGCGATTGCTACTAAAGGATCCGAAAATTCTGTTTGAGTGACACAAAAACCGGTGTGCAAAGGCGTACATCGGTTTTTGCCGTTTTGAATCCGATAAAAAAGTTGATTGACAGTGAAAGTCTTTGAATTTAATATAAGACTATGAGAAAAATGGAATTGATTGTTCCATGCCATTTTGGGCTGGAAGCAGTATTAAAAAGAGAAATTATTGATCTGGGATATGATATTAGCAAGGTAGAAGATGGCCGTGTAACGTTTTTGGGAGATGAAGATGCGGTCTGTCGTGCTAATATTTTTTTGAGGACCGCAGAGCGCATTTTGATCAAGGTGGGCAGTTTTCATGCGGAGACGTTTGATGAACTGTTTGAAGGGACAAAAGCACTTCCCTGGGAGGAATATATTCCGAAGGACGGAAAATTCTGGGTGACAAAAGCGGCAAGTGTAAAAAGTAAATTGTTCAGTCCGTCGGATATTCAGTCCATCATGAAAAAAGCCATGGTAAGACGTTTGGGAGATGCCTATGGGATCAGCTGGTTTGAGGAGACGGGAGAGAGTTTTCCCGTAAGGGTTTTTTTATACAAAGACGAGGTAACGGTCGGGCTGGATACAACCGGGGAATCCTTACATAAAAGAGGATACCGCAAACTGACGGCAAAAGCACCCATTGCGGAAAACCTGGCAGCTGCATTGATTATGCTGACACCGTGGAATAGAGACAGGATTCTGGTGGATCCGTTCTGCGGCAGCGGTACATTTCCGATCGAGGCCGCAATGATGGCAGCCAAAATAGCACCGGGCATGAACCGCAGTTTCCGTGCGTTTGACTGGAAACATCTGATCCCGTCCAAAATGTGGTATGATTGTCTGGATGAAGCAAGAGAAGAGATCTGTATGGATGTTGAGACGGATATCCAGGGATATGATATTGACCCTGAAATGATCAGGATATCCAGAGAGAATGCAAAACTTGCGGGTGTGGATGAACTGATCCATTTTCAGGTAAGACCGCTGGAGCAGTTGAGCCATAGTAAAAAGTATGGTTTTATTATTACCAATCCGCCGTACGGAGAGAGAATTGAAGAGAAGAAGAACCTGCCGGCTCTTTATCATATGATAGGAGAGCGTTATCGTAATCTGGATTCCTGGTCCATGTATCTGATTACTTCTTATGAAAATGCACAAAAGGATATCGGAAAAAATGCGGACAAGAACCGGAAATTGTATAATGGAATGTTGAAAACTTATTTTTATCAGTATTTGGGGCCAAAGCCGCCCAAGAGAGAACGGTCATGACGGAGAACGGAGAAAAAATATTAATAAGAATCACGGCTGTTTTTCTGATTTTGGCTGTTGCAGCCATGGGGTATATCCGAAGCCTGCAAAGGGCTGAAGCGGGAAGTGCGGAAGAGAATTGGACATTGGGAATCCGCGAAGAATGCTTTGAAGCCATAAGCGGAAAGGAAGCGGATATTATAATTCCCCTGCCTGAAACGGGATCGGAACAGTTTCGTGTGGAAGAGAATCTAAAAGACAGAATGCTGACGGTCGTGTTGGAGAATGTAGAAGAGGATTATTATCAACAATATAAGATCAGGGGAAACGAAGAAAAAATCTCTCAGGTGCTTTGCAGACAGAACGGCGGAGAGACAGAACTGCAATTTATATTAAATGACATCTATGAAGCCGATATTCAGGTCAAAGAAAATGAACTGCATCTGAAACTGGAAAGCCCGTCAGAGCAATGGGATAAGATTGTGGTGCTGGAGGGGGATAACTGGAATGAAGAGGCTGTTGACAGATTGGAAGAAAACGGCATTAAGGGTTTGATGTCAGGGGATATTAAGACGGCAAACGAGTTGAGAGCGGATTTTTATCTGTCCCTATCCATAGAATATTCATATGCGGATGAACAGAGGCGGCAGGACGGTTCCGCTGCGGAGATAGTCATTTATTATAATGATGATTATTTTATCCCGGATTTTGACAGCAGGGCATATGCGGAAATGCTGCAAAGATATCTGGCTGAAGAATACGGGGCGGAAAATATCCGTTTGGTGAAAAGTACGGAATGGGATCTTGCGGATGCGATGATACCGGCGGTAAAAATCATATGTCAATGGGAAAACGGCACAGCAGCCGGAGAAGAAAGCGAAACGGGACTGCAAAAAAAGGATTTGTCCGTATCAGTGGCGGAAGCGATCATTTTACGATATGAGGAGATGGATGAACAGGAATGACAGAGATTATTTTTGCAACAGGAAACGCAGGGAAGGCAAGAGAAGTGGCGATGATGTTTGCGGACATGGATGTCTGTGTAAAGACTTTAAAAGAAGCGGATATTCATGCAGAGATCATTGAGGATGGAAAAACTTTTATGGAAAATGCCGTGATCAAGGCAAAAACCATCGCGAAGTATACGGATAAAATTGTGTTGGCGGATGACTCCGGTCTGGTCATCGACTATCTGAACGGAGAGCCGGGGATCTATTCGGCAAGGTATATGGGAGAAAATACTTCCTACGATATTAAGAATGCCAATTTATTGGAGCGCATGGAAAATGTGCCGGAACAGCAGAGGAGCGCACGATTTGTCTGCGCCATGGCAGCGGTTATGCCGGATGGGGAAGTGATTGAAACAGAAGGTGTTATGGAAGGGATGATCGGTTACAAAATTGCGGGTGAAAACGGGTTTGGATATGATCCGATTTTTTATCTGCCGGAGTTTGGTGCAAGCAGTGCCGAGATTACGCCGGAGCAGAAAAATGCAGTAAGCCATAGGGGAAAAGCGCTTCGCATGATGCAAAGAGAACTAAAAAAACGTATCCAAGGATGATTTTATGAGAATCTTAATCGTCAGTGATACCCACAGACATAATGAAAATTATTTCCGGGTATTGGAGAGAGTGGGAAAAATCGATATGGTTATCCACTGCGGTGATGCAGAGGGGAGCGAATATATTTTGCAGGAGGCTGCAAAGTGTCCGCTTCATATTGTAATGGGAAATAATGATTTCTTTTCCAATCTGCCGAGGGAAGTGGATTTGGAGATTGCCGGACAAAAAATTCTGGTAACTCATGGACATTATTACTATGTAAGTAATGGTCATGAGGTGCTGAAAGATGAAGGCAGGGCGAGGGGCTATGATATTGTCATGTACGGACATACTCATCGGCCGGTAATTGATTACAGCGACGGTATGGTTTTGCTGAATCCGGGAAGTCTTACATATCCGAGGCAGGAGGGAAGGAGACCCTCCTATATTATCATGGATGTCAGCAAAAATGGAGAAATCGGATTCAGCATGGAATATTTGTAAAAAATGGTTGACAACTAAAAATCCGTATAATATAATATGACTTGCGTTGTGACAAAAACGCTATATTTGTGGTGCGTGACGGGGTGTGGCTCAGCTTGGCTAGAGCGCCTGGTTTGGGACCAGGAGGTCG
>JBJEJA010000050.1:0-5993 GCA_051877575.1 Lachnospiraceae bacterium | reverse complement strand
CTTTCTATTAAAATACTTTTATAAAAAGCTAAATAGTCATGCTGTGCGTTTATCCGATAATGATCGGTTCCGTAGGCCGTTTTACGGGCGGCTGCGGTTTTTCTTCACCGAAGACCAGCATCATGGACAATCCGCCGATACGTCCCCCAAACATCAGGATTGCCAGAATGATATGGGAGAAAGTACCCAATGTGGGAGTCAGCCCACGGGAAAGTCCTACGGTGGCGGCAGCGGATATGGTTTCAAACAGTATATCCGTAACCGAATATGGTTCCGCATGGCAGATCAGTATGGTGGCGGTCAGGATACCGGTCAGATAAATAATGATAATGACCGATGCCTGTTTTACAATATTGGCATCCAATGTCCTTTTAAATAGGGTTACCTGTTTCTGTCCCTTGGACATGGAGATCATGGCAAAGAAGACAACTGCCAGAGTGGAGGTCTTGATACCGCCGGCAGTGGAACCGGGGCTTCCGCCGATAAACATTAAGATCATGGAAAACAGGCTTCCAGCTTCACTCAGAGTAGCGGTATCCATGGAATTAAAGCCTGCGGTTCTCGTGGTAACGGACATAAAAGCCGAAGAAAGCAGTTTGTCCGGCAGGGAAAGACCTGCCAGATTTCCGTGGTATTCCAGGAAAAAGATGCCCAGAGTTCCCATTATGATCAAAAACAATGTAGTGCTCAGGACGATCTTGGCATGGAGAGAATATCGTTTGAAACGGATTCCGAAACGAATGATTTCATCCCATACCAGAAAACCGATGCCCCCGATGATAATGAGCAGCATGATGACAATGCTGACTAAGGGGTCCGTTTCATATGATGTCAGGGAAGAAAACTGTTCATATTGTCCCATGAGATCAAAACCGGCATTACAGAATGCGGATACGGAGTGAAAAACGGCATAATAGATTCCCTGCAGGAAACCCATTCGCGGGATGAACCGGATGGAAAGGAGCAGGGCTCCTACGCCTTCACAGATTAACGTTCCGCTGACGATCCGTTTTACCAGCCTGACCATACCGCTGACCCGGACGGTTCCCGCAGACTGCATTAAAATCAGCCGCTCATGGAGGCTGATTTTTCTTTTCAGGAAAATAAATACCATGATGATGATGGTCATCAACCCGATGCCGCCGATCTGAATCATGGCGAGAATCACAAGCTGGCCGAATAAGGACCAGTGCGTGTAGGTATCAAAAACAACAAGACCCGTCACACAGGTTGCGCTTGTTGCGGTAAACAATGCGTCGATAAAGCCTGTCCATTCTCCGCTTCTGGAAGAAAACGGAAGACATAAAAGGATGGTGCCGGTTAATATCACCAGAAGAAAGCTCAATGCGATCAGTCTGGTTGTGCTGATTTTTTTTGTTAGTTTAAACATTTGTTAACCCTTCCTCTATTCATAAAATGTATTCTACCACACTTTTCATAATTTTGATATGTTTCTGAAGCAGGAAATTGACGAAAAGTCAAAATAATACTATAATCTTTTTTAGATTTGCGAAGTTTTGGGAAATGGGCGGTAAATATGGAAGAAAGTACGAAGAATTTGCCGGAAAAACCGGAGGAAGAAAAAACAGAACTGGTGTTGGACGACGGACGTATTGAAGCAATGGCGGAGTTTAAAAGTCCCGAGGAGCTTTATGATGATCTGATCGCCAGAGTCCGCAAATACCATCCCAGTGACGATATCAGCCTGATTGAAAAGGCGTATCGTCTTGCTTCTGATGCCCACAAAGATCAGGCGCGCAAATCGGGAGAACCGTACATCATCCATCCCCTGTGCGTGGGAATCATCCTTGCAGATCTGGAAATGGATAAGGAAACCATTGCGGCGGGACTTCTGCATGATGTGGTGGAGGATACCATTTTTACGACAGAAGAGATTGAGCAGGAATTCGGAAGTGATGTGGCGCTTCTGGTAGACGGCGTTACCAAGCTGGGAAGACTTCAGTATGAAGGGGATAAGATAGAGCTGCAGGCAGAGAACCTGCGTAAAATGTTCCTTGCCATGGCAAAGGATATCAGGGTCATCATTATCAAACTTGCCGACAGGCTGCACAATATGCGTACCTTAAAGCATATGGCACCGGAAAAACAGCAGGAAAAAGCAAGGGAGACCTTGGATATCTATTCACCCATTGCCCAAAGGCTCGGTATTTCCAAAGTAAAAGTAGAATTGGATGATCTTTCTTTAAAATATCTGGAACCGGATGTTTATTATGATCTGGTAGATAAGATCGCCGTCCGCAAAAGCGAGCGTGAAAAATACGTGCAGGATATTGTGGACGAAGTCAGCAAGCATATCAAAAATGCCGGAATTGAAGCCAAAATTGACGGCAGAGTCAAGCATTTCTTCAGTATATACAAAAAGATGAAAAATCAGAATAAAACCATAGATCAGATTTATGATCTGTTTGCGGTCCGGATTATTGTTGACAGTGTCAAGGACTGTTATGCCGCACTGGGTGTCATTCATGAAATGTACAAACCGATCCCCGGCAGGTTCAAGGACTATATTGCAATGCCCAAGGAGAACATGTACCAGTCCCTGCATACGACCCTGATCGGTTCGTCGGGGCAGCCCTTTGAGATACAGATCCGTACCTATGAGATGCATAGGACGGCAGAGTACGGTATCGCAGCCCATTGGAAATACAAAGAAGCATCCGACGGCAAGAAAATCTCCACGGGAGAAGAAGAAAAACTGGCATGGCTGAGACAGATCCTGGAGTGGCAGAGAGATACATCCGATAACAAAGAGTTTATGAAGCTGTTAAAAAGCGACTTGGACCTGTTTGCGGATAATGTATATTGTTTTACGCCGACGGGAGATGTCAAGAACCTTCCGGCCGGTTCCACACCCATCGATTTTGCATACAGCATTCATTCCGCTGTGGGCAACAAGATGGTCGGTGCCAGAGTCAACGGGAAGCTGGTTTCCATTGATTATGTGATCAATAACGGTGACAAGGTAGAGATTTTGACCAGCCAGAATTCCAAAGGACCGAGCCGTGACTGGCTCAACGTAGTCAAATCCACGCAGGCAAAAAATAAGATCAATCAGTGGTTTAAAAATGAATTTAAAGATGAAAATATTATAAAAGGAAAAGATCTGTTACAGAATTATTGTAAGGCAAAATCCATCAGCCAGGTAGATATCATGCGACCCGAATATATGGAAAACGTCATGAAAAAATATGGCTTTAAGGATTGGGAATCCGTATTGGCGGCCATCGGGCACGGAGCATTAAAAGAGGGCCAGGTCGTGAATAAGATGCGGGAACTCTTTGAGAAGGACCATACGAGAGAGATTACCGATGAGGAAGTTATGAAGACGGTGGAGGAAAATGCCGCGGCAGTCAAGCAGATGCTTCCCAAGAGCAAATCCCAGAGCGGTATCGTGGTAAAAGGAATCCACGATGTGGCGGTACGTTTTTCCAAATGTTGTTCTCCCGTACCGGGAGATGAGATCGTGGGCTTTGTCACGAGAGGCCGGGGAGTTTCCATTCACAGGACGGATTGTGTCAATATCATCAATCTTCAGGAGATCGACCGCGCCAGACTGATCGATGCCGAATGGCAGGAAGAGAGCCTGGGAGGCGGAGAGAAATACCTTGCCGAGATTGTGATCTATGCGGATAACAGAAACGGCTTGCTGGCGGATATTTCCAGAGCGTTGACGGAAAAGAACATTGATATCATCAGTATGAATACCAAGACCAGCAAACAGGGAATTGCGACTTTGGCAACTTCCTTCCAGATCAGCAGCAGGGAAGAACTGAACCGCATTATCGATAAACTGCGGAACATTGAAAGTGTCATTGATATTGAGAGAACGACGGGGTGATGAGCACCCCGTTTTCATTAGGAGGAACAAATATGTTAAAGATCGGAAAATTTGTATTGAGCGCATGTGCGACTAACTGTTACTTTGTGTACGAAGAAGGAAAGAAGGATGTCATCTTTTTTGACCCGGGGGATCAGGGAGAGATGATATACGAAAAACTGAAGGAAGCGGGTTTTTCCGTGGCGGCCATTTATCTGACCCACGGTCATTTCGATCATATCGAAGGCTGCAATGAATTGAAAAAGCTTTGCGGGGCCAAAGTTTATGCTCTGGATGAAGAGGCTGATATCTGTCGGGATGTGCGTCTGAATCTGTCGGAGGATTTCGGCATGGCATACACGGTAGAGCCGGATGCATATGTTCACGACGGGGATATCTGCACCGAAGCGGGAATATCCTTCCGTGTTATTGCCACACCGGGACATACCAAGGGAAGCTGTGTTTACTATTTTGAGGATGCGGGTATTCTGATCGGTGGCGATACCCTGTTTCTGGAGTCCGTAGGCAGAACCGATTTTCCGACCGGCTCCATGTCCGAACAGGTACGCAGCATTCGGGAAAAGCTGCTGGTGCTGCCGGATGAGGTAAAAGTGTTTGCGGGACACGGCGAATCCACAACCATCGGTCATGAAAGGAAATACAATCCGTTTGTGCAGTAGCGGTGGCGGCTACAGAACGGACGGATGGACGGGAAAAATCATGTTTGCAGTTAAAGTTGATACAGACAGATTAGAATATGATATCCATTCTCTGGTCAAGGCCTTTTATCCGGAAGAGGCGGTCAAGGTCATTGCACCGGCGACGGATCCGGCAAAGGCAGAAGAACTGACGGAACATATCCGCATGCGGATTGTCCTGAAAGGAAGTAAGCCGGAACTAACTTTTTTGAATAAAAAAAGCGGCAGAGATGAAAAGACTTATTACGGATCGGAAACGTTTTTTTTGGAAACGTCAAAAGTATCTGAAAACGGCCAGATCAATAAGAATGCGGTCAAGGCGTTTTTATACCGGGCGTTGGAAGACTATACAGGGAAAAGTCTGCCCTGGGGTAACCTGACGGGGATACGTCCCACCAAGATTGCCATGGGCATGCTGGAAGAGGGAAAGACCGACGAAGAGATTGCCCGTTTCATGCAAGAAGTGCATTTTGTCAGTGATGAGAAGATACGGCTTTCCGTAGATATTGCCCACAGGGAGAAGGAGCTGTTGGCACCGCTTCATGTCAAGGAGGGCTACAGCCTGTATATCGGCATTCCGTTCTGCCCCACCACCTGCCTGTACTGCTCTTTTACATCCTATCCGATCGCAGCTTATGACAAGCTGGTGGACCGGTATCTTGACTGCGTCTGCCGGGAAATGGCATATGTGGCAGAGGCGTATCGGGATAAAGTGCTGGACAGCGTCTATATCGGCGGGGGAACGCCCACCACGCTGACGGCTGAGCGTCTGGACAGATTGATCGGTTGTCTGGAAGATACTTTTGATCTGTCTCATCTGCTGGAATTTACCGTAGAGGCGGGAAGGGCAGACAGCATCACCGCGGATAAGCTACGGACATTAAAGGCGCACGGAGTCACAAGAATTTCCGTCAATCCCCAGACCATGAAGGACGAAACGCTGCGCTTAATCGGCAGAAGACATACGGTAGAGCAGGTAAAGGAGGCCTTCGCCCTGGCAAGAAAAGAAGGCTTTGACAACATCAATATGGACATCATCTTAGGACTTCCCGGGGAAGGCGTGGATGATGTCAGGCATACCATTGCAAAAATCGGAAAACTGGAACCGGATTCTCTGACCGTGCATTCCCTTGCGGTCAAAAGAGCATCGAAGCTAAGGAGCTGGATTGAAGAAAACGGTATTGCGTGTCTGAACAACACGGATGAAACCATGGCGGTTGCGGCTGCGGGCGCAAAAGAAATGGGAATGGAACCCTATTATCTGTACCGTCAGAAAAATATGTCCGGCAACTTTGAAAACGTCGGTTATGCAAAACCGGGGAAATATGGGATCTACAACATTCTGATTATGGAGGAGAAACAGACTATCGTGGCTCTGGGAGCGGGTTCGATTACCAAGAGGGTGTTCCCGGACGGACGCATTGAAAGGTGCGAAAACGTTAAGGATGTGGCTTCTT
>JBJEJA010000049.1:0-6360 GCA_051877575.1 Lachnospiraceae bacterium | reverse complement strand
AGAAATGAGTTTTTTGATTATGTGAAAGAAAATATCAGGGACTATTTACCTGCGGATTATCAGGGAGCGCAGGTGGATTTAATAACTAAGGCAAAGAATAACGATCTCATTTTGACCGGGGTTCTGATCAGGAAAGAAGAAGAGAGGATGTCCCCTAACATTTATCTGGATGGCTACTATGAGGAATACCAAAACGGGCAGATATCTGTGGAAGGGATTATGGAGAATGTAGCAGCTGCACGGGTGGAACACAATGATCAGGAATTAGGATTTGATGTGGATTCTCTGATGGATTATGGTTATGTGAAAGACAAACTGCAGATCCGTCTCTGCGATCCGGAGAAAAACGAAGAACGCCTGAAAAATATAGTTTTCACGATGCAGGGAGATTTTGCAGCGGTATACTATGTAAGTCTTTTTGAAAACGAGGAAGAGATTGGAGGAGCTGCAGTAACTCCACAGATATTTGCGGAATGGGATATCCCGATTGATCAGCTGCATGCTGATGCATTGGCAGCGGATATGAACCGCAAGCCGGTACTGAGTAAAATAGATGATCTGATGACAAGCATGTTATTCGGAGAAGAACCGAGGAATCTATTGGATGAACAGGAGACAGCTGATCTGGAAATGAATGTCCAAACTGAAAATACGGCAGAATTCCAGATGCAGGAGGTGCCTATGTATTGCTTCACCAATCAGGGCAGGATGAACGGTGCTTCGTTGGTTGTGAATGAAGAATTAATGAAATCGGTCGGGAGGGCTATTGGAAGTGATTTTTATGTTCTGCCCTCTTCAATCCATGAAACACTGCTTGTACCGGTATCTGCACAGATGGAGCTTTCTGTGCTTCAGGAGATGGTAAGGTCGGTGAATGAAACGGAAGTCTCACAGGAGGATCTGTTGTCGGATAAAGTCCAGTATTATGACAGGGAGGCCTGTATTCTGGAAAATGCACAGGCCAGACAGGAGCGGATGGAAAAAGAAAAATCTGATGAAAGGGTTTCAGATCCGAAAAGTGTTTTGGGGCTTCTGGCAGAAAAGAAAGAACAAAGCAAAACTGCTGAGAGGAATTCTGGACAGAGAACGAAATTAACTCCTGAACTTGCAATGTAATCAGTAACGAGAAAGGCGGCTGGAAACGGCTGCCTTCTCTGGTGAAAGGAGAAGCAGAATGGAATTAGTAATTGCTGAAAAACCGTCAGTGGCCCAGAGTATTGCAGCTGTGATCGGGGCAGATGGAAGGAAAGACGGATATCTGGAAGGGAATGGGTATCGGGTAAGCTGGTGTATCGGACATTTAATCGGTCTTGCCAATGCAGAAGCATATGATGCCAGATATGTAAAATGGAAATATGACGACTTACCGATCATCCCGGAAAAATGGCAGTATTTCGTTGATCCTGATAAGAAAAAACAGTTTGATATTTTAAAGAGGCTGATGAATGCTTCTGATATCTCGGCAGTGATCAATGCATGTGATGCCGGAAGGGAAGGGGAAGCGATATTTAGAGGTGTCTATCAGCTGTCCGGGTGCAGGAAACCTATGAAACGGTTATGGATTTCTTCCATGGAGGATGAAGCGATCAGAAAGGGTTTTGCAAACCTGCATCCGGGAAGTGATTATGATGGTCTCCACCATGCGGCGCAGTGCAGGAATAAGGCAGACTGGCTGGTGGGTATCAACGCTACAAGGCTTTTTTCCGTACTGTACCGGAAAAAGTTAAATATAGGACGTGTGATGTCACCTACTTTGGCCATGGTGGTAAAAAGGGAAGCAGAGATAGATGCATTCCGGCCAGAACCATTTTATACGGTGGTATTGGATATGGGGGATTATTCTGTGGCCAGTGCAAAGATGAAGGAGAAAGAGGAAACACAGAAACTTATGGAGCGCTGCAGCGGTGCAGCTGCCATAATCCAAAAGACAGAGAAAAAAATAAAGGTGGAAAAACCTCCTGCCCTGTATGATCTTACGACTTTACAGAGAGAAGCGAACCGGACGTTAGGCTACACAGCCCAGCAGACGCTGGATTATCTGCAGAGCCTTTATGAGAAAAAGCTGTGTACCTACCCAAGAACAGACAGCCGGTACCTGACTTCTGATATGGCGGAGGGCCTGCCGGAACTGGTAAGGATAACAGCTGATGCCATGCCTTTTGCTTCGGGTTTACCCATAGTACCCAAAATGGCACAGGTGATCAATGATAAGAAAGTGACTGACCACCATGCGATTATACCGACAAAGAATATAGGAGAGAAACAGCCAGAAGATCTTCCCCTGGGAGAAAGGTCTATTCTGGAACTTATTTCCTTGAGGCTCTTATGTGCGGTCAGTGATCCATATGAGTATGCAGAAACAATTGTGACAATGGAATGCGCCGGACAGACTTTTACGGCAAAAGGGAAGGAGACCAAAGCCCCGGGATGGAAAATCCTTGATGCCAGATATCGTGTTTCTTTGAAAAATTCGGAAAAGGCGGAAAAAGAAAGAGATAATCAGAGTATTCCGGATATCACAGAGGGTACATCAATTCCTGTTACTTCAGCTGCAATGCATGAAGGAAAAACATCACCGCCGGGCCGTTTTACAGAGGACAGCCTGCTGGCAGCCATGGAAAGTGCTGGTGAAAAAGATATGCCGGAGGATGCGGAGCGTAAAGGTCTGGGGACACCGGCTACCCGTGCTGCTATTCTGGAAAAACTGGTATCTGCCGGATTTTTGGATAGAAAGAAGACGAAAAAAACCACGCATCTGATTCCAACCAATACGGCAGTTTCCCTGATTACGGTACTTCCGGAGGAGCTGCAGTCCCCGCTCCTTACGGCAGAGTGGGAATATCAGTTAAAAGAAGTTGAACGGGGAGAACGGGAGCCGGAGATTTTTTTGCAAGGAATTACGAAGATGCTGCAGGAACTGGTGAAAAACTACACAGCTGTGAAAGGGGCGGAAGTGCTGTTTTCGTCCGATAAAGAGGTGATTGGAAAATGCCCCCGCTGTGGAGGAAATGTGACAGAGAGCAGGAAAGGATTTTTCTGTGAAAACAGGGACTGCCGGTTTGTGCTTTGGAAAAATAACCGTTTTTTTGAAGCAAAGAAAAAACAGGTGACAAAAGAAATAGCAGCAAAACTGCTTTCTGATGGTAAGGTAAAATTAACAGGCTGTTATTCGGAGAAGACGGGAAAGACCTATGATGCGGTGGTGATCCTGGAGGATGACGGGCAGAATGTGAATTTCATGATGGAATTTGATAACCGAAAGGGTGGTAAACAATGAAGCGGTCTCTGGTTGAACAGGAAACCATCATCCTATATAACCAGGCGGAGCAGATGGCAGAGGTCTACTCCCATGATCCCAGGCTGCTGAAAAAACTCGCACAGCTGGCTGAAAAGTATCCGGAGCAGATCAGACAGAAGGAGGAGCATTCCTATACAGTACCGAAATGCTGCGTGCTGATCCGGGAACCATACAGTGAGGCCCGGCGCATTGCTGCCAGAGAACGGGCAAAAACAGGAGGATATAAGCCGCCCAAAAGGAATAAGGATTCCAAAACAGAATAACGCTGCGCCCTGGTCTGAATGGTCCTTTGCCTGTTTAGGCCAGGGCTTTTTTTATGGGATTTCATCCCCAAAACAAAGGAAAGGAGCGTGGAAAAAATGGCAGAAAAGAAAGTGTCTAATAAAGAGCGGCTGAGAGAGATAACAGAAAGTATTGAACAGGGAATCAAAGAATTATTTGAGAGTGAGAAATATAGAAATTATCTTACCACAATGTCCCGGTTTCCCAGTTATTCTCTTAACAATTCTATTCTCATCCATATGCAGAAACCGGATGCAACATTAGTGGCTGGCTATAACAGATGGCAGGACCAGTTTGGACGCCATGTAAAAAAAGGAGAACATGGAATTACCATCATTGCGCCGACACCATTTAAGAAAAAGATTGAGGAGCAGAAGATCGACCCAGAAACAAAAGCCCCAATGCTGGATAAAGACGGAAACGTTATCACAGAGGAAAAGGAGATCCAGATTTCTATGTTCAAGCCGGTAAAAGTGTTTGATGTAAGCCAGACGGAGGGAAAACCGCTGCCGCAGCTGGCCGGTGACCTGACTGGCGATGTCCGGCAATTCGATGCATTTATGGAAGCATTGCACCGGTCATCTCCAGTACCGATCTCTTTTAATAAGCTTGAAGAGAACATGGATGGATATTTTAGCCAGACAGACCAGAATATTGTTATCCGTGAGGGAATGAGTGAAGTACAGACCGTTTCCGCTGTTGTCCATGAGATGGCCCATGCAAAACTGCACAATTATGAAAAAGACCAGCAGGCCGCCGATGCCGGAGCAGAAAGTACGGAAGCGCCAAAGGGAAAGAACCGCCGTACGGAGGAAGTGGAAGCAGAAAGTATTTCCTATGCAGTTTGCCAGTATTTTGGCATTCAGACGGGTGAGAATAGTTTCGGGTATATTGCTTCATGGTCAAAAGGAAAAGAACTGGCAGAGCTGAAAGCCAGCCTGGAGACGATCAATAAAACAGCCGGTGATATGATTCGGGATATTGACCTGCATTTTAAAGAAATCTGCAAAGAACGGGGAATTGATTTGAATGATGTGGAAGAAAAAAAGCAGAAAGATACCATAGAACAGAAAAAAGAACCGGCAGAGAAACTGACAGACCGGATCAGGGATATCCTGCATAGCCAGACATCCTGGGAGGAAGTTGGGTTTTCCATAAATAAAGGTGAAAAGTATCTGGCAATCCAGACATGTGCGGATGGATATGATTATACATTTTTTGATGCGGAGTTTCATGGGATGGATGGAGGACAATTGGACCGTCCGGAAATACCGATGGAGGATGCGGCAAAAGAACTTCTTTTCGATGAAGACCTGGAACAATTACAGCTGGAAGCATTTGATTTTGATACTCTGATAGAGCAGGGAAATCTCACAGAGCAAAAACGTATGGTGGCTGTAATAGCGGATGATATGATACAGAACATCCTTACTGAAAGTGGTCTGAGGGATGATATTAAGATTACCGGGGTGGAGGTTTACAGAAATCTGTATGGTGACCTGACACCTCTTCGTTATGATATTCTGGTAGGATATGAAGGGGATATTTCTGAAGATGATTTTTATGATCTCCTTCACGAAGAAAATCATAGTATAGGTGGATATTTTGTTCAGTTTAATCCGATCACACCCAAAGAGAGAGGAACACTGGAAGAGTACGTTGCGTGTATGCGGGAAAAACATGGAGAAAAGGCAATCCGGATCGACTTTCCGGAAATACCGGAACAGAGATTGGACGAATATCCCATGCCGGATGCGGATTTGCGTTCAGATGTATTGGAAGCTGCAGGATACAAAGATAAGGATATGCTTCCACTTTCCAAAGAACGTGCAATGGAACTGTATGAGAAAAACTTTACTGTTTATGCCGTTGTGGATGGAGGCAATGCGGAAATGCTTTTTGATACAGAGGAATTTGAGACACTGACAGGGGGAACATTGTACGCTGTATCAAAAGAGGAGTGGGAGCAAAGTTCTTATTTCCATGAAAGGATTGTGGAAAGACAGCAGCATCAGGATGAGCGGGAACAGGCATTTCTTGCATATAAAGGGGATTGCTTCGCTATCTACCAAATAAAAGAAGGGGATACACCGGTACCGCTGCGGTTTATGAACCTGGACTGGCTGAAAGAAAAAGGTGTGTCCGTGGAACATGCAAACTATGACCTGATCTATACAGGGCAGCTTCATGCACAAGGTGATACATATCAGAGACTGGAAAGCCTGTATGAGCAATTTAATCTGGATCATCCGGCAGATTATCACAGTCCTTCTCTTAGTGTCAGTGACATCATTGCTGTGAAGCAAAATGGCATGATATCCTGCCATTACTGTGACAGTTTCGGTTTTCGGGAGATTCCCGGATTTCTTCCTGAAAATTATCTGAAAGCAGCGGAAATGTCAATGGAAGATGATTATGGGATGATAGACGGTATTATCAATAACGGGCCAAGGGAACCTACAGCCGCAGAGCTGGAAGAACAGGCACGTTCCGGACAGCCTGTTTCCCTTATGGACTTAGCAGATGCGGTTCACCGGGAGGAAAAAGATAAGAAAAAATCCGTCATGGAGCAGCTGAAAAGTAAACCTGACCAGAAGCAGGGAAGGTCAGTGTCAAAGAGGAGTGCAGAAAGGGAGATTTGAAATGAATGATTTTACTTTTGAAGAGAGAAACCTGATATGTATTTACAACACCGGTAGCCGCAGGGGAGCAATCACTGCGCTGGAAGATATGCGCAGATATCTGGAAAAGGATGAAACGGAACTGATGGGATTGACTGA
>JBJEJA010000048.1:0-28480 GCA_051877575.1 Lachnospiraceae bacterium | reverse complement strand
GTTTCGTCAATGCATAGTATACACAGACGCTCAGGATTGCAGTGATGATAAACAGAATTACGGAAAGGGCACCTGCCATACCATAGTTCTTACTGAACAAGTGCTCATTCAAGAACATGATCAGTGTCTTGGTACTTCCGTTAGGTGTTCCGTCACCTGCCGTCAAAATCTGCGGTACATCGAACATCTGGATACCACCGATTAAGGAAGTGATGACTACGTAAACCAAAATGGGTTTTAACAACGGCATTGTGATGTAACGGAAGATCTGCATCGGTTTCGCACCGTCAACTTCCGCTGCTTCAAATAAGGACGGATCAATACCCATCATACCTGCCATCAGAAGGATGGTGGTATTACCAAACCACATCAGGAAGTTCATCAGACCTACCAGACCTCTCGTTCCCGCCACACTGGAGAAGAAACGGAATGGCTCATCTAAGATGCCTATGTTTACTAAAATATTATTGACCGGACCGCTGTCTGCAAAAATTGTAAAGAACAACATGGAGAAAGCGGATGCCATGATCAGATTGGGCAGATAGATTACTGTCTTGAAAAATCTCTGACCTTTTAATTTCAGGTTCAGGTCAGTAAACCATGCTGCCAATGTCAGGGAAACAATGATCTGCGGGATAAAACCGATGATCCACATGATAAACGTGTTTCCTGCGAATTTTAACAAATCATATTTTGTAAAAATGGTCACAAAGTTTGCAAAACCAACGAAATTGGGACCAATCGTTGTCAGACCGGAACGGTAGTTCTCAAAAAGGCTGTAATAAAAAGTCTGAACCAATGGAACTAAGTTGAAAATGGTATACACAAGAAAGAAGGGAATCAAGAAGATGTAACCCCATTTTGTGTAGCTGACACAACTCTTCTTTTTTGTCATTCAATCACCTCATATCTGACCTCTCAAAGGTCTTTATAGTATATACAGGATGAGGTGCTTACGCACCCCACCCTGTAAAGGTACTAATCATCACTCAAATCGAGTTCAGTTATTAGTGTGTTAATTCAGGATATCTTGTTTCAATGTTTGTGTAGAAGTTCTGAAGAGCTGTATCGTAATCAACGTTGCCGTCGAAGTAGTCTTTCATAGCGCCCTGGAACTGCTCTGTCATACCCTGATCATAGATTGTGCTGTTCTCCATGCTGATAGTCTGAACACCTGCACAGAATTTCTCAAGTACGTTCTCTCCGCCTAAGAAGTCGGATGTTGTACCTGCTGCAGCCATTTCCTCCATCAGAGGCTGGTTGTTACAGAAATCGTTGTCAGCTGTAACGATGTCTTTCATAACATCAGGATTACATGTTAACTGATACATAATGTCAGCTACTAAACCTGTGTTGTCGGATCCCTGAGCTGCACATACCCATGTACCACCCCAGAAATAACCCTGAGGTCCTTCGATTGCTGCCCAGTCACCCCAGCAACCGTTACCAACAGCTGCTTCGCCTTCAGCGTCATCTAATGTGTATCCTGCTAAGCAGAAGTCGATGAACCAAGCGGGTCCGAAGTAACCGAATACATCACCTGTAGAAGATGCACCCTTGCTCCAGTCATCAGACCATAAGGATGTCTTGTTGTTGAATCCTTTGTCTGTGAAGTCTTTAGTCTGGTCAACCCATGCTTTGATGTTGTCATCAACAACGATCTTGCCGTCTACTACCCAAGGAGTAGATACGTTCTGGGAGAATACACGGTAAGCATCATCATAACCGGAAACTACTTTCCAGCCTGCATCTGCTAATTCCTGAGCGGATTCAGCAAATTTATCCCAATCGGAGAAATGCTCCTGAACATCTGCAGGATCATCGGATCCGAATACTTCTTTAGCTACAGAACGTCTGTAGATGTAAAGACCGGGGCAAGCCTGCCAGGAAGTACCGTTTACGTTGCCGTTTCCATCAGTTACAACGTCTTTTGTATACTGATACTGATCTGCCATGTAATCTGTTAATCCCAGTTCATCCATGGAGATACATACGCCTTCAGCGTTTACATATTTTAATGCGTAGTCAGCTTCGATCAAGAACATATCAATCTTGTCATCAGCTGCTGCATCTGCCTGGCCAAGTAATGTCTCATCCAGGTTGTTCTGATAAGCCATGTCATCAGAAGGTACGATAACCCAGTTAACTGTTACATCACCGATTGTACCGGTTCCGTCTCCGTTATCTGTGTATCCGGGATAGTGGTCTTTCATACGACTTTGGAATTCTGTATTCCAACAATAGATATTTAATACAGAGCCTGTGTCATCTGAAAAATCTGCTGTCCATTCAGCTGCTGCTTCTTCAGCAGGTGCTTCTGCTGTTTCTTCAGCAGATGTTTCGTCCTCAGCGGGAGCTGTCTCCTCAGCAGGTGTTTCAACTGTCTCCTCTTTGTCGCCACAGCCTACTAATAAGGATGCTACCATAGCTGTAGAAAGTAATACACTTAATAATTTCTTTTTCATTCTTTTTGTTCCTCCTCTAAAAGATTGTTTTGAATATAAGTGTGTTAATAGTTACGCATTTATTTGATGTTATCCGTAAGATAACTAAATGCCTAAATTGTCAATGTACACGGGCTTATGATAAGCTGTTAAAGCTCATAAAAATCCCTCTGACGAAAATACTTTATTACATTTTATCCAAAATTGCAAGGGTTTTGTTGTATTTTTTGTACATTTTACCCCTTTTTGGTAGTATTTCACAGTTTTGATATACTCTTTTTGTGGATTTGTACATATTTTATTCACAATTTATTCATAATTAACTTTTGTCCTATTTATAGCATATGTATACCTATTCCAATATATCACATTTTTCCTTGTGGTTTCTCTTGATTTTATATACCCGTTTTTGTATAATTTTCTTGTGGATTGTCTTGGGGGACACTCTAACAAAATACTATTCTGAAAGGAAATTTGCTTTATGAAATTTGGTTACTTTGATGACGCCAACAAAGAGTACGTCATCACATCACCGAGAACACCTTATCCTTGGATCAACTACCTCGGAACACAGGGTTTCTTTTCATTAATCTCTAACACTGCAGGCGGTTATTCTTTCTATAAAGATGCACGTCTCAGAAGAATCACTCGTTATCGTTACAATAACGTTCCGATTGATATGGGCGGTCGTTATTTTTACATTAATGATAACGGTACCATTTGGAATCCGGGCTGGTCACCGGTTAAAACAGAGCTCGACGCATATGAATGCCGTCATGGTATGGGTTACACCATTATTACCGGTAAAAAGAATGATTTAAAAGCGGAAGTAACATTCTTTGTACCTCAGGATTATGACGGTGAAGTTCAACAGGTTGTTCTTACAAATGAAGGCTCACAGGAAAAATCATTTTCTCTGTTCTCATTTGCGGAATGGTGTTTATGGGATGCACAGGATGACTGCACGAACTTCCAGCGTAACTACTCTACCGGTCGTGTAGAAGTTGTCGGCTCCACCATTTATCATAAGACAGAATACAGAGACAGACGTGACCACTTCGCATTCTATACCGTAAATGACGAAATTGACGGTTATGATACAGACAGAGATGCATTTATCGGTTTATATAACGGTTTCAATGATCCTCAGGCCGTTCTTGCAGATAAGCCGGGTAACTCTTTTGCCGATGGCTGGTCTCCGATTGCTTCTCATTACAAAAAGATCACACTTGCTCCCGGAGAATCAAAGACTTTGGTATTTATCCTCGGTTATGTCGAAATGCCGGTTGCAGAAAAATTCGAAGCTGACGGCAAGACCATCAACAAGACAAAAGCGCTTGCCATGATGGAACAGTACAATACTCCCGAAAAGGTAGCTGCCGGAATGGCAGAATTAAAAGCAACCTGGGATAAACTGCTCAGCATCCTCAATGTTGATACTCCCGATGACAAGGTTAACCGTATGGTTAATATCTGGAATCAGTATCAGTGTATGGTTACCTTCAACCTTTCCCGTTCTGCTTCTTATTTTGAGTCAGGTATCGGACGTGGTATGGGATTCCGTGATTCCAATCAGGATGTCCTTGGTTTTGTTCATCAGATTCCGGATCGTGCAAGAGAACGTATCATTGACATTGCTTCCACACAGTTCCCGGATGGCGGATGCTATCATCAGTATCAGCCCCTTACCAAAAAAGGAAATGCCGATATCGGCGGTGACTTCTCGGATGATCCTTTGTGGTTAATCCTTTCTGTTTCCGCATATATCAAAGAAACAGGCGACTGGAGTATTCTGGATGAGATGGTTCCTTATGACAATGACATGTCCATCGCACAGCCGATGCTTGATCACTTAAAAGTATCATTCTACAAGATTGTAAACAACTTAGGACCTCACGGTCTTCCTCTTGCAATGCGTGCCGACTGGAATGACTGTATCAACCTTTCCTGCTTCTCAGATACGCCCGGTGAAAGCTTCCAGACTTACACCAATCCGAAGTTTGCTGCAGAAGGCGGTTATTCAAAAGTTGCAGAATCCGTTATGGTTGCAACGCTCTTTACATACGCAGGTCCAAACTATGTGGAAATCTTAAAACATCTTGGCAAAGATGACGAAGCAGCTGCTGCTCAGGCAGAAATCGATAAGATGAAAGCTAACGTTATGGAATCAGCATGGGACGGCGACTGGTTCATCCGTGCATATGATGCAAACGGCGAAAAGATGGGTTCCAAAGAATGTGAAGAAGGTCAGATTTTCATCGAGCCTCAGGGATTTGCTATCATGTCAGAGATCGGTAAAGATCAGGGAGCTGATCTTAAGACGCTTGAATCCATTGACAAACGTCTGAATACCGAATTTGGTCTTGTACTGAATAACCCTGCATTCACAAAATACTATATCCAATATGGTGAAATTTCTACATATCCCGGCGGATACAAAGAAAACGCAGGTATCTTTACCCACAACAATGCATGGATTATCTGTGCTGCTGCTTATGCAGGTAAAGGCGATCAGGCATTTAAGTATTATTCGGAAATCGCTCCTGCATTCACCGAGGAAACATCCGATATTCACAAGACAGAGCCTTATGTATACGGTCAGATGATTGGTGGAAAAGATGCAGGTTCCGATATCGGTATGCCCGGCAATCACTTCGGTCAGGGCAAAAACTCATGGCTGACCGGTACCGCTGCATGGAACATGGTTGCAATTTCACAGTACATCTTAGGTGTACAGGCTGATTTTGACGGATTAAAAATTGATCCTTCCATTCCTTCAGCATGGGATGGTTTATCAGCTTCCCGTCAGTTCCGCGGTGCAACATATGATATCAAGGTTTCAAACCCGGATCATATCTGCAAAGGTATTAAGAGCGTTACCGTTGACGGAAATGCCATCGAAGGCAATGTTCTTCCCGTATTTGGTGACGGTGCAACACATACGGTTGAAGTTGTAATGGGCTGACATATCAAATGATTTCAAAAAAAGGTCGGGATTTTATCCCGACCTTTTTCTATGTCCAATAACACGAAACATCTCTTTCAATATTTGAACTAATTTATTTCAAACATTCCGGTTACATCAGCGGAGCAAACAGCCTGAACACTCTTCCGCACATTCTATGCAAAACCGGCAGTTTCTTATAATCCTCTCTCTTAAATCTCTGACACTGTTCAAAGGTCTTTCTGAAATCTTCCTTGATGTCCATGATAACAGAATTTCCGTAAATAAACGTCGCACATTCATAATGCTCATACAGGCTCCGGAAGTCCAGATTGATGGTTCCGACCACCGCTTTCACATCATCAGCCAAAAACATCTTGGCATGCACAAAGCCCGGTGTAAATTCATAGATTTTCACTCCTGCATCAATCAGCTGCAAATAGTAAGTATGTGCAATGGAAAAAGCAATCTTTTTATCAGGAATATGGGGCATGATAATACGCACATCCACACCTCTCTGTGCAGCAAAACGCAGACCGGTAATAATTTCGTTTTCCGGCACCAGATACGGTGTCATGATATAAACATAATCTTTTGCCTTGCTGAGTATATCCAGATAGACTTCCTCTGCCACATCTTCCCCATTGCAGGGATCATCATTATAAGGAATCACGATACCGTTCTGTCCCGAAAGTTTCGGACTCGAATCAATGCAAAGATATCTGTCGTAATCTTCCACATCATCGCCCATCATGTTCCACATCTGCAAAAACATTGCTGTAAAACTCTTCACCGCATCACCGGTCAATTTTACCGCCGTATCTTTCCAATAACCGAAACGCTCAATATAATTCATATATTCATCAGCCAGATTGATTCCGCCGTTGTAGGCAACCTTTCCGTCAATAACAAGGATTTTCCTATGATCCCTGTAATTCTGGTGCGATGAGAGAAAAGGCACCACAGGGGCAAACACTCTCACTTTAATCCCTTTTTTCTTCAATGTCTCAGGATACTTGCGCGGAAGCTTCAAAATAGAATTAAAACCATCGTACATCAGACGGATTTCAACTCCTTCTGCCGCCTTCTGTTCCAGAACTGCCAGCACTTCATCCCAGACTCTTCCCGGATTGATAATAAAATATTCCAGAAAAATAAATTTCTCGGCCTTTTGTAATTCGGGAATCAGATCCCGCAGTTTCTGCTCCCCGTTTTCAAAATATGTGATCTGTGTCTTGTCATATGCCGGAAAGCCGTTGACATTCTGGATATAATAAGCCAGATCCGCAATCGGAATGTTCTCTTCCCACATTCTCTGAATTACATCTTCGTTCTGTTTCAGATATTCCGAAGTCTCTGCAATCCGCTTATGCAGACGCTGCTTGGCTCCGACTCTCACCGGATTAACTTGAATGAACAGATACAGCACGGCCCCAAACACCGGGACAACGCATAACGGTAGCATCCACGTCAACTTAAACGCCGGGTTTTCATCACTGTTGATAATGATTACCACAAAAACAGCAGCCAGGATATTTAAAGCATACAATACCCACTTTGTATATGTGCCCAGCAAATTGAATATCCAGACCAACAGTACAATCTGTAATATCAAAATAACAACAGTCAGCATAATTCTGCTGAATATCAGACTGACCAGTGCATTCAGCCCCTTGTTTTTGACTTTTACCGCTCTATTTTTTATCTGCTCCTTTTTCATTTCATTTCCTCATATATGCCTTAAAATATCTCACATAACGATTTCAAGGTCTTTCCAAATCCTTGTCAAAAAATACCATATCTGTCTTATTCTAGCATAAAATACAAAAATAAAAAATGATAAAATTATAAACTACGGTTCGGACATTTTTTTACCGGAAATTTGCATGAAAAATTTTTTCATATGGCAAAGCATGGTTTTTTATGCCATAATATGTTATAAGCTTTCAAAAACGAAAGACAAAAGGAGTCAGCCTATGAAGGGATATCTTTCCATCGGCAAGGTTGCAAAGTTAAAGAATGTCAGCATCAAGTCACTGCGCTATTATGATGAGATCGGCATTTTGAAACCTGCTTTGACCGATCATACCACCGGTTATCGTTATTATAAAGAAGAGCAGTTATACATACTGGATGCCATTTCCTTATGCATAGAACTTGGTATTCCGCTGAAGAGTATGTCCGATTATTGTGACAGCAACGGCAAACCGGATCTGCAAAAGCTGTTAGGCGATGCCAAATCCCTGGCAGAGCAGAGGATCCGCTCCATGTACCGTTCTCTGGAAACCCTGCAGAATACCATGAATACATTGGAGCACCGGCAAAGTATTTCCGTTCCGGACGGCTGCCATGTCAAAACGCTTTTGTCCAGAACCGTTCTGACCGTTCCTTTTGATGAATATACCGATGCGGATCACTATAACCCCAAGCTGCTTTCTCTTTTCGTCAGTGCACAAAAGCAGGGGCTTGCCGCCTCTTATCCTTCGGGTCTGATCTATGACTATCATAAAGGGAAAGCCGAAAAATATGTCTTTATCCACGTTGCTCCTCTGGCAAACTCCCGGGATAATACCGTTCCCGGCAACTGGGGCAGGCACATCGAAGGTCTGCGGACACTTCCTTCCGGCGCTTACTTATGCCGCCAGACCGGAAACCATGAGATAGAAAATGCGCCATCCGTATTGCAGCTGGACAAAGACACATTGAAAAGCTGCACAATTATAGAAACCGATTTGCTGAAAGACGAAAAAGAGCAAACCGGAATGAATTACGAAATGCAGATATTGGTATGACAGCCCATATCTGCATTTTTATTTTTCACATTTATTTTTTCAAAACTGTATCGGTGTTGTATCTGCCGTCAACGGCTCCATGCGATATTCCGGCAGTGCATCAATCAGATCATCCATGCATAATGTGGTGGCATATACGATATCATGTGCCAGCATTACAACTCTTCGGCGTTTCAGGGTGGAAGCCGTCGCATTCTCAATCAGGCTTTGCGG
Source organism: Lachnospiraceae bacterium (assembly GCA_051877575.1). Lineage (GTDB taxonomy): Bacteria > Bacillota > Clostridia > Lachnospirales > Lachnospiraceae > UBA2882. The sequence goes on along the minus strand of JBJEJA010000048.1, from coordinate 20,087 downwards.
ATCCGGCGACTGCGTTACCGCATCTTCCAGGCTGGCATTCCAGTCAAAATAGACGAAGCCCCTTTCCGTCATTTTCTCTATGATCTCTTCGCAGACTTCTTCATTGTAAGCATTGATACTGCCGCCGGGGAAACGGAACAGCTTTGCCTCCACCCCGGTGGTTTCATAAACAATCCTGTATGCCTCTTCAAAATCCGCTATGTAACTGTCCGCATCGGCATAGATTTCGTCGTAGTCATGATGATTACAGTGTATCCCTATGGTATGTCCTTCCGCCACAATCCGTCTTGCCACCTCCGGATGCTTTTCTACATTCTCACCCACTACAAAAAAGGTTGCTTTGATATTTCTTTCCTTCAGTATATCCAGAATGGCATTGGTGTTTTCCTCCGAGGGGCCGTCATCAAAGGTCAGATACATTGTTTTGGGGTAGAAGAAAAGATCTATGCCGTTTGCAATCCCTTCCGCAATGGCCGCCTGATATTCCGGATCCGTCAGTTTTTTTCTCTCTGCCGCATTGGTTAAAAATCCGGTTTCCACAAGACAGGACGGCATATTTGCCTCTCTGATGACATAAAGAGAATCCGTCTCGCCGATTTCCCGTGCTGCCGCTCCGGTAAACTGCACCACATATTTTTGCATCAGCCTCGCCAGCCGTTCATTTTCCGCCCGGTTATCACAGTACCACACTTCTACGCCTTCCGGCTCTGCGAGCTCACAGGCATTTTGGTGAATGCTCACATAGAGATCGGCATCCAGTGCATTTGCCTGCTGCACCCGTTCTTCCGTAGTACGGGTCTGATCACCATCACGGGTCATGACAACCTGATACCCCATTTCATGCAGTCTGTCCCGCACCGCATTGGCAATCTCCAGATTGATATCCTTTTCCGGTACACCGTTTTTGGAACATCCTTCATCCACACCGCCGTGTCCCGGATCCAGTACAACAACAATTTCTTGCGGAAGCTTCGATGCATATTCTTTCATCTCTTCTGACGGCTCTGCAGCCTCACAGCCGTTGGCGGATACCTGACCGGCTACCCCCTTCTCCTCTGCCGTATCATTATGGGAAACAACCGCCTCGGAAACACTGTCCATATGATTATCCGAAACCGCGTAAACAATGGTCCCGCAGCACAAAATGACTGCAAGCGGAAATGTCACAATCCCTTTTACAATCTTTCCAATTTGTTTTTTCTTTTGCATATGCCGTCACTCCCTGTTATCTTTCTGTTTAACGAAAGTATAAACAGGCGTGACATCAAAACTTCATACTTTTTGCATAATAGTTGCATCATTTGCAAAAAAATTTATTTTTCTATCTTCAAAAACAATTCATTGATTCCTTCATAAAATCCCAATGTTACAACCGTATTTTCGCCTTCTGCTCCGGGAACGGCATATTTTTCAATATTTTCGGTCGCCTCATAAAGCGGATTGACCGTTTCATACGGCTGCATCTCCTTGAGCCCGAGATAATCACTCCATGCCTGTACAATGGTATCCGGCTGCATCTCTTCCCATGAGCCCTCCGTCCTTACATAAAACTCATAGATTTTACCCGTATCAGCATCAATATAAGCATCTATCACACGGTTTGCCTTATCCGCATTTTGCACTTTCGTAGACAGGCTGACTTTCCAGACCGCCAGATTGTTTCGCGGTTCCAAAACATCAATCGCCGAATAAAGCACTGCCGTGTAGGCTTCTGCGGATACCTCTCTCACATTTCCCGGTATGACTCCAAGCTCACACAGCTGTTCTATCTGGCGATTGCACACCTCAAAGATTTCCTCTTCCGTAATTTCCTTATCGGACGGGCCCTGATAGTTTACGACAAAAGCATAGGTTCCTGTCAGTTCCTCATAGTCCACATCCGCAACGTCCGCATCGGTCATGGAACTCAGTTCACTTTCCGGCAGCACCTGATTATCCAGACACTTGGATAAAAGATACAGCTTTTCATTACTGTTCATAGTGTATCGATAGCCTTCACTCTCATTTTCCACCGGCTCTACGGTAATCTGGTTTAACAGGCTTCGATCCTTATACTTTGCTATCGTCTCCGGCCCCCAGATGGCGAAAAGCAGGACTATGATCACCACTGCAATCACGGCTGCATCAATCTTCTGTTCCTTCTTCACGACCCTTCACCTCCTCATAGGGCAGCAGGAAACCGAAACAGCTTCCTTCTCCCGGCGTACTTTCTACCATCAATTCGCTGCCGTGCAGTTTTAAGATTTCGGTACACAGTGCCAGTCCCAGCCCTGCTCCGTTTTTACTGCGCGATCTGGATTTGTCGACCATATAAAAAGCTTCCATGATTTTCTGACATTCTTCCTGCGGTATTCCGGTTCCGTAATCCCTGACCGCGAAGAAATATCCTTCATCCATTTTCTTTCCGTAAACCTCAACGGTGCTTCCCGGCTCAGAGGCTTTACAAGCATTATCCACCAGATTCAGCAACACCGTTTTGATCAGATTGATTTCCGCAAAAACACTGCATTTTTCAAACCGCACATCTATCCTGATTTCATCTTTGCCGATATACATTTCCTTCAAAAAATCAAACAATTCCTGTACATCCACTTGTACGGCATCCAGTTCATAACGCTTGGTAACAATGATATCCAACAGGCGCAGTGACATGGCTTCCAATCGTTTTCCTTCGGTGTAAATATAATTTGCGGACATAAAATGTGTCTCATCATCCAGCTTTCTGGAACGCAGTACATCCGCATAACCGATGATGGATGTAAGGGGAGTCTTTAACTCATGGGAGAATGCGGCAATAAAATCTTCCCTTGCACGAACCTCATCCTCCAACTGGTGGATCGTTTTTTCCAAAGCCTCCGCCATTCTGTTAAAATCCTGTGTCAACTGCCCCATCTCGTCCCGGCTGATCTGCTCTGCACGATAACTGTAATCCCCATCCGTCATTTTTCTTGTCGCCTTTGCCAAAAGCCTTATGGGTTTGGTCAGCCAATAGGAAATAAAACACATTGCCACCGAGCTGATCAACAACATGGCAACAGTCAGCCGCCGGTATACGGAAAAGCCCTGTGTCCGCTCTTCAAACACATCCGTCACATCTTTCATAGTTTCCAGATACAGGACACGATCCATCGCACTGATCGCCGTTCCTGTCTGCACATAATAATGTTCATCCGGATGAATGACCTGATAGATCCTTGTCTGATCTTCCACTGACGCCAACAGATCGGTTTCTTCCACAAATCCCTCACTGGCGTATAAGGTCTGCGAGTTTTCATCCGAAATGCGGAGAAGACTGCCGTTCTGGCTGCTCTCCAGATTTGCTCCGATCTCTTCGATTGTAGAATCCTGCAGTACATCATACTTGGAAGGGATATTCAATGCCGCCGTCTCCAATGCAAACTGCAAAATGCTGCTGTCATCCATGGCCTGGCCGATTGCCCGCTCCATAGAAGTCTCGAATACATAATTGACAAAGAAAAATCCGCCGAATCCAAAAGCTGCCGCCATGATCATAATACTGCATAACAATATTTTATACGAAAATTTCATGCTGCTCCTTTTCTCCTATATCTCCAGCCGATAGCCGATTTTATATACTGCGACCAGGTTCTTTTCCCAGCCCATTTTCCGTCTTAGTCTCTGAACATGCAATTCCAATGTGCGGCTGTCTGCCACATATTCATCCTGCCATACTTTTTCATAAAGTTTCTCTTTAAAAAGCGCTATATTTTTATTTTGCATAAACAGCACCAGAAGCCCATACTCTTTATTTGTCAGGATAACGGGTTTTCCCGCCCTTGTCACCTTACGTGCCTCCAGATCCACCGTGATCTCCCCGGCAGTAAGCAGACTTTCTGTTTTTTGGAAACGTCGCAGAACAACCTCCACTCTGGCAAGCAGTTCCACCACGTCAAAGGGCTTGACCAGATAATCTTCTGCCCCCAGCTTCAGCCCCTTTACCTTATCCTTGACATCATTTTTTGCCGTAATAAAAATAACCGGAATCCCAAGGGGTCTGATATACTCCATAATATCAAATCCATCTGCACCCGGCAGCATAATATCCAGCAGAATCAGATCAAAACTCTCCTTTTCAATCAGGTCAATGGCTTTCATTCCATCCTGCACGCTTTTGCAATAATATCCTGCTGCCGACAGGTTCATATCGATCAGATCACATATCGGTTTTTCATCATCCACAATCAGTATCCTAATCACTCGCTTCTTCCTCCTCTGCCTGCCAGCCCCAGTATGCCCTGATCTTGGGTACCAAAGCCTCCATGGTATCCTCATCCGTACACTGATAACTTTCCGTAAAACCGGTATCAATATCAAACCCTCCGGTTCTCTGGTAATAGATTGAACATGCTGTTTCAACCATCAGTTCTCCGCCCGGTCCCTCATAGCTGTATCTGGCTAAAACGATCAAATCCTTCATTCCGTCGCCATCCACGTCTTTGCCCACAACACCCTTCAGCGAATATAGGTTGTCATAGCTGCCCATAGGCTGGAAACACCAGATAATGTCCCCCTGCTCATTGACCAGATAGATCATGAAAATATCATACTCGGACATATGATATGTCCCCGGAACCACCTGAATCCGACCCAGCTTTTCAAATCTTCTGGTATAATGCTGCTCCTCAATAATATGAAATCCGTTTTTTACCAGTTCATCCAGCGTTCTGGATGTATACAAAAATTCCGTGGACTGTCCGTCCCTTACAAAAGCAATAATGCTGTTAACACTCTTATTCATGTCGAAGCGATTGATCTTGTCCGATATACGCCAATCCCGATAAAAAGTCTGCTCACCTTGGAAAAGCACATCGCCGACCTTGTACTTTTTACCGGCATATTCACCGGTCGCATTCACGCAGCCGGTAATCAGCACAATATCTGTCAATCCGTCCCGATTCAGGTCGGAGAATTTGACCGCCGCCACATTCCTCGTAGGCTGCTCTAGCTGACCGGGAATCCGGTTATTTGTCTCTAACTGGTTGGTCTTAAATAAAATATTCCCCTCCGAATCCGTCAAAAAGATAGCCAGCCTGTGATATTGCTTTTCCATTGCCGCCAGAAAAGTACATTCCTCCGGGCCGAAGGACTCCATGATTACAGGAAAAGTCTGTTCCTCCAGGATCCGATAGCCGTTTGACTCAATCTCTTCCACATGTTCGATAGCATCAAACCTTGCCCGGTATTCTTCTATATTCTTCAGTTCCTCTTCATCCGTTTCATCCATTTGCGGATCAATTGCTGCTTCCGATACAGTTGCCGCCGGTACGGCAGCAGCCGATACAGTATCTTCCTCCGGCGGGGGATCCTGCGCTTTGCAACCCGTCAGTAGAACACTGCATATAACCGCAAGCAGCGCTGTTATCCATTTATTTCGCATTCGTATTTTCCTCTCTCAGGCGATATACGCTTTCCTCTTTTATATTGTACTCATAGTAGTCGGTCCGGCTGTTCCTGACATATGCAAATATGTATCCGTCTTTGCTCTCCTTACAATATTTCAGTATGGATTCGCCGGTCTCTCCTTTTCTTGTATAATAATAATCCGGCATGGCAATTCCCGTTAATTTCTCCCAACTGCAAAAAGCATTCCGTTGATATGCACATTTTTCCGCTTCTCCGTCAAACAATCGTTCCGCCACAATATCCAGGGCCTCCTGTGCACATACTTCCTGTTCTCTGACTGTCTCATAAGTTGCATACATGCGTCGGAAGTCCGGTATATCCGGATAGATATTATTTACAATAGGCGCATCTGCTCCGACATAGTCACTCTTCGTATCATAGACAAACTGTACTCCCGTTTCTTCTCCCCACAGGCGGTTCCTCTTCTCTCCCCCGTTAAAATCCAACGATATCTCCAGTGCATCCCTGTTCCATAAATAATCACTTGATAAAAACAATCCATAACCCGCATATCCCGTATAATAACTGTGTTCCTGCAAATAATCAGATACCCACTGCCCGGACCGGTAACGAAAACATCGGGTACGATAATCATCTCCCGTCTCATCTCTGGTCTGATATTCCAGATATACCGTCTGCCCCTCGATGAATACCTCTTCCCTGATATCCGCTTCTCTGTCCCATTTCAGTTCAATGGGCTTAGCAACACTGACAAATTCCGTTTCCTCAATGGTATAAGCATACAACATTCTCTGACACGGAGCGGAATCATCCCACGCATCCGGGTTTTCTACCACAAGGCAGAACAGCCGGCTTCCATCTTCTTCCTTTCTTCCCACATGCACTTCCGTAACAGTTCCTTTTTTTCCTCTGTCTGTGGGATCATAAACCTCCAGGGCTCTTTGCACACATTCATATTCCATGATATCGGAAGCATCGGAAAAGTCCTGAATCAGCTTCGTATTTTCTCCGTCATGCCGGGCTTTCCCCAAGTCATATTCATATATCGTCTTACTCCCCAAACCTTCTTCTCCGCCGTAAGTCTTATAAACGGCAATTTTACAAATATCGGTACAGGCATCATACGAGTCGAAAGCAATCCGGTATTCGGCATTTCCTACGCATACCAGATAATCGTATTCCGGATGCACGATCCCGTCCAGTCTCTCCAGATTCCCGGAATAATCATTTTTCTCATGATAGACCTTTTCTGCCTCCAGACCGTGGAAATTTTCTTCCAGCACCTGATCCATCGCCCAGTATGCATTATATTGAACAGGATTGTCATCCTTTGCAACCGATACACCCGCCAAGATCTGCGCATCGGCATTCTCATCGTTTTCTGCCAGTTTTACTGTTGTAAACCCCGGTGCTTCGAACAAAACCGCATACTGCTCAGCCGTATTGTTCTCATAATCCCTCACATAATAATCATAATTTCCGTAAAAGTAATTACCATATCCGACCAATTCATCCTGTCTGATACATACCCATTCATCATTTTGATAACAGTATTCATATGTTATTCTAGTATCTCCCGCATTTTCCTGCAAGAGAATCTTTCCGTCCCCCATCAAGGGTGCTCCGTAGTGATAATTCTCAAATGATAACTCACCGGAATCATATTTCAGTTCCAAAGGCTTTAAGGGACGGTCATAAGATGTCCCGTTACCGGGATATACATACAGCCACCTTCCGTTGATTTCGTCCCATGACCTTCCGTCTTCATTTGTCAGTTCCCGTTGATCTGTCACAATAAGGCACAAATCCTCTATACCATCCCCATCAAAATCACCCAGGTATTCGCTTACCGCCTCTGCTCTGTGTCCCTCTCCCCATTCCTCTGCGGGATCAAATACTCCAAGTGCATCGGATACATGCTGAAAACGATATAACAAACTTGCTTCTTCTTCCCTGATTTCCAAAATGGGCACATTCTCTATGGAATCAACACCGCAAACATCTTCCTCATCACACCACAATACCGTCAGGTCATTCATCTGCTCGGGATAAACACTTTTCAAGGGATTGTTTTTAACATTCAGAATATTCAGATTTGGCAGTTCATAAACTGCATCAATACACTCCAGTTGATTGGATGCAAGTTCCAGTCTTCTTAAGTTTGTCATACTGCCTACAAAAGAAATGCTTTCCAGATCGCATCCCTCCAGACGCAAAAGTTCCAATTGAGACAGATTTTCCAGTATTTCCTCATGTTCGAATTTGCTGTAATTTAAACTCAGATATTTCATCTTATCCAGACAAAGCAGAGGCGAAATATCCGGAATATACATACCTTCCAATTCCACCCACACCAGATCCTTCATCTCCTTTAACGGACTGATATCATTGGCGGTACACCTCAGTTCCAGCCTTTTCAGTCCCTTCATCTCTTTCAAAACCCCAATATCCCTGAGGCGTGCATCATATACGATCAATTCACGGAGATTCGGGAGCAATTTCAGATTGTCATACCCGGAAATTCCATCCTTTGAGAAGCCCAGACATCGCACTGTGCTGTCTGCACTGTAATCAACCTCGATACAAAGGCACTCCAGCCCGGAAAACATTGCAAGATCCGCTTTGCTGAGTTGCAAACCTTCTTCCACACCATCCACAACGATTCTCAGTTCGCGCATATTTGCAATCTGGTTCTTGGATAACGGGCCCTCCTGTCCAAGCTGATCTCTGACTGCTCTCTCCAAAACCTCATCTTGGAAAGAAACGGTCTGTTCAAAGACAATCTGCTCCATTTCCCGATCCAATGCCTCAACCAGCAATTCTTCTTCCGTCTTTCCCGCTTCTTCCTCATCATTTCCGGATACAATTTCATCCCCGGAAACAATTGCCTGCTCTATACCGGCAATGACTGCAATTCCTGCCACAATAACGGCAATTCCTGCCAGAACAGCGGCAATTACCGCTACAAATACGATGCTTTTCAGCCCTCTCCCCGTTCCTTCCTTTTTCATCACTATGTATCAAACTCCTTTTCCGATATCTTGCTTCTTTCCTCACTACTGTTTATTTTAATTTGATTTCAACCGTATAATCCGAAACGACAATATAATCATAACGGTTACTCTCCGCAAAGCAGATCATCACGCAGGAACTGTCCTCATCGGCATTACGAACATAAAAAATATCCAGTTTTCCGTAATCCGATGTGCATTCCCCGTACTCCAGATAATTCTCCCCGTACTTTGCCGCTTCCTTTTCTGCATTGAACGCAATGTTGTTCAGATTCATAAACTTCTCTGCAGAGTAACATTCATTTCCCAAAATATATCGGGTCAGCCCATCGTCCCCGAAATTATAATAGGAATACAATTCAGCCATCCCATACCGCCTATAAAAACCGCCGTACCACTGACTGCTCCGCGCCTTCGGATTGGCGTCAAACTTAATTTTTGTAAAATTCCCCTCCTCATTAATATCACTGTAGACTACAGATAACAAATTCTGATCATACCCCCAGATAAAATCAAAGCAAAAAAAATCCGGAGTTTTTCCATACCTTACTCTTGCCTTCATGCTGGCTCTCTTGTCAAAAAAAGCATTGTTCATAGGATACAGTTCTTTCAGATCATCATAGCTCAGCCTTGCCACCGGCTGTTTGTTGATGGTAAGTGCCTGCAAAAAATTGGATAAGGTGTTTTCCGACGGTTCCCAACACACCTCTGTCTTCTGTGCCGCACTGTTCCAGCCTGATCCGAAAGACTTTACCCATGCCTCTTTTGCTTCCTCACTTTCCCATTCCCCCACATAAGGAACCGTTGTGATATCCAGTGACGCTCTCGGCCGAAAATCTGAACTACCTTCCTCCAAATAAGGCTCAATCTCCTCGTCCGTTGCCCCATATACAAAAACTGTCCTGATCAGAAACATTCCACCACATAATACTGCTAAAAAAACATAAAATAATTTCTCGCGTATTTTCATCGCTTTTTTCTCCTTTGACCCCTATTGGCATGGTTTTTTTATTCCTCTGACAATAGTAAACCATTCTTTTGCATCAAACTTGCATACTTTTGCGTATATTTGGATAAAAAAATAAAAAACACCCTGATTATTCAGAGTGTTTTTCATTTCCCTTGCTTTTACAAGGCCATTATAGCGTGCGTTAGAGGATTCGAACCCCCGACCTTTTGGTCCGTAGCCAAACGCTCTATCCAGCTGAGCTAAACGCACATATCTTGCTGTGGGTTTCCCTCACAGCAAGAATTATTATATTATGTTTCAAAGGTACTGTCAATACAAAAATTTAATTTGTTCCGGACTCAGCATCCTCTTCGGAAAGCTCAGATTCACTTTCTACTACTTCATAATAATCCGGCGTTTCGGTAAAAGCGGAACATACGTAAGCATTACCCACATAAATATCATCCGACAGACTTGTCATATAATAATAACAGTATGCCGTACCGTTATAATCTCCGATTTTGATACTATATTCTTCGCCGTCCTCCGTTTGGAAATCAATCTCATTGGACGGAGCATCAAAGCCGTATGTGTTATAATCTTCCACATCTGACAAAACCTCATCACAGGATATACCGGTCAGATTTGACAGCAGGGATGAAATCTGATTCTCGTCCAGATCCAGATCCGGCTCTTCTTCACACTTCCATTCTTCATCAGACTTTACATAGTGGTAAGTAACGCCATTCACTACATAGGAGAATTTCGTGATTTTATCGGCATCTGTTTCAAAAACTATTTCCGCCTCATATTCTGCTGCTTCCTCTTCCTGCTTTTTATCCTGATAGCGGTTTAACAACACATATCCCAATATGCAGACTGCCAAAAGAATGATTAAAACTACTACTTGCCTCTTCTGCTTTTTCATATGACTGCCTCCTATCTTCTTCGTCTCTTAACCCAGATGATGATACCCGCAACCAGCATACCGATCGGCAGCAAAATGACCGTGATCAGGCTGATACAGATAAAATCGGTCTGTGTTACGGTAATGGAAGATATGTGATAACTCTTGGCCGGTATTGTAACCTGGAGAGAATCCGTATCTATTATTTCACCCAAAACATTGCTGAACAGCATGCTGTTTGTTCCCGATACGGCCTCATCTACCTGATCCGTGAATATCATGTCCGAGGCAAATATGATCATCTGTGATTCGACTCCATCCACATTCTTATCAATCTGTGCACCCAGACAGAACGGCCCGCGTATATCGCCTTCCTCGTAAGCGGTTGTCGTTGATTGATTAATATCGGCTTTTGCCACAGCCGCATCAGAAGTCGTCAGATATTTTGTAATGCTCAGATTTTCATTTTCTTCATCCAGATTCAATACTACGGAATAAGGCATAAATACCAGACGATTGCTGTCAATATTCGATGTCACGCTGCTGCTTTCAATATTCGGTATCAGATACAGCGGACTTTGGGAATAATTACTCGTGCTGTTTTCACAGATCATATTGTCGGAAACGGAAACTCCATAATCTTCCAGAACAGAAGCAAAATTGGGCATTTCCTTTCCCGTATATGCGGTCAGAACCAAAGCCTTTCCTCCTGTCGCCATATAATCCTTGATCTTATCCGCATCATCTGCAGAATAATCGCTCATGGGCGCTAACAGCATCACTGCCTGTGCATCCTCCGGAACGGCATCATAATTCAGCAGATTGATCGTTTCCAGCTCCACATTGGCCTTTTCACACATCTCGGTAAAAGATGATCCCAGAGAGAGCTCATCATGCCCCGATATGACATAAATCTTGGGCATATCGTCACTCAATACATACTGAATCGCACTGGTAAGCTGTCCTTCTCCGTCATATGCCGTTATCGAAGAAGAATAAGTCGAATAGTCGAATTCACTTTCATACATATTCTGATAATCAATAACCCTGCTGCGCTTGTCGCTTACCACAATCAAGCTGCCTCTTGAGATGCTTCCCGATGTATATTCGGCTGCAAACTGCGGATACTTGACCGGATCTTTATAAACAACTTCCACATGCGAAGACCGGTTTTCGTATCTTATCAGCATTTGCCTGATCGTTTCGTCCGTTCCCGACTCCGATGCCAATACATAAACCGTAACATCCTCCGTCAATGCGTCCAGCATCTCTTCCGTTTCTTCCGTAATGGAATACAGTTTACTTCCCGTAATATCCATCGATTTAATTTCTTCGGGAAGATGTTCCGCCACCAGATTGATCACAACCGTAATGGCAATTGCCAGAATAATCAGCGTCGAACTGAATACACCTTTTTTCATTGCCTTACTGGAAATGCTCCATCTTCTCTTCTGTATGGACTGACAGGTCAAAAACAGCATAAGTATCGTAATCGATATAAAATAAACAATCCCGCTGACAGAAAGTGTTCCCCGGAGAAAATCGACAAACCTGTCATAAAAATCTCCTGCCGACAGCACGGATGTGATAATATTTCCGTCCGTGGATATCAGAGAGCATATTCCGCTCATAATATAGGTCAGAAACAGAACCCCGAAAGTAAGCACCGCAGCAATAACCTGATTTTCCGTCATCGACGAAATCAGCATACCTACCGCTATACAGCATAAACCATACAGGAAAAACCCCAGAATGGCGACATACGCCTGTGCATAATCAATTTCCCCGAACCTGCTCATAATAACCGGATAAAAAGCGGAAATTATCATCGGAATTGTCAAAAGCGTTGCCATGGCCAAAAATTTACCGCAAACAATCTCACCCACACCGACAGGTGCTGTCAGGATCAACTGATCGGTCCTCTGTTTGCGTTCTTCAGCCAGAACTCTCATGGTCAGAATCGGCACTGCCAGCAGTAAAATAAATGCTGCGGAGCCGATTGCATCCGAGAAATAAGCATCTCCGGAAAATAAATTGTATGCGACAAAATATAAACTGATAAAAAACAGGATTGCTGCCATAAACAGCCAGCCTATTACCGTATGGAAATAATTTTTCAACTCTCTTTTATAAATCGCCGTCATCGTGCTTACCTCCTTCCTCTGTCAATGCCAGGAACACATCTTCCAGACTACTCTTTGCCAGAGACATAGAATAAATGGGCAGTCTCCGATCACTCAACCGGTAGAATACAGACTCCCTGATATCCGGTCCTGTACTGTTTCCCTGCTCAATATTCAGGCACACATTACACAACGGTCCGTCTGCGTCAGTTTGAACATTCACGGAAATCACACCGTCTATATCCTTCAACGCATCTTCGATTTCTTCTCTTTCTCCTTTTACGGAAAGCTCCAGCCTGCCCTCTCCGTGGTCCGGCATTTTCTCCAGATTTTCGGTTTTATCGCTTGCCACCAGCCTGCCGTCTGCAATGATCAAAATATAATCGCAGACCGCACTGACTTCCGTCAGAATATGGGAGCTCAAAATAATTGTATGATTTTTTGAAAGATTTCGGATCAGTTCCCTGATTTCAATCATTTGCTTCGGATCCAGTCCTACCGTAGGCTCATCCAGGATCAAAATGGGCGGATACCCCAAAACTGCCTGTGCAAGCCCAACCCTCTGCTTATATCCTTTGGAAAGATTTGCAATCAGCCGTGAGCCATATTCGGTAACTCCGGTCAGATCCATCACTTCCTCCACCTGTTTCTGCCTTTCCTGCTTCGGAATTTTCTTTAATTCTGCCGCAAAATACAGATATTCCGATACCGTCATGGAATCGTATAAAGGTGGTATTTCCGGAAGATAACCGATACACTTTTTGGCTTCTTCCGCCTCTTCATAGATATCATGACCATCAATGGTCACTTTTCCCTCCGTAGCGCCCAAAAAGCCGGTCAGAATATTCATGGTCGTGGACTTTCCCGCTCCGTTTTTTCCCAAAAGCCCGTAGACCTGTCCCTTCTCGACCTGAAAACTCAGATCATCCACAGCAATATGATTTCCGTACTTCTTGGTCAGATGACTGACTTCAATCATAATATGTCCTCCTTACACTGTCATTTTATCTAGCGCTTTTCTGTCACTTTTACTATCATATGAGGAATTTGTGTTTAAAAGACAATCTTTCTGTGAAAGAACTGTGAAATGTCATTTTTTTCCACAGAAACTATTTTTTGCAGACAAAAAAGCCCTGTCGGGAATGTTCTCACACATTTTTGTGTAAAATCATTCCCGACAGAGCCTTTCTTCTAAGATCGACAGGTCTTCAGCCCGTTATTTTCTGACCGGCACGATTTCCAGCCAGTATCCGTCAGGATCCTGGATAAAATAGACCCCCATTTCCCGGTTTTCAAAACAGATGCATCCCATCTGTTCATGAAGCTTGTGTGCCGCTTCAAAATCATCTGTACGGAATGCCAGATGAAATTCGCATTCTCCCAGGTTGTAAGGCTCCTTTCTGTCTTTGATCCACGTCAGTTCCAGCAGAAAATCCGTGGTATCATTGCCCACATAGACAATCACAAAAGAACCGTCCTCTGCCTCGATCCGTTTCTTTTCCACAAGTCCCAGCGCCTTTTCATAAAACTCCATGGATCGTTTCAAATCCAGCACATTGTAATTTTCATGATACATCTCAAACTTCATTCTATTTTCCTCCAAATGATGTGGTTGCAGCATTTGACCGGATTATTATCGCATCACGGAAATACGCACACACTTACTTGAGAATGTCGGCTACCGCTTCATCCTCTATGGTAAATTCTACCAGACCCATGCAACCGGGCGCAACCTCATATTCATCAAAACAGATAACAATCTGTCCCTGCTCATTCAAATAGAAGTTCTGGTCTTCCTTGATGCTGCGGAAATTCCATTCCGGAACCTCCTCATCATCCACCCAATAATAAATATTCTCGTCTGCAGCCATCTGCTCACGCATCTGTTTGATGATATTCTCACTGATGGGTGTTATATAATCGGCTCCGTCCACAAAGAGGTCTTTTAAACCTGCGATTTCACCCGTTGTCTTATCAATGTGATAAAAATACTGATACTGTGCCCCGCTGCCGGCAACCTGCAACACATCGATCCGAACGGTAAACCATTGATCCGTATCCGTTACGACCTGAGGGTCCACATAAACGCCGCCGTAGCTCTCTCCCAGCTCCACATCAGCCTCAAACTGCTCGATCAATCTGTCGGTCATTTCTCCGATATCTTCATTGATCGTATTGATGGATTCATTTGTTTTTTCCGTCACCGCAATATCCTCATCATCCGATGCCGGTACTTCCTGTACCAACTGCGCCTCTTTGATGTTTGCCTCAAATCGTTCACTGTCATAATTATATTCCCGTACCGTGATCATTTTGATCACGTTTCCCAAAACCGGAATCTGAGACATGGCATAAGCTGCTCTCGGTGAAACATTGGGCACGATCACAATCGCCAATACCGCTGCCGCTGCAATCCCTGCCACATATCTTCCGGACCTTCTCTTTTTCTTCTTCTCATTCTTACCGATTATCCCCTGCTCTTTTAATTCCGCAAGAAGACTTTCTTTTTCTTCATCTGTCAATTCCTCTCTGTCCATGAGGATTTCATCAGAAGCTATCTCATTACACATTTCATATAATCTTGCCATTTTTCACACCCCGCTTTCCCTTACCACACGGCGTATCTGTTTTCTGCCGCGGCTGATCCGTCCGTAAATAACCGTCTTGCTCATATGCATTCTTTCCGACACCTCATCCATAGATAATCCTTCCAGATAGATCAGGCGGAATATCTTTGCATCCTCGTCCTTTAAATATGACAGTATGATATCCACCTCTTCCTTATACTCCTGCTCCAGAAAATCCCTTCCTGCCTTCTCATCCTCCCAGTCCGGCATCTGCTCCATCAGATCCTCTCTGGAAGAATGAATATATTTTCTGACGTAAGTCAAAGCCTTAAAACGGCATACACCTGCAAGCCAGTTTTGAAATTCCGACTTCTCCGGCTGGAAACTTTCTATGTTTTCCCAGACAGCCAGCAGCGTATCATTCATACAATCATCCCATAAATGCGGCAGCGTTGCCATCTGACGTTTTACAACCGTTTTTAATACCCAGCCGTACTGCTCTACTACATATACGAGCGCCCGTTCATTTCTTTTCTTCATCTGTTCCACAAAATTATTTTCCGTGATTTCCACCGTGACCACCACCTTCCTCTGATACCTATAATTCGCATTCGATGTTTATTTTCTGACTTCTTTTTTATTTTTTAACTCATAAACCTGAAAAAGGATCCCGGAATCCCCGAGATCCTATTCATATTTTTTTAGTTGCACATAAACCCTGCCTTTACGGGTTGTGTTTCCACAGCCCTCATAAATATACTTTCCATATCCCCGGGCTGAAAAGATGCTGCCTTCCTTCAAAACCATACTGTTATTCTCACAGACCCTTCCGTCCAGCAAAACTTTTTTGTCCCGGAACAACTGTTGTGCCTCACTTCTCGACAGCTTACCGACTGCTGCGATGACCGCATCAAAACGGGGGGATTGCACCAGCACTTCCATATCCTTCAAAGTCCTTTGAAAAGCCTCTGTCTCTCCCTCAATCCTGCTCACCTTTACACTGGTATGCTTTATTTTATCCAGATTCGCCACAAGATAATTGGCAATATTGTCCATGCAGAACAGATATGCAGTTTTTTCTTTGATCAGAATATCTCCCAGAACATCCCGCTCCAAGCCCAGATTCATGACGGCCCCCAGATAATCCCGATGCTCCAGTGCCTCTGCAAACTTAGGCGACATCGGTTCAATCAGAAGAACCGCGATCGGATATTCCTCTTCATAGCCGAACATCCTCTCCGAGCCAAACCGGACCATCTGTCTTTCACAATTTTCATTTCCGCCGTTCGTATCAAAATCCACAAAACGCAGCTCTGCCGCCATCTCATCAAGAAGGCTCAGCTCCGCCGGAGTCAGGAAATGGCTGAATGTATATCGGTTCTGCCTGTAAGCGGTCCGGGCCAGTTCCGTCATTCTGGCAACAAATAATCTATCTTCGTTCACTGATATAAATCCTGCCTTCTCAACCCATCGGGATCGCGCCGGTCTTCTGATACTTTTCCCATGCCGCTTGAAATTTGATTGTAATAATCAATGAACAAATCGCAACTACCAGAATCAAGAAACCATTTCCCATTCCCTGCACGATCATAATAGCCGTATTAATGACTGCATATGCAGTTAAAATGCCTGCGCAAACTCTGCTCTTTGCCAAATGTACTCCCAAGCCCAGCCCAAGCATCAATGCAACATCCAGCAGTCCCGGTATAAACTGCATAATAACAATCTGATACAGAAAATTGTATGCCGCAAGCAGATACCATGCTGTCCCGCAAGCTATCATTCCCGCTCTGACTTTGGACATGCTCGCGTGCTTATAAAATTCCTGCTTGCCCATCATCGGTCGTACGTTCATCATCGGCTGCCCGTTCATCATCGGCTGTCCGCCCATCATCGGCTGTCCGTTCATCATCGGCTGTCCGTTCATCATCGGCTGCCCATTTACCATAACAGGTGCTCCACAATTCGGGCAGTTTGTTTTGCCATCCTCAATCCACGTTCCGCAATTTCCGCAAATCATATGTTCCTCCCCATCATCTTGTCAAAAAATGGTTTTTTAATAACATCACATTTTAACATAACGCAAAAGATACAACCTATCCAAAGTCGTTCTGTTTATACGTCCAAAGTATCCACGATACCCTTCAATACTTTTGCCGATTCCTGAAGGCTCCTTGTCTCCTCCTCATTTAACTGGAACGGCACCTTGGTCTCAATTCCTTCTTTTCCTACGATACAAGGCATACTGAGCACAACCCCGTCAATGCCATATTCACCATGCATGGCTGTGGATACAGGCAGAATGGATTTTTCATCTCTCACAATCACTTCACAGATACGCTTAACTGCCATGGCTACACCAAAATAAGTCGCACGTTTTCTCTTGATGATCTCATAAGCGCTGTTCTTAACCTCTTCGGCAATTTCCTTTTCCGCTTCCACATGTTGAAAATGCCCTCTCATTTCACAGAAATCATTGAGCGGTATACCTGATATATTGGCACTGCTCCATGCCGCGATCTCGCTGTCTCCGTGCTCACCGATAATAAATGCATGGACGCTCTTACTGTCTACTCCGAGATGCTCCCCAAGACGGTATTTCAATCTGCCGCTGTCCAGCACCGTACCGGAACCGATGACTCTCGATTCGGGCAGTCCTGAAAGTTTCTGTGCTACCTGCGTCAGAATATCAACCGGGTTAGCAACGATTAACAATATTCCACCGAAATCTCTTTTTGCAATTTCGGGAATAATCTGCTTAAAAATACCTACGTTTTTGTTGACCAGATCAAGTCTTGTCTCGTCCGGCTTCTGGTTAGCCCCGGCTGTTACAATCACGATCCCCGCATCTTTCACATCATCATAGGTTCCTGCATAAACCCTCATCTGTTTTGCAAAAGGAATGCCGTGGCTGATATCCATTGCCTCACCTTCTGCCTTTTCCATATCCGCATCAATCATCGCAATCTCCGAAAAAAGACCGCTCTGCATCAATGCAAATACCGATGCCGAACCTACAAATCCGCATCCGATCATAACTGCTTTTCTATAATCTGTCATTCCAAACACTCCTTACTTTTCTGCCTTTTATACAATCCTGTTGTTGGAGTTCATTGCATTTACCCTGAAATAATGCTGCTGTGCGGCAAACATTTTATGCTTCTGCAACTCATAATCCTTTTTTTCTTCCTCTGTCAAAGTTTTCAGATATTCCTCTTCATCCTGTTGTTCTTTCTTTTGATGAACATTCAGATAAACGGATACAACCCCCGCCAGAATAGCAGGACTGAAAATCAAAAGCATTAATATCATCCAATTCATGGCAATACCTCCTTCCGCCATCTCCCTGTTTACACGTTTTCATTATTATAGACCCGTAGAACGGGTTATGCAAGGCATTATCATTGGTATTTTTTCCGAAATCGTATCATTGATAACTCCCCCCGAAACCTGCTTCCTGCCAGGTCTTTGGCTGCTCTGTTCCCGGCAGAGCATAATAATCCCCTGTTCCATCCTTTCCGCCATAGCAGTCCCAAACCACATTTTCGTATTGAATACTGCCGTCCTCCAGTTTTGTGCTGTAATTAACAGTCAATATATGCGACCCCCAAAGATAGATTTCCCCGATTTCATACCCCTCTTTTTCAATTTCTCCGGCCAGATCAAATCCGCATTTTTTCTCTAATGCCGCCCTGTTGATTTTTTCTCTCTCATACTGCTCTATCTCACCGTTCTGAAATTCAAAAAAATAAGGTTTCCATGTATGACCAAGCGTCATTTCCATCTCCGCATCAAATAAATAATCATAGGCATCACGGATAATCACAAAGTCCTGATATTCCGCTTTCTCTCTACATACAACTTCACCGCGTCCCGACCATGCATCCTCCACAGGTTTTCCATCCTCCAGTTTCCAGATATCCGTCAGCACAGCAGTTGCACAATACTCTGTATCCAGATAAATGCACTTATTTCCAAATACATCCTCTATTTTTCCATCAAAATCATAATACGCATATTCATTGTGACTGACCTGTTCACAGGAATCTGCATCCACAAACCATAATTGTCCTTCATAAATTGCAAATGCCTCATAATGACCGTCTGCATCATAATCGTCATAATCAAAGACCGGCTCCGAATCTTCCGTGCAGCCGGTTTGCTCCATCAGTCTGCTGTAAAGCGCATCCTTTTGCTCTTTATCTGTCGTTTCCCAGGCACTTTTGACTGCATCCTCTATGGCATTTTCCGGTACCACATAACAGTTATTATAATTCAATACTTTTTCTCCATTCCATTCACAAATCTCATCATATACATTACCGAACCCTTCATGTCCATTCCAAAAGCGTGCTTCCTTCTCTATATATCTAAAGCTGCCATATTCACCATATCCCATCCATTCTTCGGAATCACCGACCAATACCGCTTTTCCATCTTCATAAGAATATAAATACCCGCCATCCGGATGCGCTTCCCCAAACATAACTACCAACTCGGGAGTTGTATCTGAATCCAGATATATCAACGAAAATCTCGGCTGTTCTTCCTTTTCCTTTGCGTCCTCCATGTATCCGCTCAATACGTTGGCATAGGCTACGGAAACCGAAGTTTGCTTACAGACTTCCACCTTTTTGCTTTTTGCATCTTCAGTGTCTATTCCTTTTCCTTCTGCCCTGATCCCTTCTGCCGCAAAAATACATATTGTTCCCAACAGATATAACAGACATCTTTTCCCGATCATGCTTTTTCTCTTTGATATAAATTTTTTCATCTTCCTGCCCTTTATACTTTTTCCATTTATTTGCAAACATGCCCATAACAAAATAGGGATGCTTTCACATCATCTATTCAATGATATTAAAACATCCCCATGCATCAAAGTTGCATAATTTTTACTATATTCTAATAACTTTTTGCATATTTTTTTCAGAATCAAAAATGCCTAAAACGTTGTTCAACCAACGTCCTAGACACTTTTTCAATAATGCTGGTGACCGGAATCGAACCGGTACGATGTCGCCACCACAGGATTTTAAGTCCTGCGCGTCTGCCAGTTCCGCCACACCAGCATGGCAACTAAATAGTTGTCAATGGGACCTATAGGGCTCGAACCTATGACCCTCTGCTTGTAAGGCAGATGCT
>JBJEJA010000047.1:0-203878 GCA_051877575.1 Lachnospiraceae bacterium | reverse complement strand
TACTCGATCAATATAAAAGTGGTTTGATTGCCGGATGTGTGCTAGAATAGAAAAAAATTGGTTTATACAGGTGTTGTAAATTAATCCGGCATATATTCAGCAGAAAGATAAAGGAGAAGGTATAGTATGGATATCAACGAGTTTTTTCATACATTGGATGAGATGTTTACTCAGGCAAAAACGCCGGAGGAGATCGACCGCTACTTATGTGACAGTCTTGCGAAGGCTAATGAGGAGAAGGATTACGGTGCCTATGTTTCCATCGGTAATGAGATGATTGGCTTTTACCGCAGCATTTCCCAATACGAAAAATGCTTTCGGATTTCGGAAGACATCCTGATGCTCATGGAAGAATTGCAGTTAGACGGTACCGAACATTTTGCAACCACGCTGTTAAATGTGGCAACCGGGTATCGTGCGGCAGGAAGACTCAATGAAAGTCTTTCCTACTATACAAGGGCGTTACAGATATATGAGCAGATCCTGCCGGCGGGAGATTACCGCTTTGCGGGCCTTTATAATAACATCAGCATCCTGCTTGAGCAGTTAAATGAAAATGAAAAGGCAGTCATTTTTTTGGAAAGTGCTTTAAAAATCATCGATCAGATTCCGGAGGCTGCTTCCGAGCAGGCATCCACAAGAACCAATCTGGCTTTGGTAAAAATAAAGCTTGGAAAGATAGAGGAAGCGAAAGAACTGCTGCAGGATGCCATCGTGCGTTATGAGGCATTGGCAGGAGAAAACAGTGATGCCCATTATTCGGCGGCTTTGGCAGGATTGGCCGAGATATGTTTCAAAAAGAAGGAATATGAAACGGCACTTGCTTATTATGAAAAAGCTGCGGAGGAAGTGAAAACCCATTTCGGAGAAAATGAAAGCTATCACTTACTGTTGCAGAATGCAGAGCTTGTCAAAAAACATTTGTCATGAGGCGGTCGGATATGAAGGGCTTGGAATTATCGAGATTATATTATCAGGAATATGAAGAACAATTAAAAAAGATTCTCGGAGACGATTTCAAACGGGTTTCCGTAGGGCTTTGCGGGCAGGGATCGGAATGTTTCGGCTTTGATGATGATCTGTCAAAGGATCATGATTTCGGACCGGGATTTTGCATTTTTACGGATGACGGAATTTATGAAAAATACGGAGAAAAGCTGGAACGCTTTTATGAAAATCTTCCCGGAGAATTTATGGGAACAAAAAGGCTGGTTTCTTCCCACGGGCAGGGCAGAGTCGGTGTCTTAAAAACAAAAGATTTTTATTTTGCAAATCTGGGGATCGATCATGTCCCCGAAAATCTGTTTCAGTGGTATCAGCTTTCGGAAGAGCGGCTTGCCATGGTAACAAACGGAGCACTTTTTCATGAAGGAAATGATGAATTTGCAAAGATGCGTATGGCTTTACAAGGCGGGTACCCCAAGGAAGCGATGATCAAAAAACTGGCATCCCGTTTCGCGGTCATGGCTCAGGCGGGGCAGTACAATTATAGGCGCTGTTTGGACAGGGGTGACTATGTTGCAGCGTATTTTGCTTTAAGCCTGTTTATGAAAAATGCACTTTCCGCCATTTACCTTTTAAACGGGAAATATATGCCCTTTTATAAATGGGCCTTTTATGGTATGAAGGAACTGCCTGTTTTGAGAAATCTGCAGCCGCTTTTTGCTGCGCTTGCTTCCTCCCGGTGCGGTGTTGCTTATGTGGATGCGGGAGAGCAGGGAGAAAAAGCGTATGATGTCTGTGTTTTGGTGGAAGCGGTATGCGGTGAAATTGTGAAGGAATGTGTGAGCCGGGGGCTGTTGGAAAAACCGGTGGATTTTCTGGATGACGGAGTTATTATGCTGCAAAGTGCCATTTCGGACAGCCTGCTTCAAAAGCTTCCTTTGGAAATGTAATTCAATCTTGTGGAAATCCGATCCAATACTTGAAACATATGTTCGATTGTGTTAGAATGGTACCAGAATAAAAAGCAGACGGGCAAAAAGATGATGATAAATGATATGGATAAGAAAAAACAGCGAATCAGAAGTGTTTTGATATTGGCGTTGATCCTTGCTTTGTCCGTGTGTATGATTGTCATACGCGGCTCAAAGGGAAATGGTGCCAATGCGGTCATTACCGTAGATGGTGAGATATATGCCACTTTGCCGCTGGATGAAGATACGCAGTTGACAATCACGGATGGGAAGGGCGGCTATAATCATATCGTGGTAGAGGCCGGAACGGTTTATGTATCAGAAGCGGATTGCGCCAATCAGGTCTGTGTCAATACGTCTGCGATTTCTCACAGCGGACAGGTGATTGCCTGTATTCCTCATGGGCTTGTGATCACGGTAACGGATCCGGGTGAGGAGGTGGATGCGGTTGCGTACTGACAGACTGGCCAAAATGGGATTGCTTTTGGCACTGGGGATGATTTTATCTTATGTGGAACTGTTGTTCCCGGTTGTACCAACTGTGCCCGGGATCAAAATCGGGCTTGCCAATATGCTGGTTGTTTTGCTGATATATTCTTACGGACCATGTTATGGTATTTTGTATCAGACAGTCAGAATTTTGCTGATGGCTTTATTGTTCGGAAATGTATTCAGTTGCGTTTATTCCCTTGCGGGTGCTGCGCTCAGCATGACGGTCATGCTGATCTGCAAAAAAATGAAATGGC
The DNA here is from genome assembly GCA_051877575.1 of Lachnospiraceae bacterium. Taxonomy (GTDB): domain Bacteria; phylum Bacillota; class Clostridia; order Lachnospirales; family Lachnospiraceae; genus UBA2882. Next base: position 201,216 of record JBJEJA010000047.1, on the reverse strand, counting down.
TGGATATACCGGGGGTCAGCATGCTCGGAGGGGTGTTCCATAATCTGGGACAGCTTGCGGTGGCATACTTCTTTGTGCAAAACAGCGCCATCGGCTGGTATCTGCCCATATTGCTGGCGGTGGGCGCGGTCAGCGGATATGTAATTGGCGTGATCAGCGAAATATTACGAAAACGGAGATTATTATGATAGCATATTTGATTGGAAAGGTTACGGAAGTTTCCGATGACAATATTGTGGTGGAAAATAACCAAATCGGTTTTAATGTCAGAGTTCCTTACGGATATGGCTTTAAGATTGGTTCTGAGGTGCAGATATATACTTATACTTATGTCAAGGAAGATGCATTCCAGTTATATGGATTCGATACAAAAGATCAGCTGGAACTTTTTAAGAAACTGATCACCGTAAACGGGATCGGACCCAAAGGTGCTCTGGCGATCTTATCCGTGATGAGTGCCAATGACCTTCGCTTTGCCATATACAGTCAGGATGCTTCTGCCATTGCTAAGGCACCGGGTATCGGCAAAAAAACTGCCGAGAGGGTTATTTTGGATTTGAAGGATAAGGTCAGGCTTGAAGATATCAACGGATTGCCGGGACAGCTTTCCGAAGCGACCGATATGGTAACGGGAGATTTTGAATTGGCAAGAAAGGACGCAGTCGATGCGCTGGCGGCGCTTGGATACGGAGTCAGTGAAGCGGCAAAAGCGGTTTCACAGGTTACCGTTACGGAAGATATGACGGCCGAAGAAATATTGAAGCTGGCGTTAAAATTTCTCTTTTAATCTAAACTGATAAGAATTGTAAATGGTAAGGAAATATCATGACACAGAGAATTATTGAAACCTCCGTTACGGAGGAGGACAAAAAAATCGAAGGTTCCCTTCGCCCTCAGAAAATGGATGACTATATCGGTCAATCAAAAGCGAAGGAAACGTTAAAGATTTATATTGAGGCTGCCAAAAAGCGAAACGATCCTTTGGATCATATTTTGTTTTACGGTCCGCCCGGACTTGGCAAAACCACTTTGGCGGGAGTTATCGCCAACGAAATGGGAACCCATATGAAGGTGACCAGCGGACCCGCCATAGAAAAACCGGGAGATATGGCTGCAATTTTAAACGGACTTTCCGACGGGGATGTACTTTTCGTGGATGAGATTCACCGGTTGAACCGACAGGTTGAGGAAGTCTTGTATCCGGCTATGGAGGACTACTGTATCGATATTATGATCGGAAAAGGTCCCACAGCCAAATCCATCCGTCTGGATCTGCCCAAATTTACACTGGTGGGTGCAACTACCAGGGCGGGACTTTTGTCCGCACCCTTAAGGGATCGTTTTGGTGTGATCAACAGGCTGGAGTTTTACAGCGTTGAGGAACTGGTGCAGATCATCATGCATTCTGCCGGTATTCTGCAGGTTGAGATTGAGCCGGACGGGGCGCAGGAGATGGCGCGCAGAAGCAGGGGAACCCCGAGACTGGCAAACAGGATTTTAAAGCGTGTTCGCGATTTTGCCCAGGTTCGTTATGACGGTGTGATCACCAAAGAGGTAGCCACACAGGCGTTGGACTTATTGGATGTGGACAAACTGGGACTCGACCACGTAGACCGTAATCTGCTGATGACGATGATTGAAAAATTCGGCGGCGGTCCGGTGGGATTGGATACGTTGGCAGCGGCAACAGGTGAGGATCCGGGAACCATTGAAGATGTCAATGAGCCTTATCTGATTAAAAACGGGCTGATCAACAGGACACCCAGAGGACGTGTGGTGACACCGGCCGCATATTTACATTTCGGACTCTCCCGACCGGAATAATAACAATAAATTTTTGAAAAACGCAATTTTTTTCTGTGAAAACAGTTGTTTTCTCTTTCTGTTTTGTTATAATAGATATTGTATATGACTTACGATAAGCAGGGCACATCTTGTGCCGGTGTACAAGGGAGAGAGAGTATGTCAGCAAAAACCGAAACAGAAGTGATGATCGGCGGAAAGGTATTTACTTTGAGCGGGAACGAAAGCGAAGAGTATTTACAGAGAGTTGCCATTTATATTAATAATAAACTTGCGGAATATAATAAAATCGAAAGTTTCAGAAAACAGTCGGTGGACTACAAAAATGTTCTGTTGCAGTTAAATATTGCGGATGATTACTTTAAAGCAAAGAAGAAAATAGCCGGTCTGGAAGAAGAGCTGGAGCGCAAGGAGAAAGAATTATATGATTTGAAGCATGAGCTGATTGCGAGCCAGATCAAGCTGGAAAGTACGGAAAAAACCATGAAATCCATGCAGGCGGAGATCAATGAGGGGACCAAAAAGATTGTCCGGCTGGAAGCGGAATTGAAGGGAAACAAATAGAAATTTATAAAAGTTAATAAAAGTGGGTTGTTGTGATCACAAGTTACAACAGCCTTTTTCTTTAGAACAGGAGTTTAAATTGGGAAAAGCAGAATTACTGGCACCTGCGGGTGATATGGCATGCTTCAGGGCTGCTGTCAATGCGGGCGCGGATGCAATTTATCTGGGCGGTGAAGCATACGGAGCGAGGGCATATGCAGCCAATTTCACAAAAGACGAGCTGTGCGAGGCAATACGCTATGCACATCTTTTTGGGGTAAAAGTGTATCTGACGGTGAATACCCTGGTGAAAGAGCGGGAATTGGACGGTTTATGTGACTTTATTACGCCTTTTTACGAAAATGGTCTGGACGGGGTAATTGTTCAGGATTTCGGTGTATTAAAACTGTTAAAAGAAAATTTTCCGGGGCTTTTGCTTCACGGCAGTACCCAGATGTGTATTACCGGTAAATACGGAGCGGAACTTCTGAAAAAATATGGTGTCTGCAGAGTCGTTCCGGCAAGAGAGCTTTCGCTGGAGGAAATCAAAGAGATCAAACAAACAACGGGCATAGAGATAGAAGCCTTTATTCACGGAGCCATGTGTTATTGCTATTCCGGACAATGCTTATTCAGCAGCTTTCTGGGGGGAAGGAGCGGAAACAGGGGACGTTGTGCCGGTCCGTGCAGACTGCCGTATTCCGCATTTGATAAAAAAGAAGTTTATCCGCTCAGTTTAAAGGACATGTGTACGTTGCCCATACTCCATGAACTGATGGACGCAGGCGTTGATTCTTTTAAAATCGAAGGGAGAATGAAAAATCCTTATTATGTGGCGGGCGTTACTGCCATATATCGAAAATATATGGATCTTTATGAAGCGGCAAAAAGTGGAAATGCTGTCTATGAGGTGGACAAAGCCGATTTGGAAACGCTGCGGAAACTGTATGTCAGAACCGAATTGGAAACCGGATATTACCACCGTCATAACGGGCCGGAAATGATCACTTTGCAGAAACCCGGATATGTGTCGGGAGACGAAAAGGATTTTCCATGGATTAAGGAACAATTTCTGGATAAAGACCGGAAATTGGAATTGCAATGTGAACTGAAGGTTCGTGCAGGAGAACTTCTTCGGCTTTCAGTATGGGATGAGACCGGTCGCAAGGTGTTGTGTGCGGGTACTTCGGCGGTATCTGAAGCCTTGAATCGTCCCACCGGGACAGCGGATATCGAAAAGCAGCTGTCAAAGACGGGAAATACCCCGTTTCATTTTGAGCACATTTCGGTTATAATGGATGAGGATGTTTTTATTCCGGTGAAGGAACTGAATGAGCTTCGCAGACGTGCTCTGGATGCCATGAAGGAAAGATTGACGGATATCCCCGGACGGAAAGACGGATCCGAAACGGAGAACGGACGGGAAAATCGGATCGAAGCAGAAACGGAGCATGAAACAACACGGAAAGGGAAAAAAGAAAGCGGACAGGTTTCCGGATATAAAGTTGCGGTTACAACCGCAGAGCAATTGAATGCAGTTCTTTCTTTTGCGGATCGCACAGGAGGCGGACGGAAAGAGGAGGGGAAAATTACCGGGATTGCGCTTTGTTTTACATTGTTGGAGGAGCTTGCAACAGAACCGGGACAGAACTATACGGGATCACGGATTCCGGATACGGATATTCCGTTGTTCTTATCAATGCCACCGGTATTCAGAAAACAGGCTGCAGATTATTGTGACCGTTATCTGACGGATGAATGGATGAAACGGCTGACGGGTTTTTACTGTACAACCTTGGATGCATTGGGATATCTTTGTAATCGGTTACAGGCGGCCGGCATTTCTCCGGAAAATAAAAAAATCATGGCAGATTACAGTTTATATACCTGCAATTCGGAAGCGGTTTCTTTCCTAAAACAATATCCTGTTAGCGGTTTTGTCGGTTCTTACGAACTGAACCGGTATGAGTGGGATGAACTGCTGCAGGGATGTGACCGGAAACGGGGCTCGGAACAGGAAACAACGCTTTGGACGGAGTATCTGGTGTACGGACATATTCCGTTTATGCAGACGGCAGGATGTGTCAAAAAAACATTCGGCAGATGCGACGGGCAAAACGGGATCACATATTTAAAAGACCGTATGGGCAGACAGATCCCGGTTATGAATATTTGTCAGATATGTGAAAATACCGTTTATAACGGAGTCCCTCTCAGTTTATATAAAGAGCGGGAACAGATTGCCTGCGATGATTACAGGATCAGTTTTACGATAGAGGACGCTGTACAGACCGAAGAGGTATTAAACAGCTTTATGTTGAATCAACCACTGCCTTTTTCGGAGTTTACAAAAGGGCATTTCAAGAAAGGTATCGAATAACGATGGCATTGGTAATATCGGATTTATCCAAATATGTGATTGCGGTTTTTATGGCAATATTCACCTATGAATCATTTGCTGCATTCCGCGGACACGATGAAGAAAAGAAGGAGGGGATTTATACCCGCCAGATTATCTGTATGTTTATTGTTCATTTTGTGTCCTTTGCGGCAATCTGCCTGGAAACCAGTGATCTGACCTATATCATATTTTACGGCTTTCAGCAGATCCTGCTGTTTGCGACCATAGCACTGTTTCGTGCTCTTTATAAGGATGTGGGAAAACTTCTGCTCAACAACATGTGCATGTTGCTGGCCATCGGGTTTCTGATTCTGACCAGACTGGATTTTGACAAGGCTTTAAAGCAATTTAAAATTGTTGCGCTTTCTCTTGTATTGGGGATTTTTATTCCTTACCTGATCCGCAAATTCAGGTTTTTGGAAAAATTCACATGGATATTCGGTATCACGGGTGCGCTGGCACTGTCTGTGGTTTTGGTACTGGGAGCAGTGACAAACGGATCAAAAATTTCCTATTCCATCGGTGGATATACCTTTCAGCCGTCGGAATTTGTAAAGATATTGTTTGTCTTCTTTGTTGCGGGCATGTTTGCCAAGTCCAAAAGTTTTATGCAGGTGGTCATTACCACAGTCGTTGCGGCATTTCATGTCATTGTGCTTGTTTTATCCAAAGACTTAGGAAGTGCATTGATCTTTTTTGTCGTTTATGTGGTGATGGTCTTTGTTGCAACAAAAAATTATTTTTATCTGATCGTGGGTATCTTGAGCGGCTGCGGCGGGGGCATGATAGCGGCGAAGATCTTTGCCCATGTCAGAGTCAGACTTCAGGCATGGAAAGATCCGTGGACTTATATTGACGGTTCCGGTTACCAGATTACCCAGTCCCTGTTTGCAATCGGTACGGGCGGATGGTTTGGTATGGGGCTGTGTCAGGGGGATCCCACCGCCATTCCTTATGTAGAGGCAGACTTTATTTTTTCTGCCATTGCCGAGGAGTTGGGAGTGTTTTTCAGTATCTGCCTGATACTGGTCTGTATCAGCAGCTTTATTGCTTTTATGAATGTGGCAATGCGTCTGAAAAATGAATATTACAGACTGATTGCCGTTGGTCTGGCTGTTACATATATTTTTCAGATATTCCTGACCATCGGCGGAGGAACGAGACTGATTCCTTTGACCGGTGTCACGTTGCCGTTGGTAAGTTACGGAGGAAGCAGTGTGCTTTCTACGATCATCATGTTCTGTATCATACAGGGATTGTATTGTATCAGGGCAGAGGAAGGAGAGCGGGATGTCAAAAAAGAAGCGGAAGAATGAAAATGAAGAAATAGAAGTCGGTACAAAAACAGGGAAAAAGAAGAAACACAGAAACCGGGAACTCTGGATTGTTACTTATGTTTTTATTCTGGCCATGCTTGCCGTTATCGGCAATGAAATATATTTTGTTTATGCGGAAAGCGAAACCGCAATCAACAATTCCTACAATCCGAGGCAGGAACTGATGGCGCAGAAAAATATCCGCGGCAAAATCCTTTCGGCAGATGGCGAGACATTGGCTCAGACCGTACGTGGAGAGAACGGGGAGGAAGAGAGGATATATCCTTATGCAAATCTCTTTTCCCATGTGGTCGGATATGCGACAAAGGGAAAAACCGGTGTCGAGTATTTGGGAAATATGGCGTTACTCACATCCAATGCATCTATCGGAGAAAAGATACAAAATGAGATGACCGCCCAGAAAAATATCGGAGACAATGTCGTAACAACCCTGGATCTGGATGTACAAAGAGCTGCTTATGATGCGCTGGGCGTATATGACGGGGCAATCATTGTAACGGAACCGGATACGGGCAGGATTATTGCCATGGTTTCCAAGCCGGATTATGATCCCAATGAGATTGCGGATATCTGGGAAGATCTTGTCAATGATGATTCCAGCAGTGTGCTGTTGAATCGCGCTACACAGGGACTTTACCCGCCGGGATCCACATTTAAAATTGTTACTGCGTTGGCATACTACAGACAGAACAACGGAGATGTATCGGGATATCATTATCAATGTAGCGGTTCTTTTTCCTATAACGGGGACCGCATTAACTGTTATCACGGTTCCAGCCACGGAAGTCTGGATTTCAAGACGAGCTTTGAAAAATCCTGTAATTCTTCTTTTGCCAATATCGGTCTTTCATTGGATCTTGGGGGATTGGAAGATACCTGTGAAGATCTGCTGTTCAATCAGAAACTGCAGTTGCCGTATGCTACATCTCAGGGTAGCTATGTGCTGGGAACCCAGGCCGGATCATATGACATTATGCAGACCTCTATCGGGCAGGGAAAGACGCAGATATCTCCCCTGCAGTTAAATATGATTACCGCCGCAATTGCAAATGACGGTGTGGTTATGACACCCTATGTGATTGATCGGATTGAAAATTATAACGGTGCAACGGTCAAACAATATACTCCCGAAAAATATGCAACATTGATGACTGCGGATGAGGCAGCCTTTTTGACGGACCTAATGACCGGTGTGGTGGAAAACGGAACTGCCACCAAATTGCGGGGATTGGATTATACGGCGGCCGGCAAGACCGGATCCGCAGAGTTTAGTCAGGACAAAGCGGACAGCCATGCGTGGTTTACGGGATTTGCGCCGGCAGATGATCCGCAGGTATGCGTAACGATTATCGTGGAAGGAGCCGGATCCGGCGGAGAATATGCGGTTCCTATTGCAAAAAGAGTTTTTGATGCGTATTTTTCCGGTGTAAATTCGGTCAAATAAGAAAAATCATGAAATTGACTATCTTTTTTTGTAAAACTATTGTAAAATAGTGGTAGTTTACTGAAGGAGGGTTTTGTGATGTTTGATCAAATATTTGGTAATTATTTGGTTCACGCAGGACGTTTAACAAAAGAGCAGCTTGCAGACGTGCTTGCATATGAAAGCACGGTAAGGGTAAAATTGGGGTTGATTGCCGTTGCCGAAAAGCTGATGACGAAAGAACAGGCGGATGAAGTCAATCAATTGCAGGCAATTATGGACAAGCGGTTTGGTTATATCGCAGTGGAGAAGGGATATCTGACAGAAGAACAGGTCGGACAGCTTTTAAAGAAACAGGGTAATATTTATATGATTTTTGTCCAGACTTTGATTGATAAAGGATTTATGACTCTGGAAGAAATTGATGAAGCATTGAATGCATATCAGGAGCAGCAGGGATTTACGCATTCCGATATGGATGATCTGGTCAGCGGTGATATCGAGAGAACCGTGAAGCTGTTTCTTCCTGCCAATACGGAGCTGAATGACAGATTGTGCGGAATTGCGGTAAGGACGCTGATTCGTGTAATCAATTCTTCGGCATATGTATCCAAAGCATATCTGGTAGATGAGTTGTCTGCCGATAATTTTGCAATGCAGGCAATGGAAGGTGACCATAAGATCGTTTCAGGTTTTGCCGGTTCCGAAAACAGTCTGTTGGCAATTGCCGTTCCGTTTGCGGACGAAGAGTTTGAAAGCGTGGATCTGGATGCTCTGGATGCGGTTGGCGAATTTATCAATTGCATCAACGGATTATTCGCAACGGAGCTGAGTACGGAAGGTGTTGATATCGATATGGTCCCTCCGGCGTTTTATGAAAATCCCGTTGTATTAAGAGGAAAACAGTTCTGCGTATTTCCCATAACGATCGGGGATGCGGTTGTGAATTTCATTTTATCTGTAGATTCAGATATTTCTATTAGTTAGGGAGGATAAGAACGTGGCTAATATTTTGATTGTGGATGATTCTAGGACATCCCGTAAAATCTTAAGGGGAATGTTGGAGCGAAACGGACATGTTGTTGTGGATGAAGCGGTGAACGGTCAGGAAGGTGTTCAAAAATACCAGAAATATAAACCGGATATTGTGACAATGGATATCACAATGCCTGTTTTGGATGGTATGGAAGCACTGAGAATGATTAAAGCATTAGACCCGGATGCCACCGTAGTCATGATTACGGCTGCCGGACAAAAAAACAAAATGATTGATTGTATTAAGTATGGTGCGACTGAGTTTGTCACGAAACCCTTTGACGAAAAGGAAATTGCCAACCTGTTTATGAGAATCACTCAATTTTAGGATGCGGTTTGACAGAGTTTACACCCGACAGGAGGAATTGCAATGATCGAAGCAACGAGCTGTGGCGGGGTGGTTATATTCAGAGGAAAAATTCTTCTTTTATACAAAAATTTTAAAAATAAATATGAAGGATGGGTTCTGCCCAAAGGAACTGTTGAAGAAGGGGAAGAATACACACAGACGGCCCTACGGGAAGTGTTGGAGGAAACGGGTTCAAAGGCTTCGATTATCAAGTATATCGGTAAAAGCGAATATTCGTTTCATGTGCCGGAAGACACCGTGTCCAAAGAGGTACACTGGTATCTGATGATGGCAGACAGTTATTACAGCAAGCCCCAACGGGAAGAGCATTTTGTGGATTCCGGCTTTTATAAGTATCATGAAGCCTACCACCTCTTAAAGTTTAGCAACGAGAAACAGATTTTGGAAAAGGCCTATAATGAATATCTGGATTTAAAAAAAGGTAATTTGTGGGGAAATAAGAAATATTTTTAAAGAACTTAGGAAGGCAAAATGCCTTCCTTTTTCGTACCGCATATGATAAACTGTTATTTAGGTGAAGTTATGCATATATATAAAAAATTGTATTGTGATGCGGAAACAGAACCGCAAAAAAGAAAAATCATACGTAAGATCAAATATCATGGCGGACTTTTGGATATTTATGTCATTACTGTATCCGATGGCAGGGACTATTTTGATCTGATTCCGGGATATGCGTTTAAACAGAAAGCGTATCCGACCGGGGACTTACATATTGTAGGTCTTGCATCGGGATATGAGAGTGCGGTGGAATTGGTCCGACAGATGATTGATGATTTTTCCGAACAATACAAAACCTATCGGTTTAAAAATTCTTTTATGCAGGAAAAGGAAATGAATTTTACCGGATATAATAGGAAATATTAATATGGAAATAGTATTCTTGATTTTAAAGATAATTGGAATTGTACTGCTGGCAGTGATCGGACTTCTTCTGGTATTATTGCTGCTGGTTGTTTTTTTCCCGGTTTCATACAGACTGACCGCTTCCTATGAGGAAACTCTGACGGCAAAGGTAAAAGTCCACTGGCTTTTTCATCTGATCTCTGTTACTCTTGATTATGGAGAGAAGGGGAAAAAATGCATTTTGCGTTTTCTGGGGATTCCGCTTATGGATTTTTTGAATCCCAGGCCAAAGAAAGAAAAAACCAAAAAAAGAAAGCCCAAAAGAGAAAAAACGAAGAAAGAAAAGCCCAAGGGAAAAAGAACCGAAAAGGAAAAGTCCGCTTCGGATACCTCGGCATTAAAACGGTCGGTACAGGAAGCTGCGGATAAGAAAGATAGTGAAACTACAAAAGAAGACGCGGCGACAGAAGAACAGGCGAAAACAGAACATGTGAATACAGAAGAACCGAGAACGGAAGAAACGGCGAAAAGGAAACTGTCGGAGCTGTGGAAGAAACTGCTGCGTTTCCCTGCCAGGTTGAAACAGGTGATCATAAACATCCTGCAAAAGTGTAAAGAGATATGGGACAAGGGGATTGACTTAAAAGAAAAACTGGAAAAATGGATAGAAGTTCTGTGCAGGGAAAGAACAAAAACGGCAATCGGAAAGGCGAAGAATCAAATAATCGGTCTGCTTAAGCATATCATGCCGAGAAAATGGAATGCCTATGTCAATTTCGGATTTGACGATCCGGCACTGACAGGTCAGATCCTGGGATATTACTGGCTGCTGATCGGTTTATGGGGAGAGCATTTTATCTGTGTTCCTGACTTTGAAAATAAAAAGTTTTCAGGTAATATTGATGCAAAGGGGCATATTCAGGTGTTCCGGCTTTTGTATATAGCTTATCAGTTTATGTTTGATAAAGATCTTGTTTATCTGCGGAAAATAAGTTCAGAGATTGATTCATAATTTTGCAATGGAGGAAAAATATGAGCGAAAACAATTTTGGAAATGTCATTACTTCTTTAATGAAAGGAATGGAAACGTTTCTTTCCACAAAAACCGTTGTGGGAGAACCTACACAGGTGGGAGATACGATCATTCTTCCTCTCGTGGATGTGACCTTCGGTGTAGGAGCTGCTGCCAACGCCAATGAACAGAAAAACCTGGGAGGCGGCGGAATGAGCGGCAAAATGACCCCAAGTGCGGTTCTGGTCATTCGAAACGGGCAGACGAGACTGGTCAATATCAAAAATCAGGATACCGTTACCAAAATCATTGATATGATACCGGATCTTGTAGATAAATTTACAACTCCGAAAGAGGATATGCAGGTCAGCGATGATGAAGCGATTGATATCGCTTTTCCGGAGGATGAAACTGCAGAATGACAAAGCCGGCTGATAAAGGGTATATTTTTGTCATGAAAAAGCATATATTTTACTAAGGCAGAATAAATTAGGATGCTTGTCCGTGAAAAAAATATTGGGCTTCAGCTGCTTTATGATTGCAGTCGGCATGTTTATCATGCTTTTTATAGAAAACGTATTTATAGCGATTGTTCTGATCGGGATCCTGCTGCTTGTAGGATATAATCTGTTTTGTTGTTGACGGTGGTATCATGGATAAAGAGTGGCTGTTTGAAGAAAATATCCGCTTAAATAAGTTGGAACAGGAATTGGCTGAAAAAAATAAAATATTAAAGCTGGAACAGGAAAAACTGGCGGGAGAAAAGCGGGTTTTTGAACAACAGAAGAAGGTATTGGAAATGGGTTTCCAGAAACTGGCGGCCGATAAAGAAATGTTTCGTGACGAAGTGAAGAAACAGAAGGCAGAAGAAAAAGCCGTACCGAGCGGTGTTCGTGGACCGGGGTTTTTCGGCGGTGTATCAGGGTATTCTTCCCTGAAAAAGCGCTATAAAGAATTGATGAAAATTTTCCATCCGGATAATAAAAACGGAGATGCATTTACCGTAGCATGTATTAACAAAGAATATGAGATTTTGAAAGATCAGTATAAGAAATAGAATAGCGGCATCAGGATATTATAAAAGGACCGATTTTCATCGATCCTTTTTCTCACTTGTTTGTCCTATCAATAAAAAATTAAGCTCTTTCAACTAATCCGGATTTTAAACAAGATGTACATACATGCATCGTTTTGGTTGCTCCGTTCACTTTGCATTTCACATTTTTTACATTGGAATTCCAAATACGATTGGATCTTCTATGAGAATGGCTGACGTTATTTCCGAAATGAGCGCCTTTACCACAGATATCACATTTAGCCATAATTGCACCTCCTAATCAAAAAAAATGACTCACAACATGAATATACTATCAGATTTGTAATTGTTTTGCAAGTATTAAATTTAATATTTCAAAAGATATTCCATTTTTACGAAATAATTGTTATAATACATTATCATGACCAAGGGAGGTATCGCGATGAAAAGTATGATGAATACACACCTGGGAAATATTGCAATAGACCGTGATGTAATTGCTAACTATGCAGGAAGTGTTGCCGTTGAGTGTTTTGGCATTGTCGGAATGGCAAGCGTTAATGTAAAAGACGGATTGGTTAGACTGTTGAAACCGGATAGTTTATCCACGGGAATTTCTGTTGTTATACAAAATTCCGGCATCAGCTTTGATTTTCACCTGATTGTTGCATATGGGGTGAATATTCTTACTGTTTCAGATAATTTGATCAGCACTGTAAAATACAAGGTTGAAGAATTTACAGGTTTAAAAGTAGAAAAAGTCAACATCTTCGTAGAAGGTGTTCGAGTAATCGATTAAGGAGGATTTGATTGTGGCTGCAAATACCATCGACAACAGAATGCTTTGCAAAATGTTTTTGGCAGGAGCAAAGAATCTGGAAGCCAATAAGGAGTATATAAATGAATTGAATGTTTTTCCGGTGCCCGACGGAGATACCGGAACAAATATGACAATGACCATTATGTCTGCGGCGAAGGAAGTTGCGGGACTTTATGAAAATACTGATATGAAGGTGATTGCAAAGGCAATTTCTTCCGGTTCTTTAAGGGGCGCAAGAGGAAACTCGGGTGTCATACTTTCCCAGCTCTGCCGTGGCTTTTGCAAAGTGATCGGCGATGTACAGGAAATAGATAAGGAAACACTTGCACGGGCATGTGAAAAGGCCGTGGAAAGTGCATACAAGGCTGTTATGAAGCCAAAAGAAGGTACGATTTTAACAGTTGCCAAAGGTGCCTGCGAAAAGGCTGTGGATATGGCGGAAGATCCGGATGCGGATCTGGATACCTGTATTGATGAAATTCTTACTTATGCAAAAGAAGTGCTTGCAAAAACACCGGAAATGCTTCCGGTATTAAAACAGGCGGGCGTTGTGGATTCGGGCGGACAGGGTCTGATCGAATTTTTTACGGGCGCTCAAAAGGCGTTCCGCGGAGAAGAACTGGATCTTTCAATCAATCCGGCTTCGGCTACACCCGGAAGCGGACGGGTAAATGTGGATAGCCAGGCAATCGACACTTCGGATATCAAGTTCGGCTATTGCACGGAATTTATCATTATGCTGGATAAAGTATTCAATATCAAGCATGAGATGGACTTCAAGGAATATCTGGAATCGATCGGCGATTCTATTGTAGTGGTGGCAGATGATGATATTGTAAAGGTGCATGTGCATACCAATGATCCCGGACTTGCGATTCAGAAAGCCCTGACCTACGGTGCATTGTCCAATATGAAGATTGACAATATGCGTCTGGAGCATCAGGAAAAATTATTTAAAGAAGAACAGATGAAAGAGGCGACCGGAGAAGAGGCACCTGCAAAGCAGGAGCATAAAGAAGTCGGGTTTATTTCCGTTTCTATCGGAGATGGTTTAAATGCCATTTTCCGTGATCTGGGTGTTGACCGGATCATTGAAGGCGGTCAGACCATGAATCCAAGCACGGACGATATTTTAAATGCCATCGATGCGGTGGATGCGGATACTGTTTTTGTGTTCCCCAACAATAAAAATATCATTATGGCGGCAAATCAGGCTAAAATGATGGTAGAGGATAAAGAAGTCATTGTAATTCCGACCAAAAACATTCCACAGGGTATTACGGCGATTATCAGTTATGTACCGGAGTTGTCCCCGGCGGAAAATGAGTCCAATATGATCGATGATATTGCAAATGTGGCAACCGGTCAGGTTACTTATGCGGTACGTGATACGGAAATTGACGGAAAGACGATACATGAGAATGATATTATGGGCATCGGTGATCACGGCATGCTGGCAGTCGGTACGGACATTGCGGATACGACTGTGGAAATGGTAGATCAGATGCTTGCGGATTTTGATGCGGAGCTGATCAGCATTTACTACGGAGCGGATGTCACAGAAGAGGATGCCAACGCACTTTTTGATGAAGTGGCAAAAGCACATCCGGATTGTGATGTGGAGCTGCAGTTCGGCGGACAGCCTGTATATTATTATGTTGTTTCGGCAGAGTAAAAAATATGAATCTTAATACCAGTATGAAAGAGCTTAAGGGCATCGGTGATAAAAACGGTGCCCTTTTTCATAAACTGAATATCGATACGGTGGGGGATCTGCTGCAGTATTTTCCGCGCGCTTATGAAAGCTTTCGGGAACCGGTTACATTGAATGAAGGTTCGGGTTCGGAGAAAGCTGCCATAAGAGCGGTTGTTGCAACGGAAGCCGTATTGACCCGTGTCAAAAAATATCAAATACTTCGTTTCCTTGCAAAAGACATGGAAGGAAATGCTTTTTTTGTACGCATTTTTAATATGCCATATCTGAAAAAAACAATTCGTCCGGGCAGTGAATACATTTTTTACGGTAAGGTACTGACCGTGGCGGATCATTTGCAGATGGACCAGCCCAAAATGTATAAGCCCGATAAATACCGGGACATGACAGAGGGGCTGATGCCCGTCTATTCCTGTACCAAAGGACTTTCCAATGATACTATTCGCAAATATGTAACAATCGCCTTAAAGGAGACTGCGGAACAACTTACCGATCCCATACCGGAAGTTTTCCTCGCGACGCATGATTTCCCGGATTATAAGGAAACATTACAAATTATGCATAATCCGTTGTCTATGGAAGTCCTTTACCGTGCGAAAAAGAGAATTGCATATGAAGAATTTTTTTATTTTCTGCTTTCTACCGTACAAAATCGAAAGCATGATGTTTTAAAAACGGAGGGAAACCGTTTTATCGAATGTGCCCAGACCGGGCGTCTGATTGAGGCACTTCCCTTTTCCTTGACCGGATCCCAGGAAAAAGCATGGCACGAGATAGAGACGGATCTGTACAGCGGCAATATCTGCAACCGACTTTTACAGGGAGATGTGGGCTGCGGCAAGACTATGATTGCAGTCCTGGCGTTGCTCTGTTGTGTCAGTAACGGTAAACAGGGAGCATTCATGGCACCCACGGAGGTGCTTGCCGTTCAGCATTTTAAACTCATCGAAGAAATGACGAAGGAATATGACCTTCCTTTTCAGCCGGTGCTTTTGACCGGCAGTATTCGGGCGAAGGAAAAACAGACAGCTTATGCAGAAATTGCTGCAGGTACAAAAAATCTGGTTATCGGCACCCATGCCTTGTTGGAGGATGCCGTGCGGTTTCAAAATCTGGGCCTTGTTGTGACGGATGAGCAGCATCGCTTTGGGGTCAGACAAAGAACGGTCCTGACGGGAAAAGGAAAAGAAGTGCATACGATTGTCATGTCGGCGACACCCATTCCCAGATCCCTGGCGATGATTTTATATGGCGGGCTGGCTGTTTCAACCATACCGGAGCTTCCCGGCAACCGCATTCCCATCAAAAATGCTGTGGTGGATACCAGATATCGGCCGACGGCCTATAAATTTATGAAAGATGAGATTGCTGCGGGAAGACAGGTCTATGTTATCTGTCCCATGGTAGAATCCGGTGTTATGGAGGAATTGGAAAACGTGGAGGATTACAGCGAAAAGCTACGGAATGTTTTTGATGACAGTATCCGGATTGCCACCCTTCACGGAAAAATGAAGGGAGCGGAGAAAAACCGAATTATGGAGGAATTCTCTGCCGGCAATTATGATATTCTGGTCTCAACAACCGTCATTGAGGTTGGTATCAATGTCCCCAATGCGACGGTTATGATGATCGAAAATGCCGAGCGTTTCGGGCTTGCGGCGCTCCATCAGCTGAGAGGGCGCGTTGGCAGGGGCGCGTATCAGTCCTATTGTATTTTTGTGGATACCACGGGCAACGATAAGAGCAGGAAGAGACTGGAAATTCTCGGAAAGACCAATGACGGATTTGAAATCGCCAATGCGGATCTCAAAATGCGCGGTCCCGGAGAAATGTCCGGTACGTTACAAAGCGGAGACTCCGGCTTTGTCTATGCGGATATCTATGAGGATGCTGATATGCTGTATCTGGCGAATGAAGATGTGGAGATGCTGATGAAGGAAGATCCGTCACTGGAAAAACCGGAGCATCAGCTGCTGAAACGTAGATGGCAGGATGTGATCCAAAACGGATATCTTCATACCATATAATGTATTTTTGTTTGAAATAATTTCAACTTATGGTATAATGTTCACGTATTGGCAATTAGCCGCCCAAAAGTGTAATGTAACAAACCAAGAAACGGAGTTGTGAAAGTATGGCAAAGACTACAGATTATGATGCATCCAGTATCAAGGTGCTGGAAGGGTTGGAGGCTGTCCGGGTCAGACCGGGTATGTATATCGGCAGTGTTTCCACCAAAGGTCTGAACCATTTGATTTATGAAATTGTAGATAATTCGGTGGACGAGCATCTTGCCGGATTTTGTTCGCATATTAAGGTATTTCTGGAAAAGGATGGTTCTGCCACAGTCAGTGATAACGGACGTGGTATCCCGGTGGAGATGCACGAAAAGGGGATCAGCGCAGAACGACTGGTATTTACGACCCTGCATGCCGGCGGTAAATTTGATGATTCTGCATATAAGACAAGCGGTGGACTGCATGGGGTCGGTTCTTCGGTTGTCAATGCTTTGAGCGCATATCTGACTGTCCGTATTTCCAGAGGCGGACATGTCTATGAAGATAAATATGAAAGAGGGATTCCGGTTCAGGAACTGGAAAACGGCCTGCTTCCGGTGATAGGCAAAAGCAAGGAAACCGGGACTACCGTTAATTTTCTGCCGGATGATGAGATCTTTGACCGTACATGGTTTAAGGCGGATGATATCAAGAGCAGACTTCATGAGACAGCCTATTTGAATCCCGAACTGACCATTGAGTTTGAAGACCGTCGTGGAGAAGAGCCGGATATTGAGGTATTCCATGAACCGGAAGGTATCGTGGGATTTGTCAAGGCGATGAACGGTTCCAAAGAAACTGTCAGCGACGTGATCTTTTTTAAGGGAGAAGCGGAAGGCATTGCCGTAGAGTGTGCGTTCCAGTATGTCAATGAATTTCATGAGAATGTGCTTGGTTTTTGTAACAATATTCACAATGCCGAGGGCGGTACACATATTACGGGATTTAAATCTTCCTTTACCAACGTGATCAATTCTTATGCAAGGGAATTGAATATTTTAAAAGAAAAGGATCAGAATTTTACCGGTGCCGATGTGCGTAACGGCATGACGGCAATCGTATCCATCAAGCATCCGGATCCGCGTTTTGAAGGTCAGACAAAGACGAAACTGGATAATCAGGATGCGGCAAAGGTAGTCAGCAAAGTGACCGGCGATGAGGTTGTCAGGTATTTTGACCGCAATCTGGAGACGTTAAAGGCTGTCATCGGATGTGCGGAAAAAGCTGCAAAGATCCGCAAAACAGAGGAAAAGGCCAAGACCAATATGCTGACTAAGCAGAAATTTTCCTTTGATTCCAACGGAAAACTGGCAAACTGCGAATCCAGGGATGCGGATAAATGTGAAATCTTTATTGTTGAGGGTGATTCTGCCGGCGGCTCTGCCAAAACCGCAAGGAACCGTAAGTATCAGGCAATTTTGCCGATCAGGGGTAAAATCCTCAATGTGGAGAAGGCCAGTATGGACAAGGTGCTTGCCAATGCGGAGATCAAGACGATGATCAATGCTTTCGGCTGCGGCTTTTCCGAAGGCTACGGCAACGATTTTGATATTACCAAGCTGCGTTATAACAAGATTATTATTATGGCCGATGCTGATGTGGACGGCGCGCATATTTCCACATTGCTGTTGACGCTGTTTTATCGTTTCATGCCCGAACTGATCAGTGCGGGACATGTTTATATTGCCATGCCGCCTTTGTATAAGGCGATGCCTTCCAAGGGCAAAGAAGAATACCTTTATGATGACAAGGCACTGGAGCGATACCGTAAGACGCACAAGGGACCTTTCACACTGCAGCGATACAAAGGTCTGGGTGAAATGGATGCCAACCAGCTCTGGGAAACTACCTTGAATCCGGAGACACGAAAACTGAAGCTGGTGGAAATCGATGATAATTTCCAGGCGGATAAGATCACAGAGATGCTGATGGGAACGGAGGTTCCGCCCAGAAAGAAATACATTTACGAACATGCAAACGAAGCGTTGCTTGATATTTAAGGGAGGCAGCCATGAACGAAACCAATGAGACGATTATTAGAACAGAATATTCTGAGGTCATGGAACAATCCTATATTGATTATGCCATGAGTGTTATCATTGCGAGGGCACTTCCCGATGTCAGGGACGGACTCAAGCCGGTACAGAGACGTACACTTTATGATATGCATGAGCTTGGCATCCGCTATGACAAGCCTTATAGAAAATGTGCCCGTATTGTCGGCGATACCATGGGTAAATATCATCCCCACGGCGACAGTTCCATTTATGAAGCACTGGTTGTGATGGCACAGGAATTCAAGAAAGGGCTTCCTCTTGTAGACGGTCACGGCAATTTCGGTTCCATCGAGGGTGACAGCGCCGCTGCCATGCGTTATACTGAGGCAAGGCTTGCAAAAGTAACGCAGGAGGCCTACCTATCCGATCTGGATAAGGATGTGG
Organism: Lachnospiraceae bacterium; assembly: GCA_051877575.1. Lineage (GTDB taxonomy): Bacteria > Bacillota > Clostridia > Lachnospirales > Lachnospiraceae > UBA2882. The sequence continues at coordinate 182,378 of JBJEJA010000047.1, read as the reverse complement.
TGGATTTTGTACCAAACTTTGATGAAACGGAAAAGGAACCGAGTGTCCTTCCTGTTAAGATACCCAATATCCTGGTAAACGGTGCCGAGGGTATTGCAGTCGGTATGGCGACCAGCATCCCGCCGCACAATCTGGGAGAGGTGATCGACGGCTTAAAGGCTTATATGCAGGATCCGACTCTGACCACAAGGGATCTGATGAAATATGTGAAGGGGCCGGATTTCCCTACGGGCGGCATTGTCTGCAATAAAGATGAACTTCTCAATATATACGAAACAGGAACAGGCAAGATCAAACTGCGCGGCAGGGTGGATGTGGAAAAAGGTAAGAACGGGCATGTCAATATTGTGATTTCCGAAATCCCCTATACGATGATCGGTGCCAATATTTCCAAGTTTTTGATGGATGTAGCTACTTTAGCGGAGACCAAAAAGACCAATGACATCGTAGATATTACCAATCAGTCCGGCAAAGAAGGAATCCGCATCGTGATTGAGTGTAAACGGGATACGGATACGGAACAGTTTATTAATATGCTTTATAAAAAGACCAAGCTGGAAGATACCTTCGGTGTCAATATGCTTGCGGTCGCAGACGGAAGACCGGAAACCTTGAGTCTTGCACAGATTTTTAAGCACTGTGCGGATTTTCAGTTTGAGGTTGCAACGAGAAAATATCAGAATCTGTTGAATAAAGAGCAGGAGAAGCGGGAGATTCAGGAAGGTCTGATTAAAGCCTGCAACCTGATCGACTTGATTATTGAGATTTTAAGAGGTTCCAAAGACCGCAATATGGCAAAGGAATGTCTGGTTCACGGCACCATCGACGGAATTAAATTCAAATCTAAGGAATCCCGCGTCATGGCAACCCAGCTTCTGTTTACGGAGAAACAGGCAAATGCCATTCTGGAAATGCGGTTATACAAATTGATCGGTCTGGAAATCAATGCCCTGATTAAAGAGCATGAAGAGACCATGGCCAATATTTACCGTTATGAGGATATTCTGGCAAGCCATTCTTCCATGACACAGGTATTGATCCAGGAGCTTGACAGCTTTAAGAAAGAATTTGCAGATAAGCGTAAGACGGAGATCACCAATGCGGAGGAGGCTGTTTATGTGGAAAAGAAAATGGAAGAAATGGATGTTTACTTCCTGATGGACCGCTTCGGTTATGCAAGGTGTATCGATGCCGCAACTTTTGAGAGAAACAAAGATACGGCTTTTGCAGAGAACCGCTATGTATTCCTCTGCAAAAACACCGGAAAAGTCTGCGTTTTTACGGCACAGGGACAGATGCATACAATCAAAGTGGCGGATGTTCCGTTCGGTAAATTCCGTGACAAGGGGGTTCCGGTAGATAATATCAGCAACTTCCAGTCCGATCAGGAAAATATCGTTTTTGCCTGCTCCCAGAGCGATGTCAATCTGTACCGGATGATCTTTGTGACAAAACAATCCATGTGCAAAATTGTGGACGGCGGAGAGTTTGATGTGGCAAAGAGGACGGTGGCTTCCACCAAATTGACGGACGGTGATGAAGTTGTCAGTGTACAGATGTTGATCGATAAGAGAAATATTGTGCTGCAGACCAAGGACGGTTATTTCCTGAGATTTCCTATTGAGGAAATCCCCGAAAAGAAAAAGAGTGCTGTCGGTGTCCGCGGTATGAAGTTAAATAACGGTGACTATGTGGAAAATGTATATTATACACAGAATGCCGTGGAATGTACGATTGAATATAAAGAGAAACAATTGGAATTAAACAAGATCAAACTCGGAAAACGTGACAGCAAGGGAACGAAAGTAAGAGTGTAGAAATAAAAGTTTTGTAATTTGGAGAGCCTATGAGAGTCATTGCAGGAACAGCCAGAAGTCTGAAACTGGTAACCCCGGAGGGAATGGATACAAGACCCACTACCGACAGAATTAAGGAAACTTTGTTCAATATGATACAGTTTGATATTCAGGAAGCCTGTTTTCTGGATCTGTTTGCCGGAAGCGGCGGAATTGGTATCGAGGCATTGAGCCGCGGTGCGAAGGAAGCGGTGTTTGTAGACAACGGAAAGGATGCATATGACTGCATTACCGAAAACTTAAAGCACACGCATCTGGAAGCGGCTGCCACGGTATACAAACAGGATGTGTTTGTTGCCTTGACGATGATGGAATATCAGAAGCGGTTTGATGTGGTTTTTATGGATCCGCCATATCACAAGGAATTGGAGCGGCGTGCATTGGAATATTTCAGCACTTCGTCATTGGTGGATGCCGAAAGCCTGATTATTTTTGAAGCGGCGCTGGATACCGATCTGGGTTTTCTTGACAAACTGCCTTATGACGTTATAAAAGTAAAACAATACAAGACCAATATGCATGTCTTTGTAAGAAGGAGCAATTAAGATGAAAGCAGCGATTTATCCCGGAAGTTTTGATCCGGTTACTTACGGTCATTTGGATGTCATTCGCAGATCAGCCAATATTTTTGATGAATTAACAGTCAGTGTATTGAATAATGTTGGGAAGTCTGCATTGTTTTCTGTGGAAGAACGTGTTAAAATGCTAGAAGAAGCCACAAAGGATCTGCCCAATGTAAAAGTGGATTCCTTCAGCGGTCTTTTGATTGATTATGCAAGAGAAAAAAATGTACATGTTGTCATCAGGGGATTGCGTGCCATCACGGATTTCGAATATGAATTGCAGATTGCACAGACAAATCACAAGCTGTCAAACGGTGAATTGGATACCATGTTTTTGACAACAGCGCTGGAATATGCTTATTTAAGTTCATCCAGTGTGAAGGAGATTGCATATTTTAAGGGAGATGTTTCTCCTTGTGTACCGGATTTTGTAGCAAAGGAATTATACCGCAAATATCATAAATAATTGTGTAAGGAGAGTACTATGAGCAGCAGAATTGAACAACTGATTGATGAAATTGAAGATTACATTGACAATTGTAAGCCGCATCCTTTTAACAACAGCAAGATTATTGTCAACAAAGAGGAAATTGATGAAATGCTGCGTGAGCTTCGGATGAAGACACCGGATGAAATCAAGCGCTATCAAAAGATTATCAGCAATAAAGAAGCCATTCTGAACGATGCGAGGGAAAAGGCCGAAGCATTGATCAATGAAGCTACCGTACATACTACAGAGCTGATCAATGAACAGGAAATCATGCGTCAGGCATATGAGCAGGCACAGGAAATCGTAGAGCTGGCATCCAAACAGGCGCAGGAAATTCTGGATAATGCCACGATGGAGGCAAATCAGGTCAAGGCATCCGCCATTCAGTATACGGATGATATGCTTGCCAATGTGGAAAATATTCTGAGCCACTCCATGGATATTTCCGCCGCAAAATACGAGAGCCTTTTAAATTCTCTTACGGATTGCTACAATATTGTAACCGCAAACCGTGCAGAGCTTTATCCGGTAGAGGCAATGGCTGAGGAAGAGGCTTCCGAGCAGGAAGGCGAGCCAAAGGAAAAGGGCGGCCTTGACATTATCTGATTGTTTAACACAACAGATAATACACATACAATATGATACCGACTATGCTGCACAGGATCAGCTTGTGCAGCATATATTTTTGTTTGGAAAGTCCGGAGTCCCCCAGGATATGGAAGGTTTGCAGATGACAGGAGATTCCCGTAAAAGCCAGTGAAATATGAGCAAGAATAAAGGTGAATCCGGAAGAGAGGTTCAGCTTTTGAATCGCCAGCAGTCCGCCGGAAATTTCCAGGAGATTGTGGAACAGCGCACAGACTGCGGCATTGGAAGGAAACAAAATCCGGGGTATCATGACTAACAGGTTGCATACAATCATATAGCCGCCCAGCATGGCTATCTGAGCCAATCCGCTGTTGATGCACTCATCCAGAACGGCTAAAAAAGATTTTTTTTGCCGAACTCCGGAAACGGGAGGGTGTCCGGCAGAGCAGCCGGGTCCGAAGGAAATCTTGTGATAAAGAGTATGTCTCAATAAAAAACCATACAAAAGAGGAATGGCATACATAAAAAACAGACCCTGATATAAGGGAATGTCCTGATAAATATTGCCGTAAACAAAGGATAAAAAGTAGACAGGGCCGATGTTGTTGACAAAAGAAAGCAGGAATTCCGCTTCTGTTTTTGATATTTTTCCTGTTTCATATTCCATGGATGCGGTTTTGGCACCCATGGGAAAACCGCAGAGAAAACCCATGACAAGGACATAGACCCCTGCATCGCTGATGCGGTATATCTTTTTTAGGATACCGGCAACCGGTTTGATAAGAATTTCGTCCAGGTTCAACCGGATGAGCATGGCTGAGATGATCATGAACGGAAGTAGCGACGGTATCATCTGTTCAAACCAGACGCTCAGTCCCAGATAAGCATATTGTTTGGCAGTGTCGGAAAAGCGCAGGATGAAAAAGAGAAGGATTCCGAACAGGACGGTCAGTATGAGGTTTTTTCTAAAATTTTTCATAAAAACACCCGTACATCAGCAAAATAGTGTATACTTATACATATTAAAAAATTTGAATTTCATGCAGGAAAAGGCTTATGCGTTTGGAAAAATATTTGTCTGACTGCGGAATCGGAACCCGCAGCCAATGCAAAACTTATATTCGTCAGGGAATGATCCGGGTCAATGGGGATACGGTAAAAAACGGAGCCGTACAGGTTTCGGAAAAAGACATGGTTTCCTTCCGGGACCGGCCGCTGACCTTGCAGACGAATTTGTATTTTATGTTTCATAAGCCGGCGGGCTGTATCTGTGCCACGAAGGACGAAAAACAGAAAACGGTTCCGGAATATTTCCCAAAGGAACTGGCAAAAAAGCTGTTGATCTTGGGAAGACTGGATAAGGACACCGAAGGGTTGCTGCTTCTGACCGATGACGGCGCATTCGTCCATCAGTTGATGTCTCCCAAAAAGCATGTGGAGAAAACTTATTATTTCGAAGCATACGGATCCTTGCCGGAAAATGCCTGCGACATGGTGGAAAGCGGTATGGATATCGGGGATGAAAAGCCGACAAAGCCGGGAAGGCTGGAAAATACCGGGACAGTCGCTGTACAGGCAACACGGGAAGGCTTGGGAGAACCGGAAAGTGTGATATCCACAGGTTATCTGACCATCAGCGAGGGAAGATACCATCAGGTAAAGCGGATGCTCCATGCCATGGGATGTGAGGTTTTTTATCTGAAACGGATTTCCATCGGAAACCTGTCTCTGGATGAGACGTTAAAGCCCGGAGAATACAGGGCGCTTACGGAAACGGAGCGTCAGATGCTTGAACATGAAAGCAGGAATTAACTATGCCATTTTTACCGATCAGTTTACAGGATTGTAAAGATAGAGGAATTGATCAGCTGGATTTTGTCTATGTGATCGGGGATGCCTATGTGGATCATCCCTCTTTTGGTCATGCCATTATCAGCCGCGTGCTGGAATCCTATGGGTATACGGTAGGGATCATTTCACAGCCGGACTGGAAAGATCCGGAAAGCATTACCATACTCGGGGAACCGAGACTTGCATTTTTGGTCAGCGGCGGCAATATGGATTCCATGGTAAATCATTATTATGTCAGCAAGAAACGCAGACCTGCAGATGCGTATACGCCGGGCGGTGTCATGGGGAAAAGACCGGACCATGCCGTTGTGGTATACAGCAATCTGATCCGTCAGAAATATAAAAAGACACCAATTATTCTGGGCGGGATAGAAGCCAGCCTTCGCAGAATGGCCCATTATGATTATTGGTCGGATGCGTTGAAACGTTCTGTTCTCTTGGACAGCGGCGCCGATCTGATTTCCTATGGTATGGGAGAAAAATCCATTGCGGAAATTGCCGATGCGTTAAATAGCGGAATTGATGTCGGAGACATTACTTTTATCCGGGGAACGGTGTATAAAGCAAGAACAACGGAACAGGTTGCGGATGGTATTTTTCTTCCGTCCTATGAGCAGATGTGCGCCGACAGGAAGGAATATGCCAATTCTTTTCGCATACAGTATGAAAATACGGATCCTTTCAGTGCAAAACCGCTGATTGAAGCTTACGATCATCATATATATGTCATTCAAAATCCGCCATCCATGCCATTATCCGTTATGGAAATGGATGATATTTACGATTTGCCCTATATGCGGACTTATCATCCTTCCTATGAGAAGGCGGGCGGCGTTCCGGCTGTTTCGGAGATCAAATTTTCTCTGATCAGCAACCGGGGATGCTTTGGTGGATGTAGCTTTTGTGCCCTGACATTTCATCAGGGACGCATTGTGCAGGTCAGAAGTCATGAGTCCATCCTGAAAGAAGCAAAAGAAATGACAAAAGACCCGGATTTCAAGGGTTATATCCATGATGTGGGCGGGCCTACAGCCAATTTCAGGGCGCCTGCCTGCAAAAAGCAGTTGCAAAAAGGCGTCTGTACCAACAGGCAGTGCCTGTTTCCGAAGCCCTGTCCCAATCTGGTAGCAGATCACAGGGATTACGTGGAACTGTTGCGGAAATTAAGAAAGCTTCCGGGGGTGAAAAAGGTATTTATCCGCTCCGGTATCCGGTTTGATTACTTGCTTTGCGATAAGGACGATACTTTTTTCCATGAACTGCTGAAATATCATGTGAGCGGGCAGTTGAAGGTGGCACCGGAGCATATCTGTGATGCCGTGCTTAGCAGAATGGGAAAGCCGGAAAATGCAGTTTATGAACGGTTTATCCGTAAATATGAGGATTATAACCGCAAAATCGGAAAAAAACAGTATGTGGTGCCGTATCTGATGTCATCCCATCCCGGATCGACGTTGAAAGAAGCTGTTGCTTTGGCGGAGTACATCAGGGATCTTGGGTATATGCCCCAGCAGGTACAGGATTTTTATCCGACTCCGTCCACGATGTCCACAGTTATGTATTATACCGGCGTGGACCCGCGGGATATGAAACCTGTATATGTGGTGAAAAATCCCCATGAAAAGGCAATGCAGCGAGCCCTAATCCAATATCGCAATCCGGAGAATTACGGATTGGTGAAGGAGGCTTTACATCTGGTCCACAGAGAGGATCTGATCGGCTTCGGATCGAAGTGTCTGATACCGCCGAGACCGATCAATAAAAAAAATAACAGGAAAGGCAGAAAGAAAGTATGAAAATAGCGATTGTTACAGGAGCATCCAGTGGAATGGGAAAGGAATTTGTGATTCAGTCAGACCGTGCATGCAACGATTTGGATCAGATCTGGGCAATCTCCAGAAGTATTGAAACAACGGAATTTCCGGAAACAAAAGCCGAAATCGTCAGAATCCCCCTTGATCTGACCAAAGAGGATGCTTTTGAGGTATTGGAGGAAAAATTAAAAGCGGAAGATCCCAAAATCAAAATACTGGTCAACAGTGCCGGCTTCGGTAAAATGGGAAAATTTGAAGATATTCCGTTACAGCTTCAGACCGATATGCTGGAATGCAATACCGTTGCGCTGATGAAAATATGCCATATTTGTATTCCTTATATGGTAAGAGGCGGTTATGTGATCAATATGGCCAGCGTAGCAGCTTTTCTGCCGCAGATGCGGTTTGCGGTATATGCAGCGTCCAAGTCCTTTGTGCTTTCTTTTTCAAGGGCACTCAATTACGAATTAAAGGATAAAAAGATCAGTGTGACCGCAGTCTGTCCCGGACCGGTCAAAACGGCATTTTTTGATATTGCAGAGAAAACAGGGTATACATTAAAATTGAAAAAATTCTTTCTTGTAAAGCCGGAACATGTGGTTTCTTATGCTTTGCAATGCGCGAAGGAACGCAGACAGGTTTCCGTTTATAGTATCCCTATGAAATGCATGCGTTTTATTGCAAAAGCATTTCCCCACAGGGTAATCCTGGAAATCTACGACAAAATGGTATAACAGAAGAACCAAAGAGTTCGGAAAGGAATGAAACAAATGAAAAAGAAGTACAAACAGGGAGAATATGAGTATTACAACCGGAAAAGAAATTGGGAGATTATAAAGACCGTGATATACTTTGCGGTTTCCTTTTCCCTTTTAATTGCCGGTTATGTTGCGACCAAAACGAAGGCAAATCTGTTGACGATTGTTGCGGTTTTGGGGCTGCTTCCCGCCAGCAAAAGCTGTGTCAGTATGGTCATGTATTTGCGTTATCACGGATGCAGCAAGGAAAATCATGAACGGTTAAAAGATACATTCAGTCATTTCCTGCATGCATACGGGCTGGTTTTTACTTCTTATCAAAAGACCTATGAGGTTGCCGGCTGTATTGTGAAAAACGGCTATATTTACGGCTATCTGACGACTCATCAGGATATGCATGAGGATCTGGAAGCACATATTGACGGCATTGTAAAGCGTAACGGTTATAAAGCAACCATAGCCATGTATACCGATATGCAGGAGTTTTTGACCCGTTGTGAGCAGATCAAAGAGAAAGAAGTGGAGAATCCGGAAAGCGATGCACAGCTTATGGAGCTGTTACATCAGATTTCCCTTTAAGTCATATGAAAGAATTTACCATCGGGCCCAATGAGGCGGGACAAAGATTTGATAAATATCTGGGAAAGCTCCTTTCCGGTGCGTCCATGAGCTTTGTTTTTAAAATGCTTCGGAAGAAAAATTTTACCCTAAATGGAAAAAAAGCGGCGGGAAACGAGATTTTATGCACGGGAGACCGGGTAAATCTGTTTCTTTCCGATGAAACCTTTGAAAAATTTTCATCCGGGCAGGAAGGAAAACAAAAGGCGGTTCCGGGCAGTTACGCTCCGGAAGAACTGGAAAAACGGCATTTGCAGATCATTTACGAGGATGAACACATTCTGATTTTTAATAAACCTGCGGGAATGTTGTCACAAAAGGCGGCAGAAACCGATGTGTCCGTCAATGAATATCTTATCGGATATTTGCTGTATCAAAAGGTGCTGACAGAGGAAGATCTGAAGACCTTCCGGCCTTCCGTTGCCAATCGTCTTGACAGAAATACGTCCGGGCTGATCTTATGCGGCAAAAGCCTTGCAGGGCTGCAATATTTATCTGAGATCATCAAAAACCGAACGCTGGAGAAGTATTATCGCTGCATTGTGGCGGGAAAACTGGAAGCAGAACAGCTGATAGAAGGGTATCTGACAAAGGATGCCGGGAAAAATCAGGTCATGATCTCGGAAAAGCCGACCGGAGAAGACGCTTCGTTTATCAAGACGGGCATTAACCCAATCAGTCAATACCTTTGGGGTGGAAATCACTATACAGAATTGTCGGTACATCTGATAACCGGAAAACCGCACCAGATCCGGGCACATTTATCCGGTATCGGACATCCGGTCATCGGGGATTTCAAATACGGCAGCGGAAACAATAATCCGCTTGCCCGAAAATGCCGTATCAAAAGACAGCTTCTGCATGCATATATGGTTGTTTTTCCCGATGTAACGGGGAAATTTTCTTATTTGAACGGACAAAAGTTTATCGCACCTTGCCCCGGCGATTATGAGAGAGCAAGAAAGGAACTGCAAAATGGGAACTTGGAATAGCAGAGGGTTGAGGGGATCCACGCTGGAAGATCTGATCAACCGAACCAATGAAAAGTACAGGGAAAACGGGCTCGCATTGATACAAAAAGTTCCGACTCCCATCACACCGATGAAAATCGAACAGGAAACAAGGCATATTACGCTGGCTTATTTCGACCAGAAGTCCACGGTAGATTATATCGGTGCCGTACAGGGGATCCCGGTTTGCTTTGATGCCAAGGAATGTGCGGTTGATACTTTTTCGCTGCAGAACATTCACGAACATCAGGTTCTGTTTATGCGTGATTTTGAAAAGCAGGGCGGCATTGCCTTTTTGATACTGAATTTTACCCACAGGGATTGCCTGTATTACCTGTCTTTCCGGCAGATGATGGCATTTTGGAACAGGGCGAAGGAAGGCGGCAGAAAGAGCTTTCGGTTTGATGAACTGGATCAGACCTATATTTTTCATGGAAAATCGGGACTGTTTGTGCCGTATCTGGATATGATACAGAAGGATTTGAACGAAAGGGAACAATAAGTTGACAAAGGAAATTCTTTCCTGTATACTGTCGATAGTTTGGTTTGCTAACACGCTACCATATTATCACTTTAATTTGATAAAGTGAATTTTGGAGGATGATATGAGAAGATTTGTACATACACCGGAAGGTGTCAGAGATATTTACGGAATGGAATGCAGGCAGAAACGGAAAATACAGGAGTTGATCCATGAGACTTTTTCCGGGTTCGGTTATGAGGATATTGAGACACCCACTTTTGAATTTTTTGATGTATTTGGGCGCGAAATCGGTACGACACCCAGCAAAGAACTGTATAAATTTTTTGATAAGGAAGGAAATACGCTGGCTTTAAGGCCGGACTTTACCCCGTCTGTCGGCAGATGCGCCGTAAAATATTTTATGGAGCAGTCGGTTCCGGTAAGGCTTACCTATCTGGGAAATACCTTTACCAATACTTCTAATCTGCAGGGGAAATTAAAAGAAGTGACACAGATGGGCGTGGAACTGATCGGTGATCCGTCGGTTATGGCAGATGCGGAGATGGTGCATCTGGCCGTTGCTGCACTGAAGGCATCGGGATTGAAGGAGTTCCAGGTCAGTATCGGTGAAATCGGCTTTTTTAAAGGAATTTGTGAGGAAGCGGCTCTGGACGAAGAGACGGAAATGAACTTAAGGGAATTTATTTCCAACAAAAACTACTTTGGGGCGGAAGAATTGCTGATGGGCAACCGGAAACTGGAACCGGAGAAGATCGAATCTTTTTTAAAAATTACCGAATTATTCGGTTCCCATGAGGTATTGAAGGAGGCTGTGGAGCTTGTCAACAACGAGCGCAGCAGACAGGCGATCGGCAGGCTGCAGGAACTTTACGAGTTGTTGAAACTATACGGAGACGAAAAGTATGTATCCTTTGATCTGGGACTTGTAAGCAAATATCATTATTATACCGGTATTATTTTTAAAGGATATACGTATGGTGTGGGCGATGCGGTTGTGACGGGAGGTCGTTATGACAGTTTGCTTTCTTACTTCGGTAAAGATGCGGCATCCATCGGTTTCGTCATCAATGTGGATTGGCTGATGCAGGCACTTTCTACCCGGAAACTTCTGCCGGTGGTGGAACCGGATACGACATTGCTTCTTTATGAGGAGGATTCGGTTGCCGAAGCCATCAGATACGCCTCTGAATTCCGCAGGCTGGGAGAAAACTGCGAATTGTTGAAAATGGATGAAAGCTGTGATGAAAAAACTTACATAGAATATGCCAAGGTAAACAACAAAAGCGCAGTCATAAAAATCACCTTAAAGGGAACAAAGAAACTGTACGAAGTTTAGGAGACATGGTAAAATGAGTGAAGATATGAGATATATAACCTTTGCCTTGGGAAAGGGCAGACTTGCCAAAAAGACTTTGGAGCTTTTGGAAGAAATCGGCATTACCTGTGAGGAAATGAAGGATAAAGACACCAGAAAACTGATCTTTGTCAATGAAGAGCTGAAATTCAAGTTTTTCCTTGCAAAAGGTCCGGATGTACCGACCTATGTGGAATACGGTGCTGCAGATATCGGTGTGGTAGGTAAGGATACGCTGTTGGAAGAGGGCAGACGCGCTTATGAAGTGTTGGATCTCGGTTTCGGTAAATGCCGTATGTGCGTATGCGGTCCCGAGAGTGCCAGGGAACTGCTTCAGCATCACGAAATGATCCGTGTTGCCAGCAAATATCCCAAAATTGCAAAGGACTATTTTTACAACAAAAAACACCAGACGGTGGACATTATTAAGTTGAACGGTTCCGTAGAGCTGGGACCGATCGTCGGACTTTCCGATGTCATCGTGGATATTGTGGAAACCGGTTCCACGCTTAAGGAAAACGGGCTTGTGGTATTGGAAGAAATCTGTCCGCTGTCTGCAAGGATGATCGTCAACCAGGTGAGCATGAAAATGGAATCCGAGCGCATCAAGAAGTTGATTCATGATTTGAAGGCACATCTGTAAGGCAAAAGGAATGCATATGAGCTTAGAAAAGGAATAACGAGGTAGAAGTATGGGAAGAAAAGCAGAAATTACAAGAAAAACATCGGAAACCGATATTTCCATGACATTGGAATTGGACGGAACCGGAAAATCAAATGTAAAGACCGGGGTTGGTTTTTTGGATCATATGTTTGCCGGCTTTGCAAAGCACGGTTACTTTGATCTGGAGCTTCAGGCTGCCGGAGATCTGGAAGTGGATGCACATCATACCGTCGAGGACTGCGGCATTGTCCTCGGAACTGCCATTGCTAAGGCGGTAGGCGATAAAAAAGGCATCAGCCGTTATGGGTTCTTTGTCCTGCCCATGGACGAAGCACTGGTATTATGTTCCATTGATCTGTGCGGCAGACCGTATTTTTCCATGGATGCATCTTTTCAGGGAGAATTTGTGGGAGATATGGATACCCAGCTTGTCAAAGAATTTTTCTATGCGGTTTCCTACAGCAGCGGCATGAACCTGCATATCCGCATGTTGGCCGGAGATAATGATCACCACGTTATCGAAGCAATGTTCAAGGCTTTTGCAAAGGCACTGGATATGGCGACTTCCATGGAGCCCAGATGTACGGATGTACCCAGTACAAAGGGATCCTTGACATAATGTTTGTTATCCGGCCGGATTTTACATAAGAAAATGATTTTTACGCAGAACGGAGATATTTAAAAATGAGTAAAAAATTTGTGGCATGTATTTACTTGTCCGAAAAAAAAGCAATCAAAGGTCTGAATGATACGACGATTCTTTCCATGGATCCGGTTTCCCTGGCAACGGAATACGCGGATTCCGAAGCGGATGCGCTTATTGTTTTTGATCTTTCATATAATGACGCAACCCATGAAGAAGCAATCCTTATTATGAAGCAGATTGCAGAAAATGTTGGAATTCCTGTTTATGGAGCAGGGAATATCAAGCGTATGGAGGATGTGAAAAAAATCCTTTATGCCGGTTGTAAAAAAGCAATCTTAAACTTAAATAAAACATCTGCTTTTGAAATACTGGAGGAGGTTTCCAAAAAATTCGGAAGGGAAAAGATCGGGGCTTCATTTATGTCTGCGGAACAGATCATGACGGATCCCAAGGCATTGGAAGAATATGCGGATGAGCTTTTCTGCATGGATGAGCATGCACTTAAGCAGGCAATACAGATCAGTCTTCTTCCGATGGTTGCCATGTTGCCTGAAATTTCTCTTGATAAAATTCTTTCCCTTTTGGAAAACGAAAAAATCAGCGGCATATCCGGTGCTTTGGTCAATGAAAATCTGAAAGAACTGGATTCCATTAAGGAAATTGCGTCGCAGAGAGGCATTGATGTACATATCTTTAAACCACAGATGCCATTCAGCGAATTTAAGCTCGGTCCGGACGGGCTGGTACCGGTTGTTGTTCAGGATTATCAGTCGGGACAGGTGCTGATGGTGGCATATATGAATGAGGAAGCCTACAACAAGACATGCCGTACCGGTAAGATGACTTATTACAGCCGCAGCCGCAAAGAATTGTGGGTAAAAGGTATGACCAGCGGTCATTTCCAATATGTAAAGAGCCTGAGCGTGGATTGTGATAACGATACACTACTAGCCAAAGTGAAACAGATTGGGGCGGCCTGCCACACCGGCAATTACAGCTGTTTTTACCGAGATCTCATTCCGATGGAAGAAGAGGATGTGGAAAATCCGCTGACTGTTTTTGAAAATGTTACCAATATTATCAAAGACAGAAAGCTGCATCCCAAAGAAGGCTCCTATACCAATTATCTGTTTGACAAAGGTATTGATAAGATTTTGAAGAAACTGGGTGAGGAAGCGACGGAGATTGTCATTGCTGCCAAAAACCCCAATCCGGAGGAAATTAAATACGAGATTTCCGATTTCCTGTACCACATGATGGTACTGATGGTGGAAAAAGGAGTTACCTGGGAAGAAATCACAAGCGATCTGGCAAAACGCTGAAAATAATAAAGGGTTGTAATGCAGTTTGATTCTAAGCATGGCAGCCCTCTATTTTTTTACATATGGCAGGTACAACCTGCATAAAATGATAAAAAGCGATACCGTCTTGAGAAAAAAATGAGTTTGCAAATTGTAACAGATATCACGGAAACACGCTTTTGCTCTATAAAAACGTAACGATACATAAGATTGGCAAAAAACACAATCTAAGTGTTGGCGTTTATATAAAGGTTTCCTTTGATATCTGTTACAATTTGCAAACAATGTTCTCTGAGGCGGCAGTCTATGATTATATGGGCAGGTGTTATATATGCATAAAACATTAAGCAGGGATGAAAAGTTGGAGCAGATCATGCGGCTTCGGGAATATCAGAGGAACAATGCCAGCCATGTCAATACTCTGGCGGGGATTGCGTCTCCGGGCAATGCGTATACGGATGAAGAAACGCCCAATCAGGACCGGACAGACGGTAAAAGTAGGTTTTACGGGAGGTTTCGTTTGGTTTTATCCGTTCTTTTATTCGGTGCGCTTTGCATGTATCATTTTACTCTGGAATCGGAAAACGGTACATTTACCAAAAACTTACAGACCGCGATTCAAAGGGATTATTCCCATAAGGTCATTGATTTTGTGGAGGATTTCACTTATACTTTAGATTATGAGAAAACTAGCATTAACTGATGAAATTTTATTAAAGATTGATAAGCCCGCCCGATATATCGGCGGTGAAGTAAATTCCATCATGAAAGACAGAGAGCGCGTGGATATTCGTTTTGCCATGTGCTTTCCTGATGTTTACGAGATTGGAATGTCACATCTCGGGATTCAGATTTTGTATGATATGCTGAATCAATTTGAAGATACCTGGTGCGAACGGGTCTATTCCCCGTGGATGGATCTGGATGAGATTATGAGAAAGGAGCATATTCCGCTGTTTGCACTGGAATCTCAGGATCCCGTGAAAAATTTTGATTTTCTCGGTATTACGATACAATACGAAATGTGTTATACCAATATTTTACAGGTTTTGGATCTGTCCGGGATACCGATCTTTGCAAAGGATCGTACATGGGAGGATCCGATTGTCATCGGTGGAGGCCCCTGTTCTTACAATCCCGAGCCGCTGGCACCCTTTTTTGATCTGTTTTATATCGGAGAAGGAGAGACACAGTACAGGGTTTTATTGGATTTGTATAAAGATTACCGTGATATGGGAAAAAGCCGCAGAGACTTTTTGTTGGAAGCCGGAAAGCTGCCGGGCATTTATGCACCGCAGTTTTATGAGACAACCTATCATGATGACGGTACCATTGCCGATTTTTATCCGACGGAGCCGGGGTTACCCAAAACAATTACAAAGGAACTGGTAACGGAATTAAGTGATACCTATTATCCCGCGAAGCCGGTTGTTCCCTTTATGAAGGTCACACAGGACCGTGTTGTGCTGGAGATTCAGCGCGGTTGCATCCGCGGCTGCCGGTTTTGTCAGGCGGGACAGCTTTACCGTCCTGTCAGGGAGCGTTCTTTGGAATTTTTGGAAAAATATGCTCTTGAAATGTTAAAAGCAACCGGTCATGAAGAAATTTCCCTGAGTTCTTTGAGCTCCAGCGATTTTTCCAAACTGCCGGAGCTGATGGACTATCTCATAGACATTTGTAAAGAACGGCATGTGAATATTTCCCTTCCTTCGTTGAGGATTGATGCCTTTTCTCTGGATGTCATGAGTAAAGTACAGGATGTGAAAAAAAGCAGCCTGACCTTTGCCCCGGAAGCAGGCACTCAGAGGATGCGGAATGTGATCAACAAAGGATTGACCGAAGAAGTCATTTTGAATGGGGCAAAACTTGCATTTGAAGGCGGCTGGAATAAGGTGAAATTATATTTTATGCTGGGGCTTCCGACGGAAACAGAAGCAGATGCCAGAGGCATTGCAGAGCTTAGTAATGAAATCGCCAAGCTTTATTATGAGACCGTACCGAAAGAAAAACGAAACGGTAAGGTTCAGATCACGGCAAGCACATCCTTTTTTATTCCGAAACCGTTTACACCGTTCCAATGGGCACCTATGTGTACAAAGGAGCAGTTTTTGGATAAAGCGCACACGGTAAAGACTGCCGTTTTGGAACAGTTGAATAAAAAAAGCATCAAATACAACTGGCATGAGGCCGATGTATCTGTTCTGGAAGGAATTTTGGCCAGAGGAGACCGCAGGGTTGCGGATGTTATTTATATGGCTTATAAGAGAGGTTGTATATACGATGCCTGGGGAGAATATTACAAGCATGACGTGTGGATGGAATGCTTTGATGCCTGCGGGCTGTCCGTAGATTTTTATACGACCAGAGAAAGAAGTCTGGATGAAAAATTCCCATGGGATTTTATCAGCTGCGGCGTGACCAAGGAGTTTTTAAAACGGGAATGGCAGCGTGCATTAAAGGAAGAAGTGACACCAAATTGCAAATTGGCATGTCAGGGTTGCGGTGCCGCCCGTTTTGGGACAGGCATCTGTTTTGAAGAAAGAGTATAACGATACGACGGCGAGAGGTTTTTATGAAATATCGAATTAAATTTTCAAAATACGGCTCCATGATTTTCATTGGTCATCTGGATATGATGCGGTATTTCCAAAAGGCGATCCGCAGGGCGGAAATCCCCATTGCCTATACGACAGGGTTCAGTCCGCATCAGATTATGTCCTTTGCGGCACCGCTGGGTGTAGGGTTATACAGCAACGGAGAATATCTGGACATAGAGTTGACGGAGCAGATGTCCACGGAGCAAATGAAAAAACAACTGAATCAGACCATGGCAGAGGGAGTTGACATTCTTTCGGTAAAAGCTTTGCCGGAAAATGCCGGAAATGCCATGGCAAGTGTGGCGGCTGCCGGATATACGGTTAAAATCCGTCCGGGTCATGAACCCGCATTTCATTTTGGAGACAACTTTGATGCGTTTATGGCGCAGGAGGAAATTCCTTACGAGAAAGAGACCAAGAAAAGTACCAGATTGTTTAATTTAAAAGAAGGTATTTTTGATTTCCGGTCAGATCAAGCGCAGATTTATCTTCTGGTAGATGCCAGCAGCAGCGGCAATATCAAGCCGGGCATGGTTATGGAAGCTTATTATGATTTTTGTAAGGAAAAACCGGGAGAATTTGATTTTATTGTAACGAGGGAAGAAACCTATACCCGCAATGAGAACGGAAATTTGATTCCTTTAGATGATGTGGGCAGGGACAGATAGGAAAGGATACGGGATACCATCCATGGAGCAGACGGTGATTTTTACCGATATAGAAAAGAAAAGAGGATTCTTTTCCATTGTAGATGACAAGCTGCATCTGGCGGCTTTTGATACCCGCGAAAGCCGGGATATGAATAAAATATTTGTGGGAAGGGTCAGTAATATCCTGCCTAATCTGAAAGCGGCTTTTGTGGAATACCGGAAAGGTGTCTGCGGTTTTCTGCCGCTTACCGGGGAAGAACTGACGGTCTGTAAATGTGAAATGCGTATTCCGGTGCAGGTAGTAAAGGATGCGGTGAAGACAAAGGAAGCGGTATTGTCTGCCGAACTATCCCTGACCGGCATTTACTGTGTTGTAACAAGCAAACCCGGAGGAGTTGTCTGTTCCAAGAAACTTCCGGCTGCTTTAAAGGAAGAATTTTTTGCCATGTGTACACCCTTCGTCAGTGAAGGAATGTCCTGTATTATCCGGACAAATGCGGCTTCTTTGGAGAAAGAAGAATATCGACTCCTTACGGATGAAATCCAAACTCTTTGCCAAAATCTGAAGATAATGCTTAAAAATGCGGAGAGCAGAACCATATATTCTCAATTATACGAAGGGCCTGCTTTTGCAGAGGATCAGATTTCCAGAGTGGATTTCAGAAAAGTCACAAAACTTGTTACGGATCATCCGGATGAATTTGACCGATTGAGTCAATCGCTTCCCCGAAATTTGACACAAATGCTACAAATTTATACGGATGAGAGTTTTTCGCTGCAGGCACTTTACGGATTGAAAGGGAAACTGCATGAAGCGGTCAGCAGAACGGTATGGCTGAAGTCGGGCGGGTATCTTGTCATTGAACCCACAGAGGCTTTGACGGTCATAGATGTTAATTCGGGCAAGAATATGAAAAAGATGAGCAAAAAAGAACTTTGTTCCCTGACAAACAGGGAGGCTGCCGAGATGATTCCGTATATTTTGACATCCCGTAATATCACGGGAATCGTGATCGTGGATTTTATCAGCAACAATTCCAAGACTGAAGATGCGGCATTGCTAAACAGACTTCGCGAGAATATGGCTATGGACTATGTCAAAGCGGATGTGGTGGATATTACGCCTTTGGGGCTTGTGGAAATTACAAGGCAGAAAAAAGATATTCCTTTGAAAGATCAGTTGTGTGAGGTGGGATTATATGAAACTGTTAGGCATTGAGAAGGTCAGAGACGGTAAGTATCTGAAAAACTATGAGCTAACTTATCTGAATAAAGCAGGAAAAGAAAAAAAGTATGAAATTGTCAGTCGCAGCGAAATACCGGACAAAGAAGATCTTGGAAAATCGGTCAGCGGAATTTCCATGGTGGTTCTTTGCAATGATAAATTGTTGCTGCTGAAAGAATTCCGCATGGGCATTAACCGCACAATCTATAATCTCTGTGCCGGCCTGATAGAGCCCGGTGAAACCATAGAAGAATGTGCGGCACGTGAATTATATGAAGAAACGGGATTGAAGCTCAAGCGGATCATTGATATTCTGCCGCCGTCCTTTGCTGCGGTGGCGATCTCGGATATTCAGACGAGGATTGTCATTGTGGAAGCGGAAGGAGAATTTTCCGACCATACTTCCGATAATGAACAGATTCAGGCAGAATTTTATTCTAAAGAAGAATGCCGGGAATTGTTAAAGACGGCGGAATTTTCTTCCAGAAGCCAGATGATCGCCTATTTCTTTGCAAAAAATGCCTTTTCGGGGCTTGACAATTGACATTGTCGCATGCTATTATACTACGGTATGCCGCATAACGAGGTAAAAGTGTGTCCTTTTGAGACACCACCGCAGTTAGCGAGTAATTATTAGGAGGTGCCTTATGTACGCAATTATTGCAACAGGTGGAAAGCAGTACAAAGTTTCCGAGGGTGATGTCATCAGAGTTGAAAAATTAGATGCCGAGACCGGAAGCACTGTAACATTTGACCAGGTTCTTGCAGTAAGTGATAACGGCTTAAAAGTCGGTTCCGACGTAGCTTCTTCTTCCGTAACGGCAACTGTTATGGATCAGGGCAGAGGCAAAAAGGTAATCGTTTACAAGTACAAGAGAAAAACAGGTTATCACAAGAAAAATGGTCATAGACAAGCATACACTCAGGTTAAAATTGAGAAGATTAATGCTTAATAATCAGGTGGCATAAATGACAGCCATAACGATGTTGTGCGATAA
The DNA here is from genome assembly GCA_051877575.1 of Lachnospiraceae bacterium. Lineage (GTDB taxonomy): Bacteria > Bacillota > Clostridia > Lachnospirales > Lachnospiraceae > UBA2882. Next base: position 162,911 of record JBJEJA010000047.1, on the reverse strand, counting down.
AGCTTCAAATGTAATAAAAGGATTTGAGATTAGGGGACACGCGGGTGCAGCCGATTACGGCAGTGATATTGTGTGTGCATCGATCTCCGTGCTGGCAATCAATACACAGAATGCCATTGAGCGTTTCTGTGAGGATGAATTTGAACAGTCCGCAGATAAAAAGGACGGTTCCATGAAATTCCTGATCAAAGATCTGCCGGGACATGATGCGAGCCTGCTTTTAGCGGCTGCTTACTTAGGATTTGAAGAAATCGCCAAAGAATATGATGATTTTGTATCAATGGAAATTAAGGAGGTGTAACACCCATGTTAAGAATGAACCTTCAATTTTTCGCTCATAAAAAAGGTGTAGGTTCTACCAAGAACGGTAGAGATTCCGAGTCCAAGAGATTAGGTGCGAAAAGAGCTGACGGACAGTTCGTAAAAGCCGGAAATATCTTATACAGACAGCGCGGAACAAAGATCCATCCCGGTGTCAATGTCGGTAAAGGCGGAGATGATACATTATTCGCTCTGGTTGACGGCGTTTTAAGATTTGAAAGAAAAGGAAGAGATAAAAAACAGGCTTCCGTTTATCCGGTAGAGGACTAATACGAATTACCAGAGGGCTGCTGCATTTCTGATTAAAATGCAACAGCCCCTTTTTTCATAAGAAACAACAAAATGACACAAACTACTCATGAGGTGAGCATATGTTTGCAGATCGCGCGAAAATTTATGTAAGAAGCGGTAAGGGCGGAGACGGACATGTTTCCTTCCGCAGAGAAAAATATGTGCCGAACGGCGGCCCCGACGGCGGAGACGGCGGAGACGGCGGCAGCGTTATTTTTGAAATCGACGAAGGATTAAATACCCTGACGGATTTCAGACATATTCGAAAATATTGTGCAAAAGACGGCGAGCAGGGCGGCAAACGAAACTGCCGCGGTAAAAACGGGGAAGATATCATTATCAAAGTCCCGGAAGGCACTGTCTTAAAAGAGGAAGAAAGCGGGCGCATTATTGCGGATATGTCGGGGGACAACCGCAGAATGGTACTGTTGACCGGCGGTAAAGGCGGTAACGGAAACCAGCATTATGCCACAAGCACCATGCAGGCCCCCAAATATGCACAACCGGGGCAACCGGCCAAGGAACTGAATATTTTGATGGAATTGAAATGCATTGCCGATGTCGGTCTTGTGGGCTTTCCGAATGTGGGAAAATCCACCCTGCTCAGCAGAGTGACAAACGCCAGACCCAAGATTGCCAATTACCATTTTACAACCTTAAATCCCCATCTGGGTGTTGTGGATATGGAGGGCGGCGGCTTTGTCATTGCGGATATTCCGGGTTTGATCGAAGGTGCTTCCGAAGGCATCGGATTGGGACATGAATTTTTGCGTCATATAGAGAGAACCCGTGTCATTATCCATATGGTAGATGTGGCGGGAACGGAAGGCAGAGACCCCATTCAGGATATTTATACGATCAATAAAGAGTTGGAAGCATACAACGCGGATATTGCCGCAAGACCGCAGGTAATTGCAGCAAATAAGATCGATGCCATTTATGATGACGGCGGAAATGACCCCGTAAAGCGTTTAAAGGACGAATTTGAGCCGAAAGGCATCAAAGTGTTCCCTATTTCGGCTGTCAGCGGAAAAGGGCTGAATGAGCTTTTATTTGCCGTTAAAACAATGCTCAATGAGATCAATGAGCCGCCGGTAATATTCGAGCCGGAATTTGTCCCCGACGAGATGCTGGCATACTCCAATGAACCATTCTCCGTTTTCTATGATGAAGAAGAGGATGAATATGTGGTGGAAGGTCCACGTATCGAAAGAATGCTCGGCTATACCAATTTGGACAGCGAGAAGGGCTTCGTATTCTTCCAGAAATTCCTGAAAGAAAACGAAATTCTTGATCAGCTGGAGGAACTGGGTATCCATGAAGGGGATACAGTCCGTATGTACGGATTAAAATTTGATTATTATAAATAAAAGAAAATACATGCCGTCCTATATAGGATAACGGCAGACGGAGAAAGAAATGACAAGTAAACAACGTGCTTATTTAAAAGGCCTCGCAATGAATATTGAACCGATTTTCCAGATCGGCAAATCCAGTCTGACACCGGAAGTGACCGAAGCCGTCAACGAAGCTTTTAATACGAGAGAACTGGTTAAAATTGCCGTTTTAAAAAACTGTATGGATGATCCCAAAGCAATTGCACAGGCGCTGGCTGAACGTACCAGATCCCAGGTCGTACAGGTCATCGGCAAAAAAATTGTCCTGTATAAGGAAAGCAAAGATCATAAAAAAATAGAACTTCCGAAATAGAGAGGGCGATGTGATGTCCAAAATCGGTATTATGGGAGGAACCTTTGACCCCATTCACAATGGCCATATGCAGCTGGCAGAACAGGCTTTCAAGCAGCAGAAGCTGGATAAAATTCTGTTTATTCCCAATCATATTCCATGGATGAAAAAAGACAGAAAGATCACGGACGAAGTGCACCGGCTTGAGATGGTGCGCCTTGCGATTGAAGCGTTTCCTTCTTATGAATTATCCACAGTGGAAATAGAAACCGGCGGCAATTCCTATACATTCCGGACGCTGGAAACTTTACGGAAACAGTACCCTAAGGACGAGTTTTATTTTATTCTCGGAGCGGATTCCCTGTTTTCCATCGAATCATGGGTCCATCCGGAAAAAATCATGGAGTACGCTGTCATTTTAGTCGCAGTAAGAGATGACTGCGATATGCAGAAATTGACAGAACAAAGCAACAAATTGATTTCCGGGTATCATGCACGCATTTTTACGCTTCATATGCCTCCGATCGACATTTCATCGACACGGATCAGAGAACAGTTTTATACGGATCAGATGGTGGAACAGATGCTTCCGGCAAAAGTTGCTGCATATATCAGAGAACATCATTTGTATTATGGGAGGTAGCAGATTGCATAACTTCAGTACCGAAGATGAATATTTAAAATCCATTGAGAAGAAGCTCTCAAAAGAACTGGATAAAAAACGCTATGTCCATACGCTTGGCGTTGCCTATACAGCGGTAAGTCTTGCCATGGCACACGGAGATGATCTGTATGATGCGTATCTTGCCGGTCTGCTTCATGATAATGCCAAGTGCATTCCCACCAATGAGAAGCGCAGATTGTGCAAAAAATATGATATCCGCCTGAATGATGCAGAAGAAAAAAATCCGGATCTGCTCCATGCAAAGCTTGGGGCGGTACTTGCAAAAGAAAAATATGACGTAACCGATAATTTTGTATTAAATGCAATCCGATATCACACAACCGGCAAACCCGGTATGACGGAATTGGAAAAGATCATTTATATTGCCGATTATATTGAACCAAACAGAAAAATGCTTCCGGATCTTCCGAAAGTCAGAATGACGGCTTTTCGAAATTTAAACGAAGCAATGGTCTTAATATTACAGGGCACATTGCAATATTTGAAGGAAAAGAATGCATCCATTGATCAGTTGACACAGGAGACTTATGAATATTATAAGAATCTGACGGATATGTAACGGACGGCTTGTGTATGATTGCATAGAAAAATATAATATAACAGTAACGGAAGGAGCTTGTATGAGTAACAATTTAACCTCAAAGGAAATTGCCCTTGCTGCAATTGAAGCATTGGAAGATAAAAAGGGAGAAGACATTAAAGTAATTGATATCAGCGAAGTTTCCACACTTGCAGATTATTTCATTATTGCATCCGGCAACAACCGTAATCAGGTGCAGGCATTGTGTGATAATGTGGAAGAAAAGCTCGGCAGAATGGGTGTCGATCAGAAACAATGTGAAGGCTATGACAGCGGAAACTGGATTTTGGTAGATTACCGTGATATCGTTGTCCATATTTTTGATAAAGAAAACCGTTTGTTCTATGATCTGGAAAGGATCTGGAGAGACGGAAAATTTGTGGATAAAGACCAATTATAAGATTAGATTTTAATGTGCATAAAATTATGAGATGCTGCCCGGACATGAAACAGTGACCGGACAGCATTTTTTTAAATATATGATTCGGAATTTATCATCTGCATATCATCTGCATAAGCGGAAAACGCCGAAAACCTTACCTAAAATAGCACAATCCTGTACAATAATCGGTTCCATGGTATCGTTTTCCGGCTGAAGCCGGATATAACCGTTTTCCTTGTAAAATGTTTTAACGGTAGCGGAATCTTCAACCAGTGCAACGACAATGTCTCCGTTTCTGGCAGTATTACACTGTTGAACAAAAATCTGATCTCCGTCAAAAATTCCCACATTGATCATGCTGTCGCCCTTTACGCGAAGAACAAAGGTTTCGCCTGCGGGAACGATATCGGCAGGAACCGGAAAATAACCTTCAATATTTTGTTGTGCAAAAATCGGTTGTCCGGCAGCAACGGTACCGATGATCGGAATACTTGCCATTTCCCTCCGGACCATCTGGAAACTGTCATCTACAATCTCGATTGCCCGCGGCTTTGTAGGATCGCGCCGGATATAACCGTTTTTCTCAAGTGTCTCAAGATGAGAATGAACGGAAGAGGTGGACTTAAGATGAACCGCTTCGCATATTTCTCGGACTGCCGGCGGATAACCTTTCTTTAATATTTCTTCTTTAATAAATTCTAAAATCTGTTGCTGTTTTGCAGATATTTTTCCCTGAGCCATATAGGAACCTCCTTATTTCGTATCCTTCTGTTCGGTTGAACTATATATAGTATAACATCAACCGCACAAAAAAGCAAACATATATTCCGAAAATTTGTTCGATTTTTCTATTGACTTTTCGAACATTCATTCGTATAATGTCAATATAAAAACAAATGTTCGCAACAAATGTTCGAAAAAAACGCATTGATAGGATTGATTTATATATCTGAGAGATTGGGAGGAAAAAAATATGAATAAAAACAGAAGAGTAAGAAAGCAGAATATAAAAATGCAAAAGAAAAAAGCAATGCTTTGTAAAATTTCTTTTTTCTGCATGACAGCATTGTTTGTAATGGTTTTTGCATTATCCGTTTTTTCTTTATCGGCCAGGGCAAATTCAACAGAACATGCAAATGAATATAAATATTATACCAGTCATCGGATTGAACAGGGCGAGTCTTTGTGGTCCATCGCAGAGGAAACCGTGGACTACGATCATTATGATACGGTGCAGGATTTCATTGAAGAGATTAAAGCGGTTAATCAAATATCCGGTGACAAAATACAGAGTGGGAATTATTTGCTGATACCTTATTTTTCCGAAGAAGTAAAATAAAACAAATTACGGAGAATACCGTCAATCGGCATCGCTCCGTAATTTTACCACATTTGCGGCCATGCGTCGTCTGGAATCCGCCTGTGCCGCATAATGTTTTCTGGTGGTATTAACATCTTTATGACCGAGGACATCGGCCACCAGATAAATATCACCGGTTTCCTGATACAATGTTGTACCGTATGTACTTCTTAATTTATGTGGTGTGATTTTTTTCAGACTGGTTACTTTGCCGGCGTATTTTTTGACCAGATTTTCTACACTTCTGACAGTGATTCGCCTGTTCTGCATGGATAAAAATAATGCATCTTCGTGTCCGGTTTCCGGAATGATGGTTTCTCTCAACACCAGATAATCTTTCAGCGCTTTTTCAACTTCATCCCCAAAATAGACAATTGCCTCATATCCGCCTTTTCTGCGGATTTTAATGCCGTTATTTTTAAAATCAACATCCTGAATATCAAGTCCGACACATTCCGAAACACGGATTCCGGTTCCCAAAAGCAGGGTTAATAGTGCCAGATCCCTTGTTTTGGTTTTGGCATGATATTTTAATTCGGATTTGGTCATGTGGTCTCCGTTTTCAACAGCATCCAGAAGCGTAGCCACTTCATCGGGATCCAAACGGATAATTTCTTTCTGGTGCAATTTGGGCATTTTCATCAATGCAGCGGGATTTTTTTCAATCAACTCGCTGGTATAAAAATAATTATAAAAACTTCTTAATGATGCAAGTTTTCTTGCTTTTCCCCGTTCGTCGTTGGTATATTCCTTTCCGTCCTTTTTATAATAAGACAGGTATTCCATGTATTCTTCAATATCTTCCTTGGTAATCTGATCCAGAACGGAGAGCTTATATTCTGTAATCGGTATCTTATTCAGCTGGCTGTTGTTTTCGTGTAAAAACTCAAAAAATATCCGCAGATCCAGCGCATATCCGAGTTTTGTACGCGCCGACATGGTATTATCCATTCCGCGGAAGAAATTTTTACAAAACGGCGGTAGCGTAGTCAGTGTTTCACGCAGCTTCATGGTCTGTTCTATCTGCACCTGATCATGGTAGTTTTTTCCTTGTTTGTTGTTGGATTTTTCCATAATTTATTACCTTCTTTTTATTAGATTTCCGTTAGATTTCCGGCCATCCTGGCATATGGTTGTTTACGATTGCAGTGAACATTCTTTCCTTCACCCCCGGATTTTCCTGATTCAGACGTCGTAGAAGGTTTTTGACATATTCCCGTTTGGTGTTTCCGTCGGCCGGGCAGGGGCTTTTGACTACCGGTATTTGGTATTTATTGACAAATCCCACAACATCGGCCTCATTCATATAAAGAAGCGGTCTGATCACGGTCAGATCCATGCGATCAAGGTAGGTCCTGGGAGAAAATGTATGAAAACGGCCTTCAAATATCAATGACATCAGCATGGTTTCGACAACATCATCCTTGTGGTGTGCATAAGCTACTTTATTGCATCCGAGTTCTTTGATTTTCTCGTTCAGTGCACCTTTACGCATCTTCGCACACAAAGAGCAGGGATTGGTTTCTTTGCGATCCTCAAATACAATCTGTGCAATCTGCGTGGACAAAATCGTATAGGGGACTTCCAGATCTTCACAAAATTTCTGAATACCTTCCAGATTGAGATTGTCAAAACCTAAGTCAACCGTAATGGCATGTAGTTGAAATTTTTTCGGATAAAAACGCATTAATCCTTTTAAGGCATAAAGCAGTGTCAGACTGTCTTTTCCTCCGGAAATACCGACCGCAATGCGATCACCTTCCTCTATCATCCGGTAATCATCGATTGCACGCCTCGTAAAACTATATAATCTCTGTGCATCCATAACGTAATCCTCATTTTTGTTTCTCTATTTTCTGCCTTTCATTATACACCATAGAAGTATGATTTATCAAAAAAAACAATAATTTTATGATCTGACAAAAATTTTACAGAATCTAAACGATAAGTATGATATAATTAATGCAATAAGAGCAATTGAGAAGATGAGGTGCTGATTGTGAAGTTTCGTTTGGATAAAAAATATTTATACTGGGGTATAACCGGATTTCTTGTGCTGGCGGCCGCAATTTTATTTTATTATCTTTTGTTTCATACAGGAAAAATGATTGACATCATCAAATCGGTTTTTAATGTATGTACACCTATTATATACGGCATGATTATGGCATATCTGCTTACCCCTATCTGTAGTTTTTTTGAAAGGAAGCTGCTTTATCCTTTATATAAAGCATTTCATCTTGATACGGAAAAATTAAAAACCCGTCGACGTATCAGAACGCTGGCAATTTTATTGACCATGTTTTTGACAATTTATATGCTCTATATTTTCTTCTCCATTGTTCTGAAAGAAGTGATTGCAAGTATCCAAAGCATTATTTTGCAATCATCCATCTATGTCAATAATTTGGAAAGATTAATAGAAAATATGCTTTCTTCCAATAAAACAATTGAAGAAATGGCGACTAACTTGATCAATACCTATTCGGGAGAATTGAACGATTGGTTAAACAACAGTGTTCTTCCAAAGGCAAATGTGATTATAAAGGAAGTTTCCCTGAGTGTGCTTGGGGTTGCGAAGGTACTCTGGAACCTGGTGATCGGTCTGATCATTTCCATATATGTATTATCCAGTAAAGAAACCTTTACGGGACAGGCCAAGAAACTTGCGTATGCATTATTTTCCGAAGAAAATGCCAATGGAATTATCAGTGATTTCCGTTATGCAAACAAAACATTCGGCTCCTATATCAGCGGGAAAATCATTGATTCCATTATAATCGGAATTTTATGTTTTACATTTATGAGTATTTTCGAACTTCCTTACGAAATTCTTGTCAGCGTTATCGTCGGAGTCACGAATATCATCCCGTTTTTCGGGCCGTTTCTGGGGGGAATTCCCAGTGCCTTATTGATCCTGATGGTAGACCCGATCAGCGGAATCAAATTCATTATATTGATTTTGATTTTACAACAGTTTGACGGCAATATTCTGGGACCGAAGATTTTGGGCAATTCTACGGGACTTTCCAGTTTCTGGGTTATTTTCTCCATTACGGTATTCGGAGCATATTTCGGAATTATCGGTATGGCAATAGGTGTCCCTATTTTTGCACTAATTTATGCCGGAATAAAAAGAAAACTGAATACGATGCTGGAGACAAAAGGTCTTTCGACAAATACAAAAGAATATATGTATTTGGATAAAATTGAAGAAAATGAGATGATTCAGCTGACAGAAGAGAAGAGGAGAAATGCACGAAAATCCGACTCCTCTGCTTCAATTTTCAAAAATATCAAATCCGTCGTGGAAAGAAACAGAAATAAACATGACATGGATGACACTTCGACGGAGAAAGAGGAAAACAAATGAAATTTTTGATACAAAGTGTTCAAAATGCATCTGTAGCCGTAGATCAGGAAATTATCGGCAGCATTCAAAAAGGATTTGTAGTTTTTATCGGTATTTGTGAAACTGATAACGCTCAAATTGCCGATAAAATGGTCCAAAAGCTTCTTAACCTAAGAATATTCAAGGATGCCGCCGGAAAGACCAATTTGAGCCTTTCTGACGTTTCAGGAGAACTTTTATTGATATCACAGTTTACCTTATATGCAGACTGCAGGCACGGAAACCGACCGTCTTTTATCAAAGCGGGTAATCCGGAACTGGCAGAACAATTATATCAATACATCATTGAAAAATGCCGTCATACAGAGCTGAAGGTTCAAACCGGCAGTTTTGGCGCTGACATGAAAGTGTCTTTGATAAATGACGGTCCGTTTACGATTATGTTGGATTCGGAGGAAATTGTTAAGGTTTAATCACACGAACTTTTCGTTAAACTGTTCTTTTGCGAATAGTTGTCATCGTCTATGTCTAGGATTTTAACACAGACTACTTCAATCAGTCAACACTTATTTGCCCCATTTTCGCATTTTTATCATTTAACCCACATTTTCCCTCGTGAAATTTGTAAAAGGCTTGTGTGGGCAAGCTATGAAGTCTGAAGGCATCCCATACAGACATAATGAACATGTACAGGCGTACGGACACACAAATTCATAGGAACAATGCTCACAGTCAGGAACATTTGACTGGGTACATTTAAACTTTTCACATCTGGGATCACTCATACATATTTCTCCTTAATTTTAAACTGTATCTCAATTTTCGGATTGAATACCGGAAACCAGGACTATTTTTGTGATACAACAAAAATATCTTTCAAATCTTTCTCAATCGTATCAAGATACTGCTTACAATTATTGATCTGATATTGCATTCTTTCCAGTTTCCTGATTTTGACAATAACCTCATTCACACGATCAGACCAGAGCTTTAGCTCCTTTTCTTTTGCCTTAATCCGGTCATTGATCTGCTTCTCTTTCTTCTTATAGTCCAGGATGATATTTTCAAATTTTTCATTAAAACCTTCTCCCCGGTAATTGCTGATATACTCATAAACCTCATCTGAAAGCCTGATACTTTTACTTACATTCTTTGCCATATTCATCTCTCCTTTTCTTTAATCAAACGGCAGCACAAAATCATCATCCAGCACAACAAAACCATTTCCATCAACTTCTATATCCGTTTTTTTCTCAACTCCGAAATACTCATATACTTTATCAAGCAGCTTATTCCGGATATTGTCATCAAAATTCAACTGTTCAAATTCACTATTTTTCAAATGCTCTTTTATAAATCTTCTTTTTCGCTTATCCAGCTTATCAATAATACTTTCATAGTCAAGTTTGTTAGCTATGCACAGATTGCAAAAGTCCAGTAAAACCCTGTCATTGGTTGTCATCTTTTCATCATTTTCAATACTCTCTTTATATTTTTTAGTCTTTACATAAACTTTTTCAAAGCTGATATTTTTTGTTGTTTTGCCGGAACAGACAATTGTATGCTCAATACGTGTCATTGGATCATCAAGATCCTGTTCCTTCTGCTTATCATAGATTTTACAATAACCGTTTTTATTTCTCTGTCCAAAATATCTGGTACCCTTATACAGCCCTTTTTCCTTTCTGCTTCCGAATACCTCAACTTCATCCGGAGGCATTGGAACATCAACCGCATAATCATATTTAAGCAGCGTCACATCGTCACCCCATACCCGGAGAACCTCAAGCAGATCTTTCAGTACTTCTTTTCCTGCGTGTTTATTCGGATTGACTTCCAACTTAACAACCGGATATACCTGCCAGTCTGCTTTTGGCTTTGCATAATTCACATAGTGACCGATGCTGATATATATACCATCATCAAGATGCACATTATGCTGACACCAGCTCCATTTACTGCATGGAGTACAGTTAAGACGTTCCCAGTAATGAATATGATCTTTATGCTTCTCTCCTATCTGCTGAATATCCGTCAATATCCGGGCAATGGCACCATCTGCTCCTATCGTTACATACTCAATAACCAGATTATCGACCGAATGGACAAAACCTTTATCGTCGGTTATTGAATAAAAATAGTCCAATTTAACCACCTCTTTTCACATCAAAAACGGTACAAAATTGAAACACCAAAAAGTACAAAAATGTACCAATCATCCCCCCTTTGGAATATGGGGGATGATGCCCCTTGACGCAATGAACCCTCGGAGACGTTTTCCCAGCCCCAGGCGCGAGGTCCCCGGAGGGGACTGCGCCCCTGTGTCCAGGCTAACATCTCCTTCCTTGCGTAAAGGGGAAGACAATACAAACATCATCCACTGCTTCCCCCGGGCTGCCGGACTCGACGGGGGCCCCGCATGCCCCGTCTCCTTCCGGCACCGCAGGGGGCGCAGTTTCTTCATCAGATTTCAAAAGCAAAGCAAGCTCATTAGCATTATCTTTTTCATCCATGGAAAATGCTGCATAACTGTCATAAAATTCCCCGTATTTCTTACGGTACCTGAAAAAATAGGATCCGGTAGGCATATGTTTTGGATACCATTCTTCAGCACAAACAAAAAGCTTACCACCACAAAGAAGGGACATGATCTTACCCTTCATCCCGGCATTGGATACTTTTCTATGTATACGGTTATATTCGACCAAAGCACGAAGCTGACGATCTATAAGGCGGTCATACTGCGTAATCAGGTACACATGATAACCATAGTGACGATGCATCTGGAAGAAATCATTCCATGCGCGCATTACAGGACGCTGCCAGTCACGACTATTAAATATACGCTGACATTCATCTATAACAAGATAAGTCTGTCCTTCCTTACCCTTTACATGATATTTTTTTGCATACTCTATAAGCAGATACGGATTAAGATCATAAGTATCACAATAGATATATTTTCCCTTGCATCCGGCAATCCGTTCACGATGAATATACATATTACCTATGACGTTGTAACCGAGCATCATCTTAGTAATCATCTGACGGGCAACATTCAGAGACTTACCTGATCCGGGTGTACCTGAATATAAAACAATCATAAAAAATCATCCTTTCTGTATCTCAAATTTTCTGAAGCTGCCGGATCATTCCCGGACAGTTTGAGATACTATTTTTTTTTATAAGGGCTTCCGAGCCCGTGACCCCTAACCCCTATGCCATCCGGCGCACTTCGTACTTGTCCCTGTCTAAGATACTCTAATCTGCTAAAAAACAGCAGATAAGACTATCTAAGCAGCGCCCACAGGGGAACAAAACTTCCACGTGCGCGGATATATGTATAACAGGGGGACAGACAGTCCCCCACGGGGACAACAGGCGCATCGACAAACAGAAACAGAAGCCCCCTCGTGTTGCCAAAAAACAGTGCGCCGAGATAGGCGACACATGGCACAGCGGTAAATGGATTTTAAAAATCCCCCAAACCCCCTTATATAAGGGGGCTTACTTCTGCATCCCAATTTTCCTGAAGCTGCCGGATCATTCCCGGACAGTTTGAGATACAATATTTTTTTTAATAAGAAAAACTTATTTATTCCTAAAATACTCACAAATAAGAGGGAAAAATACTAAAAAAGCGATAGAAAAAAATAAGAAAAAAAACAAAAACATATTATAAACCTCCATTAAAAAAAAAGGGTATTCAAGAGCAAAGCCGGATAATGCGTCCGTCTTTACTCCTTTCCTACTATCCAAAGCTCCTGAAGATGTCAAGGGCTGCCCTACGGCGTATCGCTTCGCTTGTCCCCTTGACATCTGCCAAGTGTATCTCAACAGTACCGGAGCTGCCAGGAACGTCCGGAAGAAAATGAGATACAGTTTATTTCAGCAGCTTTATTACAAAGTTAGCTATGACCTTATAAACCCGGTATGATATAATCGCACCTACCCATATCATGGTTACATCAACAAAAAAACTGACCGGGATAAAATAATTCAGATAACCAAGCCATTCAGCCGTTTTAAATTCATTAATCAGTTTCAAAAGCGGATCATCCGGAAAGATATCCACCAGCATTTTAAAAAGTTTATATATTACGCTCATGAGCTGCCACCATCCCCTCCACTGGTAAGTCCACCCACATCAATGAAGTTAGGAGTAAGCCGAATAAGGCCATAGATCCAGATAAGCCGAAGAAACCATTGCAGCACAAATATAATTTCATCAAACATACTGAAATCGAGGACAAACTTCTCTTTGATCTGCAGGGATGAAATCACAAAAGGCACTTCAAACACAGGAGTTACAGGTTCTGCTTCAAAGACCGTAACAAGTGCAAGGAGTGTGCTTGGAAGGGAAAACGGAAACTTTGTAGTAAGAGCTTCCCCTAATTCAGCAATGGATGCAGTATCTTCCAGCGCTTCATCCACATAGTCCTTCGCTGTATCCATTACCTGAGCCACAGCATCCACAGCCGATATTACATTTCCTACTACTACCTGGTTATAAATCTTCTTAATCCACTTTAAAATATCATTCAAAGTTTCCTGAATACCATTGATACGATTATTAGTTTCAGATAGATCTACAGAACCGGGTGATCCTCCACCTGATCCGGAACTTGAAAACTTATAACCCCGAACTACATACACAACAGGTCTCTGATCACCATAAGTATAAAAACAATTCAATTTTGTATTATCACCATCAACTTTTTGTATTTTGAAACAACGCTCATTCCAGGAAGTAAATATAATAATATCCATATCAGCTATATCCGCAGTAGAAATATACCAGACACCCGACGAAAAACCACCATAACCGCCTTCCTGTACCGTTCCATAAGAAAAAGACAACATATCATAATCAGACCAGGATCCAGAAAGTTGTACATCGCCACTACTCCAGCCGTTTTCTTTATCTTCAAAAAGTGTAATCCATTCCCCGGATTTAAGATCAGTATCATGGTCATCCGGTATACCGTTTTCATTGGCATCAGAATAATTAAGATAAATGCTTCCTGAAGGTGTAAATACAAGACCCTTGGATAGATCAAGATCAACATCAAATATGGATAGTTCCGCTTCAGTTTCATAATCATAACAACGGATTTCATATTCTGTACCCCTGCACAAATCCGCAGTATACGGAAAGACAGGAGCATCCAACGGATCATCAAAAGAACTAAGATAATCAGATAATGCCTTCTGACTTTCAAACACAAGAATATCACCGCCGAACAATTGACCAAGTGCAGATCCGGTATCAATCAACGTGGGATCCTGATAAGCAGGATATCCCCATTCATAAATTGTTAAATCCTGCGCTACCAGATTATGATTATAAACTGCGACCTCTGTATCACTTAATGCCACATAATAACCAGGTATCAGTTTAGTAATCTGGTACCTGACAGTGCTATATGGATAATAATAACGGTATGTAGCAGGACCATTTACAGTCATGGCATAAGTTGTAGCTCCGGTATTATCCCCTATAGTTGAAGGATCATCAATTTCACAGCTTCGGATAGAAGCTCCGGGAATTTCTGCCCACTGGTTATTCAATTCTTCCTGTCCTGCCTTTTTGATCTCTTCAATCTGCTCCGGAGATATAATCACATTTCCTTCTGCATCAGTCTTAATATCAGAATCAGTCCAGCCTAATTTTTCATCAATCCAATCAAATGTTGGTTCAGCAACATAATGTCCAGCAATCAAACTAAAAGCCCAAATTACAACATCACCAAGAGTAAAAGATGCAACAGCAGCTTTTACCTCAACAGGCTTATATATAATTGAACAAAAAAATACAGAGACTGCAATCAATACAGCCTCTGCCTTAAAAATAATCTTTTTCATTTATCATCCTTCATTTTCTGTCGACGCTCCAGTTCATCAGCAGTCATACGAGCAATTTCTTCATTACGTTTTTTTATTCCCCAAGACATACCAAATAAACAAAAACATCCTATAAGAATTCTAACAAAAATATTCATCAGTTTGCCCCCTTGTATCTCAATTTTATCTGCAGCATGTTCCGGATCCAGAAGCAGCTGCATCGATCTTGAGATACATTATAACAGGGTTTTCGCAAAGGCTCAATATTTAATTGTAAAAGAAAAGGCAGGAGCTTGCCTGCCTTTTCAATATTCAGTTGTACAATTAAGCAGTGGCAATGCTTTTGAAAAAGCGAACACCAAGCCTAATTGCCATTACAACGCCTACAATTGCCAGCGCTGCAGGAACTGCTACTTCGATAATACTTAATACATCGGTTTTTACTCCGGTCATAGCAGTTGTCAAGGCTGTTTTTACACTTTCAGACATAAGGCATCTCCTTTCTGGATATCAATCCAATATTTTTCTAAAAAATCTGACTATCTGAAAAATACTCCAAGTCAGAAATAATAGAAACGCAAACAATGCTAACGAAAAACCTACGATCCCAAACACAGCAAGAAGCACATCCAACAGAGAAAAAGCTGAAAGCTCCAAAAGCTCCGGATCAACATACAACAAGGACATAAGTATTACCCCCTATCTCACAAAGTGATCAAATACAGCATAAACAACCAGAGCCGAGAGGATCATAGCAAGCAGTACAGTCTGGACAAGCGTATATTTATACTGGAAATTCACGAACGCAACCAGACCATTATGCAAGTCCTCATCGAGAAGTAAATATTGTCCATCTTCTCCAGTAACCACTTCATCCTCTAATTCCTCCATATCAGCCGGATCACTGTCCGGCACATCGTTCTCACTAACAGTGTTAAAAACCGTTTTAGCAGCCGCATGATCTGTCACCCCCTGAGCCTTTACCCGGAAAGGCATCACGCATACGGTCAATAACACTACTAAGATCATGAAAATTACTTTTTTCATCTTCAAATACTCCTTCGAAAAACGGGATCTCATCACGGGCATTCAGATATTCCTTTATTTCCCTGATAGAATAATCATGACGCTTCCAGAGCTGCCAGAAGGCAAGGAATAATACTGCCCAAAGTATCAATTGGATCCAAAAAAGTACATACCAGATATTCATACCTGTCACTCCTTCTTTTAAGTATGCAGGAGCTGCCACACATTACAGCCCCTGCTCCAGAGAGATCTATGACAAAAAAGATAAACCATGTAGGTTTTACTTTTTATCATCTTTTGCAGCCGTCTTATCCGGAAATACATTCTTAAACGGCTTTACAATGGTAATAGCTTCCAGCCGGAACTGCGGAGATCCGTTTTTATCTGTAAATCCGGTAGGCGCATAATCGAGATTGATTTCATCACCGACAAATAAACCACTGGTATCCAAGCCGGTATTTACAGCTCCACATTTTTCTCCGATCACTTTCCCGTTCTGGAGTGTATAATCATCAAACGGCTGGCTGTAAAAAATATTGCTATACGTTACAGGTCTGCCCTGCTTATCCTCTCCTTTTCTACGACTAATTCCTAATACTGTTACTTTCATAATTTTCATTCTCCTTTACTATTTTTTTTTATTAAATTCATTAAAAGATTTTAATATATCAAGATAACGTCCTAAAGCAATAGCTAAAAGATCATCATCATCAACAGATATATTACAAGAAATTCCATGTGTATCAGACATATGTTTGTCAAATATAGCTCGTTGATGCCTCAGTTCTTTAAGCAATTTTTTTGCAATAATTATCCAATCTCTCTAGTCTCCTTTCCGGCAATAAAAAAAATCATCGCCTATATTTAGACGATGATTGAAAATTTCCATATGTGTGTATTTACTCCTAACTAATTCGCAAAAGACACCGTTTATCAAATTGTAGCAGAACAATCAGCAGCACAGGGGAATATTAAAAGGCTGCTGATTACGCTACAACCGTTCCAGCTACACGCTTTCACTTTCGATAAACAAGTGAGCACTTTTGCGAATAGTTGTTTTCGCCTGAACCTAAGGAATATTCTATAACCTCTTTCAGCTTTTACCGATTATTTAAGGAGTGCCCGGCAGCATATACCAAGCACTCCTTTTTATTTGCAATTATTTTTGCTTTTTAAATCTGACGCTTTATATCTATTTATAATTATTTCAAATCCTCAAAATCTACGATGAACTGTTTGATCAGTTTTACGGATCCTTCAATACCCAAAACGGAACTGTTGATAGATAAATCATAGGAGTCGGAACGTCCCCATTTCTTGGATGAGTAATAATTGTAATAGCTTTGACGCTGCTTATCCTTCTTTACCATCATATCTTTTGCCTTTTGTTCGTTTACATCAAATTTCCGCATAATACGTTCAATTTTGCATTTTTCGTTGCCGTGGATAAATATGTTCAGGCAGTTATCATATTCGGATAAGGCATAGTCGGCACATCTTCCGACGATAACACAGGGACCTTCATCGGCAATTTTGCGGATTGCATCAAACTGTGCGAGGAAAACTTTCTGACTGATCGGCATGTCAACCATTGCAGCCGAATTGTATCCAAAGGAATAAGTATCCATAACCAGATTATATAAAAAACTGTTTGTCGGTCTTTCATCATGGCATTGTATCATTTCCTCACAGAAACCGCTTTCTTTTGCTGCTCTTGTTAACAATTCCCGGTCATAAAACGGAATGCCCAGTTCTTCGGCAAGCTTTGCACCTATTTCACGACCGCCGGAACCAAATTGTCTGCCTATTGTAATAATTGTATTCATATATCATACCCCATTTCTGTGAAAACTTTGTTGTTATGTATAAATTATATTAAATTTTCTGTTATTTTGCAATATTTTTATACAATATTCACAATAAAGCCGGGGTGAAAATTTTTATTTCAAATCTGTTCCGTGATTTTCATACCACCAGCACCAGATCGTTGCAATGACTGCTACCAGCGAAAGAATTGCAGCTATTACATTTTCCATCATCAGCCCATACTCCTCTCCTTTTGCCGTTGATTCTCTGAACCGTTTCGTTCCTTCCCGGGAAAAAGTAATCACAGCATTTTTCATCTGAGTAATATGGTAACAAAAGTGATTTTTTGAAACAATTGAATTAACACAATCTGAATATATGGCGAATAAAATTAACTGAATTTTAACATAAAAGCTTCTTTGAATTTTCATATTGAAACAAAAGCAATATAAAAGCGCCGCCGGGAAACGATATTCATTTCCTGACGGCGCATATATGCTTTATTATGTTAGAAGTTCAAACTTATTTTAAGCTGCTTCTTTCTTAGCAAGCAATACCTTTCCACCATCGATGATAAGGATAATAGCTAAGATTACCAACGGGATGATGATGATATCCTGAAGTACGCAGGTAAATAAAGCTGTTCCTTCTACTGTTTTATTGATGATACTCATCAAGTTGGTCTTGAAAGTAAAGAACATGGATGTCAATGTTGCAACAGACATAAAGATAATCGGGAAGTATAACATTTTGTTGTTTTTGCCGATTTTCTTTAAGTATGCAGCGATTGCCAAAAATGCAGGTACTGCTACTAACTGGTTAGCTGCACCGAACAGAGGCCATACCTTTTCGTATCCTGCCAGGCAGAGAACGAAACCGCAAACTGCTGTAATAACTGTTGCCACATACATGTTGGAAAGGATGTTCTTCTCTCCTTTTTTGTTTGTTGCGAACAACTCCTGGAACATGAAACGTCCGAGACGTGTACCTGTATCCAAAGATGTTAAGCAGAAACAGGAAACAGCCAGCATGATAATAGTCTTGGTAGCATTTACTGCTGCTGCAGGAAGTCCGATAACTGCAAAGAAGTTAGCAATTGCCGTACCGAAAATGATAGTAGGGGAAATTGCCTCCAGACCTAAATCAGCCATGACTGCAGCCTGTGTACCATCAACAGATAATGTACCTACAGCAATTAAGGAAATAACTGCAAGAACACATTCGATTAACATGGAACCGTAACCAACGATCAGTGCGCCGCCTTCGTTATCCAGCTGCTTGGATGTTGTACCGGAAGCAATCAGTGAATGGAAACCGGAAATAGCACCACATGCAATTGTGATAAACAGTGTCGGGAACAAATAAGATCCGTTTACGGCAAAACCTGTAAATGCAGGTGTAATAAACTTTGTAGATGAAGGATCTACAATTGTAGCTCCGATAATACCGATAATTGCAGCAATCATCATAAAGTAAAGCAGGAAGGAGCTTAAATAATCCCTGGGCTGTAATAAGATCCAAACAGGTGTTACGGAAGCAATCATGATGTAGATGAACACGAAAGCAATCCAAACATTTCTGGATGCATCTAACGGGAATGCAAGACCTAAAGCAACGCAGCCGGCCAGTAAGATGACACCTAATACAGAAGAAACAGCCAAAGGAGCATTTTTTCTGTAAACAAGGAAACCGAATACGATTGCCAAAGGAATGAACAATAAGGATGCTGTTGCAACAGATCCGTTTGTTGTGCTTCCGCCATAGCTTGCACCGATGAAGGATTTTGCTACAATATCAGCAAATGCTGCGATAACGAGCAATAATACCAACCATGCAAATACGGTAAACAATACTCTTGCTTTGCGTCCGATGTTATCTTCGATAACTTCACCGAGAGATTTACCTTCATGACGAATGGATACGAATAATGCACCAAAGTCCTGAACGGCTCCGAAGAAAATACCTCCGATGACGATCCATAAGAAACAAGGAACCCAACCGAAGAATGCTGCCTGGATAGGTCCGTTGATAGGGCCTGCACCGGCAATTGATGAAAAGTGATGTCCCATCAAGACAGGTGTCTTGGCAGGCATGTAGTCAACACCGTCTTCCATTGTATGTGCCGGTGTTGGCTTGGATGGGTCAATACCCCATGATTTTGCCAAAAATCTACCATATGTAAGATAAGCTACAACGAAGATTGCAATGGCAAGTAAAATTAATACAACTGCACTCACACTTAATCCCTCCTATTTATATTTTTTAGTTGTAAATATGTGAGATTTTATATATAAAGCAGCATATCAACTGCTCTATAATCGCTACTGCTGATGATAAGGTTCAATCCCCTCTTCTTCGCACGCCTGACGAAAGGTCTTTTTCCCGGCATGTACATCGGAGAATACCTGACGATATAATTTTTTGAGTTTACGTGCCTGATAATTGGAAACAACCTTCTCATCTTCCATGGACGCACAAATCACGCGTCCCTGGCTGAAGCCCCTGAAATTGAACAAATAACCTTTTTCGAAGCGAAAACGCCTGATTGCCGAGGCTGTTTTCTTTGCGGGAGCTTTTTCCGACAGAATAACCACCGTAAGATAACTGTACATATGGTCCTTATCGGGATATTGCTTGCCTTTTCTGACCAATTCCGGCTCAAAATAATTTTCCAACAGGCTACGGATTTCCGCAATGGTATCTTCCGTTACCTCTTCCACCGTCATAAACAAAATATGCTCATGGCTGTTGGAGGTCCACATATTGGCTTCTCTTACTAAAACAAATTTCTCAACAGACGAAAAAAAGTATCCGTATGCCGGATACTCTTTCCCATGGATTTGATAAGGCATGTAGATATCAAATGTACCGGCATAACGTAGAAGGAGTCTGTCCAGATAGTCTACATTCTTCATCAAATACCCCTTCGTATTTATAAAAAAATTATTCCGTTTATAAAAAAACAATAAAATCTATACAAACAACAATTGATTATAGCACAATATATTGTTAAATACAAGGCGATATTGACGAAATCTGTCCGTTTTTTAAAGGATTTTGAGCAAATGAGTAAAATATTCCGGTAAAGGAGCAACAAATTCCATATACTCATTTTTGACCGGATGGATGAAACCGATGGTCATGGCATGCAGGCATTGGCCTTGCAGTTTCCATTTAGAATTTCTTCTGCCGTAAACCTCATCACCGAGCAAAGGATGTCCGATACTCGTCATATGGACTCTGATCTGATGGGTACGTCCTGTCTCCAATTGACACTCTATATAGGAAAATCCCTGAAACTGTTGCAACACGCGGTAATGTGTGATGGCAGGTTTTCCGTTTTTCTCATTAACAGCCATTTTCTTCCTGTCGTGAACATCTCTTCCGATCGGAGCATCAACGGTTCCTTCCGTCTGATCAAAATTTCCGTATACGATGGCTCTGTATTTCCGGGTAATGGAATGTTCCTTTAACTGTTCGGCAATGCCTTTATGAGCGGTCTCGCTTTTACAGATGATCAGGGAACCGGTAGTGTCTTTGTCTATTCTATGCACAATTCCCGGCCGGAATACTCCGTTGATGCCTGATAATTGCCCTTTACAATGAAAAAGCAAAGCATTTACCAGTGTATGGGAATAATGTCCTGCACTCGGATGCACAACCATTCCCTTTGGTTTGTTGACAATCAGGATATCATCATCTTCGTACAAGATGTCCAGCGGAATATCCTCCGCAGAGATTTCCGGCTCTACACAGGCAGGAATGCTGCAGCGAATCTGATCTCCTTCTTTGACTTTGTAATTGGCTTTGATGGTTTTTTCGTTTACAAAGATATTCCCGTCCTTAATCATTTTTTGGATATAAGAACGGGATAAGGCCTCAAACCAGTTGGTCACTACTTTGTCAATGCGCGCATCCTCATCCGTTACGGATGCTTCAAAACACACTTCCTTTATTTCTTTGTTTTGTAAATCAGTCATATTTATTGATCCTTTCGGATGTTGAATTTCAAAAATTGCAGTTCATCTTCTTTGACAAAGAAAAGAATGACAATAAACAGCAGTATTGTGCCGATTGTAATCAGAATATCCGCAAAATTAAAGATTGGGAAATCAATCAGTTTGAAATAAATAAAATCCACAACATAATCAAAGCGGACCCGGTCTATCATATTGCCGATTCCTCCCGCACAGATACAGCACAGAAAAATCTGCCAGGTAATAAATTTTTTCCGGTTGGGCAGCTTGAATATTACATAAAAAACAACCGTCAGCATTACAATCGTCATAAAGACAAATAATGCTTTTTTGTTTTGCAGCATACCGAAAGCCGCACCTTTGTTTTCCAAATACTGTAATTCCAGGACACCGTCAATCAGAGAAACGGGAGCCTGGCCTTTTAAGTTGATGATTGCAAGATGTTTGGTAAACTGATCGACGGACAGCAACAATGCGATTGCCAGAATATCGATTATAATCCTGAATGCTTTTTTTTCTTTCATGAAAACTCCTTTCGCTGTATAACCCAAGGGGCTTTAAGCCTTCATATCTTCTTCCGTAAAATGAATTTCCCTGATTGCCGCCAGCATTTCTTCATCCGTAACGGTTTTATCGATAAATGCTTTTCCGACTTTCTTTAATAAAATAAACTTGATACCGTCCTGTTCCATTTTTTTGTCGGAATGGGTCAGTTTTACAATTTCATCCGGTTCAATATCATCAATGGTGATCGGCAGATTAAACGGTACAAACATATCCCTGATTTCATAGTATTCATCGTCGGATAAGAGCTGCCTTTTCCATGAAATGTAAGCGGCACATACAGTTCCCAAAGCAACACATTCACCGTGTAGCAGCTGGAAGTTTTTATATTTTTCAATGGCGTGTCCCAACGTATGTCCCAAATTCAACAAAGCACGGTCGCCCTGCTCATAGGGATCTTTTTCCACGATATTCTTTTTGATGGTACAGGTGTTTAACACCATTTCCTCAACGATTTCCGGTTCCCTGTCACAGATCTCATAGAGATTGGAAATCAGCCATTCGTAAAAAGAGGCATCTTTTAACAGAGCGGATTTCAGGACTTCCGCCATACCGGAAAAATATTGTCTACCGTCCAGATCCTTTAATGTGGATAGATTCATATATACAAGTCGGGGCATATGAAAGGCACCGACCATATTTTTATATTGGGAAAAATCCACTCCTGTTTTTCCGCCGATACTGCTGTCAACCTGTGCAAGCAGAGTTGTGGGAATCTGAATGAAATCAATTCCTCTTAAGTAGGTGGCTGCACAAAATCCTGTCAGGTCGCCGACAACACCTCCGCCCAAAGCCAACAGGAAATCTTTCCGGGTAAAATGTTTTTGAATCAGAAACTCATAAAGATTTTGCACGGTTTCCAGATTTTTATGCTCCTCTCCTGCCGGAAATGCATAAATGACTATCTCCGCACAATTCGGAGATAACAGATTCTGTAATTCTTTTGCATACAACTTCTCCACATTGCTGTCTGTCACGATGCAGATTTTTTTCGTTTTGAAATTCGGATCCAGTTTGTTCAGTTCTTCCGGTAATCCGGAAAAATCCTGTTCCAGTACAATGTCATAACAAAATTTGCGGTCTTTATTGACCGGTAAACGATTGCTCATAGCAGTTCTCCTTTACATAAAAAGAGTATTGTAAAACTTCCATTTTACAACACCCTTTGTTTCTATTCATCTTCATTACCTTTATAAACCGGCATCAATTCCCGATACATCGATGGAACCGGAAAGGATTTCCTGGAAATCACCGGAAATATCTACACTTGCCGGAGTAATGATAAATATGTAATGTGAAATCTTCTGCAGATTTCCGCCGATTGCAAAGCAGGAACCGGAAGTAAAATCAATAATCCTCTGTGCAATATCCACATCCAGTCCTTCCAAATTCAAAACAACGGTTCTGTTTGCAAGAAGTGTTTCTGTAATTTCCCTTGCATCTTCGACAGTAGTCGGTTTGATCACACATACTTCCATTCCATCGTTCCCCATTCTTCTAGGCTGTCTCATCGGTGTTACCTTCGGTGTTGTTTTTGCCTTCGGTTTTTCGTCCTCAAAATCACTTTCTACTTTGGCAAAAGCTTTCTTTTTCGGAACTTCTTCTACTTCTTCATCATCATAATCATCATATTCGTCTTCCATGTCGTCTCCGTTAAATTTTAACGAATCTAAGAATTTGTCCATTACGCTCATAATCTATTCTCCTTACACGTTTTTCACTATGTATAGTGTCTTTCTCCAAATATGCCGGTGCCTACCCTGACTAAAGTAGCACCTTCGGACACGGCCACTTCATAATCACCGGTCATGCCCATTGAAAGCATATCCATAGATACATTATCAATGTTTTTTGCACTTATGTCAACAGATAATTGTCTTAACTGTGCAAAATATTGTCGATTCTCTTCGGGATTTTCAACATATGGTGCACTTGTCATCAATCCCTTTATATGAATCCCGGGTAATTTGGAAATTTCTTCTACCAATTGGATTGTTTCCGAGGTATTTGTGCCGAATTTCGATTCTTCCATTGCGACATTGACTTCGATCAAAATATCCACTTCTACCTTTTTTTTCAACGCCTCTTTGCTGATTTCCTGTGCGAGCCGCAATGAGTCCACGCTGTGTATCATGGCGACTTTGTCCACAATATATTTTACTTTATTTCTTTGCAGATGTCCGATCATATGCCATTTAATGTCTTTTGGCATTTTTTCGTATTTTTCCACCAGTTCCTGTACATAGTTTTCGCCGAAATTTCTGCAGCCGTGATCATAAATTTCCTCAAGCATGGAAATCGGCTTTGTTTTACTGACGGCAACAAGTGTAACCGCATCTGCATCCCTGCCCGATTTTTCGCAGGCATCCGAGATTTTTTGAACTACTTTGTCATAATTGTCCTTTAACATTATTACTGCCTCTTTTTATTCATAAATAAAATCATCTTCATCTATGCTTTCAGCATCCAGAACGATATAGTCATATTCCGTCAGTCCGTAACGGGTATTGGATTTCACGATGGAATATTCATCATTGGAATAAAGTACCGTGATTTCTTTGAAATCGGCAAAACCTTTATTGATATTATATACACCGACTAATGTTCCCACTTTGCTGACAGGATATTTTTCCGCAGAATCCGGCATACAGATATAATCTCCCGGACGCAGAACGGAAGTATCCACATAATAATCCGTTTCGTTTTCCGAATAGATAACGGCTTCAATAAATTCCATGGAAACATTGCCGTTCTCGTCATAGGTTTCGCGCATAAAGCCATCCTGAGAACTGTTTCCGCCTTTGGTAACATATTCTTTCGGTATCAGATAAAATTCTTTCTCAACAATGGCGCTGTTTGGTATTTTCAGACCCGTGTCATCATCCATAATGATTTCAATCTCTAAATAACGATCTTTTGCAAAAGTAATCATGGAATTGTTAAATTCCAATGCTACAAGAGTTTTGTCATTTCCGGATCCTAATACATTGACCTTTGCCCAGGAAGTATACTGATTTTTTAAAAACTTAACTTCCACATAACCTTCTTCTTGCAAATGCTGGATCCTGTCATTTTCTACCGCAATTACAATAGACCAGTTTTCGGATGTGATCATCTTATAAACCGGATCCCGATTACCCACAAGCGTATTGTTGACAAACTGCTCCTTGTTATCGTCCTGGGCGGATATCATATCTTCCGTTATCATTTCCGGAGTCAGTTTTTCATATCCGTCGACATTATAAACGACAATTCCGCTTCGCGGAGCATAGCAAAACTCAACGGAACTGCTTGAAAGACCGGAACTCTGCAGATTATTCAGCATGTTGTAATTTGACAGTTTTAATACGGTTCCCTGCATATCATAGGAAAAATGGTAGGTTTGTCCGAAATCTTCGTCTTTATAATTATGTGCAAACTGAACAAAATCGTTTTTCAATTCATTCAAGTCATTTCCGGATAGCAGAATTTCACTGCTGTCATTCTGAAGAATTTCAGAGACACGACCACTCTGGTCAACCGTATACACCAAGTCGCCCGAAGCAACATGCTCTCCTTCTCTGGCAAAATAATTGACATAGCCGGAGGAATTGGCCGATATGACGGTTTCCTCTCTCAATATGATACCATCATATACATTTGAGATGCTTAGGGAACCGGAACGGACTTCGTACCGATTGACATGATTTTTTGTAAAAAACATAATAATGCAGATCAGAATATATAAGAACATAACGGCAAAAATAATGACGCCGATATTGATATTCAAAGGTCTGCGGTATTTATTTATATTGATTGGTCTTTTTTGCTTTGCCAAAGTAATGACTCCTTTATAAGGACACGCAGATATCCCCGTATATTTCTTCCGGCAGTTCTTCTTTGTCGGCACTGATACTTAGCACAAAATCCACATTGTACTTTTGGGAAATTTCTTTCAGATGCTCTATCATAGCCGTAAGATCAGCCGGTTCGCAGTGTGATATTTTCAAAAAACTGTCCAGAAATAACACTTCCAGATCATGATCCTGAGATATGATTCCGCAAATAAACCCGATAAATGTGTCTTTGGTCTCAATCGGATATTCCGTCATATCAATCAGACGCACACTGTTGGATAACTCATAGATGTGCTGTGAACTTTTATCCAAATAGACAATACTGCCTTTGCTTTTGGCTTCACGGATACGAACCTTTTCCAAAAGATGTTTGGTTTTTCCTTTACCCTTTCTTCCTACGATACACTCTACCATTTTCTTCCACCTTGTTTTTTCTATATTAACCTATTGATTGACCAAATCAATTAAGTTGTACATTTCATCATATAAATAATCTCTCTGGGAACATTTCAAAATAACGGAAATATACGGATTTCCGGAGGAATCTTTGGACAGCAGGACAAGACAGTTTCCCGCTGCATTGGTCGTCCCCGTTTTCCCCCCGATTACAACAACTCCGTCCGGTACTTCGTGATTGCCGTTGATAAACTGATTGGTTGAGGAAAAAGATAATTCCTTCGGTTCTCCCGCCGCATCATGATAAACTCCGGAGTATTCCGAAGCGGTTATAATCTGTACGAATTCATCGTATTTGATTGCTTCATTAAAGATCAGATACATGTCATAAGCGGTTATATAATGATTTTCTGCAGTCAGTCCATGAGAATTCATGAAATGACAGTTGGTGGCTCCGAGAGCAGCCGCCTCTTCATTCATCATGTCCACAAATGCAGCTTCGCTGCCGGCGATATATTCTGCAATCAGAACAGCTGCATCGTTACCGGAAGGCATCAAAAGCGCATGCAACGCCTGATCCAAAGTCATTGTATCTCCGGCTTTGATCCCCACAAGACTTGCACCGGGTTCGCTGATTTCAACATTTTCGGATGCCGTTAAAATATCGTCCAGGTTACCGTTTTTTAATGCAACAATGGCCGTCATAACTTTTGTAAGACTGGCAGGATCCATGCGGACATTTGCATTTTTGCCATATAAAACTGTTTTGTCATTGATGCTGCATAATAAAGCCGCCTCTGCCTGGGATGTGTCAACGCTGTTAACAGATACATCCTCACTGATTACGCACAGATCATGTGCAAATAAGTCGGCCAGATTGCCGCTGTCACTGTTTTGAAAACGATATGCCGAAACGGAACTGTCCATGTCATAAGACATACTGTACCCGGCATTTCCGCATCCCGTCAGACAGACAGACAATGTCATGACCGTACATAAAAATGCAGCAATACGTTTATTTATACATTTCACGCCACTCAAGATCTCCTCTGTCAAGTGATTTTATCAGAAGTTCGGCCGAAGCCAGATTGGTTGCCAACGGAATGTTATGCATATCGCATAATTTGACTACATTATTCACATCCGGTTCATGGCTTTTGGGCGTCAACGGATCCCGTAAGAAAATAACAAGATCCATCTGATTGTGCTCAATCTGTGCTCCGATCTGCTGTTCTCCCCCTAAATGTCCCGCCAGATACTTATGTACGTTCAGATTGGTAACTTCCTCGATCAATCTGCCGGTCGTACCTGTCGCGTACAAATCGTTTTTGCTTAAGATACCTCGATAAGCAATACAAAAATTCTGCATCAATTTCTTTTTCGCATCATGTGCGATCAATGCAATATTCATAAAATACCCTCTCCTAACTATATTTGCGAACTCCCTGTAATCTTACATTTAATACAAACCCCATACCAATATAAAGACTCAGAAGGGAAGTCAATCCATAACTGACAAACGGCAGCGGCAAGCCCGTATTGGGCATGATACCGGTGGCAACGGAAATATTGAGAAAACTCTGAAATCCCACAATCGCCGCCATTCCCGTACATATGATCGTCCCTTCTATATCACTGGATTTTCGGGCGACCAGGACGCACTCAATGGCAATCAGAGACGATAGAATAACAACGACGCATCCGCCTACAAATCCCAGTTCTTCACCAATAATGGCAAAAATGAAATCCGTCTGCGGTTCCGAAATAAAGTTGCCGTTTTTTACGGAAGCAATCTCGTTGTTATTCAGACCTTTGCCGAACAACTGCCCCGAACCGATGGCAATCTTGGAATTTGTCTGCTGGTATCCTTCCGTATTTTCATACTCGTCCGGATGCAGCCAGGCCATAATTCTGTCCTGCTGATAATCTTTAATAATATTCTGATCCTCCTGTAAAACGAGAGTTAAAAGGATAATCCCGACAGGAATGATGACCGCCAGCGCTCCGAAAATAATTTTGTAGCTCAATCCGCCCACATACAGGAGAACGCAGAAAATAATGATCAACATAACGCTTGTGGATAAATCCGGCTGTTTATAAATCAGGATCCATTGCGGAATAAATAATACTACCATAAATGCCAGATTTTTGAAAGAATTAAAGTTCTCCTTATGTTTCATAATATACTGTGCATAAAATAAAATCAATAGTATTTTAGCCGTCTCCGAAGGCTGAAATTGTATTCCGGCAATTGTGATCCAACGCTGTGCATTATTGACTTCCACGCCAACGAAACGGACAAGAATCAACAAGGCCAAATTTCCGAAATATATAATCCAATAAAATTTCAGAAAGATATGATAGTCAAAAAGAGAAAGTACTACCATAATAAACAAGCCGACGATCAATCCGATGATCTGTTTTGACTGATACTCCGCATTGGCGCTGCCGATTGCCAATATACCGATGACGGTAATGGCAATCAGCATAAATACCAATTTAAAATCATAATCTCTGACACGATATCTTTTTAACACGTATTCCAACTCCTATTACCAGAAAACATTGATCTTTCTTCTGGAAAACTCCAATTCCAATGTACTGGTGTCAATCTGCATGTATTTGCACAGGATTTTTGCAATATCCCGTTTTATCATTTCCATCACTTCCGGCGAACAATCAATTCGATCCGAAATCAATAAAATTTTCAAACGATCTTTGGCGATTTCGCTTGATTTCTTTTTTCTGAAAAACCATAATTTACCCATTCTGCCATACCCCCATCACAATTTTTGAAAAATGCCGTTAATCCGGAACCAGATTGATTTCTCCCGCTCGGGAGCATAGAGAGGAACTTCCTTTCCTAAGATCCGGTTACATATATTCATAAATGCTTTTCCTGCCGGGGTATCGGTACATACCAGCGGTTCACCGTGATTGGTAGAAATGACAATGTTTTCATCATCATAAATGGCACCGAGCAGGTGTATGGATAAAATATCGACTACATCATCTACACTCATCATATCGCCGCGCTTGATCATATCGGGACGAAGTCTGTTGACTACCAGATCAATCTGTCCCATTTCATAAGCATTCAACAGGCCGATAATCCGATCCGCATCCCGGATGGCTGATACTTCCGGAGTCGTAACAACGATTGCTCTGTCGGCTCCTGCAATGGCGTTTTTGAATCCCTGCTCTATTCCTGCCGGGCAATCCAAAATAATATAGTCAAATTGTTCTCTCAACTGTTCTGTCAGTTTTTTCATCTGTTCGGGATTGACCGCTGTTTTGTCTCTGGTCTGGGCACTTGGCAGCAAATGCAGTCCCGGAAAACGTTTATCCTTGATCAAAGCCTGTTTGATGCGACAATTTCCTTCCACAACATCCACAAGATTGTATACGATTCGGTTTTCCAATCCCATTACAACATCCAGATTTCGCAACCCGATATCCGTATCGATCAATACAACCTTTTTGCCTAAAACAGCTAGTCCCGTTCCGATATTTGCACTTGTGGTAGTCTTTCCGACCCCACCTTTACCTGATGTGACGACAATTACTTCACTCATAAAAACCTCCGCCTTTCATTATCGTCCCCCGGAAACCCGTTTAAAACAGATTAGTTTCCGGTAATTCTTTGGTAAAGTCCATTTCCCTGATAAGAAGTTTATTTTGCTGTACGGTTACCATCTGAGGCGTTTTTCTGCCCTTTATGGCAATTTTATCTTTCAAATTCTTTTTGTATTTTATATCCGCAATTCTGAGATTTTCCGCATCCAGATTCAACGCCGCAATAAAATGTTCTTTGCCGTCATCAGCACCGGCATATGCCGTTCCGCAGAGACTTCCCAGAACAATGATATTGCCTTTGGCAATGATTGCGGCCCCTTTTTGTATATCGCCCAGCACGATTACGCTGGAGGAAGATTCAAATACCTCACCGTCTCTTAACACACCTTTATAAAACTGGCACGGCTGTTCGGCATTTGCATCGTTTTCTTTTGCAACTTTTTCAATCAGTTTTGTATAATAATCATTTTCATCCTCATCGGTACATACAAGGCAGATAATATGCAGGCTGCATACATCGGTAATTGCAGCAACCAGCCTGTCGCTCTCCTCTTCCGTCAATTTCCGGCCCTGAAACTGCAGTGCAACGGAAGCCTCTTTGAAAAAAGCTGCCGCATCCGCAAAGCTTTCCCGTGTTTCCTGTAAAATCCGCTCAAAGGAAGGCCCATCTGCAAGCCGGACACGTATTCCGTTCGGAAAACTTTTTAATATAACATTTCCGGTCATAAACGCTACCTCCTTATTCTTCGTTTGAAACATTGGCATTGGTGTCCGTAGCTGTTCCGTCGATCAGGACATTTTCATCTTCAAGATTGTAATAGTATTTATAAACATCCTGTGTAAGCTGTGCCGCATAATCAGATGCATACCCGAAAGCAATACGGGTTGTTACACTGATCTCGGGATTTTCATAGGGAGCATAGCTGACAAATAACGCATGGTTCGGCCTGCTCTGACTTTCCTGGGCCGTTCCGGTTTTACCCGCAACGTTGACTCCCATTCCCTGATAGTAGCTTTTATCTTCAACTACCCTACGCATTCCCGTGTGAATTGCATTCCAGGTACTGTCTGAAATATCTACGGTATTGCGAACGGTAGGTGTAAAATCTTCAATTAAGTTGCCGCCGGAATCCGTTACTTTATCAATCAGGCTCAGATTATAACAGGTTCCGCTGTTGGCAACGGTCGTAACATATCTTGCAAGACCCACAGTGGTATAGTTGTTGGTTCCCTGTCCGATTGCAGAACGAACGGCATCCGTGTCGGAAACCTTCGGTTCTTCTTCGGTAATCTCTACTCCGGATTTTTCGCTCAGTCCGTACAAATCTGCATAATAAGCAAGCTTTGCAAGACCTTCATCGGAATTATAGGTTCCCGTAGAGCGTCCAAGGCGATATCCCATTTCATAAAAATAATAGTTGCAGGAATTTTCGATTGCGCCGACAACGGTCAGAGGACCGTGTGCAGAAGGATAAATCCAGCATCTGGGTGACTGCGGGGATAATGTTTCCCAAATTCCGTGACAGGTAACGGTTTCGTTTAATGTTGTAACACCCTCTTCCAGAGCCGCTGTGGCAGATACCATTTTAAAGGTAGAACCCGGAGCGGATGTCTGCTGGGTCGCATAATCCCACAACGGTTTTGACAAATCGGAATTAAGCCTTGCATAATATTCCGAATTGGACATACGGTTGTTGTCATATCCGGGATATGAAACAAGTGCAAGAACCTCTCCCGTTCTGACATCTGTTACAACCACAGAGCCGGAACAGGGGTCTAAGGCAAGCTGCGCCGGCGTAATCTCCAGATTGGAAATTTTGCTCAACATAAAATTATAGGGGGAAATCGTTCCGTTCTGCAGCATGGATCTTTCCGCTGCGGTTCCGGAAATAATGCCCTGGTCATATAAGAGCAGACATACCTGTTTCCCGGTCAGAATATCTTCCCGTATCATATATTTATAAATCTTTTTATGAAAAGCCGTATCCGTCTTCAACTCTTCAAAAACATAATCCAGTATTGCCTGATAAATGGTTTCCGAATCGGAATATTGACTATCCAGGTCAAGCTTGGAAATGTCGATCCAGTTCATGGCAATGACATGCAGCAGGTACTCTTTCAGACTGATAGTCTCGTCATTTCTCCATGCCTGATAAATTTCGTCATCCACATCAACTTCACTCGATAAAATAATGCCGTCCTCATTCAGTAACGTGGTAATATACGAATTATAGTTCTGATACTCCGCAGAAAGCGTATTGTATGCCTGCGGATTGTCGTTTAACTGGTCGCGCAGCGTGGCCAGAACCGTATTTTCTTTATCCAGGAACGACATATATACCTGCTGTTCCAGTTCGGTAGCATCTTCTGCCGCAAAATGGTTAATGTCAATAATACTGTTGTTGATCAGCGCAAAATACACATCATCGATCGGAATGATAATGGAACTTGCCGATGCGTTTTCAGCCGGAATATATTCTTTTACCGGACGGATTTTGGAAACAAGGATTCCCGCAATCTTCTGTTCCAACAAATTATAAACCGCTTTTTGCAGGTCTTTATCAATCGTCAGATATACATCATTTCCTGCACTCGGCTCGATGCGGTCACTGGTCTCAATGACCCGCCCCAGATTATTGACATAGACTATCTCGGAGCCTTTGGTTCCCTGCAGGTAGGATTCCATATAGCTTTCGATACCGGATTTGCCGATGACATCTGTCATGATGTAGGAATCGTCGGTTTCTGACAACGTTTCCAGCTCTTTCTGGGAAATCTTGCCGGTATAGCCGATAATGTGGGAAAAGTATACGCTGTCCACATACTTACGGACGGTACCTTCCGCAATGGAAACACCATCAAGAGAAGCGGCATTCTCCATAATGACCGCCACCGTCTCGTCGGACACATCCATCGCAACGGTTGTGGGGATATATTTCTGGAAACTGTTCAGACTCATTGCATAACGAATGGTGGTAATCTTTAACAGCATCTCTTTGGAATATCCTTTTCCGACAATGAAATCCGAACTTCTGTCGTCAGGGTCCTCAAATTCTCCGATTTCGAATTTCCCTTTTCCGGCAAGATAATTCATGACATCATCGGCTGTCGAAGTTTTTTCCTTATAAGACATATCATCAATATAGGCTTTCCCGTATATGTCGGCCAGAAATCTCTGCTGGGCCGTGCCGGATACGGCAAATTCAAATTCTCCGTTGTCGCCGATAATAATGTTAAAATCATTTACAATACTGTCGCCGTTCTCCTCAATCATATTGATCAGGGAATAAATGGTTTTATTGACGTTTTTGTTTTTATCCCGTCCGGATTCATATACATCTTCAATGGTAACGGAATATGCCAGTTCGTTATATGCCAGCAATTCGCCGTTCCGATCATAAATCTGTCCTCTGGTACTTGCAATGGTTCTTTCTTTGCGGATTTTTAATGTAAATTCATTCAGATATTCTTCTCCGTTAACAATCTGAAGTGAAAAAAGCCGATAAATCAAAACACAGCATAGAATGCAAAATACAAGAATTAAGACAAAAAATCGGGAGGTTATGAAATTAATGATCGAATCTCTGATATTCTTAAACAATTTCCTCGCTGCTCCTATTTTCTCTCCTGTCGGACAGTTTTTGTCCCAATGTCATAATAATAAACAATACAATGGTCACTAAGACGGTATAAACCACCTCGGGAAGAATGATATTCATCAGATAGTATCCAAGGTGAAATTTTCCGCGTAAGAGAAATAACAATAAATAATAAACGATACCGTAAATAAAATCACTGCAGGTAACAAGTAGAATCTGCAGCTTTAAATCATCTTTAAAAAACAGCTTTTTGAAAAAGCCGTTAAAGTATCCTATGTACATATACAACAGTGCGTGGAACCCCAAAACACTGCCGTAAAAAATATCCACTAACAGTCCGGTAAAAAATCCCGTTAAAATCCCTGCTTTTTTGCCCATCATGAAACCAAAAGACGCTGTAACAATAATCAGAAGATTCGGACTGATATTCCCGAATGCAATAAAACGACAGACGGTACTCTGCAATATAAAACTGAAAATTACGACAACTGCCGAAATGATATTTCTTTTCATACCTATTGTTCCTCATCAATCTGCTGCTTCATATCCAGAATGACAAGCACCTCATCCATATGCTCAAAATCCACTACAGGTGTTATGGTGCCGGAATGCGTCAGATTATTGGAATCCGAATCCATGGAAGTAATATATCCGATCAAAAGTCCGGGCAGATATTTGTCGCTGATATTGGAAGTGACAACTTTATCACCCTCTTTGACCTTTCCCGCAGAATCAATCAATTTTGTAAAACGGATGGTATTGTGGCTCATCATTTCAAGGTCACCGGATACGATCAGATTATCGCCCGTCGCAAGAACCATACCGCTCACATTGCTGGTATCATCAATGATGGAAGTCACTCTTGCCCAATTGGCTCCAACTTCGGTAACAATACCAACCAGACCGCTTCCGGCCATGACATTCATATTCACGGCAATGCCGTCATCGCTTCCCTTATCAATGATAAAACTGTTAAACCAGTTCCCGGCATCTTTACCGATAACGCGGGCTCCGACTTTCTCGTACTCTGCATAGGCCTGATCCAGCTGATAAAGGTTGCGTAGATTGTTTAGCTCGTACTTTTCCTGGGTTAAGGTATTGTTTTCGATGGTCAGCTCATCAATCTGCTCCTGTAGCTCCTTGTTTTTGGCCAGAAGATCCCGGATTTGCACCAGTTCTTCCGAACGTTCAGACAAAAAACTGCCCGCTTCGCTGACTCCCTTTTGAAATGGAACCGTTACGTAGCCGGTAATCTCGCCAAGGAATCCCGTAAACAGATCGGTCGTAAAAGTGACCGCCATCAGAACAATGCAAAATCCTGTCAGAATCAGCAGAAGGTATTTACTTTGTAAAGTAAACTTGGTCCGCTTTCTTTTCATTATTTTCCTCCATTACCGGGATTTTCGATCGCATATGCCACAGAACGGAAATTATCATCCGTAATAACCTTGGCAAGCCCCAATGCGACGCTTGCAATAGGATTTTCGGCAACATTGACCTTCAGACCGGTCCCTTCGCTGATCAGCTCATCCAGATGTGATACCTGACAGGCACCACCGGTCAAATAGAGACCGTGTCTGTAAATGTCTGCAGCAAGTTCCGGAGGCGTACGCTCTAAAATAACCTTTACCTGATCAATGATCGTATCAAAATGCTCTCTTAACGCTTCTGTCACTAATTTTGTGGGGATTTCCCTCTCTACAGGCAGTCCGGTAACAATATCCCTTCCGTAAACGACTGCCGGTTTTCCTTCTGCTTCCAGTTCGTGGAGGGCAATTTTAACCTTCTCTGCCGTTTTTCCGCCGATAACCAGATTATATTCTTTTCTGACGGCATTGCGGATTGCATCGTCAAACTTCTGACCGCCTACCTTGATCATTTTGCTTAAAACAATACCGCCCAAAGATAAAATAGAGATTTCTGTCGTATCGAAACCGATATCAACCACCAGAACACCCTGGGAATTTTTTACATCGATATCCATTCCGAGCCCATCAGCAATGGCTTTTTTGACAACCATAACCTTTTTTGCCTTCACATTGGCATTTTTGACCAGATCAAAAAATGCGCGCTGCTCCACTTCCGTCACATCGTGCGGAACGGCGATATAGTATTCCGCAGGCTTGATATTTCCTTTGCACAGATCGTTGATAAAACATTTAACAAGCGTCTGCATATTTTTAATATCCGCAATAACGCCGTTGCATAACGGATAGGTAATCTGTATTGTTTCGGGTGCTTTCTCATACATTTCAAAAGCTGCATCCCCGTAGGCGAACAAAGTGTTTTTCCTTTCGATTGCAATCATATTTTTTGCCGTAAAAATATGATCCTCACCTTTCGCATAAATTTTAATATTGTTGGTACCCAAATCAATACCGTAAGCACTGGAAGCCATATTCCGTACTCCTTTCTTTTCGTAAATAAATTTATGAAATCAAACCATGCTCTCGAAAGCTGTAATAACAATTGTCTCCGATGATAATATGATCTATCAGCGGGATATCCATAAAATGTGATGCGTTTGTCAGCTTCTCGGTCATCTGAATATCAGCCTGACTGGGAGCCGCACTGCCGCTGGGATGATTGTGAAGCAGCATCAGATTGACAGCCTTGGCAGACAAAGCTTCCATAAAAATCTCTCTTCCGGAAAAAAGAGAGGCATTGACGGTTCCGACACTGAGAACCCGATCCCGGATCAATCCCATCGCACTGTCCAGAAAGACACACAGGCACTGCTCTTTTTCTAAATGACGCATCTGCTCCATGTAGTATTCTGCCGTTTCTGCGGGGGAACGAAAAATAATATGTGTTCCCTTTTTGGCTTTTACAATACGATTGGATAATTCGGCAATACATTTGATCTTAACTGCTTTGACGATTCCGATTCCTTTGATTTGGAGAAGCTCGTCCAAAGTCAGATGGTAAAGCCCTGCGATACCGTAATCGCCTGCCTTTTTCAGAATTTCTCTGGCAAGAACCGTCGCATCCGCACCTTTATGTCCGGTGCGTATAATAATCGCAAGCAGCTCCGTGTCTGTCAAGGCTTCCGGACCTGCTTTCAGAAATCTGTCATAGGGCTTTTCGGCATTTGTTAATTGTTCTGTCATATTCCTCCTGTCCCTCTCCGGAACAATCGGAAAACACACTCACACTATAAAAATTTGAAAATAATGATGGCAATCACAATACCGATGATACTGCCAATCGTAATTTTGATGGTAAGACCGAAAGTCAATACCAAAATCCCCAGATCCAACACCAACGGAGATGTCAAGCCGAAACTCTGTCCGAAATTCAGAAATGTATTCGGAAATAAATTGCCGATAAAGCCTCCGATTACAATTCCTGCCAAAATCATCAAAAAGCAGGCCCAGTAATTTTTTCCTTTCATGAAAAAACCTCCGTCTTCATTAGTAATTATGTAAACTCAATTGGCAAAAGTCAACTGTAAAGTTTTGTATTTTTTTCATTCGCCAACTATAAATATATTATCACACAAGGTGATATATGTATACTGATTTCGTGGATTTTTTTTCGACTAAAACCCCTATAAATCCAGCCTGATAACGCCGGAATTCTTCAATTCCTGCACTGCTTTCAGGATACCGAATTTGGCATGAGGAAAGGTCAGTCCGCCCTGAAAATAAACGGCATACGGCGGTTTTATGGGACCGTCCGCGGATAATTCGATGGAGCTTCCCGAAACAAACGCACCTGCAGCCATGATGACCTGACTGTCATAGCCGGGCATGTCCCAAGGCTCCGGTGTTACAAAGCTGTCCACCGGCGCAGCAGCCTGGATTCCTTTGCAGAATGCAATGACCCCTTCGGGACTTCCGAATGTCACTGCCTGAATAATATCATGTCTGCTTTCGCTGCCGTCGGGAACAACGGCAAATCCAAGATCTTCCAATATATTTGCGGCAAAAATCGCACCTTTCAACGCAGACGCAACAACTGTCGGTGCCAAAAACAAGCCCTGATAAAAGGACGGAAGCACCCCGAGGGATGCGCCCACTTCTTTTCCAAGTCCGGGAGATGTCAGACGATATGCGGCATTTTCGATACATTCTTTTGTGCCGGCAATATATCCGCCGATGGGGGCAAGGCCTCCGCCGGGATTTTTGATCAGAGAACCGACAACCATATCCGCACCGACATCCGTCGGTTCAACGGTTTCCACA
Organism: Lachnospiraceae bacterium; assembly: GCA_051877575.1. GTDB lineage: Bacteria > Bacillota > Clostridia > Lachnospirales > Lachnospiraceae > UBA2882. Next base: position 125,440 of record JBJEJA010000047.1, on the reverse strand, counting down.
AATTCACCGTAACAGTTATCCACCATACAGATGATGTCACTACGGATGTTCTTGATAAACGAAATCAATTGACCGATTCGGTCTACAGATAATGTTTTCCTTGGTTCGTATCCTTTGGAGCGCTGGATGGTAACAAGTCTGGTATTGGGTTTGACGGCTTTTTTAATGCCTTCATAGTCGAATTCTCCGTCTGGGAGCAGATCGACCTGTGCATAGCTGACACCGTATTCCTTCAGACTTCCTCTGGATTCTCTGATGCCGATGACCTCTTCCAGCGTATCATAGGGCTTTCCCACAGGTGATAAGATTTCATCCCCGGGTCGTACATTTGACATCAGCGCAAGGGCAAGCGCATGTGTTCCGCAGGTGATCTGCGGTCTTACCAGTGCATCTTCCGCATGGAATATCCGGGCATAAACGCTTTCCAGCGTTTCTCTTCCCAGATCATTGTAACCGTATCCGCTGGTTCCGGTCAGACATGCTTCGGATACTTTGGAATCCTGCATGGCTTTTACGACCTTCAGCTGATTGTATTCGGCAACCTGATCAATGGCATCAAACCGTTCTTTCAGAGCATGACACCATTTCTCTCCCAATTCATACACATCCCGATCGATGCCCATCTGCCGATAGATATCCATTGTCAATTCCTTCATTTTTCAAACCTCATCCATAATACTGTTTTTCATAAAAGCAAGCATTTTATTATGATCATAAGAAAATGCCTTTTTTTCAATAAAAATAACATCCTTTTCCCGGCGGAACCAGGTCAGTTGTCTTTTGGCAAAATGTCTGGTATCGCGCTTGATCAGATAGACGGCACGTTCCAGGTCATATTCTTTGTTCAGATATCCGAGGATTTCTTTATAACCGAGACCCTGCATGGAAATATCTTCTTTGGTGCATCCCATTTTCTTTAATTTTTTCACTTCATCCACAAGACCGTCTTCCAGCATCCGGTCTACCCGTTTTTCAATCCGCCCGTATAGCAATTCTCTTTCATCATTTAATACAAAATAACGGAAATCATATGGGGACTCCTTTTCCCGTTCTGCCCGGTTATGCTCCGAAATCGGTTTTCCCGTCAGGTGAAAATACTCCAGGGCGCGGATGACCCGTTTGACATTATTGACATGAATGGCTTCGGCAGATTCGGGGTCTGCCTGCTTTAGCATATCGTGCAAATAACCGGTACCTTTTTCAGCCGCAAGCTGTTCAAGCTCTCTCCGATAGACATGATCTGTATCATTCTCCGTAAAATCAATGTCATACAGGATCGACTGGATATAAAATCCCGTACCGCCTACCAAAATCGGAATATGTCCGTTTGTATAAATCTGTTCCATTGCCTCTTTTGCCAGTTTTTGAAACAAAAAAACATTAAATTCTTCTTTCGGATCCAAAATATCCACCAGATAGTGCGGGACGCCCTGCATCTCCTCTTTGGTAATCTTGGCAGAACCGATATCCATATATTTATATACCTGCATGGAGTCCGCACTGATGATCTCACCGCCGATTTCCTTTGCGAGCTCAATGGACAATTCTGTTTTTCCGACTGCGGTAGGTCCCGTCAGTACAACCAGTTTCTTTTTTTTCATCATGTTATCTCCTACGGTCTGCCGTCACCTAAACGATACGCTTAAATTTCTTTTCCAGTTCGTATTTGCTCATGGAAAACATAGTCGGTCTGCCATGCGGACAATGATAAGGGTTTTCCAGCGCAAACAGCTGCTTCAGCAGTTCCTTTGCCTCTTCCATGGAAAGCGTCTGATTGCCTTTGACCGCCGCTTTACACGACATGGATGCCAGTTTGGCCGTAATGATATCCGGAGTGCCCTTTACGGAAGTTTCTGACAACTCATCCAAAATGCTGAGAAACAGTTCTTTTTCATCGGTTCCGTACAGATCCTGCGGAATCCCCCGCAAAGCAATTTCATCTCCGCCAAAGGCTTCCAGCTCAAAGCCAAGCTCTGCAAAATTATCTTTAAATTGACTTAACACCGCCATTTCCCTGGCGCTGAGAGAAATGACCAAAGGAGGCATCAGCAACTGCGTCGTATTTTCTTTGGTCTGCAGCTTTTTCATCCAATTTTCATAATGAACCTTTTCGTGGGCGGCATGCTGATCCACAAAATAAATTTTTTCTTCAAACTCAACAATCCAATAGGTTTGAAAGACCTGTCCGATAATTTTCAGACCCGATAAGCGGTTCCCATCCGGTTGTTCCAATGCTTCGGAAAACAATTCCATCTGTGCGGCTTTACTGATAACGGGATAGTCGTTCTGTTTGATGACATTATCCCGCATCTTATAAACAGATGTTTTTTTCGGTTCGGGATTACCGAGGATACGGAAACTACGGGGTATTTCTTCCTGTACTGTCGAAACGGATACGACCTGTTCCAGCCGCTTTGTTTCAAATGGCTCCGGGGGAAGCTCCTCTTTCGCTTTTTCCTCCGGTGCGGCCTGCTCTTTTTCCGCAACCGTCTGTTTATCTGCCGGTTCGTTTTCCTCATATTCGGGAATTAAAACCCGTTCTGATAAAGCCTCTGTTACCGTTTGTTTGACAAACTCACAAAAGGGCTGGGGATTCATAATCCGGATTTCCATTTTGGTTGGATGTACATTTACATCAATATCCTCCCCGGATACCTGAAAATGCAAAACCGCAAAAGGATATTTATGCTGCATCAGGAAGGATTTATATCCCTCTTCCACAGCCGCGGAAATGATCTTGCTTCGAATATATCTTCCGTTCACAAAAAACGTTTCATAATTCCGGTTGGCTCTTGCCAATACAGGTTTCCCGATGAAGCCTGTCATATGAATCCCTTTTTCCGTGGCATCCACGGCAAGCATCTGCTCGGAAACATCTTTGCCGTAAATTCTGTATATGATTTCTGCCAGATCCCCGTTTCCGGAGGTGAAAAATCTGGTCTGACCGTTTTGAATATAGGATACGGAAATATCCGGATGAGACATGGCAATGTGCTGCATCAGTTCCGCAACATAGGAGCCTTCCGTCATGGAAGTTTTCAGAAATTTCTTCCGAACAGGGGTGTTGTAGAACAGATTCCGCACAAGAATCGTTGTTCCGTCCGGCGCTCCGATTTCTTCCGGTTCCTCCAGTACCCCGCCGTTACAGCTTATTCTGACACCCATCAAATTCTCTTTACGTTTGGTGATCATTTCAACCTGTGCAACGGCACTGATGCTGGATAATGCCTCTCCCCGGAAGCCCAGACTGATAATGTGACTCAAATCTTCCGCTGTGGTGATCTTACTGGTTGCATGACGCATAAAAGCGTTTTGCAGATCCTCCCGATCGATACCACAGCCGTTATCTGTTACTCTGATAAAAGAGATGCCGCCTTCTTTGATCTCCACGGTAATTTTATCGGCGCCGGCATCAATGGAATTTTCCACCAGTTCCTTAACAACACTGGCAGGCTTTTCCACTACTTCACCGGCCGCAATCTTATCTATGGTTTCCGAATCCAAAATATGTATATATCCTGCCATGTTACCTCCTTATCCCTGCCAACGGTTTTTTCTCATATTTTGCAGACGATACAATGTATTGAGCGCATCAAGAGGTGTCAGATTGGAAATATCGATTTCGTCCAGTTCCTTCAGGATGTCTTCATCTTTCACCGTATCAAAAAGGGAAATCTGTTCCAGATCCACCTCATCATACTTTTTCACCTTTTTATATTCCGTCTTTCCGTCAACGGCGATGCTTTGTACTTTTTCAATAATGTCATTATCCATCAACTGGCTGACAATGACTTTTGCCCTGTCGATGACCATGTCCGGTACTCCGGCCAGTTTTGCTACCTGGATACCGTAACTCTTATCGGCCCCGCCTTTGATGATCTTTCTTAAGAAAACAATATCATCACCCTGTTCTTTTACGGCAATGCAATAGTTGTTCACATTGCTCATTTTACCTTCCAGTTCGGTAAGCTCGTGATAATGCGTTGCAAACAAAGTCTTTGCGCCCAAAAGCTTTTTATTGCTGATATGTTCGATCACCGCCCATGCGATTGCAAGGCCGTCAAAGGTCGATGTTCCTCTTCCGATTTCATCCAGAATCAGCAGACTGTTTGATGTGGCATTGCGTAAAATGTTTGCCACTTCGTTCATTTCTACCATAAAAGTACTCTGTCCGCTTGCCAGATCATCCGATGCTCCCACGCGGGTAAAGATGCGGTCCACAATGCCGATATTGGCGCTTTCGGCCGGCACAAAACTGCCGATCTGCGCCATCAGCACGATCAAAGCCGTCTGACGCATATAGGTAGATTTTCCTGCCATATTCGGTCCGGTAATGATGGAAATCAGGTTTTTCCCGTTGTCCAGAAACGTGTCATTTGCCACAAACATATCATGCTCGATCATCTTTTCCACAACCGGATGCCGTCCGTTTTTGATTTTGATGATACCCTTTTCGTTTAACGCGGGCCGGACATAGCCGTTTCTTTCCGCTACATAGGAAAGCGATGCAAACACGTCCAATGCGGCAATGGCTTTGGCGGTTTTCTGTATTCTTGCAATATTGTCGGCTATGGTTTCCCTGATTTCACAAAAAATATCATATTCCAGCGCACACAGCTTGTCCTCGGCATTAAGAATGGTATCTTCCAGCTCCTTCAGCTTGGGTGTCATATAACGTTCTCCGCCCGTCAGGGTCTGCTTGCGAATCCATTCTTCCGGAACCAGATTTTTAAAGGAATTGGTAACCTCAAAATAATATCCGAACACCTTGTTGTAGCCAACCTTCAGATTTTTAATCCCGGTTCTCTCTTTTTCGGTCTGTTCCAGTTCTGCCAGCCATGTTTTTCCTTCAGTCTTGGCGTTGCGTAAGTGATCGATGTCTTCGTTAAAACCGTTTTTGATGATTCCGCCTTCGCGGATGGAAATCGGCGGTTCCTCGTCAATCGCCTGTTCAATCAGACCGCAGATATCTTCTAAAGGATCGATATCTTCATAAATATTTTTCAACAATTTACAATCAAAATCCTGTAATACCGTACGGATGGCAGGAAGCATGGAAAGAGAATTGCTGAAAGCGATCAGATCTCTGGGATTTGCCGATTTATAACTGATCTTACCGAGCAATCGCTCAAGGTCATAAATGGGATTTAAGTATTCCCTCAGCTCGTCCCTGCTGACACCGTGAGTGCTCAATGCTTCTACCGCATCCAGCCTGTCCGAAATCTCATCCTTTTCAATCAAAGGTTGCTCAATATAGCTACGTAGGGTTCTGGCACCCATGGCTGTTTTGGTCTTATCAAGCACCCACAGCAGAGAGCCTCTCTTCTGTTTTTCCCGCAACGTTTCCGCCAACTCCAGATTTCTTCTGGTGGAGCTGTCCAACAGCATGTATTTACTGGTAATATAGGGATTAATATGGGTAATATGCGATAATGAAGTTTTCTGCGTCTCGTAAAGATACGAAAGTACTGCACCGGCACTGATGATACCCGTCGGAAAATCATCCAGCCCAAGTGCCGTCAGTGTCTGGACCTTAAAATGTTTTTTCAACCGGTTTTGACAGGTTTCATCATCAAAATACCACGGATCCAGCTTGTATATTGTTATGCCCATACGGGAACGTAAGTCCTCCAGATCAAAACCGCTGACAATAAATCCGTCATTGCAGACAATTTCCGCCGGAGAAAATTTCATGATCTCATCATACAGTTTTTTTGCATCATCCACCTGTGTCACATAATAATCTCCCGTTGTGACATCAATCACGGAAATGCCGATCTTATCCAGATATACAATACACATCAGATAATTGTTGCGTGTTTCTTCCAAAGACTGCATATTGAGATTGGTGCCCGGCGTTACGATCCTGACAACTTCTCTTTTGACAATCCCTTTGGTAAGCTTGGGATCTTCCATCTGTTCGCAGATCGCGACTTTATAGCCCTTGGACACCAGTTTTGTCAGATAACCGTCTACCGCATGATAGGGAATCCCGCACATGGGGGCACGTTCTTCCAGACCGCAGCTTTTCCCCGTCAGGGTAATTTCCAGAGCTTTGGAAGCAGCAATGGCATCATCAAAAAACATCTCATAAAAGTCTCCGAGACGGTAAAAAAGAATACAGTCCTGATATTGCTTTTTGGTTTCCATATATTGTTGCATCATCGGTGTCAATTCTGCCATTGCGTTTCCTGTCCCTCTTTCTTAATCGTTCTGCCCGTTGTTGATCCGCTCCGCTCTTGCAAGCGCATCATCAATGTGGGCACAAATATTTTCTCTTCCTACTTTTTCATCAAATCCCGATTTTTCCATGATCTTCATAGGCTGTTCGTTGACATGAGATAAAATCAGGTTAATTTTCTTTTTATCACATTTGTCTTTTAACTGTTCCAGCGCGTGCATTGCGGTAGCATCGATTGCGTTGACGCTTCTCATACGCAGAACCAGACAAGTTGTTTCTTCCGTCAGGGAAATCTGTAAAATCTTATCTGCGGCACCGAAAAACATCGGACCGCTGATTTCATATACAAGGGTGTGGACCGGAACCTGTCTTAAGGACAGAGAGTCCGGATCGTCATCATCATCCACATATTTCCAGCCTTCCACTTCGGTCACTTCACTCATTCTCTTTAAGAATAACATTGCCGCCATCAGCATGCCGACTTCAATGGCAACAACCAGATCAAATATGACTGTCAGGACAAATGTCAGTACCAGTACAATAATATCACTTTTGGGAGCGGTTTTGCAAAGGGTAACAAACTGTCTCCATTCGCTCATATTGTAAGCGACCATAAACAAAATGGCTGCAATCGCCGGCATGGGAATCAATGCCGCATAGGGCATAAGAACAACCAAAATCAACAATAAAGTAACAGAATGTACCATACCGGCAATGGGAGTACGACCACCGTTTTTGATATTGGCTGCCGTTCTGGCAATGGCGCCGGTTGCCGGGATGCCGCCGAACAGTGCGGAGGTAATGTTGCCTGCCCCCTGGGCGATCAGTTCCATATTGGAACGGTGTCTGCTGTTTACCATACTGTCGGCAACCACACAGGACAATAAAGATTCGATGGCCGCCAGGATAGCGATGGTAAAGGCATCGGAAAATACCTCTCTTACCATGGCAAAGGAAAACTGCGGAAGGTGTGGTGTGGGAAGTTTATTGGAAATCGTATACAGATCTCCGATGGTGTTTACCTGCATATGTAATCCCTTTACCATCAGAATACTGACGATGACTGCCACCAGAGACCCCGGAATTCTTTTGCTGATATATGGCATAACGATCAAAATAACGAGGCATACCACACCTACGATCACCGCCTGCCAGTTTATGGTATCGATAAAAGTAAAAACTGCTTTCAGTTTATCCATCGTTTCGATCAAAGGCTCTTCGGTGACAATGGTAAGCCCCAGAAAATCTTTGATCTGACCGATAAAGATGGTTACGGCGATTCCGGCGGTAAAACCCGTGGTAATGGTATATGGAATAAATTTGATCAGGCTTCCCAGCCGCATAAATCCCATGATAATCAGAATAATACCTGCCATCATCGTGGCAAGGATCAATCCGTCCATACCGTTTCTGGCTATAATTCCCGCTACAATCGTAGCAAATGCAGCGGTCGGACCTGCAATCTGCACTCTGGAACCGCCCAGAAACGAAATGACAAAACCTGCGGTAATGGCCGTATACAGGCCGATTTCCGGCGTTACTCCGCTGGCCAGTGCCAACGCAATGGATAAAGGTAAGGCAATGATTGCAACAATAATTCCCGCAACCACATCCTTTACAAACTGCTCTTTTGTGTATGTTTTCATGACTGAAAACAACTTCGGTTTTAATTTTTCCATCATTTCCTCCAAGAATTCAAATCATATCTCCCAAATAGTAAAATCCCTTACATTCCCTTAAATAAACGGAAACAATCTGACCGATCAGTTCTTTTCCCCCTTTGAAATGAACGATCATATTGTTGCTCAGTCTTCCTGTAACAAGACTGCTGTCATGTTCGTTGATCTCTTCCACAAGGGCATCCATAGTCTGTCCCTGCAGTTTCTTTGCCTGCTCTCTTGCCGTATCCTGAACCACGGCAAGCAGTTCGTCAAAATGTTTGGTCACCTCTTCTTTTGAAACCTGATTTTCCATAGCGGCCGCAGGTGTTCCCGTCCGCTTGGAGTATTGGAAAGTAAACGCATTGTCATACTTCACTTTTTTGACCACGTCAATGGTTTCCAGGACATCCTCATAGGTTTCTCCCGGAAATCCCACAATGATATCCGTGGTAATGGCAATGTCCGGAATTTCTCGCCGGATTTTTTCTGCCAGCGCCAGATACTGCTCTTTGGTATAGCGCCGGTTCATTTCCTTCAAAATTCTGGTGGAACCGGACTGCAGCGGCAAATGGAGATGTCTGCATATCTTTTTGGATTGTTTCATAACCTCGATTAGCTCATCAGACAGATCTTTGGGATGTGAAGTCATAAAACGGATTCTCTGTAATCCCTCGATCTGTTCCACTCTCCTTAGCAGTTCCGCAAAAGAAATGGGATCATCCAGATTTTTGCCGTAGGAATTTACATTTTGTCCCAAAAGCATGATTTCCACCACACCGTCGGCTACCAGTGCTTCTATTTCAGAAATGATCTCCTCGGGTTTTCTGCTTCGCTCTCTTCCCCTGACATATGGCACAATGCAATAGCTGCAGAAATTATTGCATCCGAACATAATATTGATGCCGGATTTAAATGGATATTTCCTGTGTACGGGAAGTTGTTCCACAATCTGGTCCGTATCCTGCCAGATATCGATCAGCATGCCTTCGGTCTCATACATCCGCACCAAAAGCTCCGCAAACTTGAAAATATTGTGAGTCCCAAAAATCAGATCCACAAATCCGTAGCTTTGTTTGATTTTTTCTATTACAGAAGGTTCCTGCATCATGCAGCCGCATAAACAGATTTTCATGTGCGGATTTTTACGTTTGAATCCGTTCAGCACACCAAGTCTGCCGTAAACCTTCTGATTGGCGTTATCCCGCACCGTACAGGTATTATAAATAACAAGATCCGCATTTTCGTCCTCGATTTCTTCAAAGCCGACGGCAGATAAAATGCCGGAAAGTTTTTCCGAATCGCGGGCGTTCATCTGACAGCCGAAGGTCTGGACGCAGCAGGTCATTTTACTGCCCTTTTTGCGGGCCTGCTCTGCGATGATCTGTTTCGCCTTCTCAATATATTCGTATTGAATTTCTACTTCGTTCATAAATTGTCCTTTCATGTTGTTTCGATAATTGGAAATCAGGACCGGATCTGTCCGTCTCCGAGTATCCGGTATTGATAGGAAGTCAGTTCAGGCAGCCCCATGGGTCCTCTGGCATGGAGTTTCTGGGTACTGATACCGATCTCGGCTCCGAAACCGAATTCAAAACCGTCGGTAAACCTTGTGGATGCATTCACATAAACACAGGCAGCATCCACACCGCGTAAAAACTGTTCCGCCGTTTCCTTATTTTCCGTAATTATGGCTTCGGAATGCTTTGTATTGTTTTGATTGATATGTGCAATCGCTTCTTTTACATCGGATACGGTTTTCACGGAAATAATATAATCCAGATATTCCGTTCTGAAATCTTCCTCCGTGGCTTCCATGCAATCTTCCATAAATGCCATAGCCGGTTTATCCGCACGGATTTCCACCTTTTTTTCCTTTAATGCCTTGGATAAGACAGGCAGAAGTTTTGGGCTGATTGCTTTGTGTACAACCAGGGATTCGCAGGCATTGCATACGCCGATTCTCTGGGTCTTTGCATTGATTATAATCGGAATCGCCTTATCTATATCGGCATCCTTATCCACATATATGTGACAATTTCCGCTTCCGGTCTCTATCACGGGTATCGTGCTGTTTTCCACAACCGTACGAATCAGTCCCGCGCTTCCTCTTGGAATCAGCACATCCACATAGGAATTGAGTTTCATAAATTGTCTTGTCACTTCTCTGTCTGTATCCTCTATCAGCAAAAGCGCATCCTGATTCAATCCGCACTCTGCAAGCGCCTCTCTGATGGAAGTCGCAATGGCAATATTGGAATGGATCGCATCGGAACCGCCTTTCAAAATCACGGCATTTCCCGATTTAAAGCAAAGACCGAAGGCATCTGCCGTTACATTCGGACGGGATTCGTATATAATACCGATTACGCCCAAAGGGACACGTACCTTACTGATCCGCAATCCGTTGGGACGGATATTGGTATCGAGCACTTCCCCGATCGGGTCAGGAAGCGCCGCTATCTGCCGCAGTCCCTCCGCCATGGCTTCAATTCGCTCTTTTGTCAGACGCAGCCTGTCGATCATGCCCGGATGCATGCCGTTTTCCTCACCCTTTTTGATGTCTGCTTCATTAGATGTCAGTATTTTGGAAGTGTCTGCGATCAGACGTTCTGCCGCACTTAATAACGCGCTGTTTTTGGCATCGGTATCCAAAAGCTGCATCTCATATTTGGCCGCTACCGCTTTTTTTCCCAACAAGTTCAAAGCTGTCATATATTTCTCCTTTTTGATCTGTTATGCATCTGTTATGCCGGCAGGATCATCCGTCTCTCCGTCACAATGATATCTGCCGGAATATCATTTTCTTCCGGTGGAATCCGATCTACGCATTGAAAATCATATGCGATTCCCATTTTCGTGCATTCGGGATATTTTGCCAAAAAGCGGTCATAAAAGCCGCCGCCGTAACCGATCCTGTTTCCGTTTTGATCGAATACAAGTCCCGGCAGGATCATCAGCGTATCTTCTCTGCACATTGTTTCTTCAGGCAAAAATGTTTCCGCCTCATCCGGCGGTTCCGGAATTCCCATATATCCGGGAGAGCATTCTTTCGGGTCATGGATTTCATAAAACGCCATTTCCCTACCGGAAACACGTGGAACAAATACCCGTTTTCCCATTGCAAACGCATAGTCTATCATGCCGGTTGTGCTTACTTCACTGCCATAATTCATATAAATCAGCAGATTTTCCGCTTTTTGAAAATATTCATGAGATATCACCTTTTTCATAATAGCCCGGTCATACTGCAATCTTTCTTTTTCGCTAAGCAGTTCTCTCAACTGTCTGTTTTTATTCCTCAGAAATTTTTTGTCTTCCAAATTTCTCACCCAAATTCGTAATACTTCCGTCTTTTTCCTGAATATTGATATTATTCAGCTGACCTTTTAAATTTGCCCGCACACTTGCCACATAATTTTTACGCAGTCTTGCCTGTTCTTCTTTTTCTTCGGGAGTCAATCCCTCTGTTTTGGATTTATGATATAATTCATTGATCCTCTCAATATTCAAATCTCCCACTGTTATCTTCCTTTCCTATACATGTTCCATTGCCGCAACATAATCTGCCAGATAAAAATTTTCATCTTTATGCGCTTTAAAAAAGGTCCCGTATTCCCTGCCGTCCATAATTCTATGTATGATACGCATATCATCCGCATTGGCAATGATCATATCCGCCCCGGCAACGGTGGCAATTTTAGCTGCCTGCAGCTTGGTATTCATACCACCTGTCCCGACATTGCTTCCGGTCGTTCCTTTTCCCATATTCATCAATTCATCCGTGAGCTCATCCACTTCACTGATAAACTTCGCATTGGGATTTTGGTTGGGATCATCGGTATACAACCCGTCGATATCCGACAATAAAATCAATAGATCCGCATCGATCAACGCTGCAACAATGGCCGAAAGTGTATCGTTATCACCGAATTTAATCTCATAAGTCGCAACCGTATCATTTTCATTTACGATGGGAACTACACCCAGTTTCAACAGTTCCGAGAAAGTATTGTGGGCATTAAAACGGTTCAGCGGATCTACAATGGTATTTTTGGTCATCAGAATCTGTGCCGCCACGTGATTGTATTCCGAGAAAATTTTCTGATAGGTCATCATCAGCCTTGCCTGACCGATTGCCGCACAAGCCTGTTTGACCGCAATGGGATTATCATCCTTTCCCAGATGGACCGCTCTTTTTCCGACTGCAATGGCTCCGGAAGAAACAAGAACCACATCTTTTCCCTGATTTCTCAAATTGCATATTTCTCTGACAAGCACTTCCAATTTGATATAATCCAATCCTCCGGTTTCTTTATGCTGCAGGGAAGATGAACCGACTTTTATGACAATTCTTTGTTTATCTTTGATACTTTCCCGTAAATTCACTTTGTCTCTCCTCCTAAATTTTTCATAAGGGCAAGGGCAACCCGAAGCCCGTCTGTTGCGGCAGAAGTGATACCGCCTGCATATCCGGCGCCTTCTCCGCAGGGATACATTCCTTTCACGGAAACAGATTCGCAATGTTCACCTCTCACAATTCTGACCGGAGAAGAAGTTCTTGCCTCAATACCGGCCAGAACGGTATCATCATGGTCAAAATCCGCAATTTTCCGTCCGAATTGTTTCATTCCGTCTAGGAAAGCTTCTTCCAGTGATTGCGGCAGGATTCCCCGTAGATTGGAAAAAATATATTGCCCTTTCATCTGCGGAATTATGCTTCCCTCTCCGGTAGAAGATATCCCTTCTTTATAATCCGCAAGCCTTTGTACCGGTATCTTCCCGGCGCCGGCCTGATATGCCCTTTTCTCCAGCTCTCTTTGGAAATACATGCCGGAAAGCGGTCCCTGATCATCAAAATCTTCCGGCGTAACCGAAATAATGATCGCACTGTTTGCATTCTGACCGGCTCTGTCGCTGTAACTCATGCCATTGATACACAGCATGCCTTCTTCCGAAGAGGAATTGACCACATATCCGCCGGGACACATGCAGAAGCTGTAAACGCCCCTGCCGTTTTTGGCCTGTGCCGTAATTTTATAGGGAGCCGGAGGAAATTTTCCGATATTCTCCGCTCCGTACTGACTGAGATCGATCATTTTTTGCGGATGCTGCACGCGGTAGCCGACTGCAAATGCCTTCGGCTCCATCGTAAACCCTCTTTTTTGGAGGCACTCAAAAGTATCCCTCGCACTATGACCGATTGCCGTTACCACATGCTCCGAAAACAGAGGTTCCTTTTCGTTGATGACAACCCCTGTTATCCTGCGTCCTTCTTCGGAAGCTTCTATCATAAAATCCGTAACTTTTGCATTGAATCTGATCGTTCCGCCCAAGCGTATGATCTCTTCCCGCAGATTTCTGATGATATCAACCAGTTTATCCGTTCCGAGATGCGGTTTCTGCTCATATAAAATGGCAGGATCCGCTCCCATTTTTACAAACAGCTTTAAAATTTCTTTCTGATAGCCGAAGGGATCCTTGTTCAGCGTATTCAGCTTGCCGTCTGAAAAAGTCCCGGCACCGCCTTCTCCGAACTGCACATTGGAATCCGGTTTTAGTATACCTGTTTTCCAAAAACTTTCCACATCACGGCTTCTGTCCTCTACCGCTTTTCCTCTTTCCAACAGAACGGGTTTTAATCCGGCCTTTGCCAGATAATAAGCACAAAACAGCCCGGCAGGTCCCGCCCCGATTATCACGGGATGACAGCTGTGGGAATCCTGTTTGATTGTCGGGAAATCTACGGATTCAGGCTTATATGCGGAAATATTTGTTTTTTTACCGTTTTTTCTCAAAATATCCTTTTCTCTGTCACAGGAAAAAGCAACCGATAAGGTATAAAAAACATCCGGTTTCTTTCTGGCATCGATCGACTCCCGCAATATCGACAATTCCCTGATACTTTTCGGCGGTATATGCAGATGATCCGCAATACTTTGTATGACGGTTTCTTCGGTATATCCCGGATACATTTTTAACTGTTGATATTTGATCATGATTTACCATTCATCCTTTTTATCGCCTGCTGCATGCCGGCCTGCAATAAAGCCCGTGGAAAATGCCCATTGCAGATTGTAACCGCCGCATTTTCCCGCCACATCCAGCATCTCACCTACAACATACAATCCCGGCACTTTTACTGATTGCAGATGCTCATCCACTTCTTTCTGTGCAATTCCGCCACCCGTCAACTGACAAAAATCATATCCTTTTACCTGTTCAACCGGAAAGGACATGGCGCCCAGTTCCTTTGCAAGCTTCTTTACTGTTTTTTCGGGGATGCTTCCGGCATCGGAGAAACGATGCAATCCATACTGTTTTCCAAAATAATCAATCCATTTTTTGTGCAAAAAACCGGTTACGGCATCTTCAAAAGGAAGATCGGAAAACTGTTCTAACTGATTACTCAGCGCATCATATATATCTTTCTCCGTCATTTCGGGAAACAGATTGATTTCCGCCCGAACCTGTCTGTGTTCAGCCAGAGCCTTAGAAGCCTGTGTGCTGACTTGAAAAACCGGAATCCCGGAAATTCCGTAATCTGTAAACTGGATCTGTCCCGTATCCGAAACGCAGGGTTTTTCATCTATGTAAAGCACTATCTTTCCGTTGGTCCTCAGACCGGCAATCGCTTTTAATCCCTCACGCCTGCATACCAAAGCAGTCAGCGCCGGATAATCCCTGCTGATACTTAATCCCATTTTTTTCGCCAAACGAAAACCGGAACCGTCCGATCCCGTTTTCGGATATGATTTCCCGCCGCAGGCTAAAATAAGACAATCCGCCGGGATGATTCCCTGATCGGTGTCAACAATGAACTGCTGTTCTTTTTTGATGTTTCTGATCTCGATATCCGTTTTACAGGAAACCCCGTTTTGGTCAAGTGCACGTCGCAACACATTTACGACGGTTGCGGCTGCTTCCGTTTCCGGGTATACATAGGACTCTCTGCTGACTGTCAGACGCATTCCGAGCGAACGCAGGAAAGCCATCAGATCCTCCTGATCAAACTGTGCCAGGACTTTTGCCACAAGGCAGTCCGGTTCTGTCTCACCGTAAGCTCTAATGTCCATCTGCAGATTGGTCAGATTACATTTTCCGTTTCCGGTCATCAACATTTTTTTACCAATTCGTTCCCGATGTTCGAGTAGTGTTACATCGGCTCCTGCCTGTCCGGCCGCTATGGCAGCCATAATCCCGGAGGCTCCTCCTCCGACAACACATACAGTTTTTTTCATTTGGTCTCCTCCATGCACAGATAATAAAATTATACCCCTAACTGGAATAAGACTCAAGAAAATTGTACAGTTCTTCTTCGTTTTTTACATATTTTTTATCAAGGACTTCCTGCCTGACTTCATCGGGAAGCTGATCCAGCATAATACCCGTTACAAGATATAATGTTTTCATGTCCGAATAATATACACATACATGCCCGTCGCATGCCATCAGGTAATAATTTCCGTTTTCATTATCTGAACGAATCGTTTCCGCGGTTTTGTTGTCCGATACCGATTTCGAATCCGTTGTCTGCACTTTTTTTTCATTCTCTTTTATTTCATAAGTTTTTACCACAACAACCCGTTCGTTGGAAAATGCGGAAAGGCGTATGGATTGTATCCCTTTTTGTCTGTCACGCAGAGATGGGGCTTTTTCCTCCTGCTCCAGCAGGGAAACCAACTGTTCTTTTGTTTTTCCGATATATTTTGCGGGTATCTCCTGAACCATGGATTCACTGTCTCCGGTATTCAGGTTTTGTTCCAGAACAACGTATTCCGTATCACAATCGGTTGTTGCGGGATTCATTGCGGTTTCTTCTGCATCTGTTCCGATAGGAAAATCATTTTCCTTTGACGGACGCATCTGGTAAATGTAATATCCTCCCAGCAGCGTTGCGGAAAGAATGGTCAGAATCATAAAAGTAAGACTGATACGATATAAATATTTCATAGTAAACTCCTTTTATATCAGTATCAGCCCGAACCTTTAAATTTATTCAGTTGTTGTTTCCGTGATCAGGAATATATACCAAGTAGCCTGCCGATTGCCGCAAGAATACTGCCTTGCGGGAATTCATGAAGCTCATTTTCTCTGATGCAGCCTGTTACAATCAAAACCAGCATATGCACAAATGCCGAAATGATCAATGCCAAAATCACCGCCGGAATAACTCCGATCGCCGCTTTTAAAAACATACACAAAACCGCAGCAATCACTGCAGCAAAAATTGCGGCAAAAGGCAATATCAGATGTGTCAGCAGATGCTTTCTGTATACACAATAACGGATCAGAAAAATGCCGCATCCCAATGCATAAATCACCGCATATATCAAATTACAGTATAAAATACGAGCTTCATCCAAAACAAAAACAGCCGCTGTAGTCTGAATCAAAAAAGCTACAAGGGAACATAGTATTCCAATCCACTCTTTTCCCAATCCTTTCAGCATTCCCGCTTCCAACATTCCGAAACCAAAAAGAGAAAATACGATTGTAACAAGGAACGGTGACGACGGAAAGGAAAACACCGTCTCATGAAGAGCAGATAAGCAAACGCCCAATACACAAACGGAAGGTAATATCAGGCATAAATACTGTTTTATTCCGCCAATAATCCGCATTCCGCAGTGATAGAGATCATCTTTTTTCATGATCTTTTCCAAATAGTCACAAGAATAACCGGTTAAAAGCAATGTCAGGCCAAAGGGAATCAGATACCAGATAAACTGCATCCCATATTGATAGGCATATATATTGGATACAATCACTTCGCTTCCCTGTTCATTCAAGGGTGTCTTGAACAGGACAAAAAACAAAATCTGGTTGATTATGATCGTTCCGTATAATGCCGCATACCGTAAAAAAGGTTGTCCGCATGCAGAAAGCAGACCGATTATCTGCTCGGGGAAATTTTCCTGAGTGCGGCTGATGTCTTCAGATATTTTTCCGTGCATCTTTCTGCGAAAAGCCATAGCGAGAACTGTAAGCCATATCATTGTCAATATACTTGCCGCTGAAAATCCGGCTGCTGCGCCCGAAGCCCCAAAAGCATCAACAACACAATCATCATGTAAAAGTTTTCCGTGTTTTTCACCTATCCTGCATGCCAGAAAAATAAGCAGGATACTGAATAGTAAATCGGAAACGGCAAAAATGATTTTGGAAGTTCCGTCAGGCATTTCAAATCCGAAGCCGTCAAAGGCACCCAGAAGGGCTGCGGAAAAAAACAAAAACGGAATGCCCAACGAAGCAAGGATCATCGGAAAAGTCCCATAAGCCTGTTGTAAAAAAACAAGATTGGTTATTTTCCCCGCCGTGAACATCAAAATAAGCAAAATGAAAACACCCAGCAAAAATCCGGCAACGGCACCCGTTTTCATCATCCTCACAGCATTTTTATACTGGCTTCTGGAATTGCGGTATGCTACCGCGCGTCTGACCACTTCCCGTATTGTCAGTGCCAAAATCATTGCAATCACAAATACAAAAGTAAATGTGGTAAAATAAAAATCCATTCCTCTATAAGGCGCTTTTTTCTCCAAAAAGATCATTTTTAAAAGAATTACCGTAAACAGTACCGGCACAGATATAGCCTGCAGTTTATTTCTGTTTAAAAAATTCTGTCTTCTCATACGTCTTTGTTCTGCCATCATGTACCCCTTTTACCGAAGAATATTCAACTCTTCCATAATTTTATCCTGATGGGAACGCATTACCGTTTCCTCATCCTGTTCCATATGATCATAGCCCAACAGATGCAATATACTGTGGACGATCAAAAATGAAAATTCTCTTAAAATACTGTGCCCATATTCCTCTGCCTGGGAGAAAATACGATTTTTGCACAATATAATATCTCCTAATAACAGTTCTCCCGTTTCCGGGTTAAAATAGCTGTTTCTGTCTGATTCTGCGATCGAAAAATCTCCCGGCGTCCGATAATCAACTCCGGGAAATGACAAAACATCCGTTTCCCGATCTATTCTGCGGTATTCCCGGTTATAATTGCGGATTCCTTTTGCATCGGTAATTAAAAGGTTGATTTCCGCATCATACGGACAATGCTCACAGGACAGTGCCGTACGAATTACACGGTCAACAGTCTCTTCTATGGCAAACGGAAAATCTTCTCCGGTCTCATTCTCAACGTAAAAAGTCATAATACAATTTCTCCTCTGCAAAGCACTTCTTAATCTCTGAAAGTTCCTCCATTGTCAATTGACAATGATCAAAGTCACCGCTCTCAATTTTTTTCTTTAAAATAACATCTACGATTTTATCATAACTGAGAACGGCATTTTTGTCCTTTTGAAACATGTAAGAAATGGAAGAAACCACAACATCCGAAATCTGAACGACAGCAGCTTCTTTTGAAACGTTTTTGGTATTTTTAATACCGTATTCTTTTAACAGGCGAATCAGCGCCTGCGGAAAATGATTTGCCGCCCCCACCAAAATCGTATTCTGAATCGTGTCTTTTCCCTGCAGCAGTCCGATCCGGTGATAATATCCTCCGGCCTTTGTCAAAGCAGAATCAATCCCGATCCTGCGTGCAACTTTTTCGGAGAGATAAGCTGTATGTATGGCATGAAAATAGGCATCTTTATTTAGCTCTTTTAACTGTACCAACAATCCGTATTCCGGATCGTTGATGACTGCAAATACATTATCATCCCGATAGATACAACAATTTCCCAATACCTTTAATAGAATCAGAAGTCCTATCAAAACGGAAAATAACTGAATCCCAATATAAAGAAGAGCATCACCAAAGTCGGAGCCGTCCCGAGTTATTACAAAAAACAGACCGTAACAGACCAGAACTGCGGTCAGAAATGCAAATAAACTGCCTGCGTAACGAAAACTCCGATTGAGATTGAAAAATAATACCGCTCCGATGATACCGGTCAGTAACAGGACCATCATCTGTTCCCTGTCACATCCATACAAAAGACAATATTGCAGAGTCAAAGCAATATAACTGAACAATCCGCAAATACTTCCGGAGAAAACAGTCAATACAATCGCAACCGCAGAGACGGGCGCTGCCAAAAAAGGAATTTCCCCCATAACAGCCAAAAAAGCCATGGTCACACAGACAATGACCGTAAATCTTATCACATGTCCTCTGTTCCAATGAAAGAGCATCGACTCATCATTTCCTGCCATATAGGAAAATATTATGACAAAGGATATAAGCACCGAAACCAAAAGATTACGATAAAGTAAAGAAGCTTCTGTCTGTAACAGATATCCTGTGAGGGTTGTCCATAAAAGCCCTGTCAACAAAATCACAACCGAACATACAGCCTTTGATATACTCCTCTTTTTATCCCTCAAACGTTCCTTCATGTTTTCGTTCTTTTACCCTTCTCGCTTGTTTTTCGTCCCCGTAACTTTTGACGGTTCTCTTTTTCTTCGTAATCGTCATATGCTTTTACGATTTTTTGTACCAATGGATGCCTTACCACGTCTTTGCTTGTCAAATTACAGAATGCGATTTCATCTACCCCCGACAAAACCTTTTCCGCAATATCAAGTCCCGATTTTGTTCCGGCACTGAGATCCTTTTGGGAACTGTCTCCGGTAATGACCACTTTGGATCCAAAACCAATCCTTGTCAAAAACATTTTCATCTGTGCACCGGTGGTATTTTGTGCTTCGTCCAGGATAATATAGGCATTATCCAGCGTCCGCCCCCTCATATATGCCAGTGGTGCTACTTCTATCAGACCTTTTTCCATATTTTTTTGAAAGCTTTCCGCTCCCATGATCTGATATAATGCGTCGTAAAGAGGTCTTAAGTAAGGATCCACCTTGCTTTGCAGATCACCGGGCAGAAATCCCAGCTTTTCTCCGGCTTCAATGGCGGGTCTTGTAAGAATGATCCTGCCAACCTGATTGCTTCGGAACGCCGTAATGGCCATAGCCATTGCCAGAAAGGTTTTTCCGGTTCCGGCCGGTCCCAATCCGAAAACAATCATATGATCTTTCATTGCCTGTACATATTTTTTCTGCCCCAGAGTCTTGGGCTGTATCGGTTTTCCGCTGATGGTGTGGCAAATACAATTCTCATCCATGGACAACAATCCATCGTCTTCGTTTTCTTTACTCATCATAACGGCATAATTGACACTCTGCTCTTCTATTTCTGTCCCTTTATGAGAAATCTGTAATAATTCTCCCAATAACTTATAGACTTTCTTAACGTTTTCTTTTTCACCAGTGATCTTGACTGCTCCGTCCCTGTTTATGATGGAAACATCAAATTCATCCTCAACCTTACGGATATACGCATCATTGGCTCCAAAAAGCTTTTGCATGGAAAGCGTATCCATATCCATTAACATCGTATAATCACTCAATGCTGTTCTCCTCGGGAAATTCTGTAATCGGCGATAAGGTAATGCCGTTTTCTCTGACGGTCAGAGTCCCGCTCATTACGACTTTATCCTCTGTATTATCTATTTTAACATTTTTTTGCATTATTTGAACCCCCTTTTCTTCTAAAGTTTCGCAAAAACGCAAAAACCGCTCATTCAAAATTTCCGCAGACTCTTCTTTGGTATAAACACTGTCTGTCATCTGATATTCTATATAATCATTATACCCGTAAATAATCGGCAGATACAGATTATCCAAAAGCTTTACCGGCTTTCTGACAGATATGGTTTCGTAATCATTTTTCAGATTCATAAAACCGATTTTCCATTCTCTTCCGCCAAGTCCGATGACAAGCATCCGGTCGGTGTCGCCCGTGTATATTTTTTTTTGATAATTCAATACCAGTTCATCCCGATAGGATAACACACTTTCAATGATAACATCTCCGTCTGCCCTGATCGTATGATAAGTCCTCATTGTCTCATCATCATTCATGATTGGCACAATACCGGAGATTACAACATCGCCCGCATTGACATAGTCCCCCGCTTTGACCGTTGGGACACCGGCTCTGGTAACCATGGAAACAACATTCCCGCTGACTGTCGCTTCCAAATCACCGCTCTCGTCATGAGTTTCCTTTTCCTGCGTTACCACTTCATTTTCTTTAATTGTCACATGCAGCTTGGTCCCTTCAATCTTTGCCGATGCCCATGTAATGTAGTCATATTCCTCCCGCAGTTTTTTTTCAAAGCCGTCAATATCCAGACTGTCAATGGACATGCCGTAATAAACATTCTGCTCTTCCAAAAAACGCAAAAACATTTCATCGGTGAATTGACGGTTCCCGGAAATCTCGAAAGCCCAGATAAACCGTGTCGCAATAAACAATGCCGTAAAACACCCTAAAAGACCGATAAAAAACAATTTTCTTTTCCGATAACGGAATAATAAAAAAGGTAGTCCCAGCTTTTTTCTGATCACTACCTTTGTTTTTGTTTTTCGCAAAAATTCTTTACATCCGAGAAACCCGTCCACATACATGTAAAATGTATAGCCGTCCCCGTCCGGTTCCACATTCCAAAGTTCTATTTGATGGTTATTACATAAATTCATAAATCGTTCCGGGGAAAATCCCGTAAGATAGACTCTTACATATCCGCGGAGAAATCTCAATATCGAAAGCATCTGCCAATCACTCCATAAATGAAATATGTTCTATGTTTCCGGTCACTTTCATTTCATCGTTGGTGTAATAAGCAACGGATAGATTTCTGCCTTCAATACACAATCTGAAATTTTTCGTGGATATCCAAATCAATGTCTCCGAACACTCCAGAATTCCGCGATAATTTTCAACGAACACTTCTTCGCACCCACGCATGGTTATGACACTGTCGCCATTTACCAGTTCCCGGGGCAGTTTAAGCGTATCCGTCATTTGTTCTTTCGCTGCCTGCACAATTTTCATTTTTTTATGGTTTAATCTGCTCATACTAAATTATATGAGGCCTACTTGTGAATAATACCTTTGATAAATGCAGGACATTCTGTCCGGGTATTGCCGATATGGCAGGCTCCCCGGTATCTGGATGCCGCTTCTTCAAGTTTTTCCTCATGATTTCCGTATAATGTGGCAAGGACATCCCCTTTCTGTACCCTGTCCCCCACTTTTTTGGCAAGCACAAGTCCGACACTCAGATCAATACTGCTTTCTTTTGTCTCCCTGCCGCCGCCTAATATCAGAGAACAGATGCCCACTTCGTCACAGTCAATATGTGAAATATATCCGTCTTCATCTGCTTTTATTTCATAAGTCATTGTTGCAGACGGCAGTTTTTCCGGTTCATATACATAGGAGCTGTCACCGCCCTGTGCCTCCACAAATTGTGCCAGCTTGTCGAGTGCGCTGCCATTCTCGATTTTCTGTAACAGTATTTCTTTTGCCTGTTCCGCATGTTCGGCTTTTTTTCCGGCCACAACCATTTCCGATCCAAGGGTCAGACACAATTCCACAAAATCCTCCGGGCCTTTTCCGTTCAGAGTATCGATTGCTTCCCGAACCTCCAGCGCATTGCCTACGGCAAATCCGAGAGGCTGGTCCATATCGGATACAACCGCAGTTGTATATCTGCCGGCTCCCTTGCCGATCCGAACCATTTCGCGGGCAAGAGAAAAAGCATCTTCTTCGGATTTCATAAAGGCACCGCTTCCCGTCTTTACATCCAGTACAATGGCATCTGCGCCGGAAGCCAGTTTTTTGCTCATAATAGAACTTGCAATCAGGGACATGTTATCCACCGTTGCCGTTACATCTCTTAAGGCATACAGCTTTTTATCCGCAGGCGCAAGATCCTTTGTCTGTCCCATAATGGCAATTCCGATTTCGTTTACCTGTCTGATAAAACGCTCAGCCTCGATTGAGGTTGAGAAACCCGGAAAACTTTCCAGCTTATCAATCGTACCGCCTGTGTGCCCCAGTCCTCTTCCGCTCATCTTTGCAACCGGGATTCCGCATGCTGCGACCATTGGTGCCAATGCCAGAGAAGTTTTATCACCGACACCGCCGGTACTGTGTTTATCCACTTTTATACCGTGAATAGAGGAAAGATCCAACATTTCTCCGCTTTCCGCCATTGCCATGGTCAGGTTTAGGGTTTCTTCTTCATTCATTCCGCGAAAATAAATTGCCATCATCATGGCAGACATCTGATAATCAGGAATTTGTCCGTCCGTGTAATGGCAAATCATAAATCGAATCTCATCCCGGCTTAACGTACCACCGTTTCTTTTTTTCATGATCAGGTCATACATTCTCATATGCATAAACCTCCTTCTATTTTATGCACGGTTTTACATAATTGATATTGTTTTCTTTATCCGTTTCCAGCGTCAGGGAAGAAAAACTTTTTACAAACTTTTTAAACTGTGAAAAGCCGTAATTTTTTACGGAAAATCCGGGGATCTGCTGTTTCAGTTCCTGGGACAGCATGCTTAATTCTATCTTACCGCCCTTTTCTTCCACAATCTTTAACACAACACTTTCCAGATCCGCATCCTGTCTGGAAGCATTGATCAGGGAAATGATATTGTTATTACGATGAATTTTAACGGCCTTTAACCCTTCGCAAAATGTCGAAAATTTTGTATAACCGTAATTACGCACATCAAAATCAGGATATTTCTTTAAAAGTCTGCTTCCGACTTCCCCGATATTGGTCATCGGTTTACCGGCATCTTCATTTTCATCCAGGATTTCAACAATGGCTTTTTCAATGGATTTCATGGATCTGACATGTTTCTTTTCCTTCTCATCCTGTTCTTTTCCGGAAATATTATTCAGATAGATAAAACGGTCACAGGCACTGACAAACGCTTCGGGGGTTTTCGTTTCACCCATCCCGATCACATTTTTTCCTGCTTCGCGCAACCTGCCCGCCAATCTGGTAAAATCACTGTCGCTTGTTACCAGACAAAAACCTTCAACGTTATTGGAATAAAGAATATCCATCGCATCGATGATCATAAACGAATCCGTTGCATTCTTGCCGTTTGTATATGCAAACTGCTGCATGGGCTGGATAGAGTTGGAAAGAAGCACATTTTTCCATTTGTTGCTGTTGCTTTTTGTCCAGTCTCCGTATATTCTCTTGATTGTCACAATTCCATATTTGGTCAGTTCATCCAGAATTTTCTGTACATATTCCGCCGACACGTTATCGGAATCGATCAACAGGGCAAATCTTTTTTCTTCCATGGTCTACCTCCTAAAAATAAGTCCGATCTACTCTTTTCATGATCATTTCGACTTCTGCCGGATCCAAATGAAGTTCATCCAATAACCCACTTGCCTTATCCGCCTGCATGCTGTTAATACATAAAGTACACCGTGTACGGCCGCCTTCTCCGAATATTCTGCCCCAGAAAGAAGGTTCGTCCCATTTTTCATAATAAGATATACCGTTACTTAAAAATGCACGTTCAATCTGCTTCTTAACATCCAAGTCATGAACCACACAAAACTCAATCTCATTATGTATCTTTACATCCCCAAACGAATTATCCGTCATAATTATCACCTTTATCCCTATGATAATTTATCATAACATATCGCATGCAAAAAAATAAGTACCTTTATGAGAATTTCTTCCCATAAAGGTACTTCCCTGTTTCCGTTTTTTATTTTCCTTTTTCCTCTTTTAAGATAATCTGGAAATCTTTCATATCCTTTGCAATCTCACCGCTTAATATCAACATGCAGATTAAGTTCGGAATCGCCATCAATGCATTGGCGATATCGGACAGGTTCCATACCAGATCTAAGGTTGCCGTTGCACCTACATATACGATCAACGAAAATACAATTCGGTAAATCATATTGAATTTATATGTGCCGAATATGTATTCAAATGCTTTTTCACCATGATATTCCCAACCGAGAATGGTAGAAAATGCAAACAACGCTATACTGATTGTAACCAGCCATCCGCCCACAGGACCCAAAGCGCTTTTAAAAGCAGCTATGGTCAATGCGGAACCTGTTACCAGTTCTCCTGCAGCATCTACACTTCCTAGCACGCCGGAACTTGCAATGGCAAGACCGGTAATGGTGCAGACAACAATGGTATCCCAAAAAGTTCCTGTCATATTGATATAACCCTGACGCACAGGATGATCGGTTGTGGCTGCAGCTGCCGTGATCGCGGCAGATCCCATACCCGCTTCATTGGAGAAAACGCCTCTCGCAACACCATATCTCATACCATTCATCATAGATGCCGTAATTGTTCCGAGTATACCACCGGTTATGGATTTTACGCTGAATGCACATTGGAAAATCAATGCAACACCTGCAGGAACATTTTTAATATTCAGGATAATGACAAGCAACCCTCCGATGACATAAAAAATTGCCATGAAAGGTACAACTACGGAAGACACCTTGGAAATCGTCTTAATACCGCCCACAATAATAATCAGCGCCAGTATTGTAATAATCACTCCTGTTACCCAGGTGGGCACGGACCATGTTTCATACATGGATGAAGAAATCGAATTTGCCTGTGTCATATTACCGATACCAAAAGAAGCAACTACCGCAAAAAAAGCAAAAAGCCATCCCAAAACGCTGCCCAGCGGTTTCCACTTAATTGCCTTTTTCATTGTATACATGGGACCGCCTGACATTTCGCCCTTTTCATTTTTTTCACGATACTTGATTGCCAGCATACATTCGCTGAATTTTGAGGTCAGACCGAATGCGGCTGAAATCCACATCCAGACCAATGCACCGGGACCGCCGCTGACCATTGCTGTTGCAACACCTACGATATTACCGGTACCGATTGTTGCTGCCAAAGCCGTTGTCAAAGCCGAAAACGGTGATACATCGCCTTCTCCTCTTGTTTTCTTTCTTGCTTCCTTACTCAAAGTACTTTTCAGTGCATACGGAAGATTTCTCCACGGCAGGAAGCCTGTTCTAATGGTGAGGAAAATGCCCGTTCCCACCAGTAAGACCAACATTACCGGTCCCCAGACAAAATCATCGACCAGTTTTACGATTTCGTTTACCTTATCCATTTTTTAACATCCCTTTCGTTTTTCTGTCGGCGACAGATCACACGGTATCTTGCTCCGCACATATAAAAACGGAGACAATAACCCCAGTAATTGTCTCCGTTGACTAATAATACTATAATTGGAAAAAAGAAATCTGTCAACGAAAAATGTAATTGTTTTTTTATATTTTTTAGTAAATTTTCATATTTGAACTTCTAAAAATATTTTCTCCGCTGCATTGGTTCACGACAATTTCATCGCCGGGTTCAGGCCTGTATTCTTCCAACGGCACCACCAGACACTGATTGGAATATTCCGTTGTATTTACAGCCTCACCGTTAACATACACTTTGCTCCATGGTGTAAAATGCTCTCCGGTAATGATCAGTTTTTCCCCTTCAATATAGACATTTCTGATAACCGCATCTTCCAAACCAAGCTCCAGATCGCTTGCCGGATAGATATCCTTTTCATGATATGCATATCGTTCTCCGTAAAGAATATCATATTGAAGCATTTCCAGATCGGAAATATAATTCTCGTTTTCTTCCGATGAGAGATCCGCATCCAGAGATTGGTGGTAGGATATCATGGTCCCCTCATGAATTCCCGTTTTATCAAGCATATGGGACATCAGCTGATATGCGGTTATATCTGCATCTTTTTTGGCAAGACCGTAATTATTCCATGTTATATACTTGGTTCGGAAAATATCACCGCTGACCATATTTTCATTCTGCAGATCCATGGTGGGAAGATGATCTCCAAACATAATAACCAGTGTTTTTTCGTCTCGCTGACTCAAATCGCCTACCAGATTACCGATAAACTTATCCACTTCATGAATTTCATTCACATAGTATTCCCACTGATAATTCTGTTCCGGCTCACATCCGTTGGCAGAAACGCTGATTTCGGGATTTTCAATCACGCGCTCGGTCGGATAGGCACCATGTCCCTGCACGGTAATGGTATAAACAAAATCCGATTGGTTCGGTGTATCATCCAATGATGCAACAACTTCCTGTCTCAGAATATCATCCGTAGGCCAAGTTTCTAAAGGAGTATACTCATGAATATCCATAAATTCCCGACTGACAAACGCATCAAAGCCCATTTGGGAAAAAGCATTGTCCCGACTGTAAAATCTTGCTTTGTTATTATGTACGACATATGTACCGTATCCCAGATCGGAAAGAACATCTGCCACACTCTCGCAGCTGTTTGTTTTCAGGATTGTTTTATACGGATATTCTCCTGTTCCGAAGAAACGCATAGACATTCCTGTCAAGACCTCAAATTCCGTATTGGCGGTTCCGGCCCCTACGACCGGCACGGAAAGATAGCCGGAACTGTATGTCTGTTCCAGATTATGAAAATTGGGAACCGGGTCTTCTGACAGATCCAGAAACTCAATTTCCGTCGGATCCACAAAAGATTCCAGCAGCACCAGAATAATATTGGGTGATTCCGGATCATTGGGGTCAGCCGGTAATACCTGAACAGAATTCGCGGAAACGGTATCGCTGATCTGTCCGGATATGGCGGAAACATAACTGTCACCGCTGCAATATTTCCCGCCGGCAATCATATTTCCGGAAACCGCATCCATAATCATATCAATCTTCTCTTCCGAGTATTCCTCGGGTTCTTCCATCCCACGGTCAACAACACTGGAGGAAAAACCGTATACAAATCCGTAACGTTCATATCCCTGTGCGATATTGTCAAAATAATCGGTTAAAACTTCATTATTTACCGCTGCATTGGTAATCATCGGAACCCACAGATAACAGGAAGCCAAAATCAATACCATCAGCTTACGATGCATCCTGCCCTTAAATACCGGTCCTTTTTTAAACAGGTACACGCATGCGGATGCAAACACACCGATTGCAAGAAAAGCTGCAACACACATTCCGGGTGTAAAATATGTGGATTTCATGGAAAACAGATCATTGATCAGTTTTAAATCCGTAAATCCAAAGGGCGTTACTCTCTCCGCCAGAACACATCCGTTGACTATTCCGAGAAAGCACCAGACAAATGAAATAAAAACGCGCGCCAAAGCTCTGCGTTTAAAGAAATAAACAGGTAAAAATGTAACAAACACAATCATTGCATTATATAAAAAGGTCATGGGCGCTTCCCACATGAAAAGAGCTGCCTCCGCAACGGAATGTCTGGAAACACATTCCGCAAAGAAGCAGATCAGACAAGCCAATATTCCATGAAACAATAAAGAAAACCGATTTAAAAAATCCGTTATTCTATGGATTTGATCCTGATGTTCCAAATAAAAACGTTTCATCTTCATCTATCTCCGGTAATAATTTTTCCGCTAAATAGAATAAACATTTTTTGAAAAAATTACAATCTGTAAAATCCATGAAAATTGGTTGTAAATTTTGAATAAATTGTCAATTTTATACAAGCAGATATTGCAGATAAATTCCGGCCGGAAACAGACAACGGATATAAGAAAGCGCAGGCACATATTGTGCCATATCCACAAAGACGGGACAAAGCAGCAACTGCACCAAAATCAAAGTCATGGTCCATGCCGTATAAGAAAGCACATTTCGAAACAGCCTTCCGACAATCAGCATCCACAATGTGGACAATAAAACCAGGATCAGCATGCTCAGGCACTCACGGATAATTCCATGTCCTCTTCCGCTCAATCCGATACAGATCAGTCCTGTCAATGCCGGAACCGTTGCGGATGCCAGATAACGGCTGTACTCAAAATTCAGCGCTTTTTTTTGAGGCAGCGCATTTTCAAAAGCAATCTCTTTAGAAGAAAACTTTTTCCCGTGTTCCAAAAAAACAGCCAAAAATATGAATAATGCCGCCATTCCGTGAATGGGGAAAGTCTGAGTGCCCTGTGTCTCAGCCGCATTCTCTGTTTCCAAAAAAGCATAATCCATCCTGAAAATTTGGTCTCCATCTAAAAATTCGGCATTTTTCTCCAAAAGAAATGTCGATATGGATGGATCCGTTTTCCCGAAGACATTTTCTTCTTCCCGGATCAGAATTTTTTCACTGTATTGTTCCAAAAAAGCCGCATAAACGGTTTCTTTGGCCACTTTCCCTTTGGTGGTAAGCGGTGTTGCGATATAAGAAATCAGGTCTTTTCTTTTGCCGGTATCCCGATTCAGTTTCTTTTCCATTCCTTCTTCAAATACAAATCCGCATTCCATTTCTCCGCTGATGACCGCATTCTTCAATTCCGTTTCATCGTCGTAGCATTCAAATCGGAATACGCTTTCGGATGAAAGCAATTCGTCGATAATGCTTCCGGCAAACCGGCCGTCTTTATTGCAGAGTCCGACTCTTACATTATCAACTGCCGGAAAATGTATATTGGCAATCAGCCAGATTACAGCAAATATTCCCGCAATCTGCAGCAGGTTACTCTTTTTCCGTATCCACAATTTTAATAACATTTGATACCATGTTATGTATTTTTCCATGACGCAATTGCTCCCATCACCATCATAACCACAGTAAGCCCCAACAAACTCACGACTGTCTCCCGGGAACCGTTTATAAAAAATATTTCTGTAATATATTGATTCCACAAACACAACGGCAGAAATTTCCCTAATACGGCAGCTGCTTTCGGCAGATATACGGCAGGAATAATCCCACCGGAACATAAAATCATGAATGCATTAACCGCAAATACCAAAAACGCTCCGTGTCCGCTTTTTCCTCCCAATGAATAGAGCAAATGCAGATATACCGCAACGGATAAACAAAGCAAAAATAAAAGCAGCAAAGCTTTCGGTTCCCAAAAGAGAATATTCCATTTTACGGTTTTGGAAAGGAAAATGCCGCCTAAATAGACAACCAGACTGACGATCCATAAGAGTGTGCTCATGATTCCTATTTTGATCCACGCAATCCGCATCCTTCCGATCCCGGCCACTTTCAGCTGTTCTTCAACCGCCCTGTCCCGGTAACGGTACAGAAAGCCGAAATTCATGCCAAACATCATCAAAATCAGATTCAACGCAACGGCAAAATAGTATTGATGCAAATTGACATTTCCCAGAGAAGAGTAAATACTCTCTTCAAAAATATCGTTTCTCCGGAAAGCTTCCATCATATAAACCTCTGCGATATAATCACCGATTTCACCTTGTGTCATTTCGGCAGAATAAATCCTTGCTCCATGAAGCATGGAATATACACCGGACTCTGCCGTTCGCAGCAAAGATACACCGTCTGTTAACAATTCTTGAAAAATCTGCTGGTTTATCGACGCATTTGCAGACACATAAACGGTAAGCGGCGTATTATATCCGGTATTGACATCTTCATAAAAATCATCCGGAAGAATGATCGCCGCCACAACTTTTCCCTGCTTCAGCTGCTCCATTGCCTCTGTTTGATCTACATAAACAAAATCACAGATGCTTTCCACACTTTCCATTGTTTCTGCAATCTGCATAATCATCTGTACCTGTTTTTCCTCTTCGGGAATAACCATGGCAACGTTTACTTTGGCAAATATATGGGATTGGAATGCGAAAAAACTGACCAATCCGATACCGGTCAGCATAAAAAACAACATTAACAAGGTACTACCGAATGTCTTCGGCAGTACCTTCATACTTTTTTTATATTCCAGTAATAAATAGTTCCAAAATATCTTCATAAATTTTCAGCTTAATAGCCATACAGTGCATTTGAAATTTCATCCATCAGCTCATATACTTCGTCTTCTGTGGCATTTCCGAGGTCAAATCTTTCTCCGTCCAGTTCTTTCATTTCTGCACCTTTTCGGATGGTCATGGACAATTCATAACCGAGATCTTCACCAAATTCGGCAAATTCATCCACTGTTATCTTAACGCTCGTTTTGTCAGAACTGATCCTGCCGGAAAAGTTGTTGGTATCCTCTTCGAC
Source organism: Lachnospiraceae bacterium (assembly GCA_051877575.1). Taxonomy (GTDB): domain Bacteria; phylum Bacillota; class Clostridia; order Lachnospirales; family Lachnospiraceae; genus UBA2882. The sequence continues at coordinate 94,738 of JBJEJA010000047.1, read as the reverse complement.
ATTTAACTCATATTTGCCACTTTCACTATCATATATAAAGCAGAATATTTCTTCTTCATCCACAATAAGACGTGTTGTCTCCGACGAACCGTCGCTTTCTCCTTCCAGCACTATATATTCTTCATTTCCGTCAATATCAATATTTTCAATGACAATATTCTGGGTTCTTCTGTCTCCGCCCTTGAAGAGTATGCTGAGTTTCTCGCCTTTTTGTGTTTCTGCAACGATTGCGGCTAACTGATTATCATAAATATAGAATCTTAAATCAAAATCGGAAATTTCTTCTATTCCGTCACGTACCTCATCAAATATTTCTGTATAAGGATTTTCGAATGTTTCGTCGATTTCTGACATCAGCTCATAGAGTTCGCCGTTTTGTGCATTGAATTGATCTTCGATTTCGTCAAGAGCATTTTGCATATCTTCCTGTGTGATCAGGGTCTGATAACCTTTACATGCCACTTCTTTTCCGTCAATTTCGAAAGTTTCCTTTTCAACGCTTTCAAACTCGGTTTCTCTGATATTATCTGCAACCGATTCTATCCATTCCATCGTCGAAAGTACTTCGCTTCCTTCGCCGCTCTGCGGATCATAAGCAAGTTCAAACATTCTGTTGATCAGTTCAATTTCATTTTCATCTGCATCTTCTAATAAATATCCGGTTCCGATTTCTCTGTAATTATAACTGAAAACATAATCACTGAGAAAAGGAATGTATAGCAGAAGTTCTTCTTCTGTCAAAGCGCCGGAAAAATCCACGCTCATAACATTATACGCTCCCACATTCCCGTCAAACTGCTTCTCCAGACCGTCAACTCTGCATTCAAGATCGATGGAAATATCTTCCGCTTCCACTTCCATGGATACCGTATATTGACCGTCGGCAACAATTCCTTCCGTATCAAAAGCATCGGCGATTGCAGGCTGCTCGCTGAAAGTATTTATAAAGGCGTTTGCAACTTTTCCTGCTTTTCCGCCAAAAACTCCCGCATAGACCGCTATGGAAATTGCAATCGCAATTACCAAAACAACTGCAAGAACTATCCCTGCTATAGCAATCGGCGGTATTTTCTTTTTGCCTGTTTCCGGCGGCATTCCTCCTGCCGGTTGTCCATAAATCTGTTGTTCTGCCGGCTGTCCATAAATCTGCTGTTCTGCCGGCTGCACCATCTGATTTACGGGTTCCGTCTGTTCCGGTGTAGAATTAAAATCCATTTTTCACATTTCCTCCCTAATTCTTCTTTTTCTACCTATTCAGTTATATATTTTTTAACAAGAAGAAGTCTTTCTTCTCCCTGCGGCAGTTCTCTTACATTTCCGTTTCTCATGACAAAACATCTGTCGCATTCCATAATTTCCTGTTCATCGTGTGTTGTTATTAAAACAATACCGTTTTGATCTTTATATTGTTTCATCCATTTTCGAATACTGTCTTTATAGTATAAATCAAGCGCTGTCGTCGGCTCGTCCATCAGCATAACGGGCGGTCTGTTGATCATGGCACATACGATACTGACTCTCCGCTTCATTCCGCCGGAAAGCTTTTCGACAGGTATTTTTAACATTTCTTCCAATTGGAACAGTTCCAACAATTCCCTCGTATGCTCGTCTTTCCAACTGCCCCACAATTTTAGATTATCCTTTACGGACAATTCCTCCATCAGCGGGTTTTCCTGCGGCACATATCCACAATATTTTCGAAAGATCCCGGTGTTTTTCAATGCATCCTGCCCGAAATATCTGATTGTTCCGGCATCCGGCTTTAAAATTCCCGCCAAAATACGCATCAAAGTTGATTTTCCACAGCCGTTTTTCCCGACAATAGCAACCTGCTCACCGGGAGATATTTGAAAAGCGATATTTTCCAGTATGCATTTTTTTCCATACTTTTTCTGTACTTCGGATACTTCCAACATATTTTGCCGATACCCTCACTTAACTTTCATTTAACTTTATCATCTAATAAAGTATCTGTCAATTTAGCACCTTTTTTGTCAATACTCGCGTATGTTTTTTTATTTATGATAGGGTTCATGGTTGATGATACGAAATCCACGGTAAATCTGCTCCAGTAAAATTACCCTCATAAGCTGATGCGGAAATGTCATATCGGAAAAACTTATTTTTTCATCCGCCGCAGCCAGTACCTTATCAGAAAGTCCCAAAGAACCTCCGATCACAAACTGAATATGGCTTTTCCCCGATACTGCCAATTTCTCCATATGCCCTGCAAAAGTAACGGAATCATATTTTTTGCCATCAATGGCAAGTGCAATACAATAGCCCTTATCATCCAGCATTTTCAAAATCCGTTCGCCTTCTTTATCGCGGATCTGCCTTTCCGTTTCCTCAGATGCGCCGTCCGGTGTTTTTTCATCTGCCACTTCTTTTATTTCCGGCTTACAATATGCAGAAAGCCTTTTACTGTATTCTGCAACTGCATCACGGTAAAAGGCTTCTTTTATTTTTCCCACACTAACAATTGTTATCTTCATAGAGTTCACTATATCTCTCATCAATTAATTTTTCCAAAAGAGTTTCTTCCAGATCCGGAAATTCCTCTTTTAATATATTTTCCATATATTCTGCACGTCTGAAATAAATCTCTTCTCCGGCAGGTTCACCACTTTGGGATGCGGCACGATCCACGGCATCTCTTGTCAGTTTTTCCGCCATAAATTTTTGTACTTTTGCAGTCAGATTCTCGTCATCCTGCGCCTGTTTCAAGATTGTTTTGACTTTGGTAAATGACATAATGCCCGAGATAATAAATACCACGAACAGTACGCCCATAACCCCCATAAACATATAATTGCTCTTCAGGTTTTTAAAACCGGGAATCACACCCAAATACATCAAAATCAATGCCAGAAGTCCTACGCCTCCCACTAACAAAAGCACAATGCCGCTGGACTTATACTCCTCCGCTTTGACACGTTTATCCACATAGGTATTCTGCCCATTGTTCCGTTCCCGCTGCATCCGACGCATCTCTTCCATTTCTTCCGCTTCTTCCTGCATCAGTTGCTTTGCTTTGTCCGGCGTCATTTCATCCATGGAAATTCCGGCCTTGTCAGCCAGACGCTCCATCTCCTGTCTTGCAAAATATGCCTGAATCACTTTTTTGGCAGCTTCCAGTTCATCCTGTTCAAAATACAGTTGATCCGTATTTTTTTCTTCACTGAAACGGATAAAACCGGTTGATAATCCATTGTTCTTACAAAAATCCATAATTTCCGTAAGTTTTTCTTTTTCACCGTAAAGAACCGCGGAAGGCCCCTTTGAGAGATCATCTACCAACGGAACTTTGCATTCATGGCACATGGTAATGCCTTCTTTATATTCACTTTTACAAATTGGACAAAACGGCATGATATTCCTCCTCTATACCTCAAAATCAAAGCAGGTACGGTCACAGGCAACGCTTTTGATATAGCTTCCGGCTTTCACATGCTCGGGATGAACCTGATAAGCATTTAATGCCTCTACATTCTCAAAGGAGGATAATAACGCAACATCTCTGTTACTGGATTCCAATTCATTGATCCGTACTTCCAGAGAAACAACACCGGGAACAAGTTTCCCTACGGTTTCCAGCTTTTCCTTTATTGTAAGACCCGCTTCATGTTTTTCTTCAGTTGTCAAAGAATCGTTCAGATTCCAAAATACATAATGATTTACCATAAGGAGCTCCTTTTATGACTGATTGCTCAAATATTCGTCAATGCCTTTTGCCGCAGCCTTTCCGGCACCCATAGCAAGGATAACGGTAGCTGCACCTGTTACGGCATCGCCGCCGGCATATACGCCTTCTTTTGTTGTTTTGCCGTTTACTTCATCTGCAACAATACATTTCCATTTGTTGGTTTCCAAGCCTTTGGTAGTAGATGAAATCAAAGGGTTTGGTGAAGTTCCGAGTGACATGATGACACAATCGACATCAATGGTAAATTCAGAACCGGGGATTTCCACCGGACGTCTTCTGCCGGAAGCATCGGGCTCGCCCAGTTCCATCTTAATACATCTGATGCCGTTTACCCAACCGTTCTCATCGGCAAGAATTTCTACGGGATTTGTCAGAAGGTCAAAGATAATTCCCTCTTCTTTTGCATGATGCACTTCTTCCACACGGGCAGGAAGTTCCTCTTCGCTGCGTCTGTATACAATATGAACTTCCGCACCGAGTCTTAATGCCGTTCTTGCAGCATCCATAGCCACATTACCGCCGCCGACAACAGCAACTTTCTTGGCATGCATGATAGGTGTATTGGAATCATCTTTAAACGCTTTCATCAGATTGGAACGTGTCAAATACTCATTGGCAGAGAATACACCGTTAGCCTGTTCTCCGGGGATTCCCATAAACTTAGGCAGACCTGCACCGGAACCGATAAATACCGCATCAAAGCCTTCTTCATCCAGCAATTCATCAATGGTGGTGGATTTCCCGATGACAACATCCGTTTCAATCTTAACCCCTAAGGATTTTACGTTTTCAATCTCTTTTTTTACAACTGCATCTTTGGGAAGACGGAATTCCGGAATACCATATACAAGTACACCGCCGGCTTCATGTAATGCCTCAAAAATAGTCACATCATAACCCATCTTTGCCAGATCTCCGGCACAGGTAAGACCGGCAGGACCGGATCCGATCACAGCAACTTTTTTTCCGTTTAGTTCTTTTGCACCTTCCGGTCTGATGCCGTTTTCTCTGGCCCAGTCAGCCACAAATCTTTCCAGTTTACCGATGGAAATCGGATCACCTTTAATACCGCGGATACATTTTCCTTCGCACTGGCTTTCCTGCGGACATACACGGCCGCAAACGGCAGGAAGTGCACTTGATTCGCTGATAATCTGATAGGCAGCTTCAAAATTTCCCTCTTTTACCTGTTCAATAAAACCGGGAATATTGATTGCCACGGGGCATCCTTTCATACACTGTGCATTTTTACAGTTGATACATCTGGTTGCCTCACATTTTGCTTCTTCTTCATTATACCCGAGACACACCTCTTCAAAATTATGTGCTCTTTCCTTCGGATCCTGCTCTCTGACAGGGATTTTATTCAATACATCCATTATTTGTCACCTCCGCAGTGTCCACATCCGCCGTGATGTGTGTCACCTTCCTGTAATTTTAATAATGCTTTTCCCTCTTCGGTCTTGTACATCTGCTGACGTTTCATAGCCTGATCAAAATCTACCAGATGTCCGTCAAATTCCGGGCCGTCCACACAGGCAAACTTGACTTCTCCGCCGACTGTCAGACGGCATGCACCGCACATTCCGGTTCCGTCTACCATGATCGGATTCATGGAAACAATCGTCGGAATTCCAAGCTCTTTTGTGGTCAGGCAGGTAAATTTCATCATGATCATCGGTCCGATGGCCACACACTTTGTATAGGTTTTTCCTTCTTCGTTTACAAGATCCTGCAACGTTTTCGTAACCATACCGCTTCTTCCGTAGGATCCGTCATCGGTTGTTACGTATACATTGCCTGCAACTGCTTTCATCTCATCTTCATAGATCAGTAAATCCTTGGTTTTCGCACCGATGATAACATCCGCATCAATGCCGTTTTCATGAAGCCATTTTACCTGTGGATACACAGGAGCGGTTCCCAGACCGCCGGCAACAAAAATAATTTTTTCTTTCTTTAAATCTTCCTTGTTCATATGAACAAACTCGGAAGGTTGTCCCAAAGGACCAACAAAATCCCGGAAGGAATCACCGGTCTTCAAATCTTTCATCATATTGGTTCCGGCACCGATTGTCTGAACAACAATTGTTACCGTACCGGTCTCTCTGTTATAATCACTGATTGTCAGGGGAATTCTTTCGGAATCCTCATTCATACGAACGATGACAAACTGTCCGGGCATACAGGATTTTGCGACCCTTTTTGCTTCCACTTCAAAAAGATAAATGTTTGTCGTCAATTCTTTTGCATTTACAATTTTATACATTTTTATCCTCCCTAAGATTTATTAACACTATCTTATCAATATTATCTAAAAAAAACAAAAAACGCAATAGCTTAAAATTCGGAAAAAGTCACTTTTCCCGTTTCGGATATGGAAATTCTGTTGATCTGCCCATCCATAACGGAAAAAGCATAGACATTTCCCGAACGTATCATAGTCCCCGAAGATCCTCTCAGATATTCATAAATGACATAATATACTACACCGTCTTCTTCCACCGCACTATCACAAAGATATTCTTTGATATCAGAGCTACCTGCCATTGTTCCGTTTATGTCCTGTATCTCTCCTCTTGCAATCAAATGCTGCTTCAAAATTGTGCATGCCTGTTCGGTTGTAAAGTTCGTTATCGGATTACAATCATATACTCTTGTTACAATTTCGCCTTCGTTGCCCTCCGCGTCTACCATAAGAAATCGATATTCACTGTGTCCCAGAGGCATTGTAAAAGCGGTTGAGTAAATATTGCTGTCCAGAGTAGGAGTTGATCCGTCCGTTGTATAATAAACCGCATATTCCGTATCCGGAACAGTGACACTGATGATTTGGGGAATAGTATATTCTCCCGAATCCGTAGATATTTCCGGAAGCAGTTCTATATCATTTATGATACTGTATTTTTTTGTTATAACCTCACTGCTTATCCCGTAGTTATTCACATAAATTGCCGAAACCTGATAGTCTCCCGAGATCAGCTTGATGGGAGCCGTATATCTGTCACTGTATTTACTGGGTACCGTTCCGTCTAATGTATAATAGATATTCCCGGTCCCCCCTGCAATCAGTTTTAAGGAAATACTGGTATCAAAACTTCCTTCTTCCGTTCCGAATTCCGGCGGAAGCGCCAAATAATCGGCATATTTCTCCGTGATGGATTGAACAGGACATTCTGCAAGCAAAGAACTGAGTTTTTGATACTGCTCCTGCTCAATATAAATGGGAATCAAAATATCGTATGCCTGTTGATTATCGGGATCTCTTGCAAGCAATGCAATCGTTTTTTCAATGACCGTATCAGTCAATCCCTGCTGTTGATATATCATGATTTTCATCATTCTTGCATCAATGGAATCCGGATCAAGTTCCAGACACCGATCAGCCAGTTCCATTGCCTCTTCCAACTGCCCGTTCTGATAAGCATCCTCAGCCCGTTGAAACTGGTATGGATAGGAATTTTCCGTATATATGTAAAACATAATGGAAAAAACCGAAATAAAAATAATCAAAACAACAACTGCCGTAATAAAAAAGTTTGCCTGTTTAAATCCATGATGCTGTTTGAAAGATTGATCATTGGATTCACTGATTTCGCTTTGCTTTGTTTGTTCCTCAGGCTGTTCTATATCCGCATCATCGGTATTCAGTTTTTCTTCCGGGCTTAATTCCTGCACGATTGTTGACATGGATTCTGCCACACTGTCTTCAATCTCAGGCTCAAAGACCGGGACCAGAAGTCTTTCTTTTCCGCAACTTTCGCAGAAAACCTGATCCTGGCGCATGTCACTTCCGCAATGGGGACATTTCATAAAAGCTCACTCCCGAATCATTGAAGTAAAATACTATCAACACAATTTTTCATTAGCATGGCAATGGTCATGGGTCCGACACCACCCGGTACAGGTGTGATGGCCGATGCCACATTGGATGCGGATTCAAAATCCACATCGCCGCACAGCTTGTTTTCTTCATTTCTGTGGATTCCCACATCAATCACGACTGCTCCTTCTTTGATATAAGAAGCATCAATATATCTGGGTTTTCCGATCGCAACAATCAGAATATCCGCCTGCTTACATATCTCTTTTAAATTCTGGGTTTTCGAATGTGCGATTGTAACCGTTGCATTCTCCCGGAGCATCAATAAAGCCATAGGTTTTCCAACAATATTGCTTCTTCCGATTACAACACAATTCTTTCCGCAAATATCCACATCAGATCGCTTTAATAATTCAATAATGCCGGCCGGTGTACAGGAAACAAATCCCGGCTGACCGATACAAAGTGCACCTACACTTTGCGGATGGAAACCATCCACATCTTTTTTGGGATCAATTGCTTTTATAACATCATTTTCGTCAATGTGTGCCGGAAGCGGAAGCTGCACCAGTATTCCGTTCACATCATTCCTTTTGTTGAGTTCATCGATCAGCTGCATCAATTTTTCCTGAGTAGTTTCCTCCGGAAGTTCATAGGATAAGGATTGTATCCCGATGTACGCACATGCCTTTTTCTTATTATTGACATATACGCTGCTTGCCGGATCGTTACCGACCTGAATAACGGCAAGACAGATTTCTTTTCCCTGCTCTTTATATGCGGCAACCCGCTCTTTACATTCATCTTTGATAATAGTTGAAATTTTCTTTCCATCAATCATTTGTGCCATAATTCATTCCACCTTTATCATTTTTTTGATTATAAAAGATTTTCCGTCTCACGGATGTCTGTCAGAAAAGACCCGTAATCGCACCTTCTTCATTGACATCGATTGCAAATGCCGCCGGCTTTTTGGGTAATCCGGGCATTGTCATAACCGCACCCGTCAGCACAACGACAAAACCTGCGCCCGCAGAAACATAAACTTCACGGACATTGATTTCAAAATTTTCCGGTCTTCCCAGCAGAGTCGGATCGTCCGAAAGTGAATACTGGGTTTTTGCCATACAAACAGGCAGATTACCGAAGCCTAAATCTGTCAGTTTCTGCAGTTGTTTCAAAGCAGCCGGTGCAAAATTCACACCTTTGGCCCCATATATTTCTCTTGCAACAGTTTCAATCTTTTCTTTTAAAGACAATTCATCTTCATACAAAAGCTTGAAATGACTCTCCTTTTTCTCTAAAGTTTCCAGTACCTTTTCGGCTAAAGCGATACCGCCTTCTCCGCCCTTTTCCCAAACCTCGGAAAGTGCAAACTCACAGTTTCTTTCCTCGCAGAAATTGCGTACATAAGAAATTTCCGCTTCCGTATCGGTTATAAAGGAATTCAGGGTTACGACAACAGGCACGCCGTATTTCTGAAGATTTTCGATATGCTTCTCCAGATTGACAATTCCCTTTTTTAGCGCGTCCAGATTTTCCGTGTTTAATTCCGCTTTCGGCACGCCGCCGTTATATTTTAATGCACGAATGGTTGCTACCAAAACAACCGCATCCGGTCTCAATCCGGATAACCGGCATTTAATATCAAAAAATTTCTCCGCACCCAGGTCAGCGCCAAAACCGGCCTCCGTAATGCAGTAATCAGCCATTTTCAAAGCCGCTTTTGTTGCACGTACGCTGTTGCAACCGTGTGCGATATTGGCAAACGGTCCTCCGTGAACCAGTGCCGGTGTATGTTCCAATGTCTGAATCATATTGGGGAGTATTGCATCCTTCAGCAAAGCCGCCATAGCACCTACAGCCTGTAAATCTCCGGCTGTTACGGGATTTCCGGACATATCATAGGCAACAATGATTTTTGCCAGCCTCTGTTTCAGATCTTCCATGTTTTCCGAAAGACATAAAATTGCCATGATTTCCGATGCAACCGTAATGACGAAATGATCCTCTCTTACGACACCGTCCATTTTGTTGCCGAGACCCACAACAATATTTCTCAGCACTCTGTCATTCATATCCAGGCAGCGTTTCCATACAATCTGTCTCGTATCGATGTTCAACTCGTTTCCCTGCTGAATATGATTATCCAACAATGCCGCCAACAGATTGTTTGCAGATGTGATTGCATGAAAATCTCCGGTAAAATGCAGGTTTAAATCCTCCATGGGAACAACCTGTGCATAGCCGCCTCCCGCAGCACCGCCTTTGATCCCGAAACACGGTCCCAAAGAAGGTTCTCTCAATGCGATAACCGCCTTTTTACCAAGCTTTCCGAATGCCTGTCCGAGACCGACACTCGTGGTCGTTTTTCCCTCTCCCGCCGGAGTCGGATTAATGGCAGTAACCAAAATCAGTTTTCCTTCCGGATTGTTCCGAATGGAATTTAAGTATTCGTTGCTGATCTTCGCCTTATACTTTCCGTATAACTCCAGATCATCTGCCGTAAGCCCCAGCTTTTCCGCTACGCTTACAATGGGCTCCATGACAGCCTCCTGTGCGATTTCAATGTCTGTTTTCATGCCTTTTCCCTCCTGTCAGATTACTTATGTAAAAATTTAAGACATTCGTTAAATTTTTTCCAACAACTGTTCAAATTGTTCCTCTGTCATTAATACCCGGCGCGGCTTTGTTCCTTCTTCCGGTCCGACAACTCCGACCTCTTCCAGCTGGTCCATGATTCGTGCCGCTCTGTTAAAGCCGATTTTAAATACCCTCTGCAACATACCGATGGAAGCCTTTTCTTTTTCTATAATAAATTTACCTGCATCCACAAAGTAGGAGTCCCGTTCCGAGGCATCGTTGGTAAATCCGCTGCCACCGCCCGAAGCACTGATATTGGATATTTTTTCTTCGATATCCGCCGCATAATGATTTTCTATGCACTGTCCCTTGATATAATCAACCACCTCGGAAACTTCCTTATCCGAAACAAAAGCGCCCTGGACTCTGGCCGGTTTGGACATTCCCTGGGGATAGAAAAGCATATCTCCCTTTCCCAACAGTTTTTCCGCACCGTTCATATCAAGAATGGTACGTGAATCCACTCCGGAAGAAACTGCAAAAGCAATACGACTCGGCATATTTGCTTTGATCAAACCCGTAATGACATCCACGGAGGGTCTTTGGGTTGCAATGATCAGATGAATACCGGCTGCTCTGGCAAGCTGCGCCAGTCGACAGATGGATTCCTCTACTTCTCCCGGTGCGACCATCATCAGATCTGCAAGCTCGTCCACAATGATTACAACCTGCGGCAGTTTCTCGGGAATAGGCTGCCCGTTATTTTCCGTCATTTCGGAAACTTTCTTGTTATATCCTTTTAAATCTCTTACATTCAGATCGGCAAATTTTTTATAACGCTCTTCCATTTCTGCCACACCCCAATGTAATGCGGCAGCAGCCTTCTTTGGATCGGTTACGACCGGAATCATCAAGTGAGGAATACCGTTATATACGCTTAATTCCACCACCTTGGGATCAATCATGATCAATTTCACTTCATCCGGCTTTGCTTTATACAAAAGACTCATAATAACTGTATTGATGCATACACTTTTCCCCGACCCCGTCGCCCCTGCAATCAACAAATGAGGCATCTTGGCAATATCGGCAACAACCGTTTTGCCGCCGATGTCCTTTCCGACCGCAAAAGCCAGCTTGGAATCAAAATTTTTAAATTCCGGAGACTCCAGCAGGTCTCTTAATGCAACCGCGCTGTTTTCGCTGTTCGGGACTTCAATCCCGACGGCTGCCTTTCCCGGTATCGGGGCTTCGATACGGATATCCGTGGCTGCCAGATTCAGCTTGATATCATCTGCAAGATTTACGATTTTGCTGACTTTGACACCAACCTCCGGCTGCAATTCATAACGGGTAACCGCCGGACCCTGACTGATATCCGTCACGGTTACATTTACTCCGAACGTATGTAAGGTCTGCTGTAAGCGAAGAGCCGTCTCACGCAGTTGCTTTCCGTTGTCACCGCCCGATTTACGGGCACCTTTACTGAGCAGATGATAAGGCGGAAATTTATACTCTGTTTTCGGTTTTACCGCCGCTTTCTTCATATCTTCGGTCAGATCCAGATCGCTTTCCGATAATTTGACTTTTTCTTTGGAAACAGGATTGTTTTCCGGAGAAGGTAACGTATTTCCCTGTCCTATTTCCTGTCCGAGCACTCTCTCGTCCGCGGGTTGAACAGGTACATCATCCAAACCTCTGATACGGATTTTGGACAAGGTTTCCATTGCGATCTGTCCGTCCTCTTCTTCCTCATAGGGAACCGAAACCGAGGACGGGTTTTCTTTTTCCTTTAACGTCAGTTGAGAGGCCGAAGTCACTCCGGATACTTTCTTGTCCATGCGGAGTTTCTTTTCTTTTTCCGCTTCCCGTACTTCCATTCTCTCTCTTGCCATTTCTTTTCTTCTGTCCACATCCGTACGGGCGGTCTCGATAACTGCCTTACCGCTCTTTTTTACACCGTTGACAAAAGATTTCTCGGTCACAAGCACCAGACATACAATCATCAGAACAAGCATAATAATGATCGTACCGACTGTTCCCAACAGACTGTACATTCCGTTTCCCAAAAAACCGCCGATTACACCGCCGCCACAATGACCTTCTGCGGAAAAACGGTAATAGGAAGAAATACTGTCTCCGATGCTTTCGATGCCGCCGGTCAAAGTAAACAGAACGCAGCACATACAGAAAAAAACGCATCCCGAAATAAGCTTAATGGCCGCGACATGATTTCCTATATTGGCCAGACCGAAATAAATTGCAAGAAATATCAGAAGCGGTGCAACATAGGCCATATATCCGAACAGGCCGAACATCACTTTACTTAAGACATCTCCCACTTTGCCGATAATATGAAAATTACACAAAAACAACAAAACAGTCACTGCCACGGAAACCAAAAACAAAACTTCATCGATAACCGAACTTTCATAACGATCCGAAGAATTTCTTTTTGCGTTTCCTCTATTATTTGTTTTTCTCTTAGAAGAAGTCTTCCGACCTCTTGTCTGAGCCATACTAAAACCTCCATATCTTGCCTTGTTGCCAAGGCATAACCGTTATAAGTATAGCATTATTTTCCCTTTTTCTCAATAAGTTTGTGGAGTTTCTTCAATGCATCCTTAATTCCGCCAACCTGGTCTATGATTCCTTCTTTCACCGCTTCTTTTCCGACTAAAATGCTGCCGACATCTTTAGTCAGTACTTTCGTTTCCATCATCAGTTCCAGAAAACGTTTTTCGCTGATATTGCAGTGTCCTGTCACAAACTGACTGATTCGATCCTGAATCTGCTTAAAATAATCAAAAGTCTGAGCCACACCGATCACCATGCCATTCAGCCTGACGGGATGGATAACCATGGTCCCTGTGGGTACAATAAAAGAATAATCCGTACTGACCGCTATGGGCACACCGATTGAATGGCTTCCTCCCAAAACCAGGGAAACCGTCGGCTTACTCAGGGAAGCGATCATTTCCGCAATTGCCAGCCCCGCTTCCACATCACCGCCCATTGTATTCAACAGAATCAGCAGACCATCCACATCACTGCTGTCTTCTATCCGTGCCAGCTCCGGCAGAATATGCTCATATTTGGTTGATTTTGTACTGCTTCCCAAAATATCATGACCTTCCACTTCACCGATTATGGAGATCATATGGATTTTATGCTGCTGCTCATTTTCAGTCAGATCCACCTGTCCCGTCTTTTCAATTTTCTGCTCCGCGTCACGTTCTTTTTCAAAAGCTTCCTGCGATGCCTTTTCACCCATGCACATATCTCCTTTATTTCATATGGTTTGAAAGTTCTTTATAGTATGTGCAATCTTTGTTTTAACATACAAAAACGGTATATAAAAAAGCAGATGCCTTTTTGAAAATCAAAAAGAATATCTGCTTCTTTAACAATATATTAAATATCAAAATCATCTGCCGGATGGGTTTCAATATCATAATGCATTTTATCCGGCGTCACCTCATAATCATAACTCATTTCCCTGGGAGAGTGTCTTTTGGGCACGGGCAGAGGATTAGGGATAAAATTCGTCTGTTTTGTATCGTTTTGTTCATTCATCATCGTTCTTAAATCCATTGCCTCTACCTCCCAATGTTACTTTTCGTCATGTGTCAGTAAGGTTTCGATATTATATCGCGGTCTGTGTTTGACTTCAATATATATCTTGCCGATATATTGTCCGATCAGCCCGATTGCGATTAACTGCAGACCGCCCAAAAACCAAATAGACAAGATCAGGGATGTCCACCCCGGTTCCACCGTTCCGCAAAAATACGATACAAACGCATAGATTGCCGCACAAATGCTCAAAAACATAATAACAAAGCCCAATGCCGTAATCAGACTGATCGGCTTAACGGAAAAGGAAGTAATCCCGTTCCAGGCAAGTGCCAGCATCTTTTTCAGCGGATATTTGCTTTCTCCCGCAACTCTCTCCTTGCGCTCATAATATACACAGTCGGTCTCGTATCCGATCAGGGGCATCATGCCACGCAAAAACAGGTTTGTCTCGCCGAATTTGGAAAACTGTTCCACGGCACGCTTGCTCATCAATCGGAAATCCGCATGGTTATAAACCGTTTTTACACCCATGGCCGCCATGACTTTGTAAAATCCCTGAGCGGTTGTTCTTTTAAACCAGGAATCCTTCTTTCTGTCATTGCGAACGCCGTAAACGATATCCTTGCCTTCGTGATATTTATCTACCATTTCTTCGATCACCGCAGTATCATCCTGAAGATCCGCATCGATGGATATGGTAATATCGCTCATATCTTTGGCAGTCAAAAGTCCTGCGGTAAGTGCAAACTGATGTCCTACATTACCGGCCAGCTTTAATCCGCAGATCATTTTACTTTCACTATGTTCTTTTTCAATTAATTCCCAGGTTCTGTCCCTGCTTCCGTCGTTGACAAATAGTACAAAACTATCCTCTGCAATCTTTTCTTTTGCAATCAGGTCATTCAATACCCGTTTCAATTCTTTTGCGGAAATCTCCAGTACTTCTTCTTCATTATAGCAGGGAACAACCAATGCCAGTCTGTCCATGACATCCCTCCATGTATGATACGGTTAAATCCGGTCGATTGCCTGACTTAGATCGGCAATGATATCATCTACGTTTTCAATTCCTACAGACAAACGGATCATTCCGGGATCTACTCCGGCTTCCTTCAACTGTTCCTCATTCATCTGTCTGTGGGTATGGCTTGCAGGATGCAATACACAGGTTCTGGCATCAGCTACATGCGTAACAATCGCCGCCAGTTTCAGGCTGTCCATAAAACGAACGGCATCGGATTTGCTTCCTTTTAATGCAAAAGAGATTACACCGCAGCTTCCGCCCGGCATATATTTTTGTGCCAGATCATAATATTTATTGCTCTTTAAACCGGGATAATTCACCCAAGCCACTTTTTCATGCTGTTCCAAAAACTCTGCCACCTTCTGTGCGTTCTCACAATGTCTCGGCACACGCAGATGAAGTGTTTCCAGACCTACATTCAGTAAAAATGCGTTCTGCGGTGACTGGATGGAACCCAGATCACGCATAAGCTGAACGGTTGCCTTTGTAATATAAGCCGCTTTTCCAAATCTCTCCGTATAAACAACACCGTGATATGATTCATCCGGTGTGCAGAGCCCCGGAAATTTATCAGGATATTTGGTCCAGTCAAAATTACCGGAATCCACAATACATCCTCCTACTGCCATAGCATGTCCGTCCATGTATTTTGTGGTAGAATGAGTCACAATATCCACACCGAATTCAAAAGGTCTGCAGTTGATCGGTGTAGGAAAAGTATTGTCTACAATCAACGGAACCCCATGAGCATGTGCAACCTTTGCAAATTTTTCAAAATCCAAAACTACCAGTGCCGGATTTGCGATGGATTCCGCCAGCACACATCTTGTATTATCCTGAAAAGCAGCATTTAACTCTTCTTCACTGCAATCGGGATCAATAACCGTACATTCAATCCCCATTCTCTTCATGGTAACCGTCAAAAGATTAAAGGTTCCGCCATAAACGGTAGAAGACATGATAACATGCTGTCCGGCTTCACAGATATTGAATACCGCATAATAATTTGCAGCCTGTCCCGAAGATGTGAGCATTGCCGCAACGCCGCCCTCTAAAGCACAAATTTTAGCTGCAACCGCATCATTGGTCGGATTCTGAAGTCTGGTATAAAAGTATCCCTCTTCCTCCAGGTCAAACAATCTTCCCATCTGTTCGGTCGATTCGTATTTAAATGTGGTGCTCTGATAAATCGGCAACACCCTTGCTTCTCCGTTTTTCGGAGAATAACCTGCCTGCACACAATTTGTCTCAATACTGTAATTTTGTTCCATTTTCCTCTCCTTTACAAACTAAACCCAAATAGTTTTCGCTGGAAACCGCCTGCTACCGTTTCATAGGTTGCCGCCTTGATCTTACTGTTCTTAAAAGCAGCACTCCAGCTTTTTTCAATCGCTTGTGCCAGCTCCTTATAATAGGAATTTCTCATTTCCATAATATGGGGCAGCACATAGGTTGCCATAAAAAGATTATGATTCCGCCGTACTTCCTCCTGTTTCCCTCTGGAAAGTTCCGGATTATCGTTTTCTCTGATATACGCCACAAAGGCTTCCGATATTTGAACACAAAAGGCACTCTCATCCTCGGACTCTTCATATAAACGGTCTAATTCCCTGTCAAATTCCACCGCAATTTCCTGAAATTTTTCAAAGGAAGGCGCATAAGTCTCCTTCGAAAATCTGCGAAGCCCCATCTCTTCATATTCAAAAAGCTTTCCGATCGTTTCGCGAATATCCATATTTCACTCCGTTTTCTTATTCATCCCAGTTGTGATATACTGCCTGAACATCATCACTTTCATCCAACAGATCCAAAGTACGGTTCAACTGCTTGATCGCATTTTCATCGGTCAACTCCACATAATTTTGAGGAATCATCGTCACTTCCGCAGATGCAAAAGGAAGTTTCTGCTCTGCCAAAGCATCATATACCGCCTGAAAATCGTCGGGTGCTGTAATAATTTCAAAACTGTCTTCTTCCTCGGAAAAATCTTCCGCTCCCGCATCCAGCGCCATCATCATCAGATCATCCGCATCCAGATCGCACTCTTCCTTATCAATAATAATCTGTCCCTTTTCATCAAACATAAAAGACACACAGCCGGGTGTTCCGATATTTCCGCCACCCTTTGTAAATGCACTTCTGACATCTGCGGCAGTACGGTTTTTATTATCCGTTAATGCTTCTACAATAATGGCAATACCATTGGGTCCGTAGCCTTCATAAGTAACATGCTCGTAATTGACAGCTCCGTCTTCTCCCGCTGCTCTTTTAATTCCTCTTTCAATGGTATCGTTTGGCATATTATTGGCTTTTGCCTTGGCAATCACCTGCGCCAGCTTGAAATTATTAGCCGGATCCGGTCCGCCTTCTTTTACCGCAACTGCAATTTCTCTACCGATAATGGTAAAAATTTTTCCTTTTGCCGCATCGTTTTTTTCTTTTTTGTGCTTAATGTTTGCAAACTTTGAATGTCCTGACATACTATTTTTCTCCTTCTTGTTTCTCGGGGTTTTTGGAAACCAGCACCCTTTTAATGGTTTTATTCTCAACAGCCAACACCTTAAAGTTGTAACCGTCGTAATCCATATCAAATTCTTCGTTGTCATCAGGGATTCTCTCCAGATAGGAAATCATCAGCCCGTTCAATGTTTCATATTCTTCATTGGAAAAGTCGATGTCAAGCTCCTCTCCCAATTCCTCAAGAGGAGTCAGCCCGTCGATCTCATAACAGTCTTCTCCCTTTTGTTCGATAAAAGCTTCTTCATCATCATATTCATCAAAAATATTACCGACGATCTCTTCCAAAATGTCTTCCATTGTAATCAAACCCGATGTCTGACCGTATTCATCAATGACAATCACCACATGGGTCTTGATCGACTGCATATTTTTGAAAAGAACATCTATTTTTCTCGTCTCCGGAATAAAATTCGCCTCTCTGATCAATCCGCGGATATTTTTAATGGATCTGCCCCCGTCTTTGCCGTTTTCCAGCATCCGGCAGGCATCCTTTAAATGAATGATACCGATAATATGATCAAAATTATCTATGTAAACGGGATATCTGCTGTTTGCCTCGGAAAGCATGAAGTTTACCGCTTCCTTTAAAGACATATTCCCGTCGATGCCGATGATATTGGAGCGATGTGTCATAATATCTTTGGCTTCCTTATCGGAAAATTCAAAAATATTGGATATCATTTCCGCTTCTGAGGCACGAAGCACACCCTGTTCGTGGCCTTCGTTTACCATAGAGAGAATTTCCTCTTCTGTCACATCCCCTTCATCTTCTCCCGGTCTGATTCCGAATATCCGTATGACTACATTGGAAACAATGTTCATAAACCCGGTTAACGGTGTCAACAGCTTATTTACAAGAACAATCGGACCGATAAATGCATAAGCCCAGCTTTTTGCATATTTTGCTCCTACTTTTTTGGGAACCAGAACACCGAATGTCAATATCATAAACAGCATGACAAAGCCGCTGATTAAAAGGCTGACAATATTGGTGGCCGTCTGATACCGCCCCAAAAGATTGTGAATCGGGTTATCTATCACATTCTGGAATACTCTGATAAAATATCCGCCGATTACCAATTGAATACAGGTTACCAACAGCTGGACCGTATTGACATATTTTTGGGGATTTTCCGCCAGCTGAAGAATCTGTCTGCTTTTCTTATTTTCGTTTTCTTCCGCACTTTCTTTGATCTGGGATATATTCAGATTCTGAATCGCGGAACCAAATCCGTAATAAATTACCTCGACTGCCAGCAGCACAACAAACGAAATCGCACTGACAGTCCACAAGGCATCATCCATTCTCATGTTCTCCTTCTAAAAAATCTCAAATTAGAATATATCATTTTGTACAACATTCGTCAACAAAGCTCTTATGTACAAAGCTCCAGACTGATTTTAAGCCCTTTGTCTATCCTTCCCATTACCTCACCGTCCAGATGACATATTTTATCCTTCAATCTTGATTTATCAATAGTACGAAGCTGTTCCAGTAAAATCACGGAATCCTTTACCAGATGATATTTTTCCGCAGACAGCTCGATATGTGTCGGCAGCTTTGCCTTATTCAACTTTGATGTTACTGCGGCTACGATCACCGTAGGACTATGACGGTTTCCCACATCATTCTGGACAATGACAACCGGTCTGATTCCACCCTGTTCCGAACCTACCACCGGTCTTAAATCAGCATAATAAATATCTCCTCGTTTCAAGTCACTACAACCCCTTTCAGCATTTGCAAACAGTATTGCCCACTTTTTGCGGTTGTATACTTTCATAAAAAATTTTTCTATCTGTAGTCCGTATAATAATCCTTGGTATCGACCAATTGTCCGTTTCTGTAAAACACCCGAGGGATGCGTTTTCCGAGATCGCATGCCAGTTCATAATTAAATCTGCCGCTTAAATTTCCAAGCTCTTCCATGGTAATACGGTCATCTCCCATTGCCCCGATCAAAACAACTTCATCGCCTTCTCCTGCTTCGGGGATATCCGTAATGTCTACCATAAACTGATCCATACAGACTCTTCCGCAGACCGGCGCACGCCTGCCATGTATCAGTACACTGCCTTTGTTGGACAATCCTCTGGGATATCCGTCCCCGTAACCGACCGGAATTGTGGCAATCCGCATATTTTTCTCCGCCCGAAAGGTTCCTCCGTAGCTGACACAGGTTCCTTTTGTGATCTCCTTCACAAAAACGATATGGCTTTTCAAAGATAATACCGGCTTTAAAGAAATGATATCTTTAGACACCTCATCAGAAGGCCACAAACCATAAAGCGTAATGCCCGCTCTTACCATATCCATGTTGGCATCGGGAATTTCTACTATCCCCGCACTGTTGGAACAATGTTTAATAGGAAAGACATAACCTGTTTCCGTTTCCGCACGTTTTAAAAATTCCCGATATATGCCCAGCTGTTTTTTCACAGCTGTTTTATCTGTTTCATCCGCTTTTGCAAAATGCGTAAAAATGCCCTCTGCCTGCAGGTGTTTCATGGAAAGGCACGTTTTGATAAAGGAAAGACCGCTGTCATCCGGTCTGACACCGATTCTGCTCATTGCAGTATCCACTTTGATATGTATCAATGCATTTTTCCCGATCTTGGCGGCACACGCATCTATTTGTTCTATCATATCGGTTCTGAAAACCGTCATCCGTACATCGGCCCTGATCAGTTCCTCATAAGCATACGGAAAAACATATCCCAGAATCAAAATGGGCTTTGTGATGCCGCAATGTCTCAAAATCAACGCTTCCTCGGCCGTTGCAACTGCCATACCGAATACATAATCCAGTTTTTCCAGTTCTTTTCCGATCTGAACAGCCCCGTGCCCGTAAGCATCCGTCTTTATTACACCCATCATTTTTGTGCCCGGTTTTAAATTCCCATGCATCTGTTCCATATTATAGTGGATCGCATCCAAATCGATATCGGCACACACTCTGTCATAATGATTCATCTTTGGCATCTCCTTTTAGTACGTATTTTAAAGCCTCTACCATATCCATTGCCGTCAAAGCATAGGGATTCCCTTCTTCTGCCGCATAATCGCCGCACATTCCGTGCAGGTAAACTCCCAAAACGGCTGCCATGACCCCGTCGTTCACTTGTGTCAGAAGTCCGCATATAATGCCGGTCAGCACATCTCCGCTGCCCGCAGTGGACATTCCCGGATTTCCCGTTGTATTGACATAAACGGTTCCGTCCGGTGTATAAATACGCGTTGCTGCATCCTTTAGCACAAGAACCGCGTTTAAATCTGCCACCGTTTCCAGCGCCTTTTGATGCCATTCCTCCGGGCCGGCATTCATGGCAATTCCGGTCAGCCTTGAAAATTCTTTTTTATGGGGTGTCAAAATGACTGTACATCCCTTTTCTTCTGTCTTTTTGGTATATTGTCTCAATTTCTCTTTCAGGTCGTCCCGCATCCCCAAAATATTGATGCCGTCCGCATCGATCACCAGAGAGCAGCAATATTGCTCCAGTGCGGCTTCCAACAGTCCCTCGGATCCCCTGCCCGTTCCTATTCCGGGGCCGATGGCTATGGCATCGCAGTCCGACAATTTATCCATAGGATATTGATAGTTTTCATATAAATAAAGCAACGCCTCCGGAAGTGCAGCAAGCACAGGATCCCGATTGGTCTTTTCCGTCATGACCTTGGTATAGCCCACACCCATTTTCATTGCCGCTCTGCTGCAAAGTATGGCTGCGCCGCCCATTTGCTCGGATCCCGCAATGATACCGGCTTTTCCATAGGTTCCTTTATGGCTGTCTGCCGTTCTCTTCGGCATATGGTATGCAATATCCGACGTCTGAAGCATTCTTCCGAAAGGTCTTTTCTCACACAACGCATTTTCCGGGATACCGATATCCGCGCAGATTGTCTTTCCGCAATATGCTTTTCCCGGATATAACAACTGTCCCCATTTATAAAATGCAAAGGTAACCGTCAGATCTGCTTCAAACGCACAGCCGAGGATTGTTCCGTTATCAGCATGAATCCCGGAAGGAATATCGACAGCTACTTTCCATCCGTCTTTCCCGTTTAGGGACTCGATCAATTGACGGTAACTGCCTGTAAGCTCCCGATGAAGTCCTGTTCCGAAAACAGCATCTACAATAATATCGTATTCTTCTACAGGTTGCCCTGTGCTAACTGCAAGTCCCAGATTTTCCGATATTTTTCTTTGTATACGATTTGCTTCCGAACACTTCTCTGTTTCTTCCGCCATAAAAAAATGAACGGAAAAACCTCGTTCATTTAAAATACGCCCCAACGCAAATCCGTCCCCGCCGTTATTTCCGCTACCGCATGCGATACAGACTTTTACCCTTTTCTGTCCCTTTTGTCGTTCAAAAAGCTTACAGATTTCATCCGCAACAGCCAAAGCTGCACGCTCCATTAATACAAGAGAGGGTAATCCAAGTTTTTCAGATGTATATTGATCCGCCGACTGCATTTCGGCTGAAGTAACAACATAGTTCACCGATAACTCCTTTCCCGGAAGATTATGATTTACTCTCGTCTTTCTTTTCTTCCGGCTTTGTGTCCGTTGATTTTTTTAATATGCTTCCCGAAGGATCGTATTTCATGTCAAATATTTCAATCACGTCCGGCCCAAAAATATCATGCATATACGAATACATTTCCTGGTTGAGCCATTCCTTTTCCTGCTTTCTGATCACATTCTTTTTTAATTCCACCCGGATATTGCTGATCCAGTCTGAGATTTCGGCAATCTCTTCCGTATTGCTTTCCATTGCTTCATAACAGACCGACATAGTTGCCAGCATCAGCTGATAATTGACCTGCTCAATCTCTCTGGGCAGATCCAGCAATTCATCCTGACAGGCATCTATCTTTTCGTTACACTCGTTGATCAATCTCTTATGATCTTCCATATCCTTGGGAGACAATCCCGTCCCGTCCATTCCGGAAACAATCTCATCCATCAACTTCGCTTTCAGTTTCCGTATGTCTTTGATATCATTATTCAAGCCGCCCTGTTTGGCCAGAAGCGCATTTAATTCTTCGGAAAGCCTGACAATTTCTTTATTCTGATTATGCTGGGTAAAAAGTAAATGCCATTTATTATCCAGTGTCAGGATAGGAAATTTTTTCCCCGCCAACGCTTCTTTAAAATCATTTTCACTTTTTGCCACAAAATCACCTTCTTAATCATTTACCGCTTCTTTGATGCTTCATAACGGTTGATATTGTAGGATAGTTTCATCAGGCTGTCCGATAAGTGAACATTTTCCACCAGAACACCCTCCGGAACATTTAAATCCACATGGGCAAAATTCCAGATTGCTTTGATATTGCACTTTACCAGACGGTTTGCCACATCAACCGCCGCAGTTTTCGGTATAGCCAACACCCCAATATCGATATCGTGGTCCCTGATGAACATTTCCAGCTCATCCATCGGCCGCACTTCAATGTCCCGCACCTTTCTACCGATTAAATCAGGATTGATATCGAATATCCCGCGGATGATAAAACCGCGTTTTTCAAAATTCATGTAATTGGCAATTGCCTGTCCCAGATTTCCGGCACCGATCAATACAAGATGATGTTTCTTGTCCAGCCCTAATATCTTGCCGATCTCTGTATACAGATATTCAACATTGTATCCGTAACCCTGCTGACCGAAACCGCCAAAGTTATTGAAATCCTGACGGATCTGCGAAGCAGTTACTTTCATGATCTCGCTTAATTCCTGGGAAGACACCCGTTCCACGCCTTCGTCTTTTAACTCGCCCAAATATCTGAAATACCTCGGCAATCGGCTTATAACAGCCTGTGAAATTCCTTTTTCTTCCACAGTATTTGCCCCCTAAATAAAGATATCTTTATTATAGCTTTTTGTTAAAAAACTGTCAAAGAATTTTGCTATTTTATGCTTATAAATTGCAATGGAAATTTTTGCTTGTAGTATTCCCTTTTGTAACATGTTAGTATTATTTTCGTAACAATTATGTAACATTTAAAGAGGAAGTGATATGAAGAAAAAAACATTATTATCCATGACACTATTATCGGCAGTAATTGCAGTCACCGGCACCCCGCTGACTACTTATGCAGCAACAAAATCGTGCACAACAAAAGTGCAATCAGGAAACTGCTATAAAGTCTATATCGGTCAGGGAACCGAAAGCTTAACTCAAAAATTAAAAGAGCTGGGCATTACCGTTGAAAATATCGAAAATCTTTGTCCCGGTACCGGAAAGCCGGATACAAACACACCGGAAACATCAACTCCGCCGGCGGCAGAAATTCCTGATGTTCAGGATCCCGATACCGGAATCGAGAATGAAGAAGCGCTCTCCTACGCCGAACAGATCGTACAGTTGGTCAATAAAGAGCGAGCAAAGGCAGGTCTTCCCGCACTTGAAATGAATGCAGAAATTACCGCAGCGGCAAATGTACGGGCAAAAGAAATCAAACAAAGCTTCTCTCATACAAGACCCAACGGAAGCAGCTTTAGCAGCGCATTAAAGGAACAAGGTTTATCTTTCCGAGGCAGTGGCGAAAATATTGCCTGGGGGCAGAAATCTCCCGAACAGGTCATGGAAGGCTGGATGAACAGCGATGGACATCGTGCAAATATCTTAAATAAGAACTTTAAAAACATCGGCGTCGGCCATTATCAGGACGCAAACGGTGTAAACTACTGGGTACAGTTGTTTACATACTAGCATCCACAAACATCCGCATTTGAACTTTTTTCAGATGCGGGTGTTTTCTATTTTTGTGGGCATATATGAAGTTTTTGAGAATATTTGCCCTCATTTTCCTCTCACCACATCGATTTTATGGGCATAAATGATGTTTTTGGGTCTATTTGCCCTCTTTTTCCTCTCACCACATTGATTTTGTGGGTATAAATGATGTTTTTGGGTCTATTTGCCCTCTTTTTCCTCTCACCACATTGATTTTGTGGGCATAAATGATTTTTTTGAGAATATTTACCCTCACAGTAATTTTTTTGCCAATTTCCCCTTCCACTGGCAATTTGCAGCATTATCCTGTATAATTCTATGAGTATTATGAATTGCTGCTGACAAGCCGTCATAATAACATAACTAATCAGAAACGGAGTTTATCATCATGATCTTATCCTGTCACGATTTATCCAAATCGTTCAATGAAGAAATATTATTTTCCCATTGTTCATTCCATATAGAAGACCACGAAAAAGCTGCCATCATCGGCAGTAACGGCTGCGGCAAAACTACGCTTATCCGCATGATCCTGGGGCTGGAAACACCGGACGAAGGTCTCGTAACCTTTGCAAAAGATAAGACTATCGGTTATCTCGCCCAGCATCAGGACGATATGCTTCAGGAAAATTCCATCTATGACGAATTGTTGAGCACTAAGGCTCATATTATCCGCATGGAAGAAACCTTAAGAGAGTTGGAAACACAGATGCATACCGTTTCCGACGAGGAAGCCTTAAAAACATTGATGGAACGATATGAAACACTGACGCATACCTTTAGTCTGGAAAACGGATATACCTATAAGAGTGAAATTACAGGTGTTTTAAACGGACTCGGCTTTTCAGCGGATGAATTTGACAAGCCTATATCCACGTTGTCCGGCGGTCAGAAAACAAGGGTTGCTCTCGGCAAAATCCTTTTGACCAACCCTGATATCATCTTTTTGGACGAGCCCACCAACCATTTGGATATGGATTCCATCCGCTGGCTGGAAAATTATCTGCTGAATTATAAGGGTGCCGTTGTACTCATCTCCCACGATCGCTATTTTTTGAATAAAATTGTCACCAAAATCATTGAAATCGACAATCGGAAAGTGACGACCTTTCTCGGCAGTTATACGGATTATTCCGAAAAAAAGCAGATTTTGAGAAACAGCGCCATGCATGCATATCTCAATCAGCAGCGGGAAATCAAACATCAGGAGGAAGTCATCGCCAAACTCAAATCCTTTAACCGCGAAAAATCCATCAAACGCGCCGAAAGCCGCGAAAAGGCTTTGGCCAAGGTTGAGGTATTGGAAAAGCCTGTGGAAGATGTAAAACAGATGAATTTTACGCTTACACCATCCCGCCTCAGCGGAAATGATGTATTAACCATCGAAAATCTGGAAAAAACTTATGGTTCCCATATGCTCTTTTCGGGACTGAATATGGAAATCAAACGTGGGGAACACGTTGCTATTATCGGCAAAAACGGAACAGGCAAAACAACCATTTTAAAGATCATCAACGATCTGGTTACACCCGAATGCGGTATGATCAAACTGGGCACCAATGTGGAAGTCGGTTATTATGATCAGGAACATCATGTACTACATATGGAGAAAACTGTCTTTGATGAAATTTCCGACGATTATCCGGATTTAACCGGAACACAGATTCGCAATACGCTGGCCGCATTCCTCTTTACCGGAGATGATGTGTTTAAAAAGATCGAAGCTTTGAGCGGCGGCGAACGCGGCAGAGTCAGTCTGGCAAAACTGATGTTATCAACTGCCAACTTTTTGATCCTCGATGAGCCCACCAACCATTTGGATATCGCTTCCAAGGAGATACTGGAACAGGCACTGAACCATTATGAAGGGACAGTTCTTTACGTTTCCCACGATCGTTATTTCATCAACCGGACAGCACACAGGATCCTGGATCTGGAAAACGGCACTTTGGTCTCCTACCTGGGCAATTATGATTATTATCTGGAAAAGCATGGAGATATTTATGATTCCATTTCGGCAAAACAGACTCCTCCGTCAGCCAATGCCGCCGTTCAAAAGGCCACGGCATCCGAAGCCGGTCCTTCATCCTATTCTGCCAAGGATAACGAGCCGAGCGAAGGAAAATTAAACTGGCAGGAGCAAAAGGAAGTCCAGGCCAGACGCAGGAAGCTGGAATCTTCCCTGAAAAAAACGGAAACCGAGATTTCCGAAGCAGAAGAACGCATTGCGGAACTGGAATTAGAAATGGCAAAACCCGAAATTGCTACAGATGTTGCTAAGCTGACCGTTCTTTCAAAAGAAAACGAAGCCCTCCGTACCCGCTTAGAACAACTTTACGAGGCTTGGGAGGACTTCTCCGAACAGCTGGAAGTATTTTCCGGCTGATATAGGTCATGAAAAAACTTATTTCCGAATGATCTGCATTTCCTGCGTAACATCCAATAAGGACATTTCAAACATTTCTCCCAGGACTTTGTCATAAACAGCAATATTCAGCCCATCACAGTCCATGGAGAAATCCGTTCCGTTGATTACAATGGAAGCTGACTGATGATCCGTCATAGAACCCGGTGATGAAATCTCAATATGCAGACCGTCCGTGTCGACACCGACCACAATCGGACCTTCGCTGCCATCCGTTGTTTCATAAAGCACTTCTCCTCCGGCTATAACTGCTGCATAGGGCATTTCAGAATCTTCATCCAACCGGCATTGAAGCCCCAGCACATCATTTAAAAAAGCAATATTCTCTTGGGAAAAAGCAGTTTTTCCACTATTTTTTGCACTGATACAGACCACATAATTTTCATCCGCAAGCAGCGAAACATATTCTTCATAATTTTGTGCACTAATCAGCAGACACTTTGCTTTTTGTCTGTAAAACAGTTGGGAATCCGAAACCCAACGTTCATAATCCGGGTCATTTCTTTTATCCTCGAAAGAATAATGCTCTATCAAATACGCTCCCATCATCTTGGAAACTTTCTCTGCCTGCAACACATTAATATGTGCCTGTCCGTCCAACAACACATTCATGTTAAAAAAAGGTGTATTGGTTTCATCCGCAATTATTTCCACACTATTGTATAACTTCTGTCTTTCAGCATTTCCATTTGGTGTCTTGATCAATACCAGCGGCACATTTTCTTCCTGACAAAGTGCAATAATTTTTCGCAACCAAATTTCAGCCCTTTCCGGTATGGGCTCTGTCTCGATTTGGTTTGCCACTTCCTCTTTGGCACTCTCCTCGTACTGGGCTGCAAAAACAAACGGTGAATATCCCTTATACGGATCAGCTTGATCATAAAAAGCGAGCCGAGCTTTTCCCTCATAGAAATCCGTCCATGTATTGTGATACTTTGCCAACGGGAAATAATAAGAATACCTCATCCCGGCAGGAACACTGTCTCTGATTGCCATGATTTTATTCCATGATATCGGCATATCATCCAGATTAATATGAGTAATGCCTTCCTCTTCATAATCCTCTCCGTATATGGTAAACACATCCAACACGATCACTTTCGGATCCTGATGCTTCAATGCCTCTTTGATATAATAATAGGAAATCCACAACGGCTGTTCATTGGCGCAAAAATCATAAGATGTAATCCCATACTCTTGAAACAGAACTGCCGGAGACATGTCAGCATACATCTGGCTGGAGCCGACAAAAATCACATCCAGCGTATTTTCTTCTTCCGCATAAAATCCTCTGACTTTGGTCGTGACATTATACTCTCCCTCAGCCCACTTATCCCGCAGCATTTCCTGTACATAAAGAAACAATGCAGCAAAAATGCAGATAAAACAAATAATCTTTATGGCGGTCTTCCACTTTTTCATCTAAAATCCTCCATAAATAAACTGTGCCGAATCATATCCCGGTCCGTAAATACCGGCAATCAAAATCACAAAGATAGCCGTAAACAAAACCAGCCACCGGAAAATCAACGGTTGTTTCTCAAAAGTCTGCCTGATGGAAATGCCCTTTTCATGTAAAATCGCAATTACAATCAGTAAAAGAATACAAAATATCAGCAAAAGCCATTCTTCTTCCTTTATCCCGAGGGCATATAGTTGTCCTGAAACTAAAATCCATGGATTCCATTTCGTAAACAAATGCGCCACAATATAAACCGCTTTGGATGTATTTTCTGCCCGGAAAAAGATCCATGCAACCATAGCCAGAAAGCATGTGAACAACCGACTAAACAATCGGTGAGCAAAACACCCATTTTCCATTCCGAACAGCTTCATCATTTTTTTTCTGACCGGAAACAGAATTTCTCCCATGACCTGATAAAATCCGTGGAGCATTCCCCAAACCAGATAATGATTCCCTATGCCGTGCCAGATTCCGCTTACAGTAAAAGTAATCATGAGATTGATCCATTTTCGAATCTTCCCCTTCCGATTTCCGCCCAGAGGAATATAAATATAATCCCGTAAAAAGCGGCTCAGGGAAATATGCCACCTGCGCCAAAAATCTTTCATAGATGTGGCAAAATAAGGATGGTTGAAGTTTTGCGGAAGCTCTATTCCCAAAGTCCGGGCGCTTCCTGCCGCAATGGATACACAACCGGCAAAATCCGTATAAAGTTGTAAACTGTACAGAATTCCCGCAATCCAGAAATATAATCCGTCATAATTTTTATAATTTGCAAATATTTGATTGACCACAATATTGCAGCGGTCCGCAATGACCATTTTCTGAAAAAATCCCCATAAGATCAAATATGCACCATTTTTCACATTTTCCGCATCAAAACCATGACCCTCATATAACCGGCAACCAAGCTCTTCATATCTGGGGATTGGTCCCTGCAAGATCTGCGGGAAAAAGGTAACAAACAATAAATATTTGAAAAAGTTATTCTGTGCTTCTATTTTACCTTGATGAACATCCACCATATAGGCAACAGTCTGTAAGGTATAAAATGAAATCCCCACCGGTACAAGTACCGCAAAACGGTCAAGCCCAATTGATTGAACAATGCCAAGACCTGAGGCGGATATTTTTAATCCCACAAGCACTGCGATATTGAGCAGGATGACCGCAAACAGCCATTTCCCCGACTTTGCTGCAAACCTGCCGTATAAATAGGTCGTCACTGCCGTAAACAACAGAAAAACCCACATTTTCAGGGAAAAACAACTATAAAAAATGATACCGAAAACAAGCAGTAGAATCCACTGCCTGTTTTTCGGTATCCGATAATACAATATCAACAAAATACATAAAAATGCCAGATAAGCTGCAGATATAAAATCCATAAATATTACATTTCCTCAAATGTTTTTCTGATTTCCTTAATAAAATCCTCGCTATTGAGTACTGTAACATCTTTTAAAGAAGTTATCAATGCCAAATCTTTTGTCATTCTGCCGGATTCGATCGTTGCAATCGTAGCTTTTTCCAACTTGTCCGCAAATTCAACAAGCTCCGATATCTCATCCAGTTCGCCTCTCTTACGAAGTGCACCGGTCCATGCAAAGATCGTTGCAACAGAGTTGGTGGAAGTTTCTTCTCCCTTCAGGTGTTTGTAATAATGTCTCTGTACCGTTCCGTGCGCTGCCTCATACTCATAAACGCCGGTAGGGGAAACAAGAACGGAAGTCATCATAGCCAGAGAACCGAATGCACTGCTGACCATATCACTCATAACATCTCCGTCATAATTTTTGCATGCCCAGATAAAGCCGCCTTTTGCCTTCATGACACGGGCGACCGCATCATCGATCAGCGTATAGAAATATTCAATTCCTGCCGCATCAAACTTCTCCTTATATTCCGCATCAAAGATTTCCTGAAAAATATCCTTAAAAGTATGATCATATTTTTTGGAAATGGTATCTTTCGTTGCAAACCATAGATCCTGCTTGGTATCCAACGCATAATTAAAACATGCTCTTGCAAAGCTGGAAATGGATTTTTCCGTATTGTGGATGCCCTGAATGATGCCCGCTCCGGTAAAATCATGGATCAACTCTCTCGTTTCTTTCCCGTTTTCATCGGTAAATACCAGTTCGGCTTTTCCGGGTCCCGGAACCTTGATCTCTGTATTTTTGTAGACATCACCATATGCATGACGCGCCAGGGTAATGGGCTTTTCCCAGTTTTTCACGCATGGCTCAATTCCCTTTACCACAATGGGCGTACGAAATACCGTTCCGTCCAAAGCAGCACGGATCGTTCCGTTTGGACTTTTCCACATCTCTTTGAGATTGTATTCGGTCATACGGGCCGCATTGGGTGTAATGGTTGCACATTTAACCGCAACACCATACTTTTTTGTAGCCTCTGCACTGTCAATCGTTACCTGATCGTTCGTTTCATTCCTGTATGTAAGCCCCAGATCATAATACTCCGTCTTTAGATCAATGTAAGGAAGCAACAGTTCATCCTTGATCATCTGCCAGAGAATTCTGGTCATTTCATCTCCGTCCATCTCAACAAGGGGTGTCTTCATCTGAATTTTTGCCATGTGTCATGTCCTCCGTTTTTTTCTCTTATTATGCATTACTTTTACAGTGTAATACCAATTTCACTTTTTCACAACCTTTAGTCGAGAAGCCCTTTTTCTTTGATGTTTTCATAGGCCTTCAACATATGGAGCTTTGCAAGTTCAGCCGCTCTTTCACCGTCATGAGCCTTGATGGCTTCCATAATCTCCCGATGTTCATGATTGGATGCATTTCCTCTTGCTCCCTGCGCCAAAGTCTGTTTCCTGACTCTGTATACATATTGATGAAAATCTTTTAGTAAATGCTCCAGCATCTTGCTGTCACAGGCTTCATACATGATTTCATGAAAACGGTTATCCAAAACAGCAATCTGCTCCGCATGTCCTTTTTGTGCATGAAATTCCGCCAGATACACATTTTCTTCCATTTCCTGCATCTGCTCTTCGGTAATATGCTCTGTCGCCCATTCGGCACAGAGCCCTTCCAGACGGGAGCGGATCATATAAATGTCCGCCACATCCTTCGACGTGATGCCGGTCACATATGCCCCCTTATTGGGTACAATACGGATAAGTCCCTCCAGTTCCAGCTGTCTGAAAGCTTCTCTGACCGGTGTCCTGGAAACTCCCAGTTCCTCACCAATCGTCGCCTCCCGCAGCTCATCATTTTCTTTGTACTTTCCGTTTAAGATATCGTCTCTGATTTTATGAAATACCCTTCCCCTCAGAGAGTATTTGTCTGTCACTTCTTCCTTCAGATTATAATCGCCCATTATTTCTCATCCTTTTACTGTTTTTTCTCTCCGGGATAAGCAAGTCCGAAATTCTTACAAGTTGCAACAATCTGTTCGATCAATTCTTCGTCTGTAATTACCGTTACACGACCATCCTCATACTGCTCATCCACCCATTTTTTCAATTCTACAATCAAGGTATCGTTTTTCTGATACTGTTCCTCACCGTGGAGTTTAAAATATGTATTGATCCAGTGAGCGATTCCGGCAAGTCCCGACGTATTGGAAACCGCACAGAGCACCGGTCTGTTTAAAAATTTCTCCGTATCGAAAATATTATAGATTTCCTCGTTTTTCAAAAGCCCGTCCGCATGAATTCCCGCTCTTGTTACGTTAAAGTTCTTTCCGACAAAGGGCGTTCTCGGCGGAATCTCATAACCGATCTCTTTTTCATAATATTCCGCAAGCTCCGTAATGACCGTTGTGTCCATACCGT
The DNA here is from genome assembly GCA_051877575.1 of Lachnospiraceae bacterium. Lineage (GTDB taxonomy): Bacteria > Bacillota > Clostridia > Lachnospirales > Lachnospiraceae > UBA2882. The sequence goes on along the minus strand of JBJEJA010000047.1, from coordinate 63,061 downwards.
TCAGGTCACCCTTTAACTGGGCATATTCAAACACCATCGCCTCTAACGGCGTATTTCCCGTACGCTCGCCGATACCAAAAAGCGAGGTATTGACACCGGAGCATCCGTAAAGCCATGCCGTTGTAGAGTTGGATACCGCCTTATAAAAATCATTGTGACCGTGCCACTCGATCAGGGAATGCGGTACCCCTGCATGGGTGTGAATTGCATAAATGATACCCTGCACGCTTCTTGGAATAACCGCACCTGCATAGTTAACACCATATCCCATAGTATCACATGCGCGGACCTTGATCGGTATCTTATACTCATCCATCAGTTTCATCAGTTCCAGACAGAAGGGTACGACATAGCCGTAAATATCCGCTCTTGTAATATCCTCCAGATGGCAGCGGACACTGATGCCTTCCTCAAGACAATCACGGACAACGCTCAGATAATGTTCCATAGCCTGTTTTCTTGTCATTTTCAGTTTCAGGAAAATATGATAATCGGAACAGCTTACTAAAATACCTGTCTCCTTCATACCGATTTCCTTTACCAGTTTGAAATCTTCTTTGCTGGCACGGATCCAGCTTGTTACTTCCGGAAACTGATAGCCCCGTTCCATACATTTATATACCGCATCTCTGTCCTTTTTGGAATAGAGAAAAAATTCACTGGCACGTATCATACCGTTCGGTCCACCCAGTTTATGCAGATAATCATAAATCGTTACAATCTGTTCCGTCGTATAGGGTGCCCTGGACTGCTGACCGTCTCTGAATGTCGTATCCGTAATCCAGATTTCCTTCGGCATATTATGAGGCACGATCCTGTCATTAAACGGGATTTTCGGCACCTCGGAATAAGGGAACATATTTCGGAAAACATTTGGCTTTTTCACGTCATCCAAAATATACATATGCTCCTCAATCTCTAACAGATTATTATGAGAATTCATGGTAACCGGTCTGTTTTCAAACAAATTTACCTCGTCATATTCTTTATTCATGTTCATACGCCTGATCTCCTCTTAGAACATTATCTGATTGTTTCATTTTTCGTTCTTGTATTATTGTATACAATCATACTTTGTATGTCAATAATCTTTAAGGACCAGTTTGTTGAAATAATTTTTCTCCGTCTACCATGCCGTAACCTTGTTTTGACCATGCTTCTTTCAAATCTATGGTGCCGTTTCTGATTTTGGTCATTAACCGCTCCACTCCGATGGTGGGATACCGTTCAAGCATCAAAGCCGCAAGTCCGCTGACAATCGGACATGCCATGGAAGTTCCGCTCTTTCTGATATAACCGACGGCACTTTTGTTGGAGCAGGAAGCAATCTCGGTTCCCGGCGCAACAACATCAGGTTTTCTCAATGAATAAATGCTGGGGCCCCTTCCCGAAAAGATTTCACATTTTTTCCTGCCGGAAAAGGAAACATTTCCGTCATGGCACCCTACACAAATCGTCTGCGTACTTTCTCCCAATACAGATAAACTGTTCTGGGCCGGGCCGAAATTCCCCGCAGCCGTCACCACCAATATGCCTTCCCGATAAAATCGTTCAATATAGGAATGGAGCAGCATTCTTTTTTTGACATCATCTGCCCGTTCCTCTTTTTCCGCTATTCCGATGGAAATATTGACGATCCTGATTCCATATTGCATGTGATAATCCAAAATCCAGTCCAACGCATGAAACAAATCTTCCGTCTGCCCTTTTCCCTGGCGGTTTAGGATTTTCCCGACAATCAGTCCCGCTTCCGGTGCAATTCCCTGATATTTACCTCCGCTCGCCCTTCCGCTGCCTGCCAAAATACCGCACACATGGGTTCCGTGCCCGCTTTCGTCGTAACAACCTCCCTTTCTCTTTCCCGTAAAATCCACAAACTTTATCAATCTATCTTCAAAATCCTTATGGGGAAAAATGCCGGTATCCAATACACATACATTGACATTTCTCCCCGTCAGTCCCATCTCATATACTGCATCCATATGCAGTTGCTTTCTGACCCTGTCCAATGAAAAAAACTCCCGTTTTTGTTATATTATGTCGGGAGTTTTTCCTATGTCCTTCCTTATTTATTTGTTTTTCATTCCTTTTTTGGAAAAACCGACCAGCAGCAGGAAACCGCCCAGGGCTCCCAGCCCGATGATCAAAATAATTCTGATATCCAGATCATCCCCCGTGTCGGGTGTATCATCCAGCCCGATCCCGTAGGTGGCTCTGCTTCGCTTCTGTGCAATCTGCTCTTTCAATTCTCCCTGTGCTCCGTAAAGGGCATAAGGCGAAAAATGTGTGACATCAAAAGAAATGTATTTTCTTCCGTCTTTTTCCAGCCAGTTGCAAAACGTAATCTCAGGGTTGCCGTTATCATCCATACTGATAACGCAGATCTCATCATCCAATAATTCAGGCGGAACAGGCATCGTAACCGTCAGAGTATTTTTTCCGAGTTTTGTAATGGGAATCTGATTTGTGGGATCATACAATGACAGATCCATCATAAAACAATTTTCATCATTCACGGTTCCGAAATACTCTTCTATTTTTTCTTTTAACGCGCTTGAACCCATGCCCGGATTTGACAGATAAAAATGATATCCGTCCAGATTGACCGTTGAACCGTTGGCTGTAATCTCGACGCCTGCATCCTGCAATTCGTCATGATCCACTACCATCAGACCCTGTATGGAATTATCGGAGACAGATACCTTTTCCGTCATATACCGAGTGCTTTCTGTGGTTACCACAGCGTACCGTTTTCCATATACATAAATATCCTCCGGTAGCTGTGCAGTTTCTTCGGGCTGCATGACTGTAACCACATCGGCCTGACTTTTTCCTTCATCCACAGTATAGACAACTCCGGAAAAGCCAAGTGTCTCTGCATCTAATACCGTTCCCTTTATGTCGTCCGCCGTCACATCGGCCGGTACAACCGCCGTCAAAATATCACCGAAACAATAGTCCCGTTCGTTTGAGAGCCTCGTTGCACTCTTTTCATACGACATATGCGGCAATTGACTTCCCAGGAAAACCACACTGTCTGTTTTCCCTGTACCGCCGAATGCAGAAAGGCCGACGCTCTCTACCGATGCGGGAATCCTCACCGTCTCAATGGGACATCCCAGAAAGGCTCTGTCCCGTATCTGTTTCAGCGAACTGCCGCCCGAGATATTTTTCAGATTACTGCAGCCTTCAAAAGCTCCTTCTCCGACAATCTGAACACTGTCGGGAAATGTTACCTGTGTAATTTCCGTATGATTACTGAACACTCCGGGCGCAATGCTTTTTACGTTGGAGGGCAGTGTTACCATAGATTCGGTTCCTTTATATGCCAATAAAATGCCGTCTCCGACTACCAGAAAGTCATTGACATCCGGTCCCGCATACCAGTTATCCAGCCATTTGCTATGCGTAAATGCATCCGGTTCTATCTCCGTTACAGTATTTGGAACGGAAACCGATACCAGACTGTCACAATGATAAAAAGCACCGTTCCCGATCGTGGTCACACCATTGGGTATCCGAATGGATGTCAATCCACTCCGGGCAAATGCAAAATCTCCAATCCTTTCCACACCGGCCGGGATTGTAAATGACAATAAATCTTCATCCATATAAAATGCCTTATAAACGATATCGGTTCCATCTATTACCTTTTGTTCGTTTCCGTTTTCCGAAGAATCCGGTTGTTCTCCGTTGCCGCTCTCCGTCCCGCTATTTACGGTTTCCCCATCTGATCCGCCATAAACAGTCCCCGAAGAAGAATCCATCAAAACAACAGCCTGTCTGGACACCACTTTTGTCCTGCCCAGCACTCCCGGGCTGTCTACATCCCACTCCACATAATTATCCACATCCGACACATTTACCTTAGACTCTCGTTTTGTCTCCGTTTCCTCTTCCGGCTGATCCGCAATCCAGTGAGGATTGCTGTTTGAAGATACACTTTCTTCATATTCTATTCTGGAAGCCGGATTATTTTCAAATTCTTCATAAAACTCTGCAGCCACAGTCCCTTCATCCGCTATGATATGCAAACGATAGCATCCGTCAAAAGCAGTCGGGTCGATTTTGGTAACCGATACGGGGATTGTAATATCCGTCAGATTTCTGCAATCTTCAAACGCCTTCGTTCCGATTGATCTCACACTGTAAGGAAGCGTCAGGGACTTTAAGCCGGACGCGTTGGAAAATGCATAATCATCAATCTGCTTCAGATAACTGCTGACACCAACCTCTTCCAGATTACTACAGCCCCAAAAAGCATATTTTTTGATTTCTTCCACTGTATTCGGCATCACATAGGTGTTTTTCTCTCTTCCTGCCAAAACCTGATATATGACGGTCCTATCATCATTATACAAGACACCGTCTTCACAAATAAAATTTGAATTTCCTTTTTCTATATTGATTGTTTTCAATTCATCGCATCCGGCAAAAACACTGGTTCCCATCTCCGTTAAAGATGCCGGAAGCACAACCGAAGATAATTTTTTACAATCCGCAAATGCTCCGTTTCCGATAGATTCGCAGCCTTCCGGAATAATGATCCGGTTCAGATACCGGCATCCGCTGAATGCCCCGTTTTCAATCCGTTCCAACGTATCCGGAAAAGTAACATAAGATAAGTTCGAGCAATCGGCAAACGCATCCGCGCCGATGACTTTTACGCCATTAGGAACAGACACGGACGTAGCCGTGCCTGTATATTTTACCAATTTATTTCCATCCATCATAAATCCATTGTTATTGGATACTCCTGACGCATTGCTCCCGGATGGAGGGATCTGGGTCAAGACAATGGCCGTTACGAGAAAAATCGTCCCCAGCACTTTAAAAACAGATTGCTTCATAAGCAGCTCCTATCCCGGAATTACCTTAACTACCTTTCTTTTACTGCCTTTCATAAAGAACAATATGACAGACATCAATGCCAGCCCGATAGATAAAAACCATTTCGGATGAATGGGATCTCCCGTCACCGGCGTAGAATCGATCGTACCCGTTGCAGACATATTATTCAGATCAACATATACCGTATAAGGCGAAAAGTGTGTTGCTACGAAGGAAACACAAGGCACGCCGTCGATGGTTGTAAACTTAGCCTGCAACTTTTCCAATGTATTGCCGTTAATAACCGCACCTGCCTTATTATTGCCTGCATAAGAAGCCAATGCATCCGGTATGGGCATTGTAATGGTTACGCTGATTCCATCGGTATTCTGAATCTTGCTGGTTCCCGTCTTATCGTACAAACTGATATCCATTGCAAAATATCTGATATCGTCCAGAGAACCATATTCATTCAGCAACGCCTGTTCCACTGCACTTCTTGCAGATTCACTATCCGTTATCTTTAAAACAAAATCATCCGTAGAGCCATTTACCGTAGCGGATACCAAACCTGTATTGGAAATTCCTGTTTTGGTTACATCTACACTGGTACCACTGCTTGTAGTTGTCTTATTATTGGATGAACCGGATCCGGATCCCGTTCCGTTTCCGCTGACCGTTCCGCTACTGCCTGTTCCGCTGCTGTTTGTACCGGAACCGCCTGAAGTACTGCCGTTGGTTCCGCCTGTCCCGTCTGTTCCGGTTCCGCTGCCGCTTCCGTTTCCACTGCTGTTTCCGGTACTTCCATTCGGGTTGGCAGGATCCTGACTATTACCGGAATCACTACCGCTGCTACCTGATTTATATTGAGGATATATATCCAAATCGGAAATAACATTGGTATACTCCGGAAGCCATCCGGTAAAAGTATAACCATCCCGCTCCGGAACCACATCCGGCGTTCTTGCCGCATCTCCTTCTGCTACTTTTTGCACACTGACTATCATAGAACCGTCATAATTATAAAAAGTAACCGTATAGCGTGGTCTGGTATCTTCCGGATCCTCGGCAGGTTTTTCATATTCATACTGAGGATATACATTCAAATCCGAAGAAATATCCGTATAATCCGGCAGCCATCTTACAAATACCATTCCATCTCTTGCAGGCGCCTCCGGCGGTACCGCATCAGAGCCTTCCTCTACAAGCTGACTGCTCAATTCCTCCGAACCATCATAATTAAAGAATTTAACTGTGTATTTATGAAGGATTCTGTCTTCTGTTCCAAAACCATACTTCTTCGCAAACTCATAAGCTGCAGACGGCACTTCACACTGGATATTCAATCCTTTCAACAGAGAATCCACACCGTTTTCGTCGGTTGTTACAAAAGCGGTTTCCGGTATCAATTGTACACTGGAAGGTAATCTGATATCGGATAATGCCGTATTCTGGAACGCATACTCCCCAATGGATTTTGTATAATCGGAAACTTCACAATAATTTAATTTTGTACAGCCGCTGAAACAATAATCGGGAATCGCCTCAATATCAGCTTCTCCGAAATACACCTGAGAGATTCCGGTACAATTCTCAAAGGCATGGGGTGCGATTTCCGTAACATCCGTCATTTCTTCTTCCCGGATTTTACCGGTTCCTACTGTATTTCCTCTACATTCGAGACATTCAATGACTTTCTTTGTCCCATCATCCAATGTTTCATAAATAATGGCATTATCACATTCGAATTTGGGACTTCCGCTGAAATCCACACTTTCCAATGCAGAGCACCGATAAAACGGCAGCGATCCTAATTCGTTTAACGTAAAGGGTAGCACAACGGTAGTCAACAGATCATCGTCATCAAATACTTTCTCACCCAGACTCTCTCCGCCTTCCTGCCCCGAGCTCCTCATGATAAATGTCTCCAATGCACTGCACCCTACAAATGCCCTATCCGGCACATCCACTACAGAACCGAGCACTGCGCTGGTAATATGGGTATTCCCCTGATAAACATCCTCATTCATGCCATAAATTCCCTCGGGCAGAGATACTCTGAAAACGGCATCCAAAACAGCCTGCTCATCCTCCGAATATTGCACACCGCTGTCCCCGGAAGCAGATTGTCCGCGATATTTTGTATAAGCACTGGCAACAATCTCGTTTTGTGTTTTTGCCAGACTCGGATTCGATGACAAACTATACGTGCAATTTTCCCAGCCGGTTTCACCGGATTTGAAATCATCATAATCGGGTGCATCAACCAGTGTCGGTACCGCTTTTACAATCTGATTTGTGATAGGATCCTTCTCTACCACCAGTTCAATCTGGAGGTTACTCGGGAATGCACTGGTGTATGATATATACTTTGTCGAAAGTGATGTTGCATTATAATTATTTGCAGGCTCCATCGCATACAGATAAGGCTCGCTCAAATAACCGCCCTCGCTGATCGTTCCCACAAAACGCAACACCACATTATCATCCGTTGTCAAGGTTTTAAATGCGTCCTGTCCGATATGTTCCACGGTCATTGCATCGGCAAACTCAACCTCAGATAACTGTACACATCCTTTAAATGCATTATCCGCAATGGAAACAACAGATGCCGGAATATGAACATATTCAATTTCGCCTTTTCTGTCGAAATACTGGAAAGTTTCGGAATCAATAGATGTTATCTGATGATTTCCGATGTTGTCCGGAATATTGACGATGGACGTATCACCATCTTCATAATACAAACCGAATTTTGTTAAATTGCCGTCTCCATCTATGGTAAAGAAATAGTTGTCCTTAACTCTCTCATATTGGCCTTCATATCCTTCATCCAGATAACCGACAGAATATTCATGGCGGCACGCATAATAATAAGCTTCCGAATTACGATAGCAGATGATGCTGAACCGGTCATCCACTTCATAATCCCCAAAAGGTGTATTATACCCCAGATTTTTTTTGCCGAAAGTACAGTTTGCACCTGTTCCGTTACGATAATCCGTACCTGTTGTATGAGGGCAGTCGCATTGGAATGTCATGGTCCGATTCGGTACTTTGACCGTCAGCAGTTTGGAGCACCCCGTAACGTTATTTGCCTTAAACTCTCCCGGCTGGTTTGGCATGCCCAGATAAGTCAGATTACTGCATCCGTAAAATAAATATTGTGCATCACTGATGCCGGTTAAATTATTGGGTAAAGATATTTCTCCCAGGGAAGTACAATTATAGAATGCCCCGTTTCCGAGTGTGGCAAGAAGGGCATTCCCATCCCTGTTCGGCCCGTATAAATTAGCGGCACTGAGGGAAGTACAATTCATAAAACAGCCGCTTCCGATCTTCAATACCTGTCCCGGTATATCAATGGAATTCAGATAGGTACAATTTGCAAAGGCATAAGCACCTATTTCCTCCAGATTGGTCGTGGCTACACCATCTTCGCCCTGCTCGGTCACTAATGTCACGCTGGTAAGCAGATTACAACTGTCAAAGGCATGGTTACCGATACTCTTTACCTGATTACCGATAGATACGGATCTCATCTGACATTTTCGAAATGCATTATTTCCGATTGCAAGAATATATTTCGGTATGGTAAGAGAACTGAAATTACGGGCCCCTTCAAACACACCTGTTCCTGAACTGGTATCAAAACTTCCCGAAAGCCTTCCGTCATCCTCCTGTCTGGGCACATATCTGGCACTTCCGATGTATCTTATCCTTACGGTCAGGGGCTCATGGGCATCTCCCTTGGTTACTCCGTCGGCAGATGCATATAATGTTTTCCCTTCCCATTCACTTTTATTATTGGCATAACACGGCGAAATCACTTCATGCTGTATCTCATTACCGGAAACGTCCGTTACAGCCTCCTGTGACACATAATATAAAAATGCACCGTCTGCATAGACCGGTCTTAAATAATTGCGGTAATCACTGGTATTATAATCATATTGATACGCCGTAATCTCTTCCGGAATTTCCAATGATGCCGGAGCCTTGTCGCTGTCACCGTCATAATATACCAGTACGCCTTCATTGTCGGCACTGCCTTCCCTGTATACATATGCAACCCCGAACAAGCCGTTTTCATTAAAAAAAACAGGTACATTATTGGTTGTATAATCGGGAATGACACTATCCGGATCTGCAGAGCAGTTATCGGTAAACGGAACATTCTCCTCAACCGCCTCTACATCCTTGACCGGTATTGCCGCGACGATCAGGGCCGATATCATGAAAATGCCTGACAACGTCCCAAGAACGGTTCTCCTCAATTTATTTGATTTTCTGTTTGTTTGTACAGCCTTCTTCTTAGCCATAATCAAATCTCCTTTATTATTCCACACGCTTTGCAACAACAACAAAACGTCCGTCTTCTTCCTCATAATCGCAGGTAGAAAGAGTCAGCAGCTGATCCCCGTAACTGGCCGTTACGCCTGTATCATACAAAGATACTGCCGCCATTTCGCTCATATAGGAATTAAATTCTTCCTCCGAGTTTGCATTGATAAACTGATAATACTTAAATACCACATCATCCTTTTGATAAACTCTTGACCGGAATACATACATAACTTCGTATGTCCCCTCTTCATAAATGGTATCAAACTCTATCATCTTATGCGCTTTATAAAAGCTTTCACTCTCATATTGATCCAGAGATCCGAACATTTTTCCCGAGCGCATATTGTGACCGTAAATAATATAATTGGTGCTGGGGAGCCTGACATCACAGTCCATATCCATAAACAGTGCGCCGTTGCGGTCTTCCTCCAGATTAATATTATGGTTTTGATAATACTCATTATCTCCTGTCTGCATCACAGGATAATCAATTATTGTATCGGCAATTTTCAGCCATCCGATTAGATTTTGATTTTGATGATATAAGGATTTATATTGTTCCAGGACTTTAAAATACTTTGTCTCTTCTCCCACCTGTGCTTCAACAACTTCATCCTGATACATATCGTTGACCGTTTCGTTTTCTTTGAGCTTTGCCAGCCGCTCATTCTCCCGGTCAACCTTCCACGCTTCCATGCAATACATACCGAAATATCCCAGACAGGATATCGCAAGCAACAGTAAAACGCCCATTGCAATTCTTCTGAAAAACAATTCCTTTTTGGTCAGAACAACCACTTTTTTTCTCTTCTGCTTCTGTTTTTCTGTCTGCTCCGGCGCTTTAACGGTTGTATTCCCGGAAGGGTTCTCAGCATTTTTCCTTCTTTCGGTTTTGATCTTTGTCGCCTTTTCATAAATCGCATCATCAAATTCTCTTCCCATGGGAGAATCGAATTGTATCTCACCGCTCTGTAATGCCGAAAAAAGAGCCAACACATCCTCATCATTTGACAGATCGTACTTCTGCTCAATCCATTTGATCTTTTCCTGATCCGTCTTTATGTAATCCTGCACAGACATCTTTCAATCTCCATTCTGCACATACTCATCGCAATTTTATAAATATTACCTATATTTTACTATATCTTGAAATATATGCAACCCCAAACCTACATATTGTACGCAATTTTCCGTCATTTTTTTCTAAAGAAAAATGTAAAAATCCACGAAATCATCGTCAACACAGACATGCTGCATACATAGTATAAAGCATAAAAACAAATTTGGAGGCTCAACTATGAGTGATTTAACAGCTAGCCACTGCGACTGCGGCAACGACAACAACGGATGCTGCACCAGCTTAATTTGGCTCATTATCTTATTATGTATTTGCGGTAATAACGGAAACGGCTGCGGATGTGGCAGTTGCGGTTCCGGTTTCTTCGGAAACAACAACGGATGCGGCTGCGAAAGCATCATCTTCATCTTGCTGATTTTATGCTGCTGCGGCGGTAACTCCTGCTGCTAATACCGTAATCTGAGAGGGGCATTTTATGCCCCTTTCTTTTTATATGCACCGGGATTTTCCGGATGCCAATAATCAGGAATATTTTGATGTAATGAAAAATAGGATAATAAAAAACAAAGGAGGACAACATGGACCAGGACGCCATCTGCGCTTTTGATACCCTATATACCAACCGTCAGATCCAGATGCTAAAACTGGCAATGCCGCTGTTACCGTCGGTCTATCGCTCGTTTCTGGCAATTTATATTAAATTTCTGGAATTGCAATATACCATAAATATTGCTAAAAACTCCCGTTTTTCAGATGAGGTCCATAACGAAAAAAACGATTTTTCGCTGAATGCGGAGACAATGGAAAATTATTTTCAGAGTATTATGCCCTATTTATCCGATGATGATAAAGGTAAAATCCAGAAAATCAAAAATATGATGCAGACAATGGAACAGTTCAAACAAATGAAGCCCATTCTGGATATGATGTCGCAAGCCGGAGAAGGCGCATCATCAGAAGATAACTATATGGATATACTGAAAAGTTTCTTAAGTGAAGATCAACTTTTGATGTTTGATATGTTTAATGCTCAAAAATAAAGGAGATATTATGGCAAATCAGGAATGGATGCATGATGCATCATTAAAAAATATCGATCCGTCCAAACTGGATTTTTTACAAAAGCTGGTATTTGAGATCAATAATCTGAATGATAAAGAAAAGCTTCCTTTTCTTCTGGCACTGGCCAACAGGGCAAGAAAAGAAAACATCTCTTTTTCCAACGAAGAAGTCACAACCATTATTGAGGTCCTGAAAAAGCACAGCACACCGGAGGAAGTCCGTAAAATGGACATGATGCTGCAAAAATTTCATGCGTGATATCAATACCGGCAGGTTTTGAAAAAAATCAAGTCCGAATTCTTTCAAAACCTGCCGGCTAATTCACTGAATACCCATATTTATTTTACAACAATATTGACAATTCTGCCGGGAACATAGATTTCCTTTACCACATTTCCGGTCAGTTTATCACCAAGCGCTTCTTTGCCTTTTGCAATGGCATCTTCTTTGGCAATATCTTTGGATACTTCAACAACGGTTTTTGTCTTTCCGTTGATCTGAACGGCAATCTCAACCGTATTTTCCACAGTCTTTGCCTCATCATACTCAGGCCAGGTTGCCTGATATACCCTTCCTTCATAACCGCAGATGTTCCAAAGTTCCTCTGTAATATGCGGTGCAACAGGATTCAACAGGATTAAGAAAGTCTTAAATTCCGCCTTGTTGATAGCCCCTTTCTTTGCCACATCGTTTAACAAAGTCATCAATGCCGCAATGGCTGTATTATATTTTAAAGTCTCATAGTCGCCGGATACTTTTTTAATGGTCTGGTGCATCTTTGTCATCAGATCAGCGGAATACTCCTCTCCTTCAACTAAAATATCCTGCAGTTTCCATACACGCTCTAAGAATCTGCGGCAGCCTTTTACGCCGTTTTCGGACCAGGATGCGCTCAGATCGAAAGCGCCGATAAACATTTCATAGGTACGCAGTGTATCCGCGCCGTAATCTCTTACGATATCATCGGGATTTACAACGTTTCCGCGGGATTTACTCATCTTTTCACCGTTTTCACCCAGGATCATACCGTGAGACGTTCTCTTCTGGTAAGGTTCCGGAGTCGGCACAACGCCCTGATCATATAAAAATCTGTGCCAGAATCTGGAGTAAAGCAAATGCAGTGTGGTATGCTCCATACCGCCGTTATACCAATCAACGGGAAGCCAGTATTCCAGTGCTTCTTTGCTTGCCAACGCTTCTTGATTATGCGGATCGGTATATCTTAAGAAATACCATGAGGAACCCGCCCACTGAGGCATGGTATCCGTTTCTCTCTTAGCCGGGCCGCCACAGCAGGGGCATGTGGTGTTGACCCAATCGGTCATGGCTGCCAGAGGAGATTCTCCGTTGTCCGTAGGCATATAGCTTTCCACCTCGGGAAGTTCCAAAGGAAGTTCGCTTTCGGGAATCGGCACATAACCGCATTTTTCACATTTTACGATCGGGATTGGTTCTCCCCAGTAACGCTGTCTGGAGAACACCCAGTCTCTCAGCTTATAATTAACCTTTGCGGTACCAATGCCTTTTTCTTCCAGATATGCAATGATCTTTTCTTTTGCCTGAGCAACTTCCAGTCCGTTTAAGAAATCGGAATTAACCAGTTTGCCCGTTGCAACATCGGTAAATACTTCTTCCTGTACATTTTTGCCGCCTGCAACAACCTCCACGATCGGGAGTCCGAATTTCTTGGCAAAATCCCAGTCTCTTTCATCATGGGCAGGAACCGCCATAATCGCACCTGTTCCGTATGTCATCAATACATAATCGGATACATAAACGGGAATCTGCGTACCGTTCACCGGATTGACTGCCATCAGACCGTCAATGCAGACACCGGTCTTATCTTTTGCAAGCTCACTTCTTTCAAAATCGGATTTCTTTGCGGCCTGTTCTCTGTATGCCACAACTTCATCCCAGTTTTTAATACGTTCCTGATATTTATCCAAAATCGGATGCTCCGGTGAAACAACCATATAGGTAACACCGAACAGGGTATCCGGTCTTGTGGTATAAATTTTCAACTTATCCTCGGTATCGGCAAGCTCAAAATCCACTTCCGCACCCTGGCTGCGTCCGATCCAGTTTTTCTGGGATACTTTTACACGTTCGATATAGTCAACGGTATCCAGACCTTCGATCAGCTTATCCGCATATTCGGTAATTTTTAACATCCACTGGCTTTTGACCTTGCGGACAACTTCGGAACCGCAGCGCTCGCAGACGCCGTTTACAACTTCTTCGTTTGCAAGTCCTACTTTACAGGAAGTACACCAGTTAATGGGCATCTCTGTTTTGTAAGCAAGTCCTGCTTTAAACAGCTTTAAGAAAATCCACTGGGTCCATTTATAATACTCGGGATCCGTGGTATTGATTTCTCTGTCCCAGTCAAAGGAATAGCCCAGCGCATGGAGCTGGCCTTTAAAACGTTTCACATTGTTTTCCGTAACCGTCTTCGGATGGATTTTATTTTTGATGGCATAATTTTCCGTAGGAAGACCAAATGCATCCCATCCCATGGGATATAATACATTATACCCCTGCATTCTTCTCTTTCTGGCAACGATATCCAGTGCCGTATAAGGTCTCGGATGACCTACATGAAGTCCCTGCCCCGAAGGATAAGGGAATTCAACCAAAGCATAGTATTTCGGTTTGGAATAATCATCATCTGCTTTAAATGCTTTCTCATCATCCCATACCTTCTGCCACTTTGTTTCCACTTCTTTGTGATTATAAGGTGCTGACATTTTTCTTTCTCCTCTCATGATTTCGCCGCTAACTATACCGATATCGGTTTCCGGCGTAAAAATATCAATGCCCTCTCATCTCCTTAGAGACGAAAGGGCAATCATTCCGTGGTACCACTCTAATTCACACAAGGACAAACCTCATGTGCACTTTTGAATCTGTAACGGGATTTCCCGCCTTCTGCTACTTGTTTTCACAAAAGGAACTCCAAGGCGAGTTGGGAGTTTACCGCACTGCCTCGCACCATCCGGCAGCTCTCTGAAACGGAATACGCTCTTACTACTCCTTTTCAACGTTTGTCTGTATTTTCTTAACCTCGTTTATTCTACCCATTGCGGCGAAAAATGTCAAGCGTTCTCTGCAACTGTTTTATCCCTTTGTAAACGGAAGCAGCTTAAATGCAAACGCAAATGTATCCTCATCAAAGCGATACGCATCCGACACTTTTGGCCCGCAGCTGTTGGAGCCAATACCATTTTGTTTGTAGTCAATACACAAAATGGTACTATCCGCCTCTGTCAGTTGATCATGATGCGCCGCATTTTCCAGTTCCTCCTGCGTATATACCGATGCATTGAAAGAAAACCTGCTTTCCGAAACAGCCACAAATCCAAACTTTTCAGATCCGACCTTTCCGTTTGCCAGTTCTACATAATCACAGTCATAGTGACTACCGTTTTCCTGCGGGCGAATATAATCCTCGTGCATTTCCTTCACTTTTGCATGATACAGACCATGACCGGCCGCCCTGTGCTTATCGCAGTAGCTTTCCGTCGGACCCATGCCGTAATATGACACATCATCCAACTGGCGATTCAAAAACAAACGCACGCCAAATCTGGGAAACTCCGGAAATTCACTGTTTTTGTTCACATCCATTTTGACTTCCATGCCGCCGTCCGCATCAATCCACCAGGTAATTTTTATATCCGATATTCTTTGAACCGTTGCGGCGGAAAGAGACGCGTTGCTTCTGATTTCCACGCCGTTGTCCCTCTGACAGACTGCGGTATCATATGCTCTGACATAAGCCTCATGATAATGCGCCCTCTTCCATTCCTGCTTGATATACATGTCATTGTCCGTTGGCGCCCTCCAGATATTCAATTCCATAGGGCGGTCAAAATAATCAATACCGTTAAAAACGATCTGTTCAAACATAGCCGTACGTTTATCATAGGTGTAAGTAAAATTATTTCCTTTACAAACAACTGCACAGTCTGTTTCTTCCAAAAAAATCCCGCTATCCGTCATATTGCACTGTGCCAACACAGGAGCCTTCTCTGTTATGGTTTCATTCTGCGAAAGCAGCCCGACCGCCTTCTGATTTCTTCCATCCTCATTCTGCAAAAGCACTTCATCAAAACCCAATATATGATTCCCGGGAATAAGCGGTACATCCTTTTTCAAAGCATAGATTATTTTCAGATAAACTCTGCCGGCATCCGGTACCCGAACCTTCAATTTTGTTGTCGCTTCACCATGGGGCAATACCGAAAAAGGCGCAAGCTTTCCGTTCTCTGTAATTACCCCGTCACAGGATATTTCATATCTGATTTCCACATAATCCTTCAAATCATCAAAATCCATATAATTGTGAAGCGTCAGCTTTCCTTCTTTCGCATCAAAGGAAACCACTCTTGCCGGGCGATAAACATTTCGATATTCCAACAATCCCGTATGGGGTCTGCGATCCGGATTAACCAGACCGTCTACGCAGAAGTTTCCGTCATGAATGGTTTCACCATGATCCCCACCATAGTAATATCCGGTTTTTTCGTTCTCTGTCTTACCGTGGGAAACTGCATGATCACACCATTCCCACACGAAGCCGCCGCACATCAGATCATTGCGTTGAATCATCTGAAAATAATCTTCCAGATCTCCGGGGCCGTTTCCCATACAATGACAGTATTCCACCAGCAAAAACGGCTTGCTCGCATCTTTCTCCAGATATGCTTCGATTTCTTCAAAGGAAGGATACATTCTGCTGTACAGATCAAGATCATCGTAACGGTATGTCACATCATAATTTCTGTACCTTGCACTTTCGTACTGTGTCAGCCTCATAGGATCAAACGCTTTTGTCCATTGCAACACTTTTTCAAAATTGCATCCGTACGCGCTCTCATTTCCCACAGACCACATAACAATACACGGTCTGTTTTTATCTCTTTGTATCATGCGCTGCACGCGGTCCATAATGGCTTCCTCCCAGACCGGATCATCCGCTATTTTCTCGTTCCACCGGCAAAATTTATTGTAATCGCTGTTATCACGATAATAAATCTCGGAGGGACCGTGCGCCTCAATGTCCGCTTCATCTATGACCATAAAGCCATACCGGTCACATAATTGATAAAAATAAGGGACATTCGGATAATGACTGCATCTGATTGCGTTAAAATTATGCTGTTTCATCATGGTCAGATCCGTCATTATTTGTTCTAAACTGACAGTGCATCCCGTTTCCGGATCAAATTCATGGCGGTTTACACCCCGAAATTTGATTTTTTGCTGATTCAGCAAGATTATCCTGTCCCTGATCTCAATACTGCGAAATCCGATATAATCAACGATGACCTCATCGTCTGTTTCCATAACCAAAGTATACAGATACGGATTTTCCGTATTCCAAAGTACCGGATCGGAAACCTGAAGTTCCACCATGTTGTCCTGTTCTCCCTCAACGACGTTTTGCGATACCTGCACCCCGTTTTGATCCTCCAACACAATTCGGGTCTGAACCGGCCGGTTGCAATCGAAGTCAATTTCAATTCTTACTTTTGCATCCGTTCCCGTCACCTGTGTTGTAATGTGATAGTCCCGTACAGCCCGTTCCGGTCTTTTTAAAAGATATACATCCCTGAAAATTCCGCTCATACGAAATTTATCCTGATCCTCCAGATAGGAACCGTCACACCATTTCAATACCAGCACGGCAAGCGTATTGTTTCCCTCTTCAATCACTCCGGTCACATCAAACTCGGCGGTCAAATGAGACACCTGACTGTATCCTACATATCGTCCGTTTAACCATACATAAAAGCAGCTGTCGACTCCCTCAAAATTAAGGAATGCTTTTGTAGCCTTTTCTTCTCTTTTATAATTGAAATCGTAAACGTAAGTCCCACACGGATTATCCTGTGGCACAAACGGCGGATCAAACGGGAATGGATATCGGATATTGGTATACTGGTGCAAATCATACCCTGCCATCTGCCAGGTACCGGGGACCTTTATTTCATCATATTCCGAAGTATCATATCCTATTTCGTAAAAAGCATCCTTTGCATCGTAGATGCTTTGATAATACCGAAATTTCCAAATTCCGTTCAGAAATTGGATTCGGTCAGACTCCTCACGATGCAAGGTCAGATGATCCATTCGTACAGAAGCGGGGATATAATACGCTCTTGGAGGCATGGTGTTTTCATGCAATACATTCAAATCTTCATAGTGACGGGGTACGATCATAATAAAATTCCTCCTTTTCTTATTCCTTATATTTGAATTTTATCGTTTTATTGAGATTTATCCTATAAACACAATTAGACAGAATATGCACAAAATGATACAATATGCACAAAAATCAAAGGAGGGTGTTACATATGTACTATAATTCCGGCTACATCAATCATTCTTTATTGGATTTTAAGGATAAAAGCAAACCTCTGATTGTAGGAAGCTGCGGCACTTACCGTCTCAACAAACAATATCAGTTACCCACTTACAGACCAAGAGGCCGTATCGATTATCAGCTCCTGTATATAGCATCCGGAAAAGGACATTTTCATTTTGATCATGCAGAAAATGATATTGTTGTTTCTGCGGGAAATATGGTCCTATATCGTCCCAAAGAATTTCAAAAATATGAATATTACGGAAAAGACCGAACTGAGGTATACTGGCTTCATTTTACGGGAGGCGATGTCAAAAACACACTGAGAAAATACGGTATCAAAGATGATATGCGTGTGTTTTATGTAGGAACATCATTGGAATATGAGAGAATTTTCAAAGAAATGATTTCGGAATTACAACAATGCCGTGAACATTATGAAGAAATGCTCACACTGCACTTTCGCAGGCTGCTGATTACCATTCAACGGCAGATCACAAAAGAATGGGTATTAAAGAATGAATATCTGGATCATGAAATGGAAATTGCCGTCCAATACTTTCAGGAGCACTATAATGACGAAATCAGCATTGAAGAATATGCTGCATCCAGAGGAATGAGCATCAGCTGGTTTATCAGAAATTTTAAGCAATACACCAAAAAAGCACCTATGCAGTATCTTGTATCCTTGCGGATTACCAATGCACAGATGCTTTTGGAAACCACCAAATATACGATTGCGGAAATCGCTCGTATAGTAGGCTATGATAACCCACTTTATTTCAGCAGGCTTTTTCACAAACAAAAAGGATTTTCTCCCTCCCAATATCGAAAACAGCTTCCGACATATGACACATCATACAATCATACAGACTAAAAACAGATCCGTAATACTTTACGCGCTGCAACATCCACCTCTTCCCTATTTGCAAATCTCGGTTACGGTTACAAGTCCGGCTTCGGGAATCACATTCATGGTGATCGTGTCACCGGGCTGATATTTAATCATAACCGCAAAGTCTTCGTTGGAAGACAGATCCACATCATAAATCTGCTCTTTTCCTTCCAAATAGAGATAGTAATGGGTGTTTCCTTCAATCACCACATTTGCCATTGCCTCTATCTTTCCGGTAACGGTCTCGGAAATGCCCGCCGTTTCTGCGGAAATGCCGTTGGTTGCAAGCAGTTCGCTGTATGCTTTTTCGCACTCTTTTACGGTATCACCGATGGCTACCCACTGATATTTCTGGATATTGACCATGGCATACATCTTTACCAGACCTGCCGCATCTTTTAAAGCAATAAAATACGTAGGTTCCCCTGCAATATTCAGCAGTAACGGAAACGTAGCCGTATATCCTAAATTTTGCACCTGACCTTCTGCCGAAGACATGGCAGAATCTTCTATAGCGCCTTCAATCTTATAAAATTTTGTTTCCATGGTTCTCTGGTTCATCAATACAAAACCGACATTGGACTGATCGCCGTTAACACTGGTAACGCCGGAGTAAACCCATACATCATCATCCAATGCGATATAATTATAGCCATTCGTGGTTGTCAGGCAGTCCTTCTGGCTTAAGATACTGTTGAAAAATCCATGCTGTAATGTGCCATGATAATCATACAATTCCATCAAAAGTTCAGCCTGATATACCTTATCCACCCACTGCGGCACATCATCCACATGATAGTCCTCACACTCTCCCGTTACGGCATTACAGATGACAACTCTGCCCACCGTCTCACCGCCGAACAGACCGATATTAAATTTCTTGACAGGGCAGATCCAGTAAGGTGTGCCGTCATCTCCGATCTCAAAGAAAATCTGATCGCCGAAAATATAAGTCGGATAGTTGAAACGCAGATGTCTGTAAATGTTTCTGTTAAAATACTCTGATTTGGAATACTTAATCCCTTCCGGGAGCTGTACACATACCGTATCCTGTGTTGCCATATCGATCATCATGTAAGCCGGAATACCGTCTTTCATATTGGTAAACCACTTAATGGGACTGGCATAGACAAGGGGCGTTACCCTGACCGGTTTTCCGTTATAGTTGATTTGAGTATAATCACTTCCCACTTCAAATTGTGAAACCATATCCACCATGCTTCCCATCTTGCGGTCACCCAGAAGCGCCGCAGAATCTCTGTCCAAAAGAGGGATGGTATTATAATCCACCTGTTTGATATCCTCAGCAAAATTTCCTTCCTCAACCGTCATCAGATCTCTGTATTTTGCAGCATTGATAATCGGCGAAGACAAAAATGACCCCACTGCCAAAATAAGCAGCATGACTCCGATGATACCGAAGGTAATCTTCACCGGAAGTCCTGTTCCGGGTCTGAATTCTTTGATCGGTCCTTTTTTACCATATACAGAACCGGTTTTGATGGCAATCCAGACACCCACTGCCGCAATCAGCACGATCAAAAACCACCAGGTTCCTACCGAATGCAGGTTAAAAGCCGGCAACGTAATGTAATAATAGATAAACGCTGCAAACAATGCGATTATCACGCCGATAATTTTCCATATTGTTGATTTTTTCATATTTCGCTCTTCTTCCTTATTTGATTTGCTTTTAATAAATCAGTTTCCTGTTTTAATCAAGCTTTCTAATAGTTATAGAAATCATTATAATCTATTTTATCCAATTAGAAAATCTTTTTTTGAAACACATTCTATCAGGCGTATTTCACAAAGAAAAATTGACATTCCTACCGTGTGCTTATAAAATAAAACTGTTACAATCAAATTTACATACGGAGGCATATAAATGACCCCTAACACCTACGGTTTTATCGGACTCGGACTAATCGGCGGTTCCATTGCAAAAGCAATCAAATCGGCTAATCCTTATGCGGTGATCACTGCTTTTGATGCAAATTCCGACTCATTACTCCTTGCCCAAAAAGAACAAATTGCTGATCATATTTATACAGAACCGGATTCGGAGACCTTTTCCCGTCTTGGAAACTGTGAATTTATTTTTTTGTGCGCTCCGGTTTCTGCCAATGATCAAAACTTAAACTTGATCAAGGATCATTTATCGGAGGATTCCGTTCTGACCGATGTTGGCAGCGTGAAAAACACAATCCACAGCACTATTGACGCACTGGGGCTCTCACATCGCTTTATTGGCGGACATCCCATGGCAGGCAGCGAAAAAAGCGGCTATGGAAACGCCAATGAAAAACTGCTGGAAAATGCTTACTATATCCTGACACCGGGAGAAGGTGTTCCGGAAAATCGCCTTCAGGCTTTAAAGGAACTGGTTCTGGAAATGCGGGCAATTCCTTTGATTTTGCAGGCAGAAAAACACGACTATATTACAGCAGCCATTTCCCATCTTCCGCACATCATCGCTGCCAGTCTCGTCAATCTGGTCCATGATGAAGATGAAGACGGTCTGATGAAAATGATTGCCGCAGGAGGCTTTAAGGATATTACACGTATCGCATCCTCCTCTCCCGTTATGTGGCAGTCCATCTGCCTGACCAATACAGACAATATCTTACAGCTTTTGGATGATTATATATGCGCCCTGAGTTCGGTTCGTACCCGATTGGAAAACAAGGATCAGGAACAGCTTTACGATTTTTTTGACGATGCAAAGGCATATCGGGATTCCTTCAACAATATCGGCAGCGGTCCGATCAAGAAAGAATATGTCCTCTATCTGGATCTGAAAGATGAAACAGGCGCAATTGCCCAGACAGCCACCCTTTTAGCCAAAGCCGATATCAGCATTAAAAATATCGGTATCATGCACAACCGTGAAGTACAGGACGGTGCCCTTCGCATCGAGTTTTACGACGAACCTTCGATGCTTCTGGCAAAAACCACTTTGACCGGCAATGGTTATACAATTTTTTAGCAATGAAAGAAAGATACAAAGATAAATATTAGGAGAACTGCAACCATGAATTTTGAAAAAGTAAAGACATTAAAGGGCGAAGTCACCGTTCCCGGAGATAAATCCATTTCCCACAGAGCTGTGATGTTCGGTTCCATCGCAAACGGATTAACAGAGATTACCAACTTTCTGCATGGAGCGGATTGTTTATCCACAATTTCCTGTTTCCGCAAATTGGGCATTGAAATCGAAAATACGCCCGAAAAGATTTTGGTTCACGGCAAAGGACTCCATGGTCTTTCCGCCCCTTCCGAAATTCTGGATGCAGGCAACAGCGGCACTACCACTCGCCTGATTTCCGGTATTTTGGCTGCACAGCCTTTTACCACCACTTTGACAGGTGACGCTTCTATTCAGAAACGTCCCATGCGCCGGATTATGGAACCTTTATCCATGATGGGTGCCGATATCCGCAGTTTAAAAGGCAACGATTGCGCCCCTCTGGAGATACACGGAACCGCTTTAAAAGGAATCCATTACACATCCAAAGTTGCTTCCGCTCAGGTAAAATCTTCTATTCTGCTTGCCGGATTATATGCAGACGGGGAAACAAGCGTTACGGAGCCCAATATCAGCCGTAACCACTCCGAGATCATGCTCAACCACTTCGGTGCAACCGTCACAACATCCGGTACAACTGCGACTATCTTACCAAATCCTGTTTTGGAAGGGCGTAAAATCGTTGTACCCGGCGATATCTCTTCCGCCGCTTATTTCATTGCGGCAGGATTGATTGTTCCCGGTGCGGAAATCCTGATTAAAAACGTCGGCATCAACGAAACCCGCGACGGTATTATTAGAGTGGCGAAAGCTATGGGCGGCAATATTATGTTATTAAACGAGAATCGTGACAGCGGCGAACCCGTTGCGGATATTTTCGTTTCTTACAGCGAACTTCACGGCACCCGCATTGACGGTGCCCTCATCCCCACCCTGATAGACGAAATTCCTGTCATTGCCATTATGGCAGCCTTTGCAAAAGGTCAGACTGTCATTGCCGATGCGGCGGAATTAAAAGTCAAAGAATCCAACCGCATTGATGTCATGGTCAACAACTTAAGTGCCATGGGCGCAGACATCACCGCCACCGATGACGGCATGATCATAAACGGCGGCAAGTCTTTACACGGCGCACTGATTCATTCCATGGATGACCACCGCATTGCCATGAGCTTTGCCATTGCTTCCCTTATGGCAGAAGGCACCACCAACATTGAAGGTGCGGAATGCGTCAATATCTCTTATCCTGATTTTTATAAGGATTTGGGGAAATTATGTGTAAAATAGTGTTGAAAAATATTTAAAATAAGATTACAATATAGAAAAGGGAAACCCGAAGCGGTTTACCTGATCAATATGTTACTTTATATTTCAAAAGCCGTCATATGTGCAGATATGGCGGCTTATCTCTTTTCCTTAAAGATCTGATAACACAGACCTATAAGAGTCACAATGAATATACCTATTTGGATCAATTCCTCATATGTAACCATTGGCAACCCTCCTTTCTATCGTACCCACACATGGGCATGAAGCCGGAGGGTTAAAGATTACCCTCCGCAGAAGGTAAACCGCCTCGCTTTTAGTTTCCCCTTGGGGTCTTCCGACCCTATCGATATTTTATCACGTCGAGTTCAAAATAACAATTATTTTTACCCGATATAGAAAAAATATTTTAACAATGATACACGTTGGAAGAGTGCCTCATTGCCATATTCTGTAATGACTCAACTCTTCCCATTACCGCTTTGGACAAAGCCTCTATCCGTTCTTCGTCAATATACTCCGTAGGTACAAAGATTTCCCGGATATCATCTTTTAAAAGTTTAAGCTCCTCAAAGGGAATCCAGCTAAAGTCCGAAACCAATTCCATCTGCCTTGTCTCATTTGCATAAAACGGTTTGGTCTCCAATTCACGGAAAGGATTGATCGCCCTTGTAAGCTTGTCATGCCAGAGACTTGTTCCGCTGTCAAATATCGGTGCCGGACCTATCCATCCAAAGTTTCTACATTTCGGATCGCCCCAAAATTTCCAAAATGCCGGTCTGTATTCGCCATTAAATAATCAAACACCAGCATATAATCCACAAACGCCCTCATTCCCGGAATGCCAAGCTTATCACAGGCATTTATAAAATGTTCATAGGAAGAAAACCGGCTTCTCTTTTTCATGCTGCGGTTGATGCTGACCGCATTTACCAATTCCGTATCGGTATCAATAAAATTTTCGCATACACTGTACGGAATCCCCGCTTCCGGCAACACATAATAAGATACATAATTGTTACCGCCCAGTCTTTGATGCAGTCTCGTCCCAAATACTTCATTGATCGGTTCCTGCATAAACGGATTGCTTCCGGCTTTTATCAGGCATCTTTTGTTCTCAATAATTTTCCATTTCTTTTTCAGCCATCCGTCCGAGGTATTACACGGGGACATTAAATCAATATCCTGCGAAGCCGGCTGACCAAACAATATATTCCCTACGTCATCCGAAAAATCATTTTCAAAAAAATTGATAGCTCCCCATTGAAGTTCACTACCCACAGGCTTCATCCAATATTGATCGGACAGGCTGAGTCCATAACATCTTAATAATAATTGTTCCGAATATTGAACGCCTAATTGTTCCAACGCATTCCTGATTCCCATTCTGTTCTCAGGAATGCTTCTTCCAAGCCACCACTCATTCAGTTCTTTTTTATTCAGGACGCCTGTTTTTACATCTATTCCAACCGGCAGAAACTCCGTTTCGTAATTCTTTCTTATTTTTACGATCGCAGCCGTATCTTCATCCAATTCCAGCTCAACTACCGGTCTGTTTTTATTCATCAGGATACAATTCAAGATTTCCACCGCCCTTCCAATATTTACTGATTATTTTTTATTATATCCGACTTGCAGGAAAAAGGATAGACACGAAATCTGATCTCAATAACACAGACTGATCTAATATCTTTCGCCTCTTTTGACCTCTCCTTATGAAGTTTCATTTGCTTTCTTGAGGTATGCACACACTATGTAATGAGGATTATAAAAAGAACGCTTATATAGACGTTCTTTTTGCTCACATAAGTGAGGACAGTATTTAGTTGTTATTCAGCCGGTGCATCGAGGTAGCATGTGAGTTTAAGAGGTACTTCATCAGGATCATCTGTCAGCCAAATGGAATAGAAAAATTCTTGATTTTGTTCAAATTCAGAATAAATAGGAATAAGCTCTTCTCCACATGCACAAAAGTTATTATGTGTCTCTACTACATTAAAGTTATAACCTATGGCTGAAGCATTTGATGTTTTGTTGATAATTATTTTATCATCTTTTTTTAATGTATAATGCTGTCCTTCTTCCATTTTTATTATATATCCTTCAATTTCATTATATATAAGAATTGCTGGCTTATTTACTTCCAAATCCTTCATATAATTATCTAAAGTTCCATAGTCTGTAATATATGTTACTTCTTCTCCTTCCTCCTTAGGCTCTTCTGCCACTTCTTCCCCTGCCGATGTTTCTTCTTCAACAGATTGCTGTTCCTCTTCTTCTACTTCATTTTCTTCCGTTACTTCTTCCTCTACTGCAACTTCAGGTACCTCTTCTGCCGGTGCTTCTTTAGAATTACCGCATCCGCAAAGAAGAAATGCTGCCAATGTTACGCTTAATACCAATCGCAATACGTTTATCTTTTTCATATTTTCCTCCATCTGTTTTTTCAAAAAACCATGATATCATTTTGTCTGTTGCCAATGAATTGCTGCCCATCTACATTTTCCACACCCCGGAAAAATGCCGTTCCTTTCTTACCCGCCATTCCACTTTCTCACTTCTGCTCCCTCCACCTGCTTAAAAAAGCTGTTTTTGCAATGTATTCATTGCAATTATATCTCCTAAACCGTCTAAAATCAATAAAAATGCAATTTATTTATTGCAAATTTGTGAGGTATCGTTTCATGGCACAAAAAATAAAGCAGGACATGCAAATAGGCGGTAATATCCGGAGACTTAAAATCTGATAACACAGACCTATAAGGGCCACAATGAATATACCTATTTAGACTAACTCCTCATATGTAATCATTGGCAACTATTACATGAGAACATCTTAGTCAAAACCTTATTCAGTCGGTGCATCAAGGTAGCAAATAAGATAAATCTTTTCATCATTTGTCGCTTCTTCAAGCAATATCCCATATATAGCTTCCTGAGGACTGCTAAATTCTGAATAGTTAGGTATAATTTCCCCTCCTCCTGCTATTGATTCATATTTCATTTCAGGTATACTATAAGACACCGTCTTCATATTACTACTTACATTTAAGAAAATTCTATCATCTTTCTTTAATTGATAGTGTTCTCCTTCTTTCATGTCAATTATATAACCTTCCGCCTCGTTATAAATAACAATATGAGGTGCATTTGTATCAAGTGATTGTATATATGCTACAAGTCCATCAAAGTTTTCAACTGTTGTTGTTACCTTGGCTTCAGGCATATCTGCCGATATTTCTTCCTCATCAGGCTGTTGTGCTTCTTGCTCTTCTTTTTCAAGTTCTTCTGTTACGTCTTCTTCTGTTGCAGATTCCTGCACTTCTTCTGTTGCTGATTCATTTTTTTCATTTCCGCATCCGCAAAGAAGAATAGCCGCTAATGTAAAACATAACACCGTCTGCAATAATTTTCTTTTCATTTTTCTTCCTCCATTCTGCAAATTATGGTTTTGCAATGTATTCATTGCAATTATATCTCTTAAACCGTCTAAAATCAATAAAAATGCAATTTATTTATTGCAAATTTGTGAGGTATCGTTTCATGGCACAAAAAATAAAGCAGGACATGCAAATAGGCGGTAATATCCGGAGACTTCGCAGGAAAGCAGGTCTTACTCAGGAACAGGTAATTACCCATCTCCAATTACAGGGGATTGAGATTTCCCGCAGCAGCTATTCCCAGATTGAATGCGGCACTTATAATATTAGAATTTCTGAATTGGTGGCGCTGGCGAAATTGTTTCAGGTTGATTTCAATGCATTTTTTGAAAATCTGCAATAAAAAATCGCTAATCATGATTGGAATTATCACGATCAACGATTTTAATACTGTCATATAATTGCAATTTATTGTTCTTTTTCCAAATCAGACATGATCTCTCTGATATTTTGCGATGCATCCTCTGCTTGTTGAACCCCTTTATTTTCATTTCCCGAAACTGTATTTCCAAGCTGTTCTTTCATCTGATCCGCCTTTTCTCCGGCTTCCCTGCCGTTTTCAAGCAGGTCACTCATTTCCTGAACCTGACGATCATGCTGTATGTTTCCGATCAGTTCGGAAAACTGCGGCCACAACAAAATAATTGCCAAAACAACTGCAGCGGTATAACCGGCAATCCTCCATCCGAGAGGCGTATTTTTTCGTTCCTCACGTTCTTTGACAACTGCCGGATGGTGACTGATATAGACATACCAATCCTTCCCCCAGCCTGTATGCTTAGCTATAACCAATGCATAAATCAGCATGATAATGATAAAAACACCAACAAAGCCTAACAACGTCCCCCACGCTGCATTTTCGAATTTCGTATATTGTTCCTTCGGATAAGCCTGTTTTAACTGTTCTGTGTCGGAATCAAAGATCAACACAACCTTATCTCCCGGCTGTAGATTGTATTCGGAAAGTCCCAGTTCAGCCAATGATTTCTCCCGGGATATATTCTGAGTATAGCGAACCGTTCCGTTTTCAGTCACGGTCCCGTAACGATGGTCACCCGTCGCCCCTATCGATTGAAAAAGCATAACACCGAAGAAAATCATAAGCACAATACAAAACAGTACACACAATGCAACGGTTCCGCCTATGACCCTTTTGAATGCATGGTATGCTTTCTTCTCCTCCGGCGTAGGATCCGGCTTTTTCCCCAGTTCAAATCCAATATTCATGATTTCTTTACTGCCATATATAGCCGCAAAATTTCCAACGTTTGCCATGTTGATTATCTCCCTGACAGATCAGCTGTTTTCACTGACAGTACCATAAATTTCAATACGTGAAGCATCCATTTCAGACATACCGATAAAAATGCCGCCGTACTTAAAAATATCATCAACTTTTACAATTCGAACAATCTCTATAAAGGCATGGATCACTTCCTTGGTCCAAAGCGTCAGGTACGCCTCATATACCGCACCGATTTCCAACGGAAGGGTACAATTAAAGCCAATTCCGGTCTTTGATACATCAATGATCTCAATTGCCACTTCTTCGGGTTCCTCATTACTGTCAAGCCGTCTGATGATCAGGCGTGACTCCAAATCCATTCTTTTACTCTTTCTTCTTTCAATATTATCCATAACTACCCCCATTTTGCGGTCATATTCATGCAACTGCTTTTATTTTAGCCGAAAGCAATACAAATTACAAGATAATCATGGCATCTCCGAAAGAAAAGAAACGATATTTTTGTGCTACCGCTTCCCTATATGCGTTTAAAACATGCTCCCTTCCCGCCAACGCACTGACCAGCATAATCAATGTGGATTCCGGCAGATGGAAGTTTGTAATGAGCCCATCCAGTACTTTAAATTGATATCCGGGATAAATAAAGATTTCCGTATTGTCGCTGCCCGGATGTACCATTCCGTTTTCATCGGCAGCACTCTCGATGGTTCGACAGCTTGTTGTTCCCACGCAGATAACTCTTCCGCCTTTTTTCTTCGTTTCATTGATCATATCAGCCGCTTCTTTGGTAACCTGGTAAAATTCCGAATGCATGTGATGATCCAATACATTTTCTTCCTTTACCGGGCGGAATGTTCCAAGCCCCACATGAAGGGTCACATAGGCGAGTTTGACACCCATCTGCTCAATTTCCTTCAGAAGCTCCGGTGTAAAATGCAGCCCGGCCGTAGGTGCCGCCGCAGAGCCTTCGTACTTGGCATAAACGGTCTGGTAGCGGTTCTTATCCTGCAACTTATGTGTGATATACGGAGGAAGCGGCATTTCTCCCAGGCGGTCCAGCACTTCTTCAAAAATACCGTCATAGGAAAATTGGATTAAACGGTTTCCCTCTTCCAATATATCCAACACTTCTGCTTTTAACAGGCCGTCTCCAAACACGATTTTGGCACCGGGTCTTGCTTTCTTGCCGGGTTTAACCAACGTCTCCCACTGATCATTCTCTTTACGTTTTAAGAGCAGCACTTCGATTGCTGCTCCTGTTTCTTCTTTATGACCGATGAGTCTTGCCGGAATAACCTTGGTGTTATTCAGCACCAGACAGTCTCCCGGTTTTAAAAATGCGGGAACTTCCTTAAAAGAATGATGCTCCGTCTCGCCGGTCAGTTTATTTAATTTTAACAGCCGGGAGCTGCTGCGATCCTCAAGGGGATCCTGTGCAATCAGCTCCTCCGGCAGTTCATAATAAAAATCGGATTTTTTTAACGTATCCATGTTCCGTTTCCTTACTGTCTTAATTCAATGCCCATGCTGCTCAATCCGTTCAGGATCTTCTTCATGGCAGAACTGATATCACTTTCCTCCAGCGTACGGTCTTTGGCACGGAAGGTAATGGAGAAAGCAACCGATTTATAACCTTCTTTGATCTGGTCACCTTCATAGATATCGAATAACTCCAGACTTTCCAGAATCTTTCCGCTACGCTGTCTGATCATGGCTTCAATCTGACCCACAAGAATTTCTTTGGGTACTACCATGGAAATATCTCTCTTTACAGCCGGGAATTTGGCAATGCCTTCATATTTACGATCAAAGGTTGTAAAACCTTCTACGCTGGGCATATCCAAAACCGCCACATAGGCTCTTGTTCCCAGATCATAATTGTTGCATACTTCCGGATGAACCTCGCCCAAATATCCAACTACACATCCGTCATAGATAATATTTGCCTGTCTGCCCGGATGCAAGAACGGCTTTCCGGCATTGGGATCATATTCCGGTGTCTTCTTCATGCCGATGCAGTCAAAGAATTCCTCAATGACACCTTTCATCGTAAAGAAATCGCCGTCTCCGTAAAATCCTAACGTAAACTGCATTCTTTCATCGGGAAGCTCCGTTACCGGAACAGCTTTGGGAAGATAAATATTACCAAGCTCATATAATTTTACGTCTTTATTTCTTCTGTTATAGTTGGTTGCAAGGCTTGTGAGCATACCGTTTAAAGAGATGGTTCTCATAACGGAGAAATCCTCTCCCAAAGGATTGCTGATTGTAACGGTTTTGCGAAGCTCATCGTCCTCCGGCAGCAACAACTTATCAAATACCTTGGGACTTTCAAAGGAATAGCACATTCCCTGGGAGAAACCGCAATATTCCGCTATGTCTCTTGCCTTCTGCTCAATCCGCAGTTTATAGGATAATTTACCGGTTGTTGCCTCTCCGCTCGGTAACGTTGTTGGAATCTTATCATATCCGTAGAAACGAGCAACCTCTTCTGCAAGATCCGCTCTTCCCAAAAGATCCTGACGGAAGGAAGGAATGGTTATGGTATTGGTATCCTTGTTATATACCAGATCGATCTTTTCAAAAATCTTTAACATATCCTCAGGTGCAATGTCAGTACCGAGAAGGGCATTGTATTTATCCGGTTCAAAAGGCAGCTCTACCAGAGGTTTCAAAGGTTCTTTCACATCTACCATGCCGCCTACGACTTCACCGCATCCCAGCTCTTCGATCAGCTGACAGGCTCTGTTGATTGCCTCTTCCGCGTTTCCGGGGTCTAAACCCTTTTCAAATTTGCCGGAAGCATCGGTACGAAGTCCGACTCTCTTTGCAGACTTACGGATATTGGGTCCGTTGAAGGTTGCTGCTTCAAATAAAACGGTTTTCACATCATCTGTAATCTTGGAATTTTCACCGCCCATGATACCCGCAATGCCGATTTCTTTTTCCGCATCACAGATCATCAACACGTCGGAATCCATTTTACGAATCTGCCCGTCCAGTGTCTGGAATTCATCTCCGTCTTTTGCACGGCGTACCACGATTTCTCTGCCTGCAATGGTATCCAGATCAAAAGCATGCATGGGCTGACCGTATTCTTCCATGACATAGTTGGTAATATCCACCAGATTGTTAATCGGTCTGATCCCGCTTGCCGCAAGTCTTCTCTGCATCCATTTGGGACTTGGGCCGATCTTGATATTTTTTACAACTCTTGCACAGTAGCGGGGGCATAAATCCTTATCTTCTACTCTGACCTTGATATAGTCATTAACATCTTCGTCATTTCCTTTGACGGAAACAACCGGGGGCTTAAATTCCGTATGGAAGGTTGCCGCAGCTTCTCTTGCCACACCTACGACGCTGTAGCAGTCAACCCTGTTGGATGTAATCTCATATTCAAAAACCGTATCATGCAATCCCAGCTCTTCAATGGCATCTGCACCCACTTCCGTATCTTCCGGGAAAATATAAATACCGTATTCCGGTGCTTCGGGATAAAAATCTCTGGAAGAACCAAGCTCCTCGATGGAGCACATCATACCGTTGGAAGGAATACCTCTTAATTTGCCGGCTTTGATGACAATACCTTCCTCCGGAAGCGGTCCGCCGTCATGTCCGCCGGCTACTTTTCCGCCGTCCAGAACAACCGGCACTTTGTCGCCTTCTTTGACATTGGGGGCACCCGTTACAATCTGAACGGTCTCCGCACCGACATTTACCTGACAGATAATCAGTTTATCCGCATCGGGATGCTTCTCAATCTTCTCGATCTGTCCCACTACGATTCTTTCCAGATTTTTGTCCAGTCTTTCATAGCCTTCTACTTTTGTTCCGCTTAAAGTCATTGCATCGCAATATTCCTGATCGGTACAGTCCAGATTCGGAACATATGCTTTAATCCAAGATAATGCTGTATTCATCTTTCTTTTCCTCCTAGAACTGTTTCAAGAAACGAATATCGTTTTCATATAATAATCTCATATCATCGATCTCGTATTTCAACAAAGCAATACGCTCCAGACCTACACCGAATGCAAAGCCGGTGTATTCTTCGGGATCGATACCGCTCATTTCCAATACATGGGGATGAACCATACCGCAGCCTAAGATCTCAATCCAGCCGGAGCCTTTACAGAAACGGCATCCGCTGCCGCCGCATTTAAAGCAGGTAACATCCACCTCGGCACTGGGCTCGGTAAACGGAAAATGATGGGGTCTGAATTTGACTTTGGTATCTTCTCCGAACAATTCCTTGGCAAATTCTGCCAACGTTCCTTTCAGATCTGCAAATGTAATGTTTTTGTCAATAACAAGTCCTTCGATCTGATGGAAAGAAGGGGAATGGGTCGCATCCACTTCATCGGCACGGAACACTCTTCCCGGTGCGATCATGCGAATGGGCAGTTTGCCCTTCTCCATCTCATGAACCTGGGTAGAAGATGTCTGGGTACGAAGTAAAATATCACCGTTTATATAGAAAGTATCCTGTTCATCCTTTGCGGGATGGTCAGCGGGAATATTCAATGCTTCAAAGTTGTAGTAATCCTTTTCCACTTCCGGTCCTTCCACAACCTCATAACCCATACCGACGAAGATTCTTTCTACCTCTTCCAAAGCGATGGTATTGGGATGTCTGTGTCCCACATTATTTTTCTTAGCGGGAAGCGTTACATCGATGACTTCTTTTTTCATCTTTGCTTCCATGACCTTGCGCTCCATATCTGTTTTCGCTTTATCCAGCGCTGTTTCGATATCGGCGCGCACCTCGTTGACGAGCTGACCGACTTTTGGTCTGTCTTCCGGTGCAACATCCTTCATGCTTTTCAAAATCCCTGTCAAAGCACCCTTTTTGCCAAGCTGTGTCACACGCACATCATTTAATTCATCCAGAGATGTGGCAGCTGAAATCTTTGCAATGGCTTCAGCTTTGATCTGTTCCAGTTTCTCTTTCATTTTTCTGTTCTTCCTTTCTGTGTTTTGCCTTTTTCGTCAAACCGACAAAGAGCAACAGGCATAAAAAAACGCCCCTTGTCTGACAAGGGACGAATTGATCTAATCCGCGGTACCACCCACATTCCCGTAAAAACGGGCTCTTCATTTCGCGTAACGTGCGTAAACGTCTTTGCCTAGTCGCTGCCCATGTGCCCTAAACATCCGGTCACAAGTTGTATCTTTCAGCAAAGCTGCTCCGGTGGGAAATTCGTCATCTTACGGGAACCGAAGGAAGCTTTCAGCCGGTGACTTCCTATCTCTAACGGTACATAAGACGCTACTTAACACCTTCTGTGCATTTACAATATCAAACATCTGAAATTTATTCTAACGATACAAAAGTATTCTGTCAAGTAGTTTTTCAAGTTCCTGTCGGACAGCATTTTCTCCGTTATTTTATGTACTTCTTTTCCGTGTGTATTGTTTTGTGACGTTTTAACAAAAATTCCGTGGCAGGTTCCAGAAATTTGCTGATCAAAGCTCCCATAAACATGAGATAAAATGCGAAATAAAACCACAACATCAACATTGCCACCGTGGACATGCTGCCGTAAATGCTATATCCGGCATAGTTATTGACATAAATGGAAAATCCCCATGAGAAAACACTCCATGCGACGCTGACAAATACAGCTCCCACCACCTGCGTTTTCCAATCCAGTTTCACACTTGGTATCCATGTAAACAAAGCCGTAAAAAACAATGCCAGAACAGCCAGAATGATAAGGATCCGCAAGTTGGAAAACAAGGGTGTCACGGAAGCGATCTCCGGAATTCTTTTTTTCAGAACATTTCCGATTGTCTCGCCAAACACTCCCAACAGCAGAGAAATCAAAATCATAATCAGCAGAATGACCGTGTAGATACTGGCACGTATTCTCTGAAAAATATAATTTTGCTGTCTGGTTGTATGATGAATGGCATTTAATCCTCTGATGATTGCAAGCATGCCTTTACCTGCCGACCAGATCGTCACAAGAGCCGACACCGAAATAATGGCAGGCGATTTATCATAAACCTCCACAATGGTGCTGACCGCGATCGGTACAAGACTCGCCGGGAAAACCTGTGCCACTCCTTCCAGCAGATCCGCTTCTGTAATGGGTGTATAAGGCAAAATAGAACAAACCAGCAACAGAATGGGAATCATGGATAAAAACATAAAAAATGCTGCACTGGCTGCATAGGCACTAATATGACATTCAGAAATCTCTCCCGAAAATTTTCTCCAAAGTAATATGATTTTTCTCATAGTTGATCCTTATCTTAATTCATACATATCAATGAGTGTAACACCATCGTAGAAAAACTGCAAAATATTTTCACAACTCATTCCCGCAAGTGCCATGGATTTGGCACCGTTCTGGCTCATTCCGATACCATGACCATAGCCGCCTCCTGTTACAGTATATGCCACAACCGTATTTGTGTCACTATCAACCTGCACATCCAATACCGCAAAAGCACTGGGCAGAAGCGTTGAAACCGCACTCTGTGATCCATCCTGCCTGGTCACTTTGTCTCCTTCATTTGCAAGCACCGATCTGACTGCATGTTCTCCGACCACTTTCACACTGCCTTCTTTCCCTTCGATCAAAAGCTCATCAATCACACCGCCGCTTCCTCTTTTGACAACCTCCATTCGAACAATCTGTGTAAATACGGGAGGTTTTGCAGACGCATATGTACCGGAGTCGCCGCTTTTTACCAATATGCTTTTACTGCTGGCCTGATATCTTTTTAACAGATTATCATTTAATCTGTCAATATTTAAAGTCGTTTGATAATTCCAACGATACCAGCCTTCTCCGCTTTCATAGTCCTCATCGCTGACACTTGTAATGTACGCTCTGAAAACAGCCTCATCGGTCATATCGGCAGACTCTTGTGTATCTCCCTCCGCCTCGGTTCCGATATGTCTGGATATTAAGTATCCATATTGGCTTTCTGAGCTGCTGTGCCATGCGCCGATGTCCGTTCCATAACCGCAGGAGGTGGAATAATAATAAGTTTCCGCCAATTCGCCTCCGACAGAAGCAATCAGCCCCTGTGTTTCCCGTATTGCCAAAGTTGTATTTTCATTTTCTTTGATATTGTTGTATACCTGAAACGCTGCACTGTCATCCACATGTGCACCGTATTCCTTGATTCCCGAGTTGAGCATCCGCTGATATGCATAGGTTCTGGCTGAAATCGCCTGTGCCTTTAAAGCTTCCGTCGGATAACTTGCAGGCATTTCACTGGGCACAACCGAATATAAATATTCTTCCAGCAATAACTCATTGATCAGCAGTAATCCTTCGTCCGTTTTCGCAATCTCAAAATTTCCACGGTACGATGGGATCCCCTGATCGCGTTCGATGGATGTGATCGTCGTTCTCGCAAGATTTGTCTCGGGCCGGATATAGATACGTCCGTTTTGAAAACGCGGATCATCCTGCTCAATGGTAATTTCTTCTCCTGCCGAATGATGCTCTTCATTTACCAGATAAGCCGAATCGCAGGTAAAGGAAATCGTTTCATGGTATGCGGAAGAAAAACCGGTTGTCTTCACAACGACCCGGATGGAATCCATCTTTTCTTCTCTCGTTACAAGACCTGCTACGATCACTCCGTCGCGGTCCAGTACAAAATCCGTAAAATCATAACCGATCTTCAGATCAGCTTTCGTATAGTACTCCCGCTGTCCGTATAATTTATAGACCGGCAAGGTTCCCCGATAAGAATAGAACCCCAGCCCCTCCAGTTCAATTTTGTCTTCCGATACGCTTAACAGCTTTCCGCTGATTTTTTCATCATAAACGGAAATGCGCTCTAATTTTCCTTCACTGAAATATAAATCCGCAATATCCTCAAACGTATCATAAACCGTTCCGTCATCTAAGAGCACTCCGTCATTACCGCTTCTGATACGGATTTGATAATCCTCAAAAGTGATCCACAAGGATTCCGGCTGATTGGAAGAAATCCAGCAGGTCTCCAGATAAAACCCGTCATCCTCTGACAAATCCCGGTATTGGGAAATATCCAGCATAAGATATTCCCCGGCTCCCAAATAAACATGTTGCCGATATAACCCTTGTGCCTCTGTCATCTGATATTCCGCAAACAGCTTCGTTATTTGATGCCGCTTAATCTCCGATGCTTCTCCGGTATCATTTTTCTGTGCCAAAAGAATATTATTTTCCGAAACGGAACTGTCATCCAGATTTTTGATATCTGCTCCTGCCGCCAAAATAATCCCCTGTTCTTCATATAACGGTACATCTTTATGAATGACATTCCAAAGCTTTTCATATACATCCAAAAAATCCTGTGCCAGCAGAACGCTGCTGTCCCTGTGATTATTCGTAAAGGCAGCTTCCTCTATGACTGCAATCTCGCCCTCATATATGGGATATTTTTCTTTCAGTAGGGCAAACATGGTTTTCGCTTCTCTTAATGTCAGATAGGGACTTTCCTGTTCCGAAGCATCAATTCCGTTTTGCGATAATATTTCTGAAAGCCCCGTGGTATCGGATTCCACCGTAGCCATTTGCTCAATATCGCCATACAGATATGTATATAAAAGATAGGAATCCTCCCGCAGAATATAATTCCCCTCCGGTTCTTTTACTGCCCGTTCCTTGATTGCCCATACCATTGCTGTTATGATGACCGCCAAAACAAAAACAATCAGCAGCCATTTTCCAATTTGATTTCTTTTATTCATAAATTCTCCCTTTTATTACTTTTCATCATTTATCCGCATAAAATGAAAAACAGCCCGTCAGGACTGTTTTTCATTTGTGCCCCAAAATGCCGGCTCCTGTATTTTGACTCCTAGCCTAAGCCAGGTGGGTAACCGCAATTTTACTTCTGCCGTCCTCATCACTTAATGGGAGGCATGACATCCATAAAACAATGTAGGAATCCCGTTTAAAGTAAATGTAGGTTCAAAACAACAAGAGTTATCGAACATTTCAGGTAAACTTATTATACGAAAATTATCTCAAAAATACAACAGCATTTTATCTGTTTTCTCTGACAGTTTTTAACACCAGCCTGCTCATATCCAATAAAAGCTTTTTTGATTCCGGATCAACATTTTTGACCGTATCGATCAACGTCCGCACATTCTTAATTGTGATCTCGCTTAACGTTTTGGCTTCGGTAGCTGCCAGCGCGTCGAAAACGATCGCCACAAACTGCTTTCTCTGATCGACGGTCAGTTTTTTCATGCACTCATCAATGGCAAGATGTGCAATCAAAGACTCGTTGGAAAGGCTGTTTTCCCGGATCATATGATTTCCGATGATTTCCCATGAAAACGGATCGTGCTGCATGATGCCTCTGTTTGTACTCCTGATCACAGACTCGTTTGTCCCGTGACACAGCAGCGTTCCGATCATTGACTCATACGGTAAATACCAGTAAGTAATTTCGTTGACCGCCTGATACATATCTAAAGATAAAAATTCCGGCAAAAATCCCGGTCCATCCATATTATAGATGCCGGATATCCGTTTTTGTATGCGTTTTCCGCATTTTGCGCCGCTGTAGATAGCCAGATTACCGCCTTTGGAATGTCCCATAAGATAAATTTTTCCTTTTAACATCCCCGCTACTCCGTTTAAATATTTCAACGCCGCTTCCTGAGCGGGAATCACATCCATATAAGCAATGTTAAAATCTTCTTTCCATCCTACTATCGTATCATCCGTTCCCCGGTAAACCACATAGATTTCTCCGTTTTCATTTTGAAATGTTACAGCCGCAAACTGCTCTTCACTCTGCTCATCGATATGATTCACATAGCCGGACATTTTCAAATCCGCATATCTCTTACATCCTGCCATTTCCTCAAACAAAACCAATACCTCATCGGGAATGATTCTTCCCAGATTACGGTACTTCGGATCCTGCAGATAACCTTGGAATTCTTCAAATGCATCAGACAACAGCGTCTGCTCATCCGGTCGCTCCGATACGATCCGATCCAGCTCCACATATGCAACAGCACTTAAGATCAGCGCATCCACTTCATGAAAAGGATCCTGTGCAAAGCTCAGATCCCCACGCCAATGAATAAAATCTAAAATATTCCCCATATCATCACCTGTTTTTTTAGTAGAAAAAAGGGGCTGTACACCAATCATCCAATCGGTTCTTCAGCCCCATATATTGTTATAGAATATTATGAACTATAAGCAATACTTTATCCATATATCAATAATTGATTAAAGAGCATCTACCAGTCTCTTTAATGCTGCCAATGCTTCATCGGGAAGTTTATCATAACCGTCTTTCTTGGTTGCGAAATCTTCAACAGCTTTTACACGTGTCTCCATAGCAGCTTTCAGCTGTGCAACATAGGAAGCATCCTTTAAGTCGGGAGTGAAATCAGCTGTTTTGCCGGACCAATCACTCATGATCTCAATATCTTCGAAAGGTCCCCACTGCTCGAATTTAGCTCTTCCTTCAACGATTGTCTCCAGAATTCCCAATGTATCGGCAGGTTTAACCTTTGTTCCCATGAAGTCGCCTGTATTTACGATATAGCAGTCAACGTTCTTCTCTTCTACTAATTTTTTGAACTTCTCATAGTCATTTACCAAAGGATATGTTCTGAAGGGGTTCGCATAAGGTACGATACGGATTGCATTTAAGTCTGTACCTGCAGCAACACGCTCTGCGGAAGATGTCTTTGTTGCAAGTGTAGCACCCATAACGGAAGCCAATGCAGCACCTTTTAATTTTACAACCGGAGGAATGGTAGGATCTTTCATAATCCAGAAAATAGCGTTAACCGGGGATTCAATCTTATCTACACGGTTAGGAGACCATAATTTGGATTTGATAGCACGTCCGTTACCATTTCTGATATCTTCTGTAACTAACTGGATCTTTCCTTCGGAGTCTAATGTACAGGAGCAGTTCTGAGCGGATAATAAATATTCGTTGTCAGGGCATCCTGTAGGATAATCTGCTGTCTTGTCAAAGTATGTAGGCTCCAATGCGATAGATGCACAGGTATCTGTGTTGATGATAAATGCATCATCATGAAGAACTTTGATTGCAGGATATTTTCCGCCATGTTTTGCATGTGTTAATGTGGATTTACCGGATCCGGACAAACCGTAAACAGATGCAACAAAGTGAGAACCATCAGCCAAAGTATACTCTTTCTGACCGCCGTGGCAGGAAGCATAACCGTTTCTGTTAGCCAAAGCCCAAGCCATTGTCAAAGTACCTTTTTTGTGCTCACCGAAGTATCTCATACCAAGGATAGCTGCACAGTTCTGGTTTGTATCAAAGTAGCAAAGAGTTAACGGATCGCTTAAGCAGCTGTAATCAACGTCAGGTCTCTCGCCGGGTACCCACTGAGGATCGGAGAAGATATAGATGTCAGGCTCTTTTCCGTCGCCGACAGGTTTGGATTTTTTGTACATTTTTACATATTCATCGGACATGTACTGGAAGTTTAACATCCAGTTGTAAAGGATGTTTTCTTCTCCTTCCGGAATCAAAAGGTGTGCCTTTACCATAAACTCGGGATCAAGACCGATGAAACACTCTGCATGATACATTGTTTTCCAACGTGTCTCATAAATTGCATCCATAACAACTTTATCAAGTTTAGCATCATCAACACCGGGTTCGCCTTTGATACGACGAGCTGCTGCATAACGGCCTGTTACCGCACCATCGTTGAATAATAAAACTTTTGCATCTTTCTCAAGACCAAATGTTTCACCGTCTTTGATCGGCATATCCGTTACAACAGTACCGGGGGAATTTTTAGCTAATTCGTAAGCTTCTTTCAATGTGTTTACTTTTACTACGTTGTTTCCGTAGAAAGCAGCTTCGATGATGGAACGGGTTTTGGAAAAACCAACTTTTCCTGCACCGATTTCATCGATTGGATAGTATGCTTTTGTTGACATTCTATTGTCCTCCTTGAATTGTATTTTTTACCGCAAAAGCGGCTTATGACTATTTTGTACGGGCACTTATCCACCTCGTACACCTTTTGTATTATCTCAAAAGGCACTTAAAAAGTCAATATTGTATCATGTAAAAGAAAAGAAAAATTCTCTTATTTTTTCTCTCCTTTTCCGATTTTATTTTGTATCGTCGGCGCGCATGATATCCGCTGCCGCCGAGCACCCGATCCTGTCGCACCCGGCTTCCAAAAATGCTTCCATGGACTCTTTTGTACGGATACCGCCTGCCGCTTTGATTCTGACCGCATCACCGATATGCTCTTTCAACAAAGCAATATCTTCCAGCTGTGCACCCGCAGTACCGAAACCGGTGGATGTTTTAATATATTCGGCTCCCGCATCGGTCACCGCCCTGCACATGGCAATTTTCTCTTCTTCTGTCAGATAACAGGTCTCAATGATAACCTTCAACACATGATTCAGACACTCTCTTTTGACTGCAATGATTTCCTGTGCCACTTTATCATAATCTCCGTTTTTTACATCGGAAATATTGATCACCATGTCAATTTCCTCCGCACCGTCTTCCAGTGCTTTTTTGGTTTCCGCCACCTTTGCCTCCGTTACACTGTAACCAAGAGGGAATCCCACTACCGTACATATTTTTAAACGGCTGCCGTACTTTTGATGGACTCTTTTGATATAACATGGCGGAATACAGACAGATGCCGTCCCGAACTCCAATGCCTCATCACACAATTTTTCAATATCATCCCAGGTGGCATATGCTTTTAACTGTGTATGATCCACATGGGAAATCATTTCTTTGACATTCATAAACAAAAATCCTTTCCGTTCATATTCTTGTTTCATTTTATAATGAACCCCTGCAAAAATCCAGCCTTTTCCTGTGAAGAAACCCTGAACAAACTGTGAAATATTCATAAACATTCTTCTTTTTTCTTGCCTCTCCCACAACTTTCATGCTATAGTAATAATGTATTTGATTCAAACCGTGCATATCATGTGCATTCAAGTCGAATTAACTCACATCTTTTTGATGTATGAACCCCAGACAACAGACACAGTTTTCATTATAATTTCATAGCAGAAAGGTGGCATAAACTATGGAACACGATAGCTTTTCAACCATTACACCCGAAATCCTTCATCTTGCCGAGATGTCTCAAAACGCAGGCATTATTGAACAGGAATTATTTACCAAATACGATGTAAAAAGAGGACTGCGCGATGTCAACGGCAAGGGCGTTCTTGCCGGATTGACAAATATATCCGATGTCCGTGCTTCTAAAGTAGTGGACGGAGAAACCATACCCATTCACGGGAATCTGTTTTACAGAGGTTATAACGTAAAAGACCTGGTAGAAGGTTTCACCAAAGACGACCGTTTCGGTTTTGAGGAAACCGCCTATCTTCTTCTGTTTGACAAATTACCGAATAAAGAGGAGCTGGATTCTTTTTGCAAATTACTCGGCGACTACCGCACCCTTCCTACCAGCTTTGTGCGGGACATTATTATGAAGGCGCCCAGTAAGGATATGATGAATACGCTTGCCCGCTCCGTTCTTACGTTGTATTCCTATGATGACAGAGCTGACGATACTTCCATTCCCAATGTTTTGCGCCAATGTCTGCAGCTGATCAGCCTGTTCCCGCTGTTGTCCATATACGGATATAATGCGTACAAGCATTATCACGACGGAGCCAGCTTTTTTATCCATACGCCCAAACCGGAATTATCTACCGCAGAAACCATTTTGCACATATTAAGACCGGACAGCAAATACACGCCCTTGGAAGCGAAAATACTGGATATAGCACTGGTGCTCCATATGGAACACGGCGGCGGCAACAACTCCTCTTTTACGACGCATGTTGTCACCTCTTCCATGACGGATACATACTCTGTTATGGCCGCAGCCATCGGCTCATTAAAGGGTCCCCGCCACGGCGGTGCCAATATTAAGGTTGTCGGAATGTTTGAAGATATGATGCGGGAAGTCACGGATTGGGAAGATGAAGAAGAAGTTTCCGAATATCTTGCCCGCCTTCTGAATAAAGATGCCTTTGACCACGCAGGATTAATTTACGGAGTCGGCCATGCGGTTTACTCCAAATCCGATCCCCGTGCGGTCATTTTCAAGTCCTTTGTGGAAAAACTTTCCGTAGAAAAAGGACTGGAAAAGGAATTCGCCCTTTACTCTCTGGTTGAAAAGCTCGCCCCAAAAGTCATTGCCAAAGAGCGCAAAATTTACAAGGGCGTCAGCATCAATGTGGATTTTTATTCCGGCTTTGTATACAAAATGCTGGATCTGCCCTATGAACTGTACACTCCTATTTTCGCCATTGCCAGAATCGTCGGCTGGAGTGCACACCGTCTGGAAGAGCTTGCAAATAACGGCAAAATCATTCGTCCGGCGTATAAGCCGATCCACAGCGACTGCCGCTATAAAGAATTGGATAAACGCAAATAAAATGTCCATCCGTTTTCTGATTCAGAATCAAATAAGATGTTGCATATCAAAGGAAAAGCAACGTGTTTCCGTGATATGCAACATCTTATTTATTTTAAAATCGGAAGCCCCGATTTCATTCCTTCACACAACTCTGTGATTGGGTTCAGATTCCCAGGAACTTTTTAACAACCGCCTTCATCTCATCTTTTTCACATACGGTATTGTGAAGAACCGGTGCCGTCCTGATCTCCTCGATGGCATTGGGCACATCGGTATTGGAAATTCTGGACAATTCATCTACCAGCTCAAAATCTCCCATGGCATCATACTTTTCATCAATGGCCTTCATGACGCTTCTGGTAAATTTGTAAGGACTTGCGGTGGACGCAATGACCGTCTGCGTTGTATCGGAAGTATCCTTCCTGTATTTTGCATAAGCTGCCGCCGCAACCGCCGTATGGGTATCGATCACATATCCGAACTCGTCATACAGATATTTGATCATGTCGAAGCATTCCTGTTCACTTGCATATCCACCCACAAAATCATGAAGTTTTTCCTTCATCTCGTCGGTAATCTCATAGACACCGTTTTTGCTCAAAGAAGCCATCAGTTCAGCATTTTTTTCTGCATCGTTACCCGCAATCCTGTAAATCAGTCTTTCCAGATTGGAGGAAATCAGGATGTCCATGGACGGGGAACTTGTCAGGAGGAACTCTCTGTTTCTGTCATAAGTACCGCTTCCGAAGAAGTCGAACAATACTTTATTATCATTGGATGCACAGATCAGTTTGTTGATCGGCAATCCCATGTTCTTTGCATAATATGCCGCCAGAATATTGCCGAAGTTTCCGGTGGGAACGACTACGTTGATCTTTTCTCCCTCTTTTACCTTGCCCTGTCCAAGCAACATCGCATAGGAATATACATAATAAACAATCTGGGGAACCAGTCGTCCGATATTGATAGAGTTAGCAGACGAAAACTGATAACCCTTTTCATCCATTTCTTTCGCAAGTCCGGCATCTCCGAACAACGTTTTGACACCTGTCTGGGCATCATCAAAGTTACCGTGAATCCCGACAACGTGTGTATTGGTACCCTTTTGTGTCACCATCTGTTTTTCCTGAATGGGGCTGACACCGTTTTTGGGATAAAAAACAATGATTTTCGTTCCTTCTACATCCGCAAATCCTGCCAATGCCGCTTTTCCGGTATCACCGCTGGTAGCCGTCAAAATCACGATTTCGTTTTTCACGGCATTCTTTTTTGCCGAAGTTGTCAGAAGATGCGGCAGAATAGACAATGCCATATCCTTAAATGCAATGGTTGCACCGTGATATAATTCCAGATAATATGCATTTCCCGCCTGTGTTAAAGGTGCGATCACCTCTGTATCAAATTTATCATCATAAGCCTTGTTAATGCAGTTTTTTAATTCCTCCTCCGTAAAATCCGTCAGATACAGTTTCATGACTTCATAAGCCACTTCCTGATAAGTCATTTCGGAAAGTTTGTCCAAAGAAATGTCCAATGCCGGAATTTCCATGGGAACAAATAAACCGCCATCATCGGCAAGTCCCTTCAAAATTGCCTGTGATGCCGTTACGGGTGTACAGTCACTGCGTGTACTTTTGTATAAGATTTCCATTGTTTTTTCCCTTTCATTTCTGTGTTTTTACGGCGTTATTATAGCACACGGAAGGTCGAAAGGCAATCACTTAAAGAAGCTGTGTCCCCCATAATCGAACAAATGGGTCAGATTTTGATAGAACCATGCGCTCTTTTGTTCTCCGGCGACGCCGGTGGCTACAAAATATAAGGCTCCTTCGGAAATATCTTCCCCATATAATGCCCGTTCCACCGCTTCCTCGGTTTCTTCCGATACTTTTACGGATTGCAACCGCCCGTTATAAGCGGGTGTAAACTGTACCTTTCCGCCGTCCGCCTGATATACCACTTCTTTTACCGTGGACGGAAATTTACTGCTGTTTACCCGGTTCAATACCACATTTGCCACCAAAAGCTTTCCGTCGGCACTCTCACATCCCGCTTCCGCTTCGACAATCTTTAATAATGTATGATAATCCTCCTCGCTTAAATGATATGCCAACTCTCTCGTAACTGACTGTTCAACAATGGTTCTCCTTTCCGAATCCGCTTCCGGCATTTCCCGGATATTGATTTCGGTACTATCCTCCGCCCCATCTCCGACCCTGATTTCCATTTTCTCCGATTGTATCGTTTCCTTTGTCTCATGTATTCTCTGAAAAGTTATCTCTATCGTAAGAAGACTAAGAAATGCCAGATAAACTAACACCAGCATGTTCCCATATTTCCTTTTCATAGACTGCTCCTTTTCTGTCGGACCAAAAACGATCCCTGAAATAAGTTGTAATATTTTTTTAACAACTTATTAATTATTTTATACAAGCAGTC
Organism: Lachnospiraceae bacterium; assembly: GCA_051877575.1. GTDB lineage: Bacteria > Bacillota > Clostridia > Lachnospirales > Lachnospiraceae > UBA2882. The sequence continues at coordinate 18,662 of JBJEJA010000047.1, read as the reverse complement.
CGGAAAATATTTCTAAAATTGTGTTTTCATCAAGATAATGTTATACTTTGTACATGAAAAAATACACTGGGATTTATAAAGCGACAAAAAAAGACGGGACTTGCTATTTTCGTGCAAGCATTACATATCGCTGCAAGCATATCAGCCTCGGCAGCTTCGAATCGGCTTCGGCGGCACACCATGCCTATTTGGAAGCGCAGAAAATACTGGAAAATCCGGAAACTCTGCCGGATTCTTATGTGCCACAGACACTTTCTTTTGAAAAATGTGTCACGCTGATGAATTTCAGAGACCATGATCTCTATATCAAAAATCCTATTTATATCAAACACAAATTTTTCTTTTATTATTACAGCCAGGACATCATCTATACCTTTGATATCGATGATTTGTTTTATTATGCAAGCCACAAGATCATGAAGCGCGGGAACCATTTGTTTGTGGCGGATTACGGGATGCAGGTCAACATTTTAAACCGCTACGGCATCCGCAATTTTGCCGTGGAAGGCAGAGATTACTATTTTGCCAACGGAGATCACCATGATTTCCGCTATTCCAATGTTATCTGTATCAATCCCTATACCGGTGTACAGCGCATCAGGGATAACGGCGCTTTCCGCTTTCTTGCCAAAATCCATATTAACGGCGATTACCGCATCGGAATTTATGATACTGCCGCCGAAGCCGCCATCGCCTACAACAAAGCTGTGGATATCGTAAAAAAACAGGGGATTGATAAAAATTATGCCGTAAATTACATTGACGGCTTAGCCCCCTCCGACTATGCCGCCATTTACTCATCCTGCAGGATTTCACCCAAATTATATAAAATTAACGCATTTCATAATCAATAAAACTGATACTCATGGAAACCTTTCCGGCAATTCCGTCTATCTCCGCATCCTGTTTGTATTCCCACATGGCAAACTGATATGGATAATCGGGAATATCGCTGTCCTGGGAAAGCCATATATTATAGCTTCCGAGTTGGGTCAGATCCAGCTTCCGCAAAAGCCAGTATTTATTTCCGTAAACGGCAGGCGTATATCCACCCTGACTGACGGTATCACAAAATGCCTTTGTAATAGCAGTAAGCTGACTTTTGGTCAGATTTTCGGTTCTGGAAGTATCATTGCTGACAAGTTCCATATCAAACACAACCGGATAATCCGGCTTCACTTCCGACTGTTCCAGCATCTGGAGCACCAGATTTGCCTCTTCTACAGCCTCAGCCTCATTTGCCGCCTGTGAATAAAAATACACACCTACACCCAGTCCGGCTTCCTTTGCCGATGCCATATACTGAAGACAATCATCATCCATGGTTACGGCTCCGGTCGCATATCCTCTTTTCCCTATGCGTATCATACAATAATCAATACCGTCATCTTCCACTCTTTCAAAGTCGATCACGCCGTAACTGTCATCGATTTTAATGCCCTGTCTGGATACTTTTTTCCCTTCCGCATAATACCGCATAAATGGTTCTTCATACACAAGACCCGTGTAATCATACGTATTTTTCTCTATATAAGCATTGATCATAACCCATTGGGAAGTTCCGTCAGGCAGGATTACTTCTGTCTTTGTTCCGTTTTCGGACAAATCCTCCCCCTCTTCCTCTTTTTCTAATTTCTCCAGATTTTGAGCATATCTTTCCCCTGTGTGATCCAGCGATTTATCCAAATCGGAATCTTCTTTATACATATTCCAGAAATCCAGATCATCGGAAACCAAGGTGGATTCTCCTATGGGATATGCGGAAGTTTCATTATCACTGAGAGACATATTCTCCTCAGCCGATACATTTCCGTTATTTGAATTATTTCGTGTGCTTCGTTTTCCGTCCTGAGATCTGTTGACCATAATAACCACGGCAACCAGAACAGCCATAAACGAAAGAACGCCCGCAAGCATTGCTCCCAGAGAAATTCCTGATTTAATGCTGTCATTTTCAAAATCATCCGATAATTTCATTTACTCTTCCTTCTCTTTATTGTTTGAAAGTCTCTTAAAATGTGTTATGATGCATTCATGAAAATCAAACATCAACTTTATCCGAAACGGAAAAATCTTATAACAAAATATCCGGGTATTTTATTCCCATTATGCCTGTTGTTATTCAGCCTGACAGGATGTACCGTACCTACCGCTAATAATACGTCTGTACAGGACACGGTCATCGCCTTTGATACCGTTGTTACCATTACGTTATACGGAACCGACGATACAGACACTTTACAGGGTGCACTGGATTTGTGCCGCAGCTATGAAAATCTCTTTAGCCGTACGGTTCCCGGAAGCGATGTCTACCGCATCAATCATGCAGACGGAGAACCCGTTTCCGTCAGTCCCGAAACCATCACACTGATCCGACAGTCTCTTTCCTACAGCAAGCTGACAGACGGCGCTATTGATATTACCATTGCTCCGGTCAAAGATTTGTGGGATTTTTCATCTGCGGACAGAAATGCGGATAAAACGGCACTACCCGACGAAAATGCATTATCCGAAGCACTCAGTCATGTAGACTACACTGGTATCCGATATGACGAAGCAGCCTGTACGGTTACCCTTACGGACCCGGATGCCCAAATTGATCTTGGCTTTATTGCCAAAGGTTATATTGCGGATAAAATCAAAGAATATCTGATTTCCCACGGAATCACAAGCGCTACTGTCAATCTGGGCGGCAACGTACTGACTATCGGTAACAAACCGGACGGAACGCCTTTTAAAATCGGTATTGAAAAGCCTTTTGAAACCAATACCCCCATAGAAGTATTATCCATATCCGATCAATCTGTTGTAACAAGCGGCATTTATGAACGCTACTTTCAAATTGATGATATGATCTATCATCACATACTGGATCCGAAAACCGGTTATCCGGTTTCCAACGACCTGCTTTCCGTCACCATCATCTCGGATTCCTCCATGGAGGGAGATGCCTTAAGCACCACCTGTCTGATGCTGGGACTTACTGATGCACAGGCATTGATCAACAGTCTGGACGGCATTGAGGCGGTCTTTATTACAAAGGATTATGCAATTCACGACAGCCGGAATCAACAATAATCCCTATTGGACCAAAGCAGCCTGTTCATTCAGACTCATTCAGACAACCACAACTTTGGACGGTTCGCTCCGCTTTGCAATATCTATGGGGAAATCCGATGCCTGATACGGATTATCTCCCATGGTGATCTCCAGCCGTACCGCTTCATAAGCAAGTGCCGGCATATTATTTTCTTTACTCAGGTGTCCCAGATAAATATGTTTCAGACCATCATGCACAATCCGGCTTAACAATCTCCCTGCATTTTCATTGGATAAATGCCCTCTGTTTCCCAATATTCTCTGTTTCAGGTAATAGGGATACGGTCCCACCTGAAGCATATTGACATCATGATTCGCTTCCAGCAGAATGGCATCCATTCCCTTAAGCTTTTCTTCGTTTTCTTCCGTAATCATTCCCAAATCCGTTGCAACGGCAATCTTTTTATCCCGCTCAAAGAAACGATATGCGACCGGCTGCGCCGCATCATGGGAAATCCTCATGGGATCCACTTTGATGTCTCCTATGGTAACACACTGATTCTCTGTTATCTCAACAAACTGTTCCCTGTCTATCCGTCCCAAAGAAGACGTTTGAAAAATACCTTCTATGGTACCGCCGGTGGCATAGACCGGTGCCTCGCATTTTCTTGTCAGCACACCGAGCCCGCCGATATGGTCAATGTGCTCGTGCGTTATGAATACAGCAGTCAGATCATCTATGCTAAGGCCAATGGTATTCAATCCTTCTTCAATTCTTTTTTTGCTGATGCCGGCATCAACCAAAATATGTGTATGGTCATCGCCAACGTAAATGCAGTTTCCGCTGCTTCCGCTGGCAATACTAAGTAATCGCATGTTTTAATCCTTCCAGAAAATCTCCAGCCGGTCGCCGTTGCTAAGAGGCTCCGTATACTGTGCTTTTCTTCCGTTTATTAAAGTTTCCACCGATTTTCCCTGCGGTTTGGACAGATCAAACTGAATGAATTCAAATACATCCACATAAATGTAATCCGGCTTTCCTTTCAGGGTCACCAGCTCATCATTGACAATGACATGCAGGATCTGCAACAGTTTTCCATCCACATTTTCCGTACTCATAGGCGGAATGGTCAGCGTTTTTACCTCTTCAGGCTCTTTCTTTTCTTCTTCCGCTTTCGTCTCCGACTCTGCCTGCATCATTTTCATCGGTTGTTCTGCCTTTCCGATTGCTTCATCACGCAGTTCCGTGATTGGTGTACCGCTTTTTAAACGGTTAATATTATTTTGCAGACTCCCGTACAACTCTTTACTGCTTTTTTCTACACGGATCTGTTCTACCGCTTCCTGTTTCTGCATATCAGCCGATACAGCCGCCGGATTTAATGCCGACTGTATCATTTGTGCAAGCGCTTCTTCCGCCCGCTCGTACTGCAACTGTGTTACCAGTCTATCCGCATCGGCCTTCGCTTTTTCCAGTGCCGACATTCCTTCCAAAGTTCCCGCTTTTTCCTCCGGTTGTGCCGTTTCTTCCGTCATAGCAGTGTCTTCCGGCTGCTCTGCGACTATATTTTCCTGCTTTGCTGCATTTTCCTGCCCTGACTCTGCAATCTCAGTTTCTGCAGTTTCTGTTTCCACAGTATTTGCCGCTTCCTCTATCTTCAGAGATACCGTAAAATTATCATATACTTTGGCGGATAAATCTACCACTTCGTGATTGACCATGACCTGACCGATATTCTCGGCCGCAATATCCATAAACTCCAAAACCTGCAGAACCGTATAATAATTCAACAGTTCTACCTTGTCTCCGTCCTGGATCCGATAATAAGCCGACTGCAGCTGCCCGTTGACACTGGCTAACTTTGGAACGCATATATCCTTCCCATCCAGATGAATGGTAAGACTTCCTTCATATTCCGGCAGCTTGGAAACCTCCATAACCGCTTTTTCCCCTGCCGTTGACGGAATTACCTTGATTACATCGTTGCTTCTGATCGCCGTATGGATATCCGCCTCATTGCCGTTTAAAAGAACCGTAGCGGATTCACCGCGGCTGCCCCGGATTGTTACAGGCTTTCCGTTAAGCTCAAACTCCAGCGGTTCTCCCCTCTTCGGAAACAGATCTTCATTTGGGAACTCTGCCAAAATCGCCGCATCCACAATGGCAAGGCGATTATTATCATATAATTTCACTCTCTTATCATTAAAAGTAACAAAGATAAAATTATTACTCTGCTCGTAAAAATTCAGACAGATACCGATGGGTGTTACCATCAGGGAATCTTTGACACTGTTCCTGTCCATGAAGTCGATCTTCATCATAACCTCTTCGCCTCTGACCGCACAACGCTCCGGCGCAATACCCAGATGCTTTGCCACTCTGTCCGTATATGTGGCGATTTTTCCGCCTCCGCCGACCACAAATACAGCGCTGACAGGTTTATTGCCGTTCAATTCTTTGATCTTATCGGCAGCCTGCTCCGCCATATCCTCCAAATCATCCGCTACAACGGAAAGCACCTCATCTTTGGAGATCTTTTGGGGTAGTCCCATAATATCCTTATATTCTACAACTTCCTGTGTCTCAATCCCGCGCTTGATCTGCTCCGCCGTCTGAAAGTCCACCAGACAGTGTCTTGCAATATCCTCCGTCAGACAATCTCCGGCCACAGGAAGCATACCGTATGCAATAATACTTCCGTCCTTTGTAATGGAAATATCGGAAGTTCCGGCTCCCACATCAATCAATGCGATATTCAGCATCCGGTACATTTCGGGGATTGCCAGCTCAATAGCCGCAATAGGCTCCAATGTCAGGTTTGCCACTTCCAGCCCTGCCAGCTCCACTGCCTTATACAAGCCGTCCACCACATCATCCGGCAAAAATGTGGCTATCATATCGGCGGAAATTTCCTTAGCCTTATGATTTTCCAGATTATTCATCGGATAGCCATTCATATAATAATGCATGACGGAATAGCCCACACAATAAAATTTCATGTCCGAATCATTTTCTTTTTGAAAAACCTCATATGCCTTTTCGATGCCGTAGGAATCCAAAACATGAATATCCTCACCGGTTATCGTCTTTTCACTCTCAAGATCCAAATCCGCATGAACCGTCACCGTCTTCAGCACGCGGCCGGCTGCCGCAATACAGACCTGTTTCAACGGCTCACCGATTTTTTCTTCCAACAGATCCGTTACAACTCTGATTGTATCGCTGACTGCGCCGATATCATGGATCTGCCCATCCAGCATCGCTCTCGATTCATGCTCCTTGATCTGTTGGGCTACAACCACAAATCTGTCCTTCTGCCTGTATCCTACCGTTCCCACAATGCTTCTGGTACCGATATCTAAACCATATACATATGAACCTTTTCCACTATTTGCTTTCTGCACCTATGTATTCCCCCAATTTCTTATCAATCTGCCGATATGTTTCTTCGGGATCATGATTGTTTTCAATAATCACTTTACAATGTTTTGCAAAAACCTCATCCGACAGCTGATTTTTCATAATATTTCGAATCTTTTCGTCCGAATATCCCCGGGACTGGCGGAGCCGGTCACTTCTGATTTCTTCCTCTGCACGAATATACCACAATTCATCCAGAATTGCATCATAATGCTCCTCGATCAGCAATGCGGCCTCCAGAATGAAAAAATCGATTTCCTTCTTTTTTCTCTCCCGCTCTATTTCGGACAAAACAAACTGCTTTACCGCAGGATGTAATATATCGTTGACGCGTTGCAGCAGCTCCCGCTCTCCGAAAATGCGTTCCGCCATTTTTTGTTTGTCAATTCCGCCATCCCGGTCCAAAATCTCTGCCCCGAGCAGTTCCACTATCGGTTCATAACAGCTTTGTCCCGGCTCTTTCAGAAAGTTGGCAATATCATCTGCCATATAAATTTTTGCCCGGTAATGACTTTCAATATAGTTTAAAATCAGGGACTTTCCCGCCCCGACACCGCCTGTAATTCCTATAGTCTTCATGTCTATCCTCATCACTTAATGTGCATCATACCAGTTTTTTCCTACATTCAGGTCGATTTCCAGAGGAACCGACAACTCTGCCGCATGCTTCATCTTATCGGCAAGAATTTCTTTTACCCGGTCAACCTCATCCTCATAAGTCTCTATCAACAGCTCATCATGCACCTGCAAAATCAGTTTTGATTTGAGTCCTGCCTCTTTCAGCGCCCGGTATACATTGATCATGGCAATTTTCATGATATCCGCCGCCGTCCCCTGAATGGGTGCATTCATGGATGCCCGTTCACCGAACTGTCTCTGCATGAAGTTGCTGGAAGACAACTCCGGCATCGGTCTTCTCCTGTCAAACATGGTCGTCGTATAACCGTTTTCCTTTGCCCGAGCCACCGTTTCATCCTGATAACGCTTTACATCCGGATAGGTGTCAAAATACTGCTGCATATACTGTGCCGCTTCCTTCTGAGAGGTTCCGATGTCCTGACTGAGACCGAAAGCACTGATTCCGTAAACGATACCGAAATTTACCGCTTTTGCATTTCTCCTTTGCTGGGAAGTCACCTGATCCATAGGCGTATGGAATACCTTGGAAGCAGTTATTTTATGAATATCCGCATCAGTATGATAAGCGGCAATCAATTCCTGATCTCCCGATAAATGCGCCAAAATACGTAGCTCGATCTGTGAGTAGTCCGCATCGATCAGCACACAACCTTCCTTGGCAACAAATACCTTGCGGATCATCCTGCCCATCTCCGTCCGCATGGGAATATTTTGTAAATTGGGTTCCGTAGATGAAATACGCCCGGTGGCAGTGATCATCTGATTGAAAGAAGAATGAATCCTGCCATCCTCCTCAATAAACTCCGTCAGACCGTCGGCATAAGTGCTCTTTAGCTTGGCAAGACCGCGATACTCCAGAATATCTGCCACAACAGGGTTATCCGCAGCTAACTTTTCCAAGACATCCGCAGCGGTGGAATAACCGGTTTTTGTTTTTTTGCCGCCTTTTAATCCCATTTTTTCAAACAGAATTTCTCCCAGCTGTTTCGGCGAATTAAGATTGAATGTTTCACCGACCTGATCGTAAATGCGCTGTTCCAGCTCGTCTATTTTATCACCCAGCACCCTGCTGTACTCCTTGAGTGCATCACCTTCTGCCAGAACACCCTCTTTTTCCATATCATAGAGCACATAGGTCAACGGCATTTCTATTGTTTCATATAATGAAAGCATATTTTCTTCCGCAAGTTTTGCCCTGATGGGTTCATACGAAAGCATCAATGCCAGGCTCTGCATACATGCATACTCCAAAAACTCTTTGGATGTCTCGTCTGCAACATCCTGCAGTTTCTGCTTTGCAAACCACTGCTTGAAATCGCGGCATGAAACATTTGCATATTCTCCCGCCACATCTTCTATGAGATATTCCTTGTGATTGGGATTCAACAGATAAGCGCCAAGCTTACAGTCAAAAAACACGCCGGTGTTATCACAGGGAATGTAATCATAACATTTCTTCACATCAAATACCAAAAGTTTCTGCTCTGTATCGGAAAACGCTTCCGCTAAAGTTTGCAGTCTCGTTACAATATAATCCTGATTTATAAAATTTTTGACAAACAGGCAATATAAATTTTCCTCATCCATACAGATGCTGACTGCATACAGTTTATCGTCGTCCGCAAAAAATGCAAATGCCGGATGTTTTGCTTTTTTACATGCTGCAAAAAGCGTTTCCGCCTCTGACAGATCCGTAACCGGATGGAATACTCTTTCGTTTTTTTCTTCCACCTTGGACCGGTCGAATCTGCCCAGCATGTTTTTAAAATTCAATTTCAGACACCAGTCATATGCTTCTTTGGTAAACAGATCTCCCAGTGCCGCATCCTCCAATTGATAAGGAAGTTCCGCATTGATGCAGATGGTAGCCAGTTTCAGACTCAAATCTGCCAGATCCCTGTGCTCTGCCAGCGTTTCCCTGACACTTTTCTTGGAAATCTGCTCCAAGCATTCATATATATGCTCAATGGAACCGTATTCCACCATCAGTCCGGTTGCGGTTTTCTCCCCGATCTTGGGCACGCCGGGAATATTGTCCGCCGTGTCACCCATCAAAGCCTTCAATTCTATAAACTGCGCCGGTGTCACCTGATAGCGTTCCTTGACATCCGTTGCATAATAATCTTCAATTTCCGTTCTTGTTCCCTTGGTCTTGGGTATCCTGATCTTAATATGATCCGTGGCGATCTGCAAAAGATCCCTGTCTCCCGACACAAGAGAAACTTCATAGCCTTCCGCCTCAGCCCTTTTTGCCATGGTCCCCAGAATATCATCAGCCTCAAGCCCCGCCTTTTCCATGATCAGGACTCCCATTGCCTGAAGCACCTGCTTCATGACCGGAACCTGCTCCCTCAGTTCATCGGGCATAGGCTTTCTGGTTCCCTTATAGCCGTCATACATTTCATGACGAAACGTCGGCGCTGACAAATCAAAAGCGACAGCCAGTCCGTCCGGCTTTTCTTCATCCAGCAGTTTAAATAAAATATTTAAAAAACCATAGATTGCATTGGTATGAAACCCTTCTGCATTGGTCAGATCAGGCACTCCGTAAAATGCCCTGTTTAATATACTGTGTCCGTCTATCAATACCAGTTTTTTTGACATAATCCCTGTTTCCTACTCCGATTATTTTTCTATTTATCTTACTACCAGACCATATAAACGATGGCAACTCCCAGAACCAAAATTGCCAAAGCTTCTATGTTTTTGCAAATCCGCTCTATCCTGCGATTGATTCTGATACGGCGGTCTGCCTGTCCGATCTTGATCGTCAACTCATCATCCAATAAGAAAGAGGCACCTTCTTCCAGACGCGCCAGTCCCTCAACCGTCAGATACTGGATTGCAAGTTCTTCTTCACATTCCTTACATTGTTTTATATGATTGATAAATTCAGCCAGACTTTCCTCATCCAAAGAATCCTTTAAAAATAAAGGTATCTGTTTTTCAACTTCCTTACAAGTCATACTCGCTCACCTATTCACTATTTTAGCAAAAATCAGGCTCTTTTTCCATCTTTATTACAATAATATTCTTTCCAAATCCTTGGGAACCATGATATTGCCCGAAAATTCTTTTGAAGCTTCATCGCGATACAGTTGCCCTTTCTCCTCATAATGATCATCTTCCGTATGCCACAGCACAAGATTGGCTGCTTTAAGACGCTCCGCCCTGGCGGCTGCATCCTTTGCCGTAGAATGATGTTTTTCATATGGTTTATATTTTTCGGCTTCACTGTCCATACAAAACGCTTCATGGAACAACCAATCAGCCCCTTCGGCCAATTCTTCATGTCCCTCATAGAGAGGTTCATCTCCGGCAAAAAACACCTTTTTCCCACTCAATGTTTTTAATACAAATCCAAACTGGTCTGCTTTGGTAGAATGAATATCTAAAAAAGTGACTTCCATACCGAGAATGTCTTTTTCATCTCCGTCATCCACAGGCTCAAATACAATTTCTCTGTCCAGGCATGCCAAGTGCTTTTTTGCCAATGTCAGCTTACAAAAGATCCGCAAATTCTCTTCCACCTGCTTTTGACAGTATATCCGAAACGTGCCTCTATATGTTCCCTTCATAACCGCAGTAGCCACCATGCGGATCATCCAGATTGCTCCCAGCACATGATCTGTATGCATATGGGTAATAAACATATGGTGTATCCCCGTAACGGGAATCTGCATTTTTCTTAACTGTACCAAAATGCCGTTTCCGCCGCCGGCATCAATCAGGAAATACTCCCCTTCGGCTCCGTTAATGGCAAAGCAGGTATTATAGCATTTCGTAACCGTAGCATGTCCGGTTCCCAATACATGAAGATATTGCTTTAAACCTGCCTCCTTTTCGGTATGCATAAAAACATTTTTTTCTTTCTTTTTTTCTTCCATTTTTTTCACTCTTTGTCTTGATTATTTTTTATGTCTATGTTAATATATATTTCGGCTGTTGAAAACAACCGAGCCGGTGTGTCGGAATGGCAGACGAGGCAGACTCAAAATCTGTTGTGGGCAACCACGTATGGGTTCAAGTCCCATCACCGGCAGTTCTTATTATAATATCAGTAAAGAGCGGATTTCATCATCCGCTCTTTTTCTTTCCTTTTATGTCGCATCAATCAACGATCATTCAAAATCAAACTTCTCAAAAATATCAAAGCAGTCAAGAGTTGCAAAGTAGTCCTTCGGTGTCTCCGCACGTCGGATGAGTTCTACGCTTCCGTCCTCTTTTAACAAAAGTTCCGCACTCTTTAATTTGCCGTTATAGTTATATCCCATGGAAAAGCCGTGTGCACCCGTGTCGTGGATCACAATAAAGTCTCCGATGTCAATTTTCGGAAGCATTCTGTCAATGGCAAATTTATCGTTATTTTCGCACAGAGAACCTACCACATCATATTTATGATCACAGGGGGCATCCTCTTTTCCCGCAACGGTAATGTGATGATATGCTCCGTACATCGCCGGTCTCATCAGATTGACCGCACAGGCATCACAGCCGATATATTCCTTATGGGTATGTTTCTCATGAATCGCCGTTGTTACCAGATGGCCGTAAGGTCCCATCATGAAACGTCCCAATTCCGTATAAATCGCCACATCTCCCAAGCCTGCAGGCACAAGCACTTCGTCATAAACTTCTTTAACCTTCTGTCCGATTACCCGGATATCGTTAGGCTCCTGATCCGGTCGATAAGGAATACCGATCCCACCGGATAAATTGATAAAGCTTAAGGAAACACCAACCTGCTCTTTAATCTTAACAGCCGTTTCAAACAACGTTTTTGCCAAAGTAGGATAATAATCATTGGTAACCGTGTTGCTTGCCAGAAAAGCATGCATACCGAAACGTTTTACACCTTTTTCTTTCAGAATCCTGTAACCTTCAAAAAGCTGTTCCGTTGTAAAGCCGTATTTTGCATCTCCGGGATTATCCATGATACTGTTGCTGATTTTAAACACTCCGCCCGGATTGTAACGGAGACTTAAGGTCTCCGGCAGTTTGCCCAGCGTTTTTTCCAGAAAATCAATATGGGTAAAATCATCCAGATTGATAATTGCACCGATTTTGTCGGCATATTCGTATTCGCTTGCCGGCGTTTCATTGGAGGAGAACATAATCGATTCTCCATCCATATCCATTGCTTTGGATAACATCAATTCCGTTTTGGAAGAACAATCCGTACCACAGCCGTACTCTCTTAAAATGTTGATCAAAAACGGATTTGGGGTCGCTTTTACCGCAAAAAACTCTTTATATCCCGGATTCCATGCAAATGCTTCCTTTAAAGCTTTCGCATTCTCCCGGATTCCCTTTTCATCATAAATATGAAAAGGTGTGGGATATTTTTTTACGATTTCCTCCAACTGTTCCTTCGTCACGAAAGGTCTCTTTTCCATAATTTTCTCCTCCATGTATGTTATTTTGATTCCTGTCGGAATCTTTTATACCAAACATAACCGCACATTTTCTGTTTATCCGGATAAATCCGCTAAACATTTTCGATCTGCCAGTCAATGGGTGTTAAGCCGTTTTTCTCCAGAAATTCATTGGTTTTACTGAAAGGCTTACTCCCAAAAAATCCACGATAAGCAGATAACGGACTGGGATGCGGTGCTTCTAATATCAAATGTTTCGGATTATTTAACATCTTTTTCTTTGCCTGTGCCGGAGCGCCCCAAAGGATAAATACAATGGGTCTGTCTTCTTCGTTTAATATCCTGATTGCCGCATCCGTAAACTGCTCCCAGCCGATTCCTCTGTGCGAATTGGCCTGATGAGCCCGAACCGTCAAAACAGTGTTCAACAAAAGCACTCCCTGTCCGGCCCACTTTACCAGATAACCGTTGTTGGGAATATAACATCCCAGATCATCCTGCAGTTCTTTATATATATTTACCAAAGACGGCGGGATGTCAACATCCGGTCTGACCGAAAAACAAAGACCGTGAGCCTGTCCCACATTATGATAAGGATCCTGCCCGATAATCACAACCTTTACTTCATGTAACGGTGTCAATGCAAATGCATTGAAAATGTCGTCCGACGGCGGAAACACCACATGAGTCTTATATTCTTCAATTACCTTTTGATAAAGTTCCCGGTAATACTGTTTCGAAAACTCCGGTTTCAAAGGTTCTAACCAATCATTACTAATTGCAGCCATCGTCTACAGCCTGACGCTGATTCCCTCCTGTCGCAGATACTCTTTTACTTCTTTTATTTCCAGTTCTTTAAAATGGAACAGCGATGCAGCTAAGGCGGCATCTGCCTTGCCTTCTGTCAAAGCATCCTTAAAATGTTCTAATTTTCCGGCTCCTCCCGAAGCAATGACGGGAATGGACACATTCTCGGAAATGATTCTGGTTAATTCGATATCATAGCCGGCTTTGGTGCCATCACAGTCCATACTGGTCAACAGGATTTCCCCTGCGCCGAGCCGGTCCGCTTTCATGGCCCATTCCACGGCATCAATGCCCATATCTATCCGTCCGCCGTTTTTATAGATGTTCCAGCCGCTTCCGTCGGCACGTCTTTTGGCGTCAATTGCCACAACCACACATTGGCTGCCGAATTTTTCAGCTGCTTCACTGATCAGCTCCGGATGATTGATTGCCGCAGAATTCACGGAAACTTTATCCGCTCCTTCTCTCAAAATCGCCTTAAAATCATCTACGGTACGGATGCCGCCGCCCACAGTAAAAGGAATAAATACTTTTTCCGCCACTTTGCGGACCATATCCACGACGGTTTCCCGCGCATCGGAACTGGCTGTAATATCCAGAAATACCAGTTCATCCGCACCCGCTTTATCATAGGCTTCTGCAATGGCAACAGGATCTCCCGCATCTATCAGATTAACGAAATTAACACCTTTGACAACCCTGCCTCCGTTAACATCCAGACAGGGAATAATTCTTTTTGTATGCATTTACGCTTCCTCCCTATCCTTTATATTCTCAACGGCATCTTTCTTCTCTTTTGTGACTTTCATAAAATTGCGTAAAATCTGCAAGCCCACTTCCGAACTCTTTTCAGGGTGAAACTGACATGCGAACACGTTATTCCGCTCTACCGACGCATGAATCAATGTACCGTACTCCGTCGTTGCCGTCACAATGCTTTCATCCGCAGCTTTGAGATAATACGAATGTACAAAATATACATAAGCATCTTCCTCAATTCCCTGAAATAATCTGCCTTCTACCGGAAATTTCAAAGAATTCCATCCGATATGCGGAATTTTTAATCCGCAATCCTCGGGAATATGTATAATCTCACCCTGCAACAATCCCAGGCCCTCAACACCGGGACTTTCATCGCTTCTTTCAAACATCAGTTGTAATCCCAGACAAATTCCTAAAAACGGAATATTTCGTCTGACCACTTCGTGGATAACTTCTTCAAGACCATAATGTCTCAGTTTCTCCATGGCGTCTCCAAAAGCGCCGACTCCGGGCAGTACCACTCCGTCTGCTCCCAGTATCACATCCCGGTCTCTGGTCAGAATCACTTCTTCACCAAGCAGTTGAAATGCCTTTTCCACACTTTTAATATTACCTGCATCATAATCAATTATCGCTATCATTTTTATCCTGCCTTTATGATGATTTTTATTCCATTTCTTCTTCCAACGGATCTTCCAATGCTTCTCCCTGAATTTCCTGCTGTTGACCTTCCTGTTTTTCTTCTTCCCGATTTGGTTCTTCCGGACTTTGACCTTCCGGATTCGGACCTTCATGCAACGGTTCCGTCTGCAAAACATCAGTACCTGCCAATCCGCGGATTTCATAAGTATAATTGATACTGTCCATCGCAATGATTTCTTTTGCACGGTCTTCATTTATGGAATATTCGGTCTCCAGCAGCACCAACAGCTGCATATATGCCTGTTCCATATCCTGACGGATTCCGAGACTGTCATATTCGGCATCATGTTTCCAATAATGTGCGACGCCTTCCAACAAAGCATTTAATGCTTCCTCTTCTTTTCCTGCCGCTTTATAGGCCTGATATGCATCTGCCTTGCGCTCTAACTGAACAATCAATTCTGCCTTCTGCAATAGTATTTTGTCACTATCACCCAGATTTTGTCCGATTAACGCCTGATATGCCTCCTCATAATTTCCGCTATAAAATTGCTTGCGTGCATCTTTCAATTGTAAAAGCCCCGGTAAAAATATCACGACCAAAAGAATAACTACCAAAAAAGAAAAACAAAGGACAAAAATTCTGATTATCATTTTCTTCGGCAGTTTCTTTGTGGGTTCTTCCACAACCGATGTCTTCTCTTTTTTCGGTTTTTTTTCTTTTTTCGGCTTCTTTTCTTTTTTCTTTTTTCCCTTTGCTTTTGCAGCATCCTCTTCATTCAATTCTTCCAGAATTTCTTCATTGGTTTCCGGGGATTTTTTGCCTTTTTTCTTCTTTCCTTTTTTTCTCTTTTTCTCAACGGGATTATTTTCCCCGTCTTCTCCTTCCGGATTATTTTCGACTTCCGGCTCATCATCCTCGACTTCTTCAGTCAATGCCTGAAACAGTTTTCCAAAGAAACCGGCTTTCTTTTCCGGTTCTGTTTCATCGGCTGTTTCCGTTACGCCCTCCGAATCGGCATTTTTCTCTTCTGATAGCGCTTCATCTACTTTCTTCTTTTTTCGCCCCCATTTTTTCTTTTTGGGCTTTTCCTCAACATCCTCCGGTATCGTATCATCCGCTTGCTTCGGAGACGGTTTGTCCGTTTCTTTTACATCATCATCGGAAACTCCCTCCAGCATGGCAAGCAAATCATCATCTTCCACGATTTCATTATTATCGGATTTTTTTAATAATTCATTGATTTCCGCCAGTTCACTGTCGTCATCACCCAAAAGATCCAGTAATTCAGTGACATCCTGATTTTCAAGGCTTTCATTTCCGCTTTGTTGTTCTTCCTGCTCTTTTTCTTCTTTACGATTACGATCTGAAGAAATATCTCTCAGACCCAACAGTGAATCGATATCATCTACACCGTCCAAATCAATTTCCATTTCTTCGACCGGTTCGAATGTTTCCCATGTATCCAAAGATGCTTCCGCCATTTCTTCCGCTTCATCAGACCCCTGTACTGCCTCAGCATCACCTTTTGCCTCTGTCTCTATCTCTTCTTTTGCTTCCACGCTGCCCGAATCTGCCATTGCAAACATAGCCGCAATCTCATCCGGCGTTAACTGTCTGTTAGGATCACCGTCCATTACCGGTACAGACAGGCTGTCATTCTCAACTGTCTCAGGTTCCGGCTCTGCCTCGACTGTTTCCGGTTCTGACTCGACTGTTTCCGGCTCTGCTTCAACCGTTTCCGGTTCTGACTCGACTGTTTCCGGCTCTGCCTCGACTGTTTCCGGCTCCGCTTCAACTGCTTCCGGTTCTGACTCAACTGCTTCCGACTCCGCTTCAACTGCTTCCGGTTCTGACTCAACTGCTTCCGACTCCGCTTCAACTGCTTCCGGTTCTGACTCAACTGCTTCCGGCTCCGCTTCTTCATGCAATTTTTGTTCCGACTCCATCGCAGCTTTTAACAAGCTGTCCAGATAATCTTCATTTGTTCCCATATCCGGTATTCCTCCAAATTGCTCTGCAATACTGATATTTTACCATATTCATATCTATGAAACAAATAAATTCGCCATATATACAACAGAATTTTCTTCACACGAATAACATCTGTCACCAATATTTTCCACGGACTGACTTAGGGAATGATGTATTCTGAACATTTTTGCCTTTTGATTATAATAAGTTGTTTTTTCAAAAGGCCATCTGATGACGGACGGGAACCGCATAGATACTCCCAATTCTATAAGACACAATTTTCTATTTACTGTCCCCTGAAGCCATTTCATATAATATTCCCACGATGGCAGATATCCGGCTTCTACATATCGGACTGCTTCCATGTTATTATAAACCATTTCCTTTTCGCATTTGGGGCATTTAGGCATCCGAATCTTTTCCATGTTCTCCGATTGACAGATCATGCTATAAATCCGGTCCGAAAATTCCGATGAATCCACCAATTCTTCGGAACAACCCACATCACATTGAAACGCCTCATATCCGCCACACGGAAACACACATTTTTCCTTTTTTAATCCCGTCAAAACAGGATATCGGTCTTTATTCATGGAAACTACAAAATAATTCTTATCCATGAGCAATTGTTCCAAATTTTCATAAGCATTTTTTAATCTCTCATCATGTATTTGTTTTAAATATTCTCTCTGCAGAACAGGAACCAACCGATCTCTCATATCCGGATCCGTTAGTTTTGAAAAGTTTTCTGCAAAAGTTTTTTCCTGCATCATTTCATCAAAAGAGACGCTCCATTCCTCTCCGATCCCAACCAGTACCATATCCGCGTCTTTGACCGCATCAGTCAGAAGCTTTTTATCATTCAGTTTCATTTTTACTCCTTAAAAAACGGCTGGGATGCATCTATCCCAGCCACTTTGCTTTGCTTTGCATTACAATACTAATTCATCTACTACACTGATCAGATTTCCTATCTCCGGTTTGGAAAGCTGTGCATCCGCCCCAAGCGCCTCACCTTTTATCCTCATCTCCTCATTGATCAACGATGAGAAAATTACCACCGGTATATCTTTTGTCAGGTCATTTGTTTTTATCAAATTCGTCAAATGGTGTCCATCCATCTGAGGCATTTCTATATCGGTAATGACACATTGTACATGTTCGTGCAGCGAATCCTGCTCGATACATTCCTGTATAATATTCCATGCTGCCGCACCGTTTTCAACATGCATCAAATTCTCATACCCGGCTTTATGTAAGCAATCAACAATCAATTTATTTAGCAGAGGCGAGTCCTCTACAACCAAAAGCGGCACATTGTTTCTGTCACGATGTCCCAATTGCTCCACATCTGAAATCTTTAATCCCGTTTCGGGGCTGATGTCGCATACAATTTTTTCAAAATCCAATATAATAATTAATTTATCATTTATTTTTATGATTCCTGTTGCAACGCCATCCTCTGTTGTTGAAACCGTAGCCCCCGGCTTAATAATGTTGCTCCAGGACACCCTGTGAATACCTATTACCTGATCCACATGAAATGCAATATCCAGTTTATTAAAGTTTGTAATAATAAATAATCCCGTCGGATCTGAAGATCCTTTCTGCAGGCAGTTTTTTAAGTCAATCGCCGTGATCATGGTATCTCTCGGCATGAATATACCTTCTATACTGGGATGCGCATTTGGTACCGGTGTGACCGGAGTATAATTAATAATCTCTCTGATCTTTGCCACATTAATACCATAAGAATTACCATCCAGAGTAAACTCTAATATTTCTAATTCGTTTGTCCCATTCTCCAATAAAATCTTAGTATCCATTTGTCCACCTCTCCAATACAAATCTTTTGATCTGCATAACCCTTATCACAAGTTTGTTATATTGTAACATAAAATGTACATAAAAAAAAGTCCCTCGCGGAACTTTTTACTTCTTATTCGAGAGTACCCTCAAAACCGAACAACGACTTCTCTCTCCGATCTTTCCCTTCCCTCCT
>JBJEJA010000046.1:0-83352 GCA_051877575.1 Lachnospiraceae bacterium | reverse complement strand
TTATAAATCAGCTTGTATTTTCCAATATCATAGCCAAGGGCAGGAATACTGGAAATTGTCTTGTGTTTGTGGGTATATGCGAAAATACTTTCACAATCTTTTATTGCTGAGAGCTGTCTAGGATTTGCCTTATCAACAATAAAAGATTTGAAGAATTCCTTTTCTCATTTCCCTTATTATTTGTGTTTATATTAAGGAGTCAAAAATGTTTCTGATATAATCATTTTCTGCATCAAAAAAGTAGTCGATAGTTTCATCTATCAACTACTTTTTCTTTGCTAAGTTCTAGTAAACATACCCTATTATCGATACCTTTCTCTGAAATATGCAGCTATATTTTTTTCTTCTGAACTCTTATATAGGTTTTCTGAAATGGTAAACAGAACCATCTCTTTAATAAACAACTTATAATCCATAATGATTGTAACTGGCTCAATCTTATAATTGCTTTGCGTCTTAAATGACGGAACATACCATATCCCATCTTCTACACATTTTACAGGCAACATTTTCATATCCAACTTCATATTTGTAAGCATAATTTCCACTTCAATATTGCTGATTTGTGTATTTTTTAGCATTCTTCGAATAGAGTCTTTGGAAACAGTCAAATAATTTTTCTCAAATTTGGTTTTTCCATCATCTCCCAATTTCTGTTCTGTATTAGAAAAAGCAAACACTATATACTTAGCAGTCCTACTGCCTGATATATGACTCCATGGATTAGCATCTTTTCCAGTATAATCTGGCTTCTCATTTTCTTCCTCTGTCGAATTATCTTTAACATCCTGCTCATATTGCGACGCAAATTCCTTGGATACAAATCTAAGAAAGAACTTTATTATATTTTTATGCTTATTTGAAAGTTTTCGAATTTCTCCATCCTTTTTAATTGCATCTAAGCCGCCTTTTCTTCCATCACAAATATTGTAACGTGAAGCAACAATATAATCACCTTTGCTCTTTCCTAACTCCTTTACGAATTTTGCTTCGTCAAACCAATCCGAAGAATAATTGGAAACATCAGTTTCAGAATAAGGTATATCATAGTACCAGATTCTATCTGCGTCTTTTTTCAATTTGGCAGTCAATTCATTTGCATCTTCTCTATGAATTTTAATCTGTGATACTATCAGAGATGCATTATCAATATACTGTTCATAACTTCCAACAAAATCTGCAAACTTGTCAATTGTAGCATCATTATAAAATTGTCTGTTCGACAAAAAATAATACATAAAGAAAATAAATGCCAAATCTTCTTTGGAGATATCAACTTTTTCTTCTTTCTTTGTATCTTTAAGCTCATTGTATATTGCACCAACAATAAGTAATATTGCATGAAGATACTCTTCTATTACACGAAGTTCCTGCGTTTCCACTTCTTTATAGCATAATCGAAGAATAGATGCATACTTTTGTTCTGCATTTGCTAGTCTCTCATCCAATGAAAGCCATTTGTGTATATCTGGTTTAGAATTATGATTAGCTACATTTTCTGCAAAATCTTTCTGGTAATCAGCCTCAATTTGAACTAATGTGTCCGATGCAAATTTGTACTTCTTATTTTTTATCACTTCAGAATATGGACTCAAGAAATCACGTGCCGCTTTTTCATCACCCGTATGATTCAATATCAAATCAATAAAGTTTGCAACTCTGTCCTTTAATGCCTGTCCTCCGTTATTTTTTAATGTCATGAACAGAGCTTCATTCAAAATTCCTAAATCATTATATTCCTGTTTCATTTTCAGATTAGAGTCTATATTCAGACTAATAGTTCCAGAACCACCAAATCCATCTGTAAATACAAAACCCTCCTTTTTCCCAAGACGAAGCATTTCGTTAAGCATCCTGCATAAGAACTCTGGCTTAATTCCCTGATAATACTTAACAGCTTTAATATATGGTCTGTAATCTGTCAATACATCCTTAACAGGGCATAAATCTTCATCCAACTGTTTTACCCCATAATCTTGCAACAATGTTTTGTACGCATTCTCTAGTTCTGGAACATTTATTGCCTCTGGTTGCGGTATCTCATTTTTATAATATGAAACTAAATTACTCAACAAATCGTATGCCTTACAATAAATGACATACTGCAATATACGTGGCAACTTCTCTCCGAATAACTCGACCTGCATTCGAATAAATCCATCATTGTGTGAATATCCCAGAGCCATTAAAAATTCTCTCGCAATCTTTTTCTTATCTGTAACATCTATACCTTCAATTTGTAATGAATTAATAACAATGTCTCTGTAATCCTTTACATCCTTTATCTTTACACAAATATGATTAGGTACAGTTACCAAAGCCTGGGCAAGTAACAAATCATCATCGGTCAAATCTTTTGTAGTTCTTGCAAGCATCCTTGTTGCCTCATATTTACCTGATTTATCTTTAGAAACTAACGCTATACTCCCCGTAACACCACGAAGTGTTCCTTGCTCTCGTTGCTCTGCCACCGCACCGACTTTCATTATTGCCTGTGCTGACATCATCTCATAATATAGAACATCAGATTTTTTACCGTATGTAAGAATATCAGGATATACTTTTGTGTTCTTTGTTCTTTCGCACTTTGAATGATTAACAAATTCTTGGTACAACTTGATACCACCAAATATATCGCTTGCAGGCTTCTTTTTATTCATCTCAAAATATGCTTTAAAAATTGCAATATTGCAAGAATCATCTCCTGTCATCACCAATTCTTTCTGGTTTTCTTTAGGCTCAGTTTCACTACCTGATTCTATACTTGAAATTTCTTCAAATTTCGGCATAACCAAATCATTTGCAATTACCCATTCATAAAATTTCTTAATCTGGTCATCAGACACACTAAATTCTTTATTTGCTATTTTACCCGTTGTATCTTTCAACGAGGAATTACTCATATAGAAACAATTAAGCTTAATATCTTCTAAAAGTTCTTCGGTCGATACCCCAAGAGCTTTTGCATAATCGGAAAACTTTGCATATTTATCCTGCAACATTAGCAGACTGTAATAATCTGACACAATGACCCGATAAAATTGCTTGTAGCCCTTCTTTTCTTTAGCTCCAACATAAATCTTATTCTCATCAAACTTAAAATATCCAATGCCATGTAATACCGCATCCAAGCCAAATAAGTCCAATACGTGCAAGTATTCATATCTTTTAGCAAACTCTCTTTCAGCCTCTATATCTCTTGGTAACTCCTCTAGATACATTCCCGCAGGCAACTGATACCCTTTTCTCCACCTTCCAATATCTCTCTGAATTTCCAAATCATCTTCTTCATAATCATTTTTACTGAAATCTCCAGTATATTCAGGAATTGTTTTAGGTTTCTCGTAATCAAAATAGTTTTGCCAATAAACTGTAGCCTTCTTTTTGTTTTTTGCAATACGGAGAACTCGTCCAACTCTCTGACGAATCAAAATCTGTGAGCTTACTCTTGAAAACAAATAGATGGTCTCAATATCCTTTACATCGAATCCCTCAGAAACCATGTCAACAGCAATCATCACCTTACAAGGTGTACCATCAGTCTTTTTGAAATCATTCAAATCATTCTCTACCCCAGATAATGTTTCAGAAGTATATACAAAACTTGGAACTGCTTCTCCTAACTTTTTATTTAGAAGCGTTGCATTGCCAATACCATCAACAAATACAATTGTTTTGTTCCAATTCTCTTCCGTATAGTTTGCTTTAATCTTTTCGGAAAGATATGACATAGCTGCATCATTTGTCTCTGGAATACCTTTTTTAAAATCATCTATACGAATAATTTTGGGTTTCATTAACAACTTAGCATCTGTAAGTTCCTTAATTGAAGTCACTTCGACTCGATTATTTATGTATGTATCCGCACCTACTCCATAAATTGTATCATCCTTGCAAATCTGACCATTAACATACCCATCTTTGAACCATCTATTAAAACTCTTAATAGGGGAATCGTGCCTATAAACAGTAGCCGTTAATCCTACAAGAGCAAAATTAGTAAGCACTGTTTTTCCATCTGCTACCCCAAATAGCTTACTTAAAAAATTTTCAGTTTTCTCAGCTCCAATATGGTGTACCTCATCATAGATGCAATATATTCTTCCATTTTCCTGCACCTTTCTTAACCAATTAGCTATAGACTCATAATTCTTTTCCTGAACTACTGTCTCTACACTTGCAAAAACAACATCAGCTTCTGTACTAATTTTATCTGCAGATACGCTAATAGCTCCTTTTCCGCTTCTTCCAAAACTTCCATCTTTTTCCCTAGTAATGGCAGTACCACAAACCAACTGATAATTTAGTTCACGTAGTTTATTATTTTCTTCGAAACTACCAATTGCCTGACCTAATAAATCAACTGTGTCTGACATCCATAAAACTTTATTATTGCTATTTTCAAGAGCTTTCAAGCAGAAATCTGTTGCACTTCTTGTCTTACCCCCACCAGTAGGAACAGTTACTATCGTACTGAAATTACCCTTATCATTCATCTGTTCCAAAATTTCTTCAATCTTTACCTGATGCGGATATGGTTCATATATTTTCCCTTTGAATTTCTTAATTTTCTCCATCATTTGCCTCCCACATATATAAATCAAGTTCTTCACTAAGAACCTTTAGTCCTCGTTTTCTCGCCAAATCAGACCTATCTCGGATAACCAATATCAGATTATCATTTAGCAATTGTGTATTTAGAACATCTTCCGTTACCTTATATGCTTCACCATCAATATATAAAAGAACTGGATGTATCAAATCCTTTGAAGTACATCTTGATACTATACACTGAACATCAAAGGTATCCTCTTCATAATAGATGTGCGTGTTTCCATACTTTTTTGTTTCTTTATTAAGCGAGTCTACATACCCCAATAGTTGCTTGGTTTTCAAATAATTTAACAAACTCTCTCTTTTTTCTTCAGTTGTCTCATCAAGTCCAAGTACCTCAAGAATCCAGAATATGGATGCAAGCCTAACCTTTTCGTCATCATCAAGATAATTACACACACCACTTTGGTAATTGGAATATAGATTATATTTTTCCTGTAACATTGCAAGCATTGACATCTTATAATCATGAAAAACTGATGTATCGTATTTCACATTTGCAAATGACATCTTACTAATCAATTTTTCTCTTAATTCTTGAATATTCTTCTGCAAATATTCAACCAACACGTCCTCATCATCTATATCAAAATCAATATCATCTACCCCAAGACCATATTCATCACAAGAAGTGTCTTCAAAATAATCACTACTGTAATAACCTTCCTGTATATCCGTCAAAAGTGCTACCTGATTACGATACATGATTAACTCTCGATGAAATGCTTTTGTATTTCCTGTAGAAATAAAATCGCCATTAATCTCTCCATCTTCGATAAGGTCATTACATAATCTACTATATTTCAGAATCTTATTATCCTTCATTCGTAACAGGCTTATCACTTCTTCTTTAATCTTTCCAGCAAAATATCGTCTTGATTTGCAATTTGTAACATTTTCTAAATTGTTAGCGGTCGCAAACAGAAATCTTGGATATGCAGTCAAGCGTTCAATCAAATTATACTCTGTTTCCATACTTGGTCTTGTAAGGACATAAGCCTTCGTATCTGTTGCTGAAATATTTGCAAACACATCAAGCATATTAGATATCCCAACAAAGGCAGAGCACGCATATACTGCCTGAACATCTCGATTAATGCACCTTGCAATCTTAATCCCCTCTGACTCAGGATTATTAGGTACAAGAGATTTCCTATTTGATAAATCCTCTAACTTTGTGTATGCTTCATGGCATCTTATAGGGAAAATCCCTAGTTTAGCAAATTTATTACTTCTAAATCCAAATACCTTCGCCATCTGTTCTTGTGATAAATTAAATTTGTCAATAAGCAAATAACTACATGCAAAGATAAAATCAATCTCTTCCTGCGTATAGGCGACGTGTTTATATTTGTACTTGGTAATCACTTCAGGTTTGATATATTCACTACGTATTGAAGCATATTGTTGAGATAATTCAGTAATCAAAGAGGAAAGCTTATCTTTATCCAGTTTTCCTTGATTACTTAATATTATAGCTTTATCCATATCTCTTATTAAACAATAATAGTTGTCTAACTGAGTTTTCGTATTAGCTGAAAATTCTATCTGTTTGTTTTCTTTATATTTCTTGAAATCATATGTAACTGAGTGTTCGTATTCGTAAGACATTATGAACTACCTCCCAAGAAAAATATATCACTTTTTTCTCGGATATTCAAGTAAACATACCCTATTATCAGCAATAATATGTAATATCTAATATATAAAGGCATCTTATTATTTTTTCAAAAAAACATTGAAGATACGAAAAAAGACCGTTTCAAGAACCAAACAGTTCCTAAAACGGTCTTTTGAATTTCAATTACCTATAGGCTAATAGCCCTTAAAGCCGCATAAAATCAGGCTTCTTCAATTACTCACTTCTGGGCAATAGCTGCCTGCGCTGCTGCCAGTCTGGCAATCGGCACACGGAACGGTGAACAGGATACGTAAGTAAGTCCAACCTTGTGGCAGAACTCTACACTGCTGGGATCGCCGCCATGCTCACCACAGATACCGAGCTTAATATCCGGTCTGGTAGCGCGTCCTTTCTCTGCGGCCATCTGTACCAGCTGGCCAACACCCTTCTGATCCAGTCTTGCGAAAGGATCGGATTCATAAATCTTGTTCTTGTAATAATCGCCTAAGAATTTACCCGCATCATCTCTGGAGAAACCAAAGGTCATCTGAGTCAGATCGTTGGTACCGAAGGAGAAGAACTCTGCTTCTTCCGCAATTTCATTCGCCAGGAGTGCAGCACGCGGAATCTCGATCATCGTACCGATATGATACTTGATATCGGAATTCTTTTCTTTCTTAACCTGCTCCGCAACCTCAACAACAACATCTTTTACGAATTTCAACTCTTTCTTCTCACCTACAAGCGGAATCATAATCTCCGGAACGATATCATAGCCTTTCTCCTGTTTAACCTCAATGGCAGCTTCCATAACCGCTCTGGTCTGCATTCTGGCAATCTCGGGATATGTAACTGCCAGTCGGCATCCTCTGTGACCCATCATCGGATTGAATTCATGAAGGGAATCGCAGATTTCCTGAACATCTTCTGCCGTCATCAGCATTTCCACAGCCAGATCATCAATATCGCCCTGCTCCGTAGGAACAAACTCATGAAGCGGCGGGTCTAAGAAACGGATGGTAACCGGTCTTCCTTCCATTACTTCATATAAAGCTTTAAAATCGCCTTTCTGATAAGGAATCAAGGCATTGAGCGCTTTTTCTCTCTGTTCCTGGGTTCTTGCCAAAATCATCTGACGAATCTTGGGAATTCTGTCCGGCTCAAAGAACATATGCTCGGTACGGCAGAGACCGATACCCTCTGCACCGTATTTCACGGCATTGGCTGCATCTGCCGGTGTATCTGCATTGGTACGTACCTGCAGTCTGCGGTATTTATCGGCCCAATCCATAATTCTGCCGAAGTTGCCGGTAACACTGGCCTCTTCTGTCTTGATATCTCCCAAATAAATGTTTCCGGTGGAACCGTCCAGAGAAATATAGTCGCCCTCTCTGATGACATTTCCGCCTAACTCGAATACTTTTTCTTCTTCATTGATTGCAATTTCTCCGCAACCGGATACGCAGGCTGTGCCCATACCTCTTGCTACAACGGCTGCATGGCTTGTCATTCCGCCGCGGACAGTCAGGATACCTTCTGCGGCATGCATGCCCTCAATATCCTCAGGGGATGTTTCCAGACGAACCAATACAACGCGGTCGCCGGTCTTTTCATGCACTTCCTTTGCTTCCTCTGCCGTGAAGTATACTTTACCGGCAGCAGCTCCGGGCGATGCCGGAAGTCCGTGACCGATCACCTTGCCATTCTTTAAAGCCTCTGCATTGAAAGTCGGATGCAACAGCTGATCCAGAGATTTTGCTTCGATACGAAGCACTGCTTCCTCCGGTGTAATCTTGCCTTCATCAACCAGATCACAGGCAATCTGTAATGCAGCCTGCGCGGTACGTTTGCCGTTACGGGTCTGCAGGAAGTATAATTTTTTATCTTCAATGGTAAACTCCATATCCTGCATATCACGATAATGATCTTCCAGCTTACCCGCAATTTCCATAAACTGTTTATAACACTCCGGCATATCCTGCTCTAATCTGGTAATCGGCTGAGGTGTACGTACACCCGCTACTACGTCTTCACCCTGTGCATTGATCAGATACTCGCCGTAAATGCCTTTCGCACCGGTAGAAGGATTACGCGTAAATGCAACACCCGTACCGGAAGTATCGCCCATATTACCGAATACCATGGCCTGTACATTGACAGCCGTTCCCCAGTCACCGGGAATATCATTCATACGTCTGTAAACGATTGCACGCTCGTTATCCCAGGAACGAAATACCGCTTTGACAGCTTCCATCAACTGTACTCTGGGATCCTGCGGGAAATCTTCTTTCATGGCATCCTTGTAAATGCCCTTGAATATTTCTATCACTTCTTTTAAATCATCAGCGGTTAAATCCGTATCATATACCGGTTCTCCCTCGGCTCTGCCAAGAACCGCTCTCTTTTTATCCTTTACCTCATCCAACACTCTTTCGAAATGCGATTTGGGAACTTCCATAACAACATCCGAAAACATCTGGATAAATCTTCTGTAGGAGTCATATGCAAATCTCTGATTACCTGTTTTCTTTGCAAACCCTTCTACAGCCACATCATTTAAACCAAGGTTTAAAATCGTATCCATCATACCCGGCATGGATGCTCTCGCACCGGAACGAACGGAAACAAGCAGCGGATTCTCCGTATCGCCGAACTTCTTTCCCTGTTTTTGCTCCAATGTAGTAAGCGCATCAAAAATCTGCTTCTGAATTTCCTCCGGAATCGTCTTTCCACTGTTATAATACTCCGTACAAGCTTCTGTCGTAACGGTAAAGCCCTGAGGAATCGGAAGTCCCAGGTTTGTCATCTCTGCCAGGTTGGCACCCTTGCCGCCAAGCAGGTTACGCATATCAGCGTTTCCTTCTTCAAATAAGTAGACCCATTTGTTAGGCATTTTCTTACCCCCTTAGAATAATTTGTGTTACACACTATCCTAATTATAACATTTGTCCCACCATTCCGTATACAAAAAATATGTAAAATTCTTCTAATGCATGTAGAAATTTTTATGCTTTTTTTGTGATTTTTCAACAAAACATCTTGCTATTTCTCTTTTTCTGTTTCTTCTCCGGGTATTTCAACAGGCTCTATCCCATCCTGCCAATATCGTTCTATAGCACGCCCCGCCTCCTTATAGCCGGTCAAACACCTGTCACGCACAATTTGGAGTGCACTCTCTTTTGGAATCCCCGTTATCTGGCATAGAAAAATCACACGATGCATGGCTTCTTCCAATTCTGCTCGTTTAAGCTTTTCTTTTTGGATCTCTTCCGGACTCTTGTATGGCTTTCTTCCCATATCGTTCTTTCCTTTCGTTGATCGATGCACAGACAATTTTACATTTTCATTTAAAAAATAAGATACAAGCTGATGCACACAGACATCATCCTGTACCTAACTCCGGTTATTTCCCTCTAATTGTTATTATCGTATCATATTTTATAGCAGAAAGCAAATTGTCTTCCGGCTATAGACATTCCCTGACCATCATGCTATAATCATCCCATTCCGGAAACATTCTTGGTCATTTCGACCGCCATTTCCACGAAGAACTAATTGCACATCAAAAACATTGAAAGACAGACGCTGCATGGCAGTATCATGCATGATCTGACAGTATCTGCACATTGCATGATATTTGTCTTATGTTTCTGCCCACTCACAGAAGAAAGGACCACGTCTATGAAAACACATCATTCCGACATATCTTCCAAATCAAATCAGATGATTCTGACTCTCGAACAGGCAACCGGGCCTGTACAGATCCCCATGACAAATGACTATCTTTTCCGTGCATTATTACAGAAGAACAATCACGTCCTGAAAGGATTGATATGTTCGCTTCTGCATCTGAAACCGGAGGAAGTCCTGTCCGTCACGATCCTCAATCCCATTATACTTGGTGCTTCCATTGACAATAAGGACTTTCTGATGGATATCAGATGTCTTCTCAATGACAACACCATCATCAATCTCGAAATGCAGGTCATCAACCAGCATAACTGGACCGACCGGTCTCTCAGCTATCTTTGCCGTTCTTTTGACAATCTTAAACGTGGCGAAGATTATATCTATGTAAAAACCGCTATCCAGATCGGCATCCTTGATTTCACGTTATTTCCGGATGCTCCGGAATTCTATGCCACCTATATGCTGGCAAACATTAAAAATCACAAAATCTATAGTAGCAAACTGAAACTTTCTGTGTTAGACTTAACCCAAACAGACCTTGCCACCGAAGAGGACCGGCTCTTTCATATTGATTACTGGGCTTCCCTCTTCAAATCCACGACATGGGAGGAGATCAAAATGCTCGCACAAAAAGATTCTATAATTAAAGAAGCATCAGATACGATTCTGCAGCTTTCGCAGGACGAGCAGATCCGCCTGCGTTGTGAAGCAAGGGCAGACTACTTATACTGGCAGAGGGTCGAGGAGAATTATAAGAAAGAGCTGGAAGAAAACTATCAAAAAGTATTACAGGAAAAAAATCAACTGGAAAATGAAAAATTCCTTATCAATCACCTAAACCAGATGCTCCTTGCTGACAACCGTATCGAAGATCTTTCCAAAAGTATTTGCAATGCAGAGTTTCAAAAACAGTTGCTCCAAGAATACCATCTTATCCCGGAAGAATAACAGTCTTTATAAAGCCACTACATGGGAGGAGATCAAAATGCTCGCACAAAAAGATACTATGATCGAAGAAGCTTCCAATACGATTCTGTAGCTTTCGCAGGACGAGCAGAAATGCCTCTTTGTGGTTCCTAAAATCAGTCAGAACATGATATTCTTTACCTGCCTTTTGGGAAATTGATGTTTGAAAAACAGACCAAAACATATATCTGAAACGCAGATGAAATTTCACCATTCCCACTCCTACAACAGCACCCAGTGTGTTTCCGACCACATCTTTCCAGTCGGTCATGCCAAGACTGGTGATTTCCCGAAGGGATTCTATTATCATGCTGACCATCGCGCTAATCAGAACCGCATGCACTCTACCGTGCCGCTTCTCTCTTAACTGTGGAAAAGACAATAGCAACAGATATCCCATCGGCACGAAAAGCATCACATTGAGTATAAATGCCTGTCCATACCCCACACAGCCTTCCATATTTCCCACACTCTTTGCCCTGTAGTCATCTCCCCATTGTTCAAAGCCGAAACTGTACCACCGTACACAGTTGTAGAAAACTGTACCCTACATAAAAGCGTATACCACAGGAGCGTCATTGCATAGAAAACAGTCACAACTCTCCGGGACTGGTTCCCATGGAGGCTTAAGAAAAAGCCAAGAAGAATAAGTGTAGTGAAAATGATTATGTGCAAGATAAATATCATTTATTTATTCCTCTCTATTATGTCAAAAATACAATATTATCAAATTTTATCATCATGGATTCTCTTACAAATACCAGTAAATATTTTCAATCTAGTACTTACTGGAATCTTTTCTTCTAGATTAGACAAATATTTCCTGTTATAATCAGGAACCGGTCTTCTCATCAATTTCAACGCATTCATTTTATCAATCATAGTGCATCGCCTGATATACTGATAGTTTTGAATCTGAATCAATTGGTCGAATGAGCAGTAGCCATCTTCTTTTATAACGCCATCCCTTATCATATCCCTCATCAACGATTCCCCAATATCAGTCCTGCCAAAAACAACATTTCGACCATCATGCTCAGAAAAATCTGGTTTTCCGTCTTTAACATACCAACCATCGCCACACGAAATGTCTGCCGCTTCTCCTATACCGTCTAGACAAAATCTACAGCACTTATTTATATCACGCCCTAGTATTTTACCCCAAGAATCATTATATGATATACTCCCACTTGACCCATTACGGTCTACAGCAGTGGCAAACCCAGGCCAACCACTTCCTCTATAGGTCAATTCCGAACATGCTTCACAAGATGAATGCAACCTTTGCAACAAATTCCTTCCGGCTTCATAACTTGGCATGCCAGCACAAAAGAAGGATAAATAGTATTTAATAACATCATTTACAATTGGTTCTATAAAAGAATAGTTTCTTAGAGCCATTACATCACAAGGCTTTCCGATAAAAGCATAAGTCTTTTCTGAATTAAGTACCTCTTTAAAATCTTTAAACGGAGAGGAAATAGTGTATCTTGAACCACAACATTGAATCACTTCATCCTCCGTCTTACTGCATACAAGAATAGTTTTAATTGGATTATCAGGATCAACTTTTGTTTGAAGGATTCCATCTACAAGGTGTTTATTCAGGAGATAAACTGCACAGGAGGTAAGAACCCCTCCACTCGATGCCTTGAGTCTTATATTATTATCGGATGAATAAGCAAATATGGGTTTGTGAACAATATTTCCCCATGTATGAATGCCTTTATTTCTTTCCCAAAACTTCCCGGAATTCATACAAACTTTATCACAAAAAGACAATTGCATCTTACTAAGAGCATTAGGCCGCCTAAAGCCTTTTTTGTCTTCTTCAAGATTTACATCAGAAACCAATTCGCACAAACCGCATCCTGTGCAGTATTCTATATATTTTTTCATTTAAGATTCTTTACCTATGTTTAACTAAACGACACAAAAGATTATTAAATTCACTTGAAAAACATACTTTACATATTACAATATCTAAAAACAAGAAAACGATTGCTCCAATAATGTCATTGCCAATCTTGGGTGTTATAAAGAAAAGGATCAAAAACAATACCAAAAATAAAATTTCACGTTTATTGAATTTCAATTCTTTAAATACAAATGTTCCATAGAACATCCAAATATAATAAATCACTGTAGTAACAAAACATACTCCGATGTAAGTATGACCAGTGCCTACTGCCATTCCATCAGCTACTGCAGCTATTCCCAAAATAATAAGAAGGTCAACAATATATCGAATCGTCATCTTGCGTGTTTTATAAAGATTAAAATAAAGGCAATTAATAACAGCCATTGCAGGGAAAACAGCAAAGTATATTTCTATTACTTCAAGGCTCCTGATGTAATCCGGTATCCATAATTTCACAATCAAGCAACATGCAAAATAAGCAACACCGGATAGACTTCCCAACATCAGCAAATATCGTTTTACTTCACTATATTGATTCCTAGTTATTTTTCCCGAAACCATATACGGAAAAAGAGGCTTTGATATTGCTGTCAGAAAAATCGTCATTACTCCCTGCATTGTTAATGCAAATGAATAAAAAGAAAATTGATGAGTCGTTCCAACCCAACGAATAAACTGCTTATCTATTGAAGTAAGTATATTATTAATGTAATTCCCCAGCATAAAGAAAAAACCAAGTTTTTCAATTTGAAAATTCTCGTTACTGAATATTTTATTTGATTTTACTCCTCCAACACTCTGAAAGTTCTTAAACATAGATACAACTGTTGCGCATAAATAGACCGATATATATAATCCAATACAAAGTAACGCTGAGATTTGCCTTGTGGCAAAATAAAAGGCTATTGGTAAAGCCAACGGAACAGCAGATAAAACAATGTGCAAAAAAGCATATGACCTAAATTTCCCCCATGATTGAAATAAAGACAAGAAACTACTCATAAAGCAATATGGAAAGATCATTATTGCTATATAGAACATCATTTTATTCTGTGTACCAAAAGCGATGCAAATAGCAATTGCACTGAATACTAATAGCACTAATATTAGGAACAATAATTCACTTTTGTATTGTTTTCTATCAATTTTATTGAAATTTTTGCCAGCATATTTGATACTTAACCCATTTGGAAATCCAAGGTGAAGAATGCCAACATAACCCAAATACAGAATAAAAGCCTGATAGACAGCGTATTCTTCTATTGATAATGTTTTTGGCAAAAAAAGACTGCTTAGCAGCCCGACAACAGCAACAATTCCATTGGCGATAAAAACACGAAGTATATTTTTAAGCATTAACCTTTTTCCCTATAATAATCTTCATATCATTATAAAAACTGTCAAGTTTCTTTTTCGCTACATCCATGCTTTTCCTTTGCATCTCTAAGTAATTTTTATAATTCTTAATGTAATTCATTGTATTTACTAAAGCTTCTTCCGTGCTTAGCTGACGAGCGTCAATCATTACAGGGTAATTCAAATTTTCATAATATCCCTTAAACTTCTTGCTGTACGCGAAAGGTATAGTGAACACTCCACTAGAAAAAGCGGCTATTGTGGAATGCATTCTTGCACCAATGAAAATATCCATGGCAGCAATATATCCCTTTATACTTACAGGATCAAACAAGCCCTCGACAAAAACACACTCCGGATATTCACGAGCAAGTTGCTTACATGCGTCATAATCATTCTCTACAACTGAAGTACTATCTCCAACATGAGGGATAAGAAATACCTCATAATCTCCTTCTAAAAGTTCTCGTATCAGCCTCTTGCAATATTCAATATAATTTAATTGAAACGAAAACGAATTGGATCCTGACAAAGCATCATCCCAGAGCAACCCAGATACGTTAATTCCAACTTGAAGTTTATTACTGGTCGGCATCTCCTTCTTGGTATATGGCAAAAGGAAGGCCACATCAGTCACTGGAATTACACTCTTTTTTATTCCCAATTGTTGCAAATACTCTTTTGAATCTTTATCTCTAGAAAAGACATAATTAGCTTTATTAATAATATATGTTGCAATTTTTCTGGAGATTTTTTTATCGAATGGACCATATGTTTGCGGCCCAAGAATCAAACATTTGTTCTCCCATATTGTAATTATTTTGATAGCAACAGATCTGAAAAAGCGGTCGTATCCATACAGGTCGGCAAAACTATCACCTTCCGTGAAATCAACAATAAAATCGCAGAGTTTGAGTTGTCTTTGAACATCAACCACTGTTTTAACTGAAGATAAGTGATAGGGAATAAATACGAGCGGATAATTAATATTTATATATTGTGATGTATCTGCTGAATCACACAGAGCAATGAAAACAGCTTTTATTTTCAGCTCATCTAACACTTTTGTAATTTCATCATAAAATGATATTGCTAAAGCACGGCAACCCAAGTTCCCAGATCCAAAAGTCAAACCAGCTAGAGCGATTTTTAATCGTTTTTGATTCATATCAGTTCCTTGTAATCTCTTCAACAAATTTCCTAACATTACCCATGAACGGATAATATTGATATAATTCTTGCGGACTTTTAGTCCACCTCTTCGATACTTCTAATATGCGAATCTCGTCTTCCGTAAATCTTCTACGAATCATCTTTCCTAAATTACCAGCAACAATCGTATATGGATCGACATCTTTAGTTACGATACTTCCTGCACCGATTACACTTCCACGGCCTATTTTTTTACAACCAGAAGTGATAATGACTCCATATCCAATCCAAACATCATCAGAAATAATAAGCGAAG
Source organism: Lachnospiraceae bacterium (assembly GCA_051877575.1). Lineage (GTDB taxonomy): Bacteria > Bacillota > Clostridia > Lachnospirales > Lachnospiraceae > UBA2882. Next base: position 67,716 of record JBJEJA010000046.1, on the reverse strand, counting down.
TGCCCGGAACATCTACGACGTCAAATCCCGAAAAACTTTTATTATAGAAATAAGCAGATGTGGTTATATAATCCATAGGATGGTTGGCTCCAAAATAATGAAGATTGCCTACAAAAGAGCAATAAGAGCCGATCTCAACCTCCCTCTCCCATGTTAAAAGCGGGGTGAAAACAGCCAGCATATGAGTATAAACCAACATCCACGTGATATTTCTGCTTGTAATATTCTCTTAGTATTTCTGAATCACCTTGATTTTTTTGAGAAAGAATCTGTACAACTATATTTCCAATAAATTTAGGCAACCGATTGATTAATTGATTCATTCTGTTTCCTGTGTCTCCAACTCATTTAACTTGATTTTCTTTGATGTAATATATAATATCATTCCATAAAAGAATACTATCTTGAAATTCACAATTGGCCCACCAGATATACATACAAATACAAACATATACAAAAGCACTAAAAACCATGTAAATGATATCTTAAATATTTTTATTAAATTTCGTATAATATAAACAATTAACGCAATAACTATTGGTCCAAACAAAATATAGGTATCCAACATAGAACTGTGTGGAAAAGTTGCAAATCCTCTTTGACGAGTCTGCTCCTGTAAATTGATGAAGTACCCGGAAATTCCAAAAGGATTCTCCTTAACTATATCAAGCCCAATTCCAATTGATGTTGTCCGTCCTAAGAATGAAGAATCAGTTTTCATTTCAGAATTGTTAAAAGTGCTCAACATCCTTGAATTGAATATACTTTCAACAAAATCGTTCCATGCTCCAGCAAAATTCATATATATTATTACAGAGAGCAAAATCAGCATAACTACAATAAAAATAATTGTTCCAAAAATCAATTGTCTTCTATTAATTTTTTTATCTCTGAACAAAGATATTAATATTCCTGTCAGTAAAACAGCAACAAATATCAGCATATTCACTCTTGATCCCGACAGAAATATCCCCATAACAGAAACAATAGACCAAAATATCCTATACTTTAAATTATTATTAAAAACTGAATATATGAAGGCAATTCCGCAAAAAGTCCCTGTCATCCCAACATCCAAATTAGAAATATTATATCTTCCTAAAATCCCATTTAGATGTAATACCACTCTAGGATAGAGGGTTAATATATTTAAAAAAATAATTAAAATGAATAGGTCTTCTAATTCATCTAATGAATAGCAAGTCTCATTGACTAACACAATAAAGGCGATTCCGACAAATAAAGTCAAATATATTTCAAAACTGTGTTGCGAAAAAATATTATTATTCGTGAATATTGGGAATATCAATTCACGTATAAAAAACAATACAAGCAACGCAGGTACTAGTCTATTTCTATTAGAAAAAAGCAGAAGTGCACCTAAAATTAATATTATTAATTGAATGATTCCAAATTTATAGTCCAACCATTTATATGAAATATAAGATGGTGTCGTGCTACTATATAAAGTAATAAATGCAAATACATTCTCTGGAAGTAACAAAAGGAGAGCAAGAATGGCCTTATGTATTGTATTAAATGATATATAAATATTTCCAATCTTTAATTCTTTCGGCCAGCTGTTATTTTGTCTATACATAAATAAGCCCCATTCCCATTTATCCCCTTATTTTTGCAATCATATCGGCTACAAATCCAACCATTGCAATTTGTTGTTTGCAAAATCCTCTATACTCGCTTAAATAAAGTTCCCTGCTCTTCGCTCGTGCCTGCAGTATACTCTTTTGTTTCTCCTTTGGCACAGCTTTCATTGAAGAGGATTCGTTATGCTTTACACAAACCTCAGGATCATAATAAGCCACATACCCTTTTTTCAATAATCTCTCGGCAAGAATATCTTCCTCACCATAAAGGAATGTTCGTTCGTCCATATAGTCCACTTCATGCATTTTTTTTGTATCCAACAACATGCAACATCCATATACGCGATAAACCTTTCGTGGAGTATCATTAAACCTTCTTCGGTAATTTCTTTCCGTTACAATTCGGTAAGTAAGACTCTTAAATGTAGGTCTGCGACAATAAGGTGCGCATACAGTATTATCTCGTGTGATAATCTTCGGGCCTATAACTGCTACGTTCTTGTGCTTTTGGATTGTATCCACCATATACTGCAAGACATTTTGATCAAGGATAATTACATCATTATTTAGTATCCACGTGTAATCATAGCTATGTTCATAGGCATATCGGATTCCGATGTTGTTTCCTGTCGCATATCCGGCATTCTCCTTATTTGCATAGAAAATGAAGTTCAGTTCATTACTTTTCTCTTCTAATATTGCAGCAGACCCATTTGGAGAACAGTTGTCTACTACCATGACATCGTAATTACCATAGTTGAGATTATGAAGCTTTTTTATTAATTCTATTGTTAATTCATAGGTTCTGTAGTTCAGAATAACAATAAGAACACTTTGAGAAGTTTGTATCTTTTTTTCATTCATCCTATTCTTTTCAACTCTATATTATCGAACTTGAACTCGAATATAAACTTTCTTTAACAAATAAAACAGCTTACTCCAAAATCGATAAAGTCGCCACGATTTCAATACACTTTGTGACAATAATTGATATCTCAGTAACAGACACGGAATATATTGTCTATACTTTCCAATATTTCTTCTTGTAATAGAATAGTATTTTATATCCGGGCTTTGCATTTCGATCATGCTTCCGCATATTTTCAGTTTCCAAACGATATAGTCACTTGCCCACTTTTGAACAATTGACTCATCTGCTTTCATGTCATCCAAATCATGTTTTATCATATCCCATGCAGTAATGGCTGTATTGAGTTTTTCTGTATTAGCTCCATGTGAGAATGAAGACAACATATATCGATAATGATAAAAGAGAAATTCGACAAAGCAAGCTTTCTTAGCTTTTTTCATTACTTTCCACGAAAACTGTGTGTCCTCTGCCTGGGAAATATCTTTCTGATACCGAATATCTCCAATTATATCCCTTCAATATATCTTATTCCACGCCCAGCCGCCAATTTGAAAAAAGAATGCTTTAACTAATTCTTCTGTTCCACAATAAATAGAAAAATTCTTAACTCATTCTTCTTTCTCACTTGAAATGCCTTATACTCATCCTGATACTTCATAGGTATCTAAATCTATAGCATCGTCTGCATCCGCAAATACAACGTATTCCCCTAATAAGCTCAAGAGCTGTATTTCTAGCGACGCTAACGCCTGCATTCTCTTTATGTATGACTCTAATAAAAGAATATCTACGAGCATATTCATCACATATTCAAGAAGATGCATCAGACGATCCGTCATCTACTAGGAATACTTCTTTATCCGGATATGTTTGATTTACTATTGACTTCAAACACTGTAGCAAATACTTCTCGACGTTATATACAGGAACAGAATGCTATTGAATCCAATAAACACATTGTTACCAATGGTTATTTCTCCAGTTCGCGCTTTAAACTGTGTTTCTGGCTCCATATGCTGAAGCATGAATACGGAAATATCGTGATTAATAAACTTCACGCCACTAGCTATTTGAACGTTATTGCCAAAGCTTATCATATTATTGTTTCCTACTAAATTTTCTTAAGAATACTTTATCCATTGATTAAATCGATAAATCTTTCAGTAGCACCATTTGCGGAATACTTTCTGAGTCCAAAATTATAAGTAGATTTGGAAAGCATCGCATAAGTCATATCATCCATACGAACAGATTCGTTCAGTTTCTTGGCAAAAGCTTCAATATTACCCGGTTCAATAAGATAGCCACTAATTCCTTCGCTCACTTGTTCCGCAATTGCACCTACATTAAATGCAATACAAGGACGGCCATAACGGTACCCGTCAATTACCACGCCTGACTGTGTAGCTGAATTATAGGGAAGTATTATCCAATCAGCACGAATAAATGCATCCGCCATTTTTTCATTGGTTACATATCCAGTATTCATAGAAACATTGGGAAATTTATTTAGTTCATCAACTTGTTCTTGTACCTGTGAATCTACACGTCCGACTACATCAAACTGCACTTCCGGACAAAGTTTTGCAATTTCTATCAAATTATCTACACCCTTATACGGATTCATACGCCCAAAGAACAAAGCATGTTTTGTATATTGTGGTTCTGTATAATCAGGAAACCTTCGCCACATATCCACATAACAGACACGCTTTGGATTTACGCCATAAATCTCTGTAACCTTCGGCACATACTTCTGATTAGCAAGAACTATGTAATCCGCCATCTTGCAAACAGCTTTATTCATGAGGTCTACCGACCTTGCTTGCTTATCTCCTTCATGTGGGATAAGATCATGGATCATCTGAAAGGTTTTCATGTTCTTATGACAACACATCATGATGACAAGGTTCCACACATGAAGTGTCTCAAAGAAAATCACATCGAATTTTTCCTTATTGATCCACTTGATGATAGAGTTGAGACTTAGAAGATCAAACGTCTTTTTCTCAATTCCCGGTCTCTTTGGACAATCCACAAGATGCGTATGCGGCGTATCCATCACAGACACCTTGGGTGTCTTTATCCCCATCACCCAGATATCGCAATCCGGATGTTGTGCCTTATACAATGCTTCAAACATCCCAAAAACAATATCCTGATGATCTGCATTATCCGAGAATGTTACAAGAAGTACTTTCTTCATCAACAATTTCTCTCCCATCAAAACAACCTAGACTCATGTCACAAGGAGTCTGAGCCATCAAAATCCGGTATTTCTTTTACTTAACTTTTTCGTTACGATGCTCTGCTCATCCGCTGCCAAGGCCTCTGGATTTCTGCCTGAGAGCGTCTTCGTGACCAAAGTCAACTATCCCCAGATGATCGTCCCCAGATGATACCCTCATCCAAACGCCATCAAGAGATGTACATATATTCCTGACCGTACAGCCCATTTCTACCTATCCGAACTTTCCAAAAACCTCGCAATATCAAGCATTTTTCACCTCATTGCGGTGATCTGATCCTCGCTTACACCCTCCGTACTCTCGGGCATAAACAGGTTTCTCTCTACTTAACTGTCATCCACTTTTTCATTCACATCACGCCCTCAATTTCCGGCGTGCAAGTCCCTCTGACTGATCTCCAACCTCTTTCCCGTTAATTGTGGCAAAAGACGGCTTTCCACCAGCCACAGTCTCCCCCGCCTCAACACCATCCGTGCTCTCAGGCATAAACAGGATCTTTACCGTAGCAAAGCAGATCTTCAGATCCTCGACAAAACTGGGCTTTGCCAGATACATCAAATCCATCTGCAGCTTATCATAGGATGTTGTATTGTATTTGCCATAGACCTGTGCATAACCTGTGAGGCCTGCCTTGGCCTGCAGGCGCAGACGGAATTCCGGCATTTCCTCTTCATATTGTGCAGCAATCTCGGGACGCTCCGGTCGTGGCCCTACTATAGACATATCACCGCGCAGGATATTGACAAGCTGTGGTAATTCGTCGATCCTAACTCTTCGGATAAGTCTTCCGATGGGTGTGATACGATCATCATTTTTACCGCTTGACAGCCTTGCGATACCATCTTTTTCCGCATCCACACGCATGCTGCGGAATTTGAGGATGTCAAATTCTTTGCCGTCTTTGGTCAGACGGCATTGTTTATAAAACACAGGACCGGGATCCGATATTTTGATTGCAATCGCAGTGATCAGAAAGATTGGAGATGTCAGGATCAGTGCGCATGCCGATACCACGATATCAAATATTCTCTTTGCAATGAGGTATTCCGGATTAGGATTGTATCTGCTTACTCTGAGCATCGGCAGATGAAACATATGTATCTTATCCGCTCCGCTCATAAGCACATCACCGATACGCGGCAGCAGATAGACCCTGATATCGTTTGCGATACAATGTTTCAGGATGACATTTCTTTCTTTGCTGTGGATACCGCACAAAAAGACATTTTCAATGCCTTCCAGTACCTTCAACTGACCTTCCAGGCATTCGTCCACACTGGCTGTTGCCACAATATCAAACTTTTTGGTCAGTCCATATTCATTGATCAAATCACTCATTCCCCGGCGCAGATCATAGATGATTGCCGTTCGTTTGGGTGGAAACGTGGCATAATACCATCTGTTGGCCAGATAGCACCAGATTACCGACAGGATAATTTCCGCCCCATAGCTTAAAATCAATGGCAGGATATTGGGAAGATGCTTCGTCAAAAGCCACATAACCACATACAAAATTAGATTTAACATCATTGCTGCCAGCCCTTGACTATATACCATTTCGGAAATGGTATGCAGGGAAACCTGAAATGCTTCATAAATCCTTCCATAACTGATATATAATATCAGAAACAGTGCTATCATCAGCCAGTTGCCCTTGGCATAAAAAGGGGATGCTGTCCTTTGGGAATAGTACAAAAGCCAGACAATCCCAAAGGGAATTGCCATAAGCAGCGCATTTAATATTTTTACAATTCTAAGTGATAAGTCATGTCCCATGATGAACACAAATACTTCCTTATGTTTTCTTAATATCATCAACATTCATCAGAATCCCGGTCAATCTGCCAAAGAGTTCCATTTCTACCATGACGCTTCTTTTTCTGTCAATAACCTCTGTAACTCTAAGCGGCAGATCCCCATAGATACCCGTTGTATTGATCACGTAATCTCCCTCCTGTATATCAGGCATAAGAGATATTATAGTGTGTGTGTCACGATCGTGCTTTTGCTTCGCCGACAGTCTCCGCCTCGCCTTTTCCTCTTCAATCCATGCCAGTTTTGGATCAGCATCTGTCCACAGTCCGAATTTCATCTGTTTGTCACGGCTGAAAAAAGGCAGTCTGACAATAGCTCTACGATGGGGTACATCAACCTTAATAATATAATCCCGATATCGTTCCAGCGGACCGATCAGCTCTTCAATCTTGCCGTTAGGGCTTCGTTTGATATAACTGACACTCATGAGCCCGTCTTTTAGTACAGACTGAAGGAACTGCTCTTCTTCCTCACGGATTGGAAGGAAATTCTTTTGTTTTCCCTCCGCAGTGTCTGCCAACATTGCACTGAGTCCGGATATTGATTTGAGTGAATCATATATTTTCTGTGGCTGATCTGTCTCGATAAACAGATACCCTGCAAACATTCTCTTTACGTCGACATGTCCGATTCCGCCTTTCCTATAGACGTCTTCATACAGTGGGACAAAGCATCTTGTATAAAGTTCCCGTTCCACCATTAGATTAATCCACGCGCAAATCTTTGCTTCTTCTCCCGAGATTGTCTGAATCACATACCACATTCTTCTCACTCCTTCTGCTTTTTGGCATGGCTTCGCCACTGCCGCAAGCCTTCCGCTCCCGACTCAAGCTGATTTCTATGACCACACAAACATGTTCAGACAGCATATACTGTTCCGAATAATTCCTGTTTCTTGTTTTGTTGACTTTTTTCTCTTATTTCCGGCGGCCCATAAAAGACCGCCGGCAGCCGAATACTCAGCTGTTTTGCCACATGCCAATTTAGGAAATCTATTTTCATTAATCATGCATGATTAATGCCGCATTTCTGCGACCTAGATTAGTTTAATTTTGCTTTTTTTCCAAAGATGACTACGCCTGCAAGGCAGATAACTGCCATAACAGAAACCATCATACTCATGTCGCCTGTCTTAGGTGCTGTAGCAGCAGTGTTTGTAACGGCAGGTGTTGCGGAAGCAGCGGGTGCTGCAGGTGCTGCAGCTGCTGTTTCAGCTTCAACAACGATGGCAACAGGTGAATAACCATTCTTTCCCATTGTAAATGTTACAGAACCATCAGCAACTGTTACATCTGAGATTGTCTCCCATGTGCCTGTTGATTCAATATAATGGAGAATAGTTACTTTCTGTCCTGCCTTAACTGAAACACCAGTCAAAGTAAAAGTAGCTTCTCCTGTTCCGGCTGGAACAATCAGATCAACAACGGACACAACAGATGCACTGGCACTTACCGTACTTTTAGCCTGACTTACAGCAGAAGCTGCAATAGCAGGAGTAGTAGAACCAACTGTTGCACCTACTTCAGAAGTAACGCTGGCAGCCTTTGCATAGCTGTCCAGAGTTTCCTGAGTATACTGTGATGAAACATCTCCTGCACTCGGACTGTTAGCAGCAAAAACTGTTACACTCATTCCGAATACAAGGATTAATGTGCACGCAAGTGCAAAAATTTTCTTTTTCACTTTTCGACTCCTCCTTCCTTTATTTGTACATGTGGCATCTATATTAACCGGATGTTCCCGGTTAATACCGGATCAGGGATCCTGTACATCCACCTTGCGGTAAAAGATCCGGATTATCAGATCCTGTAATGCCTCTTCATCCGGATAAAACTCCTCATACTTCGCTCCCATTATGGTTGTTCCTTCCAAGGTGTAGATGTTGTCCCCTTCAAATTGGTAATCAATCAGTTCTCCTGCCAGATAAGTGACCTCATCGGCGGTAATATCCGTTACCATATATTTTTTCAAATTCCCATATAGAGTTACGGGAAGTGTCATATCCTTTTTTGTCTCGGCAATGGCAGTCCGTACCAAAGCACTCAGGTATCTTTTCTGTCTCTCCAAGCGTTTCCTTGCACTTTCAAACTGGGTCGTATCACGCCATCTGAGATAGCGGAATGAGTCCATTCCTTTCAGCGTGATTTCTGTACCTTCTGTCCACGCCGGATTTAGTTCGCTCATATCCTGCGGAATCGTGACTGTCACACCTCCGACCGCATCGTTAATCTCCGGTATTGCTGCCATATTGACAGCTGCATAGCCATGGATGGGCAGATCATAAAACAATGCGGATACTGCCTGCCTGGTCAGCTCACAGCTTTCTTCTCTTCCGTCTCCAAATCCATGCTGGACGGCAATCTGCGCTTTGGCTGTCAAATCTTCGCCGTTGACCCCTATCCCTTTCATGACTACATCTGTCATAGTATCGCGGTTCACGGCTATGATTCGGATCGTCTTATCATCCGGATTTACAACGGTCAGAAACAATGCATCCGCCTGTCCTCCACTGACCAGATCCTTATTGTCCGTTGTCTCATTATCCTGATCAATTCCCATGACGAGAAAAGTCAGAATATCATCGTTATATTCATAAATATCTCCCTGATAACGGATCCAGTCTTCTTCCCACTGCATCCCGGCCGTTTCCTCTCCCTGCCCAATCTGGGAAATACTTTCAATGGTATCGCCTGTAATCGTGGGCGTCCTGCCTTCTGCCTTATCTCTCAGACTTTTTTCTCCCATTGCTCTTACGACGGCGACCACGCCAAACAGCAAAAGCAGTATGAGAAAGATCAGAAAGATCCATGAAGCCGTAACATGGAGTATTCTCCGTCTCCTGCGTTTTTTTCTTTCTTCATCTGCGGCATGTCCCAATGTTGCTTCAATTTTTTCATATTGAGTATTGTCGTTTTGAATATTTGGGCTTTTTTCCATTTCATTACCTCATCACGGCAGCCTGCTGTCATGTAAGATCAGTATTCTGACGCTCCGTCATCTGCTGCAAAAGGTTTTCCCTCCGCCACCAGAACCGCCTGTACCACATAGCGTTTGGTCGGCTTCTGACCGATACAGGTCTCCATGGAAATGATTCTGCTTTCTGCGTCAAGTTGCATATTTTCATTGAAGTTACTTCCAATTCCCGTATTTTCAAATATGCTGTCCAGGTAACTCTGATAGTTTTCTTCACTGTCCAGATCATAAGTGAGCAGCAGATGGGCATCGCTGAATTCATAGGCGGCAAAAATTTCATAAACCCGAATATGGTCCTGTGTATAAATATAAACATAAGGATTTTGTGCAAAAAATTCCGGATCCTTATAACGATGCAGGGCTGCAAACATACTGCCATCCTTCATATTATGTCCATACAATACCGTATTTGGATCGCTCCAGTCCTTCTCGTTATAGTACTGTGTATAGATACATCCCGGGTATCCGCTGCTGCCGTCCAGATTGTGGTTGAGATAATAATCTGCTTCATCTTCTTTCTGCACAACGGGATAGTCAATAACTGTCCCCGGTATGGTAATCCATGCATAGATATCTTCATTTTCCTGTCTGAGAGACTCAAAATCGATTTTCTTCTCCGGTACATCATAACCATCCAATCCCGGCAGTGCACCTTCCTCGATTTCTTCCTCCTCCGGATCCTGCTCTTCTTCTGCCGCTTCCATGAGTCCCGTCTCTTCAGGGACTTCCTGATCCGTTTCTTCCACATAGCTTTCTTTCAGTTCGTCAATCCTGTCAGCTTCTTTACTTAGTCTGACCTTATAGACAATCAGCCAGATAATACATATGACAAATAGGACGGCAAAAACAGCTGCCAGTATCCTGTTTCTCTTTTGATTTTTTTTCTCATTTTCATTCATCGCTCTTACTCCACAATCAATTTCAAGGTTTCCACATTGGAAGAATTACCGTCGGAATCCAGACAAAAGTATTTGAGTTCATAAGTGCCCGGCGTATTCACATCATAATCTCCCTCCACACTGAACCTGCGGAAAAGCGCTGCCTGATCATCTTTATCATCTACAGCACTTGCCACCCTGTTCATAGGTGTAAAATCTCCGCCCCGTTCGATACGGAATTCATGCTCCGTCAGAGTGATTACGGGACTCGAACCTGTTACCTCAGGTGTATTTTCCCCTTCCGCTGTCTCATCCGCATCATCATCGTTTTCTTCTGTCGTATCTTCATCTTCCGGCAGATCAGCCTCCCGATCTCTATCCGCATCGACATCTCCGCTTTCATCAGCCTCATCCTGACCCTCTGCGGAAATATATCCTACTGTCCGTCTCTGCTTTGCCACATTGTTACTGCTGTCATAGACTGCATAGGTTACAACAGCTGTTTTTTCTTCTTTATCAGGTATGATGCTGTCTATTCTGACTGCGTCTGTCAGATCCTTATCTACATTGTCCCACGCCTTTACATCCTCCAATAATGCAGTGACATCACTTCCCTGTTCATAGGTAATTTCCGTATCCGGAATTGTGATGGTCGGCTTTTCTCTGTCTGTTGACACTTCAAAGACCACCGACAGTATTAACAAAACACCGATAGCTACGCTCATCAGCACTACTACATACTTTTCCTTCATTTGTACCTATGCTCCTTTACAACCTGTCTCCATCCTGCTCATAATGGCCATAGTATTTGCCGTAATACTTGCCATAGTATTTGCCGTAATAACCTTTCTTTTCGGAAATATTCACTTTATTCAGTACGGCACCAAGCAGCTTGCAGCCTGTCATCTCAATCTGTTCCTGTACCTTCTGAACAAATTTATAACTGTTGGCATTGGCTTCGATTACCATGATAATGCCATCACAAGAACGGGCTACAACCGCACTGTCGATGACACTCCCAAGCGGCGGTGTATCGATAAATACATAATCATAGATTTTTCTTGCCACAGCGACAAAATCTTTAAAGCGATCAGAGCCCAGCAGTTCTGAGGGGTTTGGCGGGACCGGACCGGATACGATCAGATCCAGATTCTCCACATTCGTATTGGCAAGCACTTCATCAATAGGCGCGATACCCGAAAGATAGTGAGATAATCCTTTGGCTCCTTTGCTGATCTTATATCTTCCGATCAGCACACTCTTTCTCAAATCCGCATCTATAAAAAGAACTTTTTTTCCGGCCTCCGCCATAGAGGATGCCAAATTAAAAGTAACACTCGATTTTCCTTCATTGGGCATACAGCTTGTGAAACCGATAACCTTCACATCTTTTCCCAAAAACTGCACATTGGTACGAAGCGTCTTATAGGCCTCCTGCCCGTAATAATCCATCTTTTTGATCTTCTCGATATTGACATGCATGGCTACTTATTTCCTCCCGCTTCCGTTCTGTCTTTTTTTCTTGCTCAGGCTCTCATCCAGCGGAATAGTTCCCAACAGGCTGATACCAAGATATCTTTCGATATCGTCCGGACTTTTGATGGTGTCATCCAACAGATATATGATGATAATGACAGCCGCTGCAAGCAGGAAACTGATCAATGCACCGATCACCACATTTTTAAGAACGTTGGGGCTGACCGGCTCCATAGGCATTTCCGCATAATCAACCACATTGACAGCTTCAATGTCCATAACAGACGTAATATGTACTGCAGCTGTCTCTCTGATGGCATTGGCAATATCCTGTGCCCTTGCCGGATTGGTATCTCTGACCGTAATAGAGATAATACGGGTATCCGTGGCATTATTGACTGTTACCATTTTGGCCAATCCGTCACTGTCTATCTTTTCCATATCTTCATACAACCCATTCAACTGAAGCTGAGAGATAACCTTCTCCATGACCGAACGGCTTTTTACAAGTTCGGCATAATCCTTGGTCAGCTGGGTACCGGTCTGCAGATCCGAATAAGTCACCACATTGCTGTCCTGTTTGTTCAGCACATAAATGGATGTGGTCGATTCAAACTCGGCAGGAAGAACCGCCTCACTGATAAAAAACATGACAACGGCTCCCAATACCAGGGCAAGTATCAGAATATGCAGTTTTCCGAGAAGAACAAAAAACAGTTCTCTCAAATCTATTTCAATCACATCGTCTTTTCTCATGTTTGTACTTTCTCCTTGCATATTCTTAAATGTATACTCCTTTTAAAAGCAAAGACGGGTTCCCGACAAAGAGCTTTTCCGCATAATCTCTGCCATATTTCTTTTCAATATAGATTGCACATTTTTGCAGCTGCATGGTTCTGCTGCCTGAAGCATGGTGTGCATCTGTTGCAACAAAATGAACCATTTCATTCTTTAACAATCGATTACAGAATGACTTAATCTTCCTCCCATGATCTCCCATGATACTCGAAGCATTGAGTTGGATATAACATCCCATTTCTATCAAATCGTCAATATAATCAGGATTCTTCAGCATTTCGACATATCTCTCTGCATGCGCAAGAATCGGAATATAGCCGCCTGACACGATACAGTTCAATCCCTGCCTGATGGTGTTGTAAGGATGCTCCGGATAAAACTCTGTCAGTGTATATTCCGTTTTATTCATGGTCAATATTTTTTGGGAATCCAGATTTTCTATTATGGCATCATGGTAAAAAATTTCATTACCGGGATAGATTTTGATGGGAATCCCTTCCCCCGCAGCGATTTCCTGCACCTTTGACAAGATCTGTTCTGTTTTGGATATATCTGTCGTTCCTCTTCCCGGATGGTAATGGGGTGTGGCGATGACTGCGGTAATCCCTTCCCCAACAGCTTGTGAAAGCATCTGAACGGTCTCTTCCAAATTCGCGGGTCCATCATCCACGCCGGGCAGTATGTGATTGTGAATGTCTATGATTCCATTCATAATTTTCCCCCTGCATTCAGCCTCCTTTTAACGGTAACTTTTCCCATTCGCTTTCGCAATATGGGACAAAAAATGTGACCTTTTTTTTATTACTTTTCTCACTTTTGTGTCTTTTTTGTGTCTTAAAATAAAATTTGAAATTTGCAAATCATCCAATTTATTCTATATTTTTAATATGTGACAAATTATGTGACACATAATTTTTGACTAGATTTTTATAAAAAAGCATCATACAATAAGTACAAATTGCGTACGTTTTGTTACTTTTTCTACATATTTTACATCAGGGAGGAAAATATCATGAAAGCAATAAATGAATTGTTGAAAGAGTATATTGATAAAAGCAATTACACGATCTACTCACTTTCTTATATTAGTAAAGTTAATCGAACAACTCTGCAAAGAGCCATATCCGGAGAACGTCCAATCAGTCCGGAAAATCTGAACAAACTGCTTCCTTACCTTAATCTCACACCTACAGAGAAGAAAGAATTGGACAAATCCTTCTTAGTTTCTCAGATTGGCGAAATTACCTATCAAAAACATATGTATATCAAAGACTTGATTGAGAATATCAATATAAGCGATACTTCTTTGTATTCCGAAGCAGGTATTCCTTTTACACCAATCAGCGCTCCTGTTCAGGATTGTCATATGATCAAAGGTCAGTTTAATATCATCAAAGTCATCTGCCAGATTATATCTTATAATATTGTACAGGAGTCGAACACATACCTTTATGCCGTCTCTCATTTTCATAACCGTTTTTTCAGCGACCTGTATGAACAGCTTCAGATTCCCTATTACAGTACCCTGCAGATTCGGCACATCGCACCGTTTGTGAAAACATCCCGTGGAAATACAGAAGCTTCTTTATTTAATCTACGCTTATTATCCACGTTGTTTCCTTTTGCACTGTCCAATCCGACCAATTGTTCTTTATATTACTACTATGAAGAAAACAACTCAGCCAATGTAGCGGGAGCCCCGTTTACCTATTACATTATATGTAACCATAATGTTTTTTTGGTATCCTCAGATTGCGAAACCGCCTTGATTTTGCCGGATTCCGCTGTAGCTCATTACCTGCAGCATTTTCAACAGCTTCTGCAGAATTCCCTACCCTTACTGGATGCAGTTGATACCCCTTCTCTTTTATCCATTTTTATATCGTCCACAGTCAATGCGACTTTTTCCCATTCATTGGAAACACAGCCTTGTATCACAGCTTTTGTGGATAACAATATTATCCGGAATTCCATCAATGAAGACCTGCCGGAAGAACAACAACAGTTTCTGACTACAATGCTGCTGTCTCAGTGTGAAAACCTAAAGAAACTTAATTCTTCCATTTCCATTTTTAACCAAGCAGGTTACGAAGATTTTGTCCGTAATGGTTTGATCTATCAGATCCCTTACGACCTGTATCATCCTCTGAATACGAAAGACCGTATTACCATATTAAATCGAATGATACAATCCAATCAGACAGGTTCATTGAAATTATATATGGTAAAAGATGAGGTGTTTCATCCCCAAATGGAATTATTTACCTTTGATAACTCATCCATTTTATTTACCTATACTCATCCGGATACCGGTCAGACACAGACCTGTATCATAAAAGAACCTAACATCATCGATTCTTTTAATGAGTTCCTGATGAATCTTTCCGGTCACGATTTGGTATACGATTTGGAGGAAACTTCAGCCATATTCCAAAACAGCATTCAGGAATTAAAACAACTTTTACCCCCCCCCCCGAACAGACGTTCTGAATAAAGAAACCGCGGTCCGTTTCATAATTTGAATGCGAACCGCGGTTTTTTATTCCTTATTTTCCATATTTATTTTTGTTTTAATCTCTGCTTTCCCTGACAATATGATTATGCTTTGCCACCAGAAACATTCTGATAATGATCGTAATCAAAATAATAAAGATTGCAATTCCCAGAATATTGTAGGAATATGCTTTAAAATACAAAAGCCAGGATGCACCTTCCGCAAACTTATCCCCGTAAAAAATAACCAATACATCCAACAGGGCCACAAATAAAATCCCCAGCCTGAGGTTTGTCAAAAACTTTATTTTCCTGTCTACTTTTTCCAGCTCTGCTTTCTGCTTTTCATTCATTGCCATAATCAAATCGCCTACTTATCCAGTACTTTCTTCAACTCGTCCATAAAGGTATTCACATCTTTAAATTCACGATATACGGATGCAAATCTGACATAAGCAACCGCATCCAGATCTTTCAGCTTGGACATTACAAGTTCACCGATTTTATTGGAAGGGATTTCCTTTTCCTCCATGTTGAAAATCTGTGTTTCCACATCCTCTATCAGTCTTGTGATCTGATTTGCACTGACAGGTCTCTTGTGGCAGGCACGAAGCACGCCTGCTTCTATCTTGGCACGATCATAAGTTTCCCGGTTATTATCTTTTTTAATAATGATAAGCGGTATCGTTTCAACTTTTTCATAAGTGGTAAAACGCTTATCACACTCGTCACAGACACGACGGCGTCTGATGGAATTATTTTCCTCTGCCGGTCTGGAATCGATTACTCTGGTATTTTCATGACCACAAAACGGACATTTCATATTTGTAACTCTCCCTCATTTTGTTTCATTTTTGGTTATCCGCAGACACAATATCTATGTATGCGACGTAATTTAGTTACATTATATTCCATGATAAAATTTATGTCAACTGCTTTATGGTAACTAATGGAAATCTAACAACAAAAATCCACCAGAATAATATCCGGGCCAATCTGCTTGATATTACAAAAGGGAATGACAACTTCATCTCCGCAACAGAAAAAATTCAGGATCCCTGCTCTTGGGGCTACTACAATTTTACAGATACACCCTTTACATTCATCAAATTCCATATCTACCACGTGACCCAGTTTTCGGCAATCCTTTATGCTGATTACTTCTTTTTTACACATATCATCAAAAGACATGGCTTTCCCACCCCTTTTTGTTATGATATGCCAAAGTTTTTATTTTGTACCGTATTTTTCTGTCTTATTTCGTTTTCATGGACTTCTCGAATATGGCAAGATACTCTTTTTCCACTTCCCGAAACGGTCTCTCATAAAAATCCGGCTCCGTCAGCAGTTCCGGCTCTCCGTCCACGATCTTTTCACCCATGTAGTGATAGAACTCATGAAACAACATGGCATCATCAATCAATGATACCGCCTGTTCTTCCTCTCCTACAGGCACTGACCCCAGAAAACGCTCATAAATTGCATCCTGCAATCGCTTTTCAATGGCAAGGTACTCCTTTAATTCTTTTTTCACAGGTCTGGTGATATCAGCAATATAAGCTTCACTGGCATCATGTAAAAGACACATTAATGCGATCCTTTCTCCCATTCCCCTTGCGACAGCCTCCTTATAACATCCGATACAGTGCTGTCCGACAGAATAAAATTCCGGAAAATGCCCGTTCGCTCTGGTCATCAACGATAACGCATGGGCAATATCCTCAATGATAATATCCTCTTTCCTGGGCTCTAATGGTTTAAAATGAATCTTATTTGCTGTTGTGATATGTTCTGACATAAAAAATTCCTTTCTTAAAATCGAAGATCATGTTTCAAATTTCGTCTGAAATAGCAATTTCTATATTCTTTTGGCGTCTTTCCGTTCTTCCTTTTGAACACCTGGATAAAATAACTCTGGGAGGAAAAACTCAAATCGCTTGCAATTTCCGAAATATCTGCATCCGTATGCTTCAACATATATTCCGCCTGCTCCAGTTTTTTATCCTGTATATATTGCAAAATAGTCATTCCCGTTTCCTGCTTAAACAGTCGGGAAAGATAATTTTCATGAAGTCCCGTTACTCTTGCCATATCTTTCATGCCGATCTTTTCATGAAGATGTTCATATATATATTCCATACAAATGATAACATGCCTGGAATATACATTCTCCTTCTGCAGTTTTCTCATACGGGAAGCAAAATCCAAAGTCATTTCCCTGTGAAGTTCTCCCAATTCTTCCTTCGTCTTGCACAGATCTGCCCGTTGGATATAAAGATCGCTTAAGCTATATGCGGTTTCCGGCTCCAATCCGCCTTCTATACAGTATCTGGAAACCATGGCGACGGAAACAATGACATGATACAGGATGTTCCTAACCGGATTCTCTGACAATTCTCCCAGACCTTCCGATTCATAAATAGGACTTTGGAGCCATTGATCCCTCAAAGTCCTGATATCGCCATTTTTCACAGCATCATAATAACTGTATTCCTTACCGTAAGGTGCATGATAATTCTGCTGTTCCCGATCTGCAAACAGCTTTTGCCGCAGTTGCTTTTCCATTGCCATTTTCTTCACATCCGTTCCCGACATCATAAAAAACTTGCGATTTTTTTTTACCAAATACATCATAATTTTAACAAAAATATCAGGATTTGTGTATCTTTTCTTTTTCTTCTGCACTACTCTTTTATCGTAACTATTCAGATATACACGAAAGGACAGATGTTATGACACAGAATGAACTGAAATCTCTTTGCAACAGCATGACATTAGATGAAAAAATCGGCATGGTGCACGGCGCTGCTTTGTTTCAGACAAAAGCAGTGGAACGGCTGGACATTCCTGCCTTTACTTATTCTGACGGACCTATGGGTGTCAGACTGGAATACGAAAAAACCGAATGGTTCCCCAAAGGATTTTCCGATGATTATACCTCATATCTGCCAAGTAATACGGCACTGGCTTCTACCTTCAATCCGGAACGTGCTTATGAAACCGGACAGATTCTCGGCGAAGAAACCCGCGGCAGAGGCAAGGATATGATCCTGGGGCCGGGTGTCAACATCCACCGCTCTCCTTTATGCGGCAGGAACTTTGAATATATGAGCGAAGATCCTTATCTGTCAGGACGCATGGCTGTCCCCTATATTCAAGGCGTACAGGAAAATGACGTATCCGCCTGCGTCAAGCATTATGCCCTGAACAATCAGGAAACCCGCAGAAACGACGTGGACACCTATGTCAGCGAACGGGCTTTGTTTGAAATCTATCTTCCCGCATTCCGTGCGGCAGTCAAAGAAGGAAATACTTACGGGCTCATGGGTTCCTATAATAAATTCAGAGAAACCTACTGCTCCCACCATCCTTATCTGTTGGATGAAATTCTGCGGGGTGAATGGGGTTTTGACGGCATCGTTGTTTCCGACTGGGGCAGCATCCATGATACGGAAGAAGCCGGTAATGCCGGCATCGATGTGGATATGCGTACCACCAATAACTTTGATGAATATTATTTTGCCAATCCGCTCAAAACCGCTGTAGAAGACGGCAGAGTCCCGATGGAGAAACTGGACGAAAAAGTCATGCACATCCTGAATGTCATGAATCGGATCCATATGTCGGACGGAGAACGCAAGAGCGGCACTTATAACGCACCTTCTTCCGGTGAAAAACTGTTAAGGACGGCGGAAGAAAGTATTATTCTTTTGAAGAATGATGAAAAAATCCTGCCTCTGGATAAAAAGAGAATCAAAAAATTGCTGGTCATCGGTGACAATGCCAACCGTATACACGCATTGGGCGGCGGAAGTGCCGAGATCAAAGCATTGTATGAAATTTCTCCTCTTCTGGGATTGAAAATGGTGCTGGGCGGCAATTGTCAGGTTGTCTATGAACCGGGCTACTACAATTATGTAATCGGAAATGCATGGGGACATGACGAAAACGGTCAGGGTGCCGGCGGCAATCCCGTCAAGAAAGCAGAGCCGGAAGAAATCGCCGCACTGGATGAAAAATATCTGGCAAATGCCAAGTCAGCATGCCGGGACGCGGATGCCGTCATCTTTGTAGGCGGATTAAACCATGACTATGATGTGGAAGGAAAAGATAAGGAAGATATGCGCCTGCCCAACGGACAGGATCATATCATCAAAGAGTTGTTGAAGGTCAGACCGGATATGATCGTAACCATGATTGCCGGAAGTCCTGTGGATATGCACGAGTGGCTGGGCGATGTGAAAGCACTCCTCTATTATTCCTACAACGGTATGCAGGGCGGACTCGCTTTTGCCAGAACCGTTTTCGGCGAATCCAATCCTTCGGGTAAACTGACCATGTCGCTGCCACTCGTTTTAGAAGATTCTCCGGCTCACAAACTCGGAGAGTTTCCCGGCAATGATAAAGTCCGTTACAACGAAGACATTTATGTAGGTTACCGCTATTTTGATACTTATGACGTGAAACCGGCTTTTGCTTTCGGCCATGGTCTGTCCTACACAGAGTTTTCCTTTGGTAAGGTCTCTGCTTCCGTTGCGGAAACAGGCGGCTGCAAAGACGGTATCTGCACCATTCCTTCCCTTTCCACAGAAGTCTCTGTCCCCGTTACCAACAGCGGAAACAGAGACGGTGCTGTGACAGTCCAGTTTTATATCAGGCCCATTGACTCAGCGGTCAAACGTCCCGTCAAGGAGCTGCGCGGCTTTGACAAGCAGTTCCTGAAAGCCGGCGAAACAAAAGATTTCCATGCGGTCTTTGATGCCTATAGCTTTTCCTATTATGACGAGGAGCGAAAATGCTATGTAACTCTTCCCGGAGATTACGAAATCTGTGCCGCTTTTGCCTGCGACGATGTCAGAAGTGTGGCAAAGATCCATATTGACCGGGAATATACGACTCCGAGGTAGTCGAGGAAATTCTATACTACCTGCTACAACCGGAATACGATCCCCAATACCGCTGCACCCAGTATCCAGACTGCCGGGTGCAGCTTTTTTAACTTCTTGATCTGCAAGAGCCCGAAAGCCGCAACACAGATGATAATGCTTCCGACGGCAGGCTGAAGACCGGCATCGTTCACCACAAAAAGAGATGCTTTGCACATGCTGAGCACTGCGGCAAAGATCAGTGCGGTAACTGCCGGACGAATTCCCCAAAACGCCTTTTTCACATAGGGATTTTCATTGAAGTTATTCAAAAACTTAGCAATCAGGATGATGACAACGACACTTGGCAGCGTCAACCCGATAGAAGAAACCAATCCACCGAAGATGCCCAAAGTGTGGAAACCCACATAAGTTGCCATATTCAGCCCGATAGGTCCCGGTGTCGATTCACTGATTGCAATCATATTGGTCAGTTCTTCCATGGAGTACCAGTTTGTTTTTTCGCTCAGTTCCATAAGAAACGGAATGGTTGCAGGACCTCCGCCCACGGCAAAAAGACCAATCTTAAAAAATTCAAAAAATACAGACAGCATTTCTTTCATTGCACCTTCCCTCCGAACCTTGCCAACAGATTTCCCGCAATTGCCGAAAGTACAACGATGGCTACCGTAGGAACCGGTGTAAACATTGCAAGGATAAAGGCTGCGATGCAGATTCCGTAGCAGACCGGATGCACCAGACTTTTCTTTGCCAGCGTCAGCACCGTATTGAGCATCAGGGCACAGATAATACCGCGGATTCCCATCAGCGCATGCTGCAGCCACACATTATCCATAAATTCTTTTAAAAATGCCGCCACCACGGTAATGATGAACAACGAAGGAGAAATCATCCCCAGGGTTGCCCAGATGCCGCCCGGTATCCCCGCTTTTTTATACCCTACATAGGTGGCGGTATTGACTGCAATGATCCCCGGCGTACACTGCCCGATAGCATAACAGTCCAACAGTTCATCCTCCGTCGTCCACTGCTTTTTCTCCACAATTTCATATTTTAACATAGGCAGCATTGTCAAGCCGCCCCCGAAGGTCAGAATTCCGATTCTGAAAAATGACCAGTATAATTCCAATAAAAATTTCATTTCCTTATCTCCGAACTGCATCTGGCATTCTCTTGCAGTCCCTTTCTCTCCATATAAATAGTTTGTACAGTTTTCAGACAGTTATTTTATATTTTGGGCTTGTTTATCCGACAATTTACCTACAGCCCAATCGATCAGCCTGGCACAGTTTTTTTCCACCAACAGATAAAACAGCCATGCCAATACCCAAATGACTGCAATAGATATTCCAAACATTACTCCCGCCGACAGATTATAATTTCCCGTCCGCTCCATAAGTTTCAGCAAGAACCATGCCGACAGCGAAAACAGGACCGGAATATGTACCAGATAAACGGAATACGATATTTTCCCAAGAAACAGCACCGGTCTCATAGAAAGCAGTTTTTTCAAAGGTTTTAACAGATAAATTGCCATCACTAACAATGCCGAAGCCAGCATATGATAAAAGTAATAGGGATTCAGTCTGTCCGGCAGATGATTCAAAAAACGATACTCGTTGGTTGGTGCATAGGCCACAGGATAAGCTCCCAAAAAGACTGCTGATATCAACATCAGCACACCCACAACGATACACGTCCGTTTATGTTGATGTATGCTCTCCCCATACTGTACCACGATGTAGGACAGCAGAACACCCAGTGCAAAATCCGTCAGTCGGCTGTTCGTAGACAGATAAATCAACGCCGTCGCGATATAAACATAAATAACCCTTCTGTTCATCCCCTTACTCATCGCTGCCAGAATATATGCCATAAAAGAACCGGTAAACAAATCCGCCAGCATCCAGAACGCATTGGAATACAGCGTGGAAAATCCCACAATCCAGGTATCCGCAATGCTGGAAAAGATCAGATCGGATATGGTCGTTTTATTCTGATAAAACTGGGCGAGCCACTCCGAACCCGTAATCGCTGCAGCCTGCGTATTGAAAAACAGATTCAGATGAAGCATTACATAGACAATCGCCGACAGTGCAAAAACGGGAAGCATCAGCCGCGGATACCGTTTTAACAATGATTTGGAAAACTGTTTCTCATCGGTCATATGAAACACCTGATAGCTGATGACAAAACCGCTGATCAGGCAAAAAACAGAAACCCACAAATCCCCGATTGCAAAAAAAGCCAGAGGCGACTGAGAAAAATCCGCCTCGACATTGCCGCCCAGATGTGTAACTGCATCCGCACCCTGATAGGCTGCGGGATAATAACCCATAATAAAATGATGGAATACAACAAAAAGACTCGCTATGCCTCTTAATCCATCAATCCATGTAATCCTTTTTGATTCCATTGTTTTTCACCTTTTCTCTTTATGATTGGAGCATGATTTTTTCATACAATTCCCGAACCGACGGAAAGCAGAAATCAATGCGGTTCGCTGCGCCTTCCACATCTTCCGCTTTTGCCTCACCCGTCAGCACAAGGCAGGTTTCCACTCCCGCGTTTTCCCCACAGGCAATATCCGTATATATGCGGTCTCCCACCACGAGAGTTTCCTCTTTGGAAAAGCCCGTGATCTCCATACTGTAATTGACCAGTCCCGGTGCGGGTTTTCCCAGATAAACCGGTTTCCGGTCCGTAGCGGCAGAAATCATATTGCAGATGGATCCGCAGTCCGGTATCATGCCAAAGCTTACCGGGCATCGAAGATCCGCATTGGTGGCAAGCCAGATGCGTTCCTTTTTATCATCCATCAAAATCCTGCATACAGTCTCGATTTTTTCATAGGTCAATTCCGTATCAAATGCCGTCAGCACCACATCCACGGCCTCGGAATAATCTTCCGTCACATGCAGACCGTTCTTGCGAAGTTCATCCACATAGGACTTTGTTGCCATTGCATAAATCAGATCATCCCCATGATGCTCCGTCAGATAGGATAAGGTAAAGCTGCCCGCAGTTACAAAATCTTCCGATATCGCCGGAATGTGCATCCTCCGAAATTTTTCCACATAATCCGCCGTACTTTTGGAAGAATTATTCGTAATATAAACGGCTCGTCCGCCAATCTCCCGGATATAATCCAGCAGTTCAAAAGTGCCGTCGATAACATCCTCTGATAATGCTATAGTGCCGTCGATATCAAACAAAAACAGTTTTTTCTCTTTTAAATGCTCCAAATTGCCATTGACCTGCATGTTCTTTTCCGATTTCATGTTTTCTCTCTCCATCCGCATACATACTATCACAACGGAAGTCTGACTTCCACTTCTTTTCGTATGTACATTTCATCCGGAGCCACCCCGCAACAGACTGCCCTGACCAGCACGCCCGCTTTCTCCGCTTTCTTTAATGCTTCCCCAAAGGCGGGATGCGTCACCATATTGGGCTCAAACCACCTTACCCCGTCCATCTGAATGACAAACAGGATTGCCGCTCCATACCCTTCCCCGACACATTCCGCCAGTTCCTCAACATGCTTGATGCCGCGTTCCGTAGGAGCATCCGGGAAACGGACAACTCCGTCTTCCTCCAGCGTTACACCCTTTACTTCGATAAAAAATTCTTTGCCGTCCGTTTTCTTTCCCCAAAGGTCAAATCTGGAGTTTCCGTACTTTACTTCCCTTTTCAGCTGCTCAATGTTCCACTCTTTTTTATGCTTTGATATCCACTCATAGGCTGCTGCATTGGGAAGCTGGGAATCCAGATTGATCATCCGTTCTCCCTTGCGGACTCCGATGAGATCATATGCAGTTTTCCTGTCCGGATTATCCGCTTTGGTCAGATATACCGTTGCTCCGGGTACGAGCAGTTCCTTACATCTGCCGGTATTTTTTACATGACAGATTTCCCGCCTGCCGTCAATATCCACGTAGGCGATAAAGCGGTTAGGACGCTCCACAAAATTACCTTCCGTTACATTTGCATACTTCATACTATCAGTTCCGTTCTGCTTCCTTTTAATTTGTCTTTCTTTACAATAATCTGCCGCTCCATACGGTTCTTCAGTTCCGGTACATGGGAAATAATTCCCACAATTCGGTTAGCACTTGATAACTCTTGTAAGGCTTTGATGGCTCTGTCCAAAGCAGCTTCATCCAGTGTACCAAAACCTTCATCCACAAACAATGCATCCAGCTCAATGCCGCCCGCATTGGCACTGACCTCTTCACTCATACCCAGTGCAAGGGAAAGTGCCGCCAAAAACGACTCTCCTCCGGATAATGATTTGACGCTGCGGCTTCCGCCGTCCCGGCTCATATCATAATGATCCAGCACATTCAACTCCAGCCCGCTCTGACTTCTCTGATTGCCTGCTTCTTTGGCACGAAGCAGTTCGAATCTTCCATCGGTCATTTTCATAAAATGTACGTTGGCTCTGGCAATGATCCTGTCAAAATATGCCATCTGCACATAAGTCTCCAGCATCACCTTGTCCCTGCCCGCAACACTTCCGCTTGCGGTATTGTGAAGCGCCTTGACCATCTGCCATTTCGCGCCGGTTTCTTCCAACCGCTCCAGCTGCCTGCACACATTTTTTCGAACATTTTCATCGGTATCGGCAATCAATTCCGCTTCTTTTGTGACAGTCTCCAACCGCTTTTTCTCCCGTTCGAGATTTTCGGCTTTTTCCGAAAGCACTTCCGCTTCCTCTTCTCCCGCTTCTTTTTTCTGTTTCTTTAAAGAAGCTGTCAGCGTACGGATAGCTGCCTCTGTTTCCTTCATGTTCAGACTTGTTTCCGACACATCTGCTTCCGCCTTTTCGTAAGCTTTTTGCAGGCTCGTCCATTCTTTTTCCAAATTTTTGATATAGGCATTCGCCTCTTTTCCATCGGCAAATCCCAGCTGTTTGCGCCTTTCCCCTATCTGTTGCTTCATGGACCTGGCACTCTCCTGCAGTGTTGCAAGCTGTTCCCGCTCCTTCTGAAACTGCGATATCAATGTATTCAGGCGTTCACTTTCTTTGGGCAGCTGTTCATCCAACTGTTTCGCTTCCTCTATCAGCTGTCCCGCTTTTTTCATCTGCTGATCTGCTTCCCGTATGTGCTTTTTCAATACCGCATCCCACAGATCCTTTTCCGTTTTTTTCCAATCCGCGGACGAAACCATAAGCTGTTCCTCGATGTTTTCCTTCTTCTCCTGCAATACAGCCTTTGTGGCAGCAATTTCTTTGATATGCTCACTGTATCCCGCTGCCTGCTTCCTCATGTGCTCAGCTTTTTCCTTGGCCCGTTCCACTTCGGACTGCTCCGGAACTTCGGCATACGTACATGCAGGATTCGGATGCTCCGAAGCGCCGCAGACGGGACACGGTTTCCCCGGCTCCAGCCTCATTGCCAGCACTCCCGCCTGTCCGTCCAGAAACGCCCGTTCCAGAGAGAGTGCTTTTTGCAGCAACACATCTGCCTCTTCTGCGACCTTTTGATATCGTTCCCGTTCCTGTTTTTCTTCTTCTTCCAGTTCCAGAATACGCCTCAGATCACTCCGGTATTCCTGCCAAACCTTGTAAAGTTGCTCTAACCTTTGCTTTTCCCTTTCCCATTTGGCATAATTTGCTTCGGGATTGTCCAAAAGCCGCCTTCTTTCCTGCCCCGCTGCAAGTTTTTCCTGCAACCCGGCAATCTCCTGCCGTTCTCTTTCCGTTTCTGCACTCATCTCGCGCAAAGCTTTTTCTTTCAGATTACTTTCCGTTATCAGGTTTTCCAATTCCGCAAAACCTTTGAGATTCTCTTTCTTTAATAAAATCTCTTCCGACAGTTCTTTTCTCCTGATTTCCGTCTTTTGCTCTTCTTCCAGTTTCCCGTTGCAGACATCCAGTTTTTCCTGCAGCTCGCTCCTTTTTTTCTGCTCTTTGGAAAGTTGCTCTTTCGTATGAAGGATCGCCTCATAGATTCCCAGACTCTGGGTAACTTTGCTCAACTCCTGATCCGTTTCCCGCAAGGCCTTCCTTGCTTCCTTTGCACGCTCCCGTAAATCTCCGCATACTTCTTCCAATACTCCTCTTACACTTTCCGCGGAAGAAATCCCGGTATCTGATTTTATTTTCTCAATTACTTCATATCTTATGTGATCGGGCGGACAGCGGAAACCTTCCAAATATTGGTGAATACTGCGTGAAATCACATCATATTCATCATGCAGTTTTCCGCTCCTGCTTCTTAAGGCATCCTGCAATTCCTGATACTTTCCGGTACCGAAAATTTCCCGAAATATCTCGCTGCGCTTTTTGGTATCCGAAAGCAGCAGTTTCAAAAATTCACCTTGCGCGATCATGGCAATCTGGGAAAACTGCTCCCGATTGATTCCCAGCAGTTCTGTTACCCGGTCATTGACATTTTTCACCCCTGTAACGACGCTTCCTCCCGGCATGGTCAGAACCGCATCTGCCCGTTCCGCCGTTTCTCCTTCTCCCCTGTCTTTGGGGCGCAGATACTCAGGATTTCGGCGTATCTCATAACAATTTCTCTTATATGTAAAAGAAAACTGTACATAAGTCTTTGTCTTGGCATCCGCAAAGCGGCTTCGCAGCATGGATGGCTCCCTGTTGCCGCTGCTTTCCCCAAACAGCGCAAAGGAAATGGCATCAAATATGGTGGTCTTACCGGATCCGGTATCTCCGGTAATCAGATATAGTCCCGAATTTCCCAGTTTTTCAAAATCGATGATTTCTTCCTCCGCATACGGACCGAATGCGGACATCACCAGTTTCAAAGGTTTCATAGGCTGTCCTCCCAGATATCTTCGATCAATGCGGATACATATTCCCGCTGTGCATCCGACATGGACATTCCGTTCTGTTTTTCATAAAATTCAGCAAACAGTTCCAAAGGTGTCTTATCATCAGCCATCCCCGGCATATCATCAATCCCCGCCGCCCTTGTCCGGCGGTTATCATATTCCAGTTTCATAATATTGGGATAAATACAGGAAAGCTTTCCCATGACCTCCGGAATATCCTCATCATCCGTCAAAGTAATGGCAAGATAATCCTCCACCCGGGTATTTTTATAACGCTCCGGATTGGTTAGCTCCAGATAACTGCCTTTGATCTTTCGCATATCTCTGATGGGGACAAGTTTCCTCTCCGTTATCTCTACCTTACCTTTTTCCTTCATCGTGACAAACGTTACCGTTTTCTCATGCTCCGCTTCGGAAAAAGAATATTTCAACGGCGTTCCGCAGTAACGGACAGTATCTCTCGAAACCGACTGCGGCCTGTGGATATGCCCCAATGCCACATAGTCTATACCGTCGAACACCGATGCAGAAATATCATCCAATCCGCCTACGGAAACTTCTTCGGATTCACTTTTCTCTGCGCCTGTCAGAAACTGATGTACCAGAAAGACATTCCTCTCCGAAAAATCGATATCCATTCCTTCCACAACCGCTTCCATGGCACTCTGATAATCCGTAATTTCTTTTTCCGGCATAAAGTGTTTGACCACCGCCGGCTTCAGAAACGGGAACAGATAAAAATGGATCCTCCCGTATTGGTCTGTCTTTGTAATCTTCTGTATTTTTCCCTCATAGACCTCCGATACATAAACATCACTGTCTGCCAGAAGCTCTCTTCCGAAAGCCAGGCGCTCTGCAGAATCATGATTTCCGCTAATCAAAAAAACGGGCACCTTCCTCTTTGCAAGCTGTGTCAGGAACCGGTCAAATAGCATAACGGCATCGCCGCCGGGAACACTTTTATCATAAATATCCCCGGCGATCAAAACCGCCTCCGGTTTTTCCTCGTCCACAAGATGAAGGATCTGTTTTAAAATGTAAGTCTGATCCTCCAGCATAGAGTACTCGTTTACCCGTTTTCCGATATGAAGGTCCGATAAATGCATGAACTTCATAAAAATTCTCCTGATTTAATTTTTGACAAACGCCTCTGCACCGTGTTTGCAGATCGGACAGATAAAGTCCGCAGGAAGCTCATCCCCCTCATAGACATATCCGCATATGGTACAGGTATAACCGCTTTTCTTTTTCTCAACAGGCTTCGGCTTAATGTTCTGCTGATAATAGCTGTAGGTAACACTGGGATCTGCAGATAACACCTCTGCCGCCGTCACATCAGCGATAAACAGGATATGGGTTCCCAAATCGATTTTCTGGACAACCTTTCCGCTGATATAAGCGTTGGTGCTGCCGGTCAGATAATAAATGCCGTTTTCTGCTTTTTCCTTAAAGCCCCAGCCTTCAAACTTATCCTTTACCCTGCCGCTCTGAAATCCAAAGTGCGTAAATACTTCAAACGGTGTTTTTTCCGTCAGCACGGATACATTAAATTCTCCCGTATGATCGATCATTTCACAGGTTTTGTTGCCCTTATTGACCGCAATACTGATCCGGTTCGGATCACTTGTAACCTGCGCCGCCGTATTGATGATGCAGCCATTCTGAAAATCTCCCTCTTTTGCACTGAGCACGAAAAGCCCGTACGTCAACTGAAACATTGCTTTTTGATTCATACTTTTCCCTCCATGGTTTTTATTTACCAAACTGTAGCCTTTTCATTTTTTACATAAATTCTGCCGCCAAAATCGCTTTTTTCTCTCTCATGGTTTTTTTCACATCCAGGATTCTCTGATTGGAAGACCCACGGAATTTCAAGCGGATATCCTTCAGATCAATCATAAACTCTCCATCTACCAGTATATCCAGCATATTTAAAAATTCTTCCGTCACCTCACATTTTGCCCGTCCGACTCTGCCCATGGCATCCGCACTGGTTCCCATGAGATCGCATTCCAATGTATAACCAGTATAACACCAGATGGTTTTATTTGGAAACCGTTCTTTTACTTTTCTCAGGAAAGGAAGCAGCGCTCTCTGATGATCCGGCTCCATGGGTTCTCCTCCAAGCAGCGTCAAGCCTTTGATATGCGTCGGTGCCAGCGCCTGCAGCAGTTCTTCCTCCGTTTCCTCCGTGAAAGGTTCTCCGTATGCAAAATTCCATGTTTCCGGATTAAAGCACTCCTTACAATGATGGGTACAGCCGGATACGAATAAAGAAACACGGACACCAACCCCATTGGCGATGTCCGTTTTTTTTATAGATGCGTAATTCATAATCTCTCCGATCTACAAATGCAATACACGTTCCTGAATTTCCTGGGTGCGTCCCTGGTTCCAGAACTGGGTTCCGATATAGCCGCAGGTACGTCTTGCCACATTCATGGTATCCTGATCTCTGTTGCCGCAGCAGGGGCATTCCCAAACCAGCTTACCTTCTTCATCCTTTATAATACGGATTTCTCCGTCAAATCCGCATTTCTGGCAATAATCACTCTTGGTATTCAGCTCCGCATACATGATATTTTCATAAATATGCTGCATTACCGCCAAAACGGCATCAATATTATTCTGCATGTTGGGCACTTCCACATAGCTGACTGCCCCGCCCGGAGACAGTTTCTGGAACTGTGCTTCAAATGTCAGTTTGCTGAATGCGTCAATTTCTTCCGTTACATGCACATGATAACTGTTGGTAATATAGTTCTTATCCGTTACATCCTTGATCTTACCGAACCGTTTCTGCAAACACTTTGCAAATTTGTAGGTTGTAGACTCAAGCGGTGTTCCGTAGAGACTAAAGTCAATATTGGTCTCCTCTCTCCACTTGGCGCAGGCATCGTTTAACCGCTGCATAACCTCCAATGCAAACGGAGTTGCCACCGGATCCGTATGGGATTTTCCGGTCATATATCTGGTACATTCGCATAACCCCGCATAACCGAGGGAAATGGTTGAATAGCCGTTATACAACAGTTTATCGATGGTTTCTCCCTTTTTGAGCCTTGCCAGTGCGCCGTCCTGCCACAAGATCGGGGCCACATCGGACGGAGTCCCCTTTAACCGGTTGTGTCTGCACATCAGTGCCCGGTAGCAAAGATCCAGTCTTTCATCCAAAATCTTCCAGAATTTATCAATATCTCTTCCCGAAGAACAGGCAACGTCTACCAGGTTCAAGGTAACAACACCCTGATTAAAACGGCCGTAAAATTTCGGTTTTCCCTTGTCGTCATGATAAACGGTCAGGAAGGAACGGCATCCCATACAAGGATAACAATAGCCCTGTTTTAATTCCTTCATAACCTTTTCGGAAATATAATCGGGCACCATCCGCTTTGCGGTACACTGGGCCGCCAGCTTGGTAATCTCCCAGTATCTGGTTCCTTCTCTGACATTATCCTCTTCCAATACATAAATTAGTTTTGGAAAGGCAGGTGTAATATATACGCCTTTTTCATTTTTTACACCCAGAATTCTCTGTCTGAGCATTTCTTCAATGACCATGGCAAGGTCATCTCTGATGCGCCCTTCCGGCACTTCATCCAGATACATAAAGACCGTAACAAATGGGGCCTGTCCGTTGGTAGTCATCAGCGTAATGACCTGATACTGGATCATCTGTACGCCCCGCTCGATTTCTTCTTTGACACGCATCTCCGCAATCTGGTTGATCTGTTCCTCATTCAGATCCACTCCCGCATCCTGATACTCTTTGGTCACCAGACGGCGCAGTTTCTGTCTGCTCACATCCACAAAGGGAGCCAGATGGGATAACGTAATACTCTGTCCGCCATACTGGCTGCTGGCAATCTGCGCGATACTCTGGGTCGCAATGTTACATGCCGTAGAAAAGCTCTTGGGCGTGTCAATCATGGTCTCACTGATCACAGTGCCGTTTTGCAGCATATCTTCCAGATTCACAAGACAGCAGTTATGCATATGTTGTGCAAAATAATCCGCATCATGGAAATGGATAATTCCCTCTTCATGAGCTCTGACAATATCCGGCGGCAGCAAAAAGCGCTTGGTAATATCCTTGCTGACCTCTCCTGCCATATAATCGCGCTGCACGCTGTTAACAATGGGATTTTTATTGGAATTTTCCTGCTTTACTTCTTCATTATTACATTCTATCAAAGTCAAAATCTGCTCATCCGTGGAATTGGATTTACGAACCAGCGCTCTTTTATAACGATAGGTAATATATTTTCTCGCTACCTCAAAAGCCTGTTGATGCATGATTTGGTTTTCCACCATATCCTGAATTTCCTCTACACTGGGTGTATGGGCCATATCCAGACAGATCTTTTCTACATTGTTGGAAATCTCATCGATCTGTTCCGCACTCATGCGATCCGCTTCGGGCACTTCCCTGTTTGCCTTCTGCACCGCAGCCATAATCTTGGAAATATCGAACCCCACTTCTTTTCCGCTTCTTTTGATGATCCTCACAAAAAATTCCTTCCTTTCAATCAAACACTATCCTGCGGGAAACCCGCGCCAAACCTGCAACTCCTTATATCTTATTCTTCCAAAATCTAGTATTTTTATACTTTTTTCATACAAGATGTTGCGTTTCTATTATAGGACACCCGATAAAGAAAAGCAAGCTATATTCTCTAATATTTTTTTTAAAAATGCTTGAAAAGTATACTTATATCGTATACCATTTGATTATATGGTGTTTTTTAACACAAAATCTAGGAGGAACAGATTATGAACATGTTATCACTGGAAAACGAGTTGAAGAGCAATGCTTATCCCGGTCGCGGAATCGTGATCGGAAAATCCCCTGACGGAAAGAAAGCGGTAACTGCTTATTTTATCATGGGGCGCAGCAGTAACAGCCGCAACCGTGTCTTTGTAGAAGACGGTGAAGGCATCCGCACTCAGGCATTTGACCCTTCCAAACTGGAAGATCCCAGTCTGATCATTTACGCACCTGTCCGTGTACTGGGCAACAAAACCATTGTGACCAACGGCGACCAAACGGATACGATTTACGAAGGAATGGATATACAGCTTACTTTTGAGCAGTCTCTGAGAAGTCGCGAATTTGAGCCGGACGGTCCCAACTACACACCTCGTATTTCCGGTATTATGCATATTGAAGACGGCGGCTACAATTACGCCATGTCTATTTTAAAAAGCAACAACGGCAACCCGGATGCATGCAACCGTTATACCTTTGCTTATGAAAATCCCGCTGCCGGAGAAGGACATTTCATTCATACCTACATGCATGACGGCAATCCTCTCCCCAGCTTTGAAGGCGAGCCTAAATTGGTAGCGGTTCCCGATGACATTGACGCTTTCACGGATATGCTCTGGAACAGTTTAAATGAAGAGAATAAGGTTTCCCTGTTTGTCCGCTACATTGATATTGCAACAGGCAACTATGAAACAAGAATTGTAAATAAAAATAAGTAAGCAACGGAGGAAATAAACATGAACGAAATCCAATTAAAATACGGATGTAACCCAAACCAGAAACCGTCCCGCATATTTATGGCTGACGGAAGCGAGCTTCCCGTCACCGTATTGAACGGAAAACCGGGCTATATTAATTTTCTGGACGCTTTTAACGGCTGGCAGCTTGTAAAGGAATTAAAAGAAGCCACGGGGCTTCCCGCTGCTACTTCCTTTAAGCATGTATCTCCTGCCGGTGCGGCAGTCGGTCTTCCTTTAGATGACACCCTTGCAAAAATCTACTGGGTGGACGATCTTGGAGAATTGTCTCCTTTGGCCTGTGCTTATGCCAGAGCAAGAGGCGCAGACCGCATGTCCTCTTTCGGTGACTTTATCGCCTTATCCGACGTCTGTGATGCGGATACCGCAAGACTCATCAAAAGAGAAGTTTCCGACGGTGTCATCGCTCCCGGATTTACAGACGAAGCGTTGGCTATGTTAAAAGAAAAGAAAAAAGGCAACTACAATGTGATTCAGATCGACCCTTCCTATGTACCTGCTCCTATCGAGCAAAAGCAGGTATACGGCGTTACTTTCGAGCAGGGACGCAACGAACTGGATGTCAACGGAGATCTGCTATCCAATATCGTAACGGAAAATAAAGAAATTCCCGAATCCGCACTGATCGATATGAAAATTGCTTTGATCACTTTGAAATATACCCAGTCCAATTCCGTATGCTATGTCAAAGGAGGACAGGCAATCGGCATCGGCGCCGGACAGCAGTCCCGCATCCATTGCACACGCCTTGCCGGACAGAAGGCGGACAACTGGTTCTTACGCCAGTCTCCCCAGGTCATGGGCTTACAGTTTGTGGACAAGCTGGGCCGTGCCGACAGAGACAATGCCATCGACGTATATATGGGCGACGAATATATGGACGTGCTGGCAGACGGTGTATGGGAAAAGACCTTCAAGGTAAAACCGCCGGTATTTACCGCCGAAGAGAAAAAAGCATGGCTTGCCAAAAATCAGGATGTAACCCTTGGTTCCGACGCGTTCTTCCCCTTCTCCGACAACATTGAACGTGCTCACAAGAGCGGTGTCAAGTATATCGCTCAGCCGGGCGGTTCCGTAAGGGACGATGCAGTCATCGAGTGCTGCAATAAATACGATATGGTAATGGCATTTACCGGTATCCGATTGTTCCATCACTAAAAATACGGGGCAACGTAGTTATTCATTTGTTCATAACTGCGTTACCCCGTTTCATTTTTCCGGTTCTTTCTTGTCCCGCCAAACAGGCAGATATTGACAATACGGCGAATACACCATGTTAGTCTGACGGCATTTTGTGCCTAGCCGGTCAAATAATTTCGCATAGTTTTCAGCGCATTCTTCTCCAATCTCGACACCTGTGCCTGGGATATCCCGATCATTTCCGAGACCTCCATCTGTGTCTTCCCTTCAAAGAAGCGCAATGTAATAATCTCATGTTCTCTCTCATTCAACTTTTTCATGGCCTCAGAAAGAGAAATATGCTCCACCCATGTTTCTTCCTTATTTTTCTTATCCGCCACCTGATCCATCACATACAGTGTATCTCCGCCATCCGTATAGATCGGCTCATAAAGGCTCATGGGATTCTGAATAGCATCCAACGCATAGACAATATCTTCTTTTGGAATCCCGATTTCTTCCGCAATTTCTTCGATACTGGGCTCTTTCAGATTGGTCTTGGTCATGGTCTCCTTGGCATAGATTGCTTTGTATGCAGTATCTTTCAGACTTCTTGATACGCGGATAGAACTGTTATCCCGCAAAAATCTGCGTATCTCGCCTACGATCATAGGAACTGCATAGGTGGAAAATTTGACTCCCAGTTCCGAATTAAAATTATCAATCGCCTTGATCAGTCCCACGCATCCTATCTGAAACAAATCATCCACATTTTCATTACTGGAGGAAAAACGTTTAATGACACTTAAAACAAGCCTTAAATTTCCTTCAATATAAGTCTCTCTTGCATCTTTGTCGCCTTCCGCTATACGCACAAACAAAGCTTCCTTTTCCGAATTTTTCAAAAGAGGAAGCTTCGCTGTATTAACTCCGCATATTTCTACTTTTCCCTGTGCCATTTTCCATTCCTCCTGGTAGATTTTTCATCTACTAAAAGGATGCACAGAATCTTATTTTTTATTCGAATTATATCAGGCAATATTCGTATAAATTTCTTTTATCGTACCTCCATAGTGGAATAAATCTGGTCAACGGTATCATACAATTCCTGACGCAAGGTATCATCGGATTTCATAGCAATTCAGACTTCCTTGCTCATTTCCCTTTTTAACCGTTTCATTATCTTTTTCTCCAGTCTGGAGATATAGGACTGCGAAATTCCCAGCATCCCCGCCACTTCCTTTTGTGTCAGTTCTTCTCCGTCTTCCGTGTCCAATCCGAATCTCAGATTGATGATCGTACGTTCCCGTTCGGAAAGCTTACTGATAGCGGATTTTAATACTTTTCGCTCCACCTCACTTTCAATATCCCGGTAAATAATATCTTCGTCGGTACCGAGAATATCAGACAGTAGAAGCTCATTACCATCCCAGTCCACATTAAGCGGCTCATCAATGGAAACTTCCAGTTTTGTCTTGTTATTCCGTCTCAGATACATCAAAATCTCATTTTCAATACAGCGTGATGCATAAGTCGCCAATTTGATATTTTTCTCCGGATTGTAGGTATTGATGGATTTAATCAGGCCGATTGTCCCAATAGAGATCAGATCCTCTACACCGATTCCGGTATTTTCAAATTTCTTTGCTATGTAAACAACCAGTCTCAGATTGTGTTCAATCAAAACCGCCTTTGCTTCGTCTCCGTCCTCCGTACCGAGTTCCTGTATCATCCGGTTTTCCTGTTCGTCCATCAACGGTGGCGGAAGCACCTCGGTACCTCCTATATAATGAATGTCTCCTTGCTTGCTGAACAACAGACTTCCTTCTCTTCTTAATATCCGGAACTGAAATTTTCCCGGCATGGATACTTTTAATATCATGTTCTTCCTCCCTTTTCCTTATAGCAAGAATGGGTGCAATAGAACCTCATAACCTCCGTTGGTACTGTAATTTTCTCTATATACAGCACATATCACCTGTGTTCTGATGATTGCCTCATCCTTTTCACTTTCATTTTTATTCAAAATCTCCAATCGTTCCAAACGAAAGGCTTCCAATACACCCTTTTTGGTCCCGATACTTTCATAGGGAATCAGGCGATACCCCTTTTGCTCCCGAACCTCCTCCTGCGGGAGCAGTTTTTCCATTATGCTTTTCTGGATGATCATTACAGGCTCTTTACTGATTGGATCTACCAATCCGTTCCCTGTATCCACCAATCCGTTAGCATAGACTAATCTTCCTTTGTGAATCAGCCTTACTTTTCGGATACTCCTTTCTCTCCCTGCTCTTTCCAGCAACAGTCTCCTGATTCTCACACAGAACAATCCCATAAAAATAAGTGCAGCAGAACCGGTTAGCATCAAGTAACTTCCCTCCGCCATATCCGGCATCAGTTCCAAAATTCCTCCCAAACACATTGATAAAATGCATTCTGCCAGAACCATTCCGCCAATCTTTCTTCCGGTATGGGGGAAAAAGGTAACTGCTACACTGAAACAACCGATCAGAGCCCCTGCCGCCAGATTTACCGGATATTTTTCAATCGGCATCCCGGCTGCGAAGCACCCGCAATACAGAGCACTGCTCAATACCGCTCCGATAAATATTCGTCTCCCGGATGTTTCCGTATGAAAGAGCACATCCAGCATTTTCAGAATCCCCAGCTGGTATAACAGGTTCATAAAAAACACCACATCAAGATAGATGGTCATTTTTGTTCCTCCCTGTCAGAAACATTATAGAAAAAACATGGTGCATATTTTGTCAAACGCACGGGACAAAAAAACAAAAATGATTGACAAAATTTGCATAAAAAAAGCTGCTACATCTCGAAATATCTTTGAAATATTACGAAATGCAACAGCTTCCTATTGTTGCTCCTATTTACTAACGTTTCATGGAAACATTATTTATTTTTCTGCAGAAAATCCGGAATTTTCAATGACTGGGATTCTACGCTGCTCTTAATTGCCTCCGGTTTCTGGAAACCGTTCACCGGTTTGATCGGTGTCACGGAAGGAATCGGTCCCGTACCGGTGGTTGCCGCATTGATTGCAGGATTAACGGCAGGTTTTGGTGCTGTAACTTTTGCTCTCGCAGCCTGTCCTACCGGAGTATGTATAAAGCTTCCGCCCATTTTACTCATTACGCTTGCTCCGACACTGGATGCCTGTTCAATACCGGTTGCAATAACCGTAACGCTGCAGGAATCCGTCATCGTCTCATCATACATTGCGCCAAAGATAATATTAACATTCTCACCGACCATATCCTGTACATAGCTTACAGCATCGGATGCATCTGCCAGTGCGATATCACCGGAAACGTTGATAATAACATCCGTAGCACCTGTAATCGTTGTTTCCAGTAAAGGAGAACCGACTGCCATTTTGACAGCTTCGTTTGCCTTCTCATCGCCTTTCCCGAAACCGATACCGATATGTGCGATACCCTTGTCTTTCATAACAGTCTGTACATCCGCAAAATCCAGATTGATAACGGCAGGAACATTGATCAAATCCGTAATTCCCTGTACTGCCTGCTGCAATACTTCATCCGCTTTCTTTAATGCATCCGGAAGGGTTGTCCTTCTGTCAACAATCTCCAACAGTTTATCATTGGGGATAACGATCAATGTATCAACGTTCTCCCGTAATCTTTCAATACCGCCGATGGCGTTTTCCATTCTCGTACGTGCTTCAAACTTAAAGGGCTTAGTCACAACACCGACTGTTAAAACGCCCATTTCTTTTGCAATCTTGGCAACAACGGGAGCTGCACCGGTTCCTGTTCCGCCTCCCATACCACAGGTAACGAATACCATATCCGCACCTTTCAATGCGCTTGTCAGCTCTTCTACACTTTCCTCGGCAGCCTTTTCACCGATTTCCGGTTTTGCTCCGGCTCCGAGACCTTTGGTCAGTTTCTCACCGATCTGTATCAACTTGGGTGCCTTGCACAACTGCAATGCCTGTTTATCCGTATTGACTCCGATAAATCCGACACCACCGATATTTTCTTCAATCATTCTATTAACAGCATTATTGCCTGCACCGCCGACACCGACAACAATAATCTTTGCGGCAGTTTCTGCATCATTTGACTTAATTTCCAGCAAGGGTAGCTCCTCCTTCACAAATCCACTAAAATTCCATATACTTTATCATATAATTATTTACGAAAATTATCAACCTATTTTTTCAATTTCTTGTAGATTTCTGTTAATGAAATACTATATCTGTTAGTCCGGTTCAAAGGTAAGGCTCTTGGTATTTTCATTAAAATCCGTCATATCCAGCACTCCGCTTTTCCCTTCAATGGCGGGAACCATAACGGAAAGCTGCATGATTTTTTCGTCAATTTTGCTTCCGTCCCCGATTCTTACCCGTGCATGTCCGAAATACAAAGTCACATTCATATCCAGGTCAAAGTATATCTTATCAGCGGAAATCTCGTATTTTCCCAATAACTGAGTCAGATTGAGAATTTCTTTAAACACTTCTTCCTTTTCTACCGGCAGTTTTTCGTACAAACGCACATATTCGAAATGCAGACCCGTAATCTCCGGAACCCCCTCCGTAAACTCGGGAGAGCTTTCAACCACAATGCCTTCCCTGTCAAAATACATATAATTTCCCAGATAAGAAACACATCCGGCCAATGTTTTCTCATATACCATGATCCTGACGCTGTCTGCTCCCAGCACTTCCACATCCATCGTTTCGATAAAAGGAATATCTCTAATGGACTTATTACGGTATTTCAGAGACAGCAACAGGGAATTATCCATTACATTTCCGTTTAAAACCATCTCTCTGATCTCTTCTTCCGTATAATGGCTGTTTCCTATTACCTCTACTTCCGTTACGCGGTAATGAATCAAAATAAATGCCAGGGCAGCAACACAGATGACACATAATGCTGCCACTGACATCCATAGTTTTTGTTTAAATGTGAATCTCTCGTAATCGTTTTTCATTTTCACACCATATTTCAAGCAGAACCGCCTGTATTTTCATCCGAGATTTTTGCTCCCAGTGCTTTTAGGTCACGGCAGATATTTTCATAACCACGGTCGATAAAACGTTTGTTTTCCACCACCGTAGTCCCCGTGGCCGCAAGCCCGGCTAAAACCAATGCCGCCCCTCCCCGCAGTTCTACGGCTTCAACCCTGCATCCGGTAAGAGACGGAACACCGCATATCATCGCCCGGTTTCCCATGACATGGATATCCGCACCCATTTTGGTCAGCTGAGACACAATCTTAAAGCGGCTTTCAAATATTGTTTCTTCTATAATACTGCAACCGTCCGCCAAAGTAAATGCTGCCATGAACGCAGATTGCAGATCCGTCGGAAATCCGGGATATACCGATGTTTTTACACGCGCAACCGCTTGATGTGCATGTTCCCCGTTAAGACAGACCCATTGGTCGGCAATGGCGAGATCGGCGCCCATCAGTTGAAGAATACGAAACAGTTCCTGCATCTGATCCACCGGTGCCTGATTGAGTACCACAATCCCTTTGGTCATGACACCCGCCAGCAGATAAGTGCCCGCTACAATGCGGTCCGGCATAATGCGGTAACAGATTTCCCGCAAGGCCTGCACCCCTTCAATACAGATGCGGCTTTCACCGGCTCCTGAAATCTTTGCTCCCGCACGATTCAGAAAATTGCAAAGTTCCACAATCTCCGGCTCCCTTGCACAGCCTTCAATTACCGTAGTCCCTTCGGCAAGTACGGAAGCCAGTATGACATTTTCCGTAGCCCCCACACTGGGAAAGGACAGTCTGACGGTTCCGCCTGTCATTTTGGTTGCTTTTGCCTCAACTTTGGAAGCAGAGTCCGAAAATACAACCCCCAGCCGGGACAGGGCATCAATATGCATATCAATCGGCCGCTCTCCTATGACACAGCCGCCCGGATAGTATGTTGAAATCTCTCCGCATCTGCCGAGCATGGCCCCCAGCAGCATAACGGACGAGCGCATAACTCCCGTATGTTCGGACGGGAAGTCCGTCCGTCGGATGGAAGAAGCATCTATTTCTACACTTCGCCTGTTCCTTGTAACCTGACAGCCTGCATACTCCAGGAGCTTTATCATATGGTCCACATCGGTAATCATCGGACAATTTTCCAAAACGGTCTTGCCTTTTACCAGTATGGACGCAGCCAAAAGGGGAAGTGTTCCGTTCTTAGATCCCTGTATATTTACTTCACCGCACAGCGCATTTCCCCCGCATATACTGATAGCATCCATATCCACCATCCATTCGTGAATATCATCTATTTTAATATATGCCGGAAAGCTGTCCGGGGTCACATACGAATGCAATGCCCGCATAGGATAATCTCGTGGGCCAGATGCTGCTACATCGTATCTCTTAATCTGATCTGACGCGATACATTAAGTACCAGACCGATTTCTGCCATTAAAAACATTTCCGATGTACCTCCGTAACTGATAAACGGTAAGGAAATGCCGGTATTAGGCATCGTATTGGTAACAACGGCGATATTCAAGATTACCTGTATGGCAAAATGAGCCATAACACCTACGACCAGCATTGCCCCAAACAGATCCGGTGCATTATTGGCAATAACCATACATCTCCAGATCAGCAGCACAAACAGCAGGATAACCGCCAAAGCCCCAAACAATCCCAGTTCCTCACATATAATGGAAAAGATCATATCATTCTGTGCTTCGGGCAGAAATCCCAGTTTCTGCATGCTGGCGCCAAGACCTTTCCCGAAAATTCCGCCGGAACCGATTGCATATAGTGCCTGCAGCGTTTGAAATCCCGTGTCGGAAGGATCCGATTCGGGATCCAGCCAGGTCTTGATCCTGGTCATACGAAAGCTGCCTCCCTCGGCATGTGTTGCCACATATATAACGACTGCCGCTGCCGCAATGACAGCCAGCACCATGACAATATATTTCAGATAATCGGAATCTGCCACAAACAGCATTACAACCGCAATCCCGCCGACAATAATGGCAGAGCTTAAATTGTCGGTAATCTGCCACAACATCAGGGCAAACACCGCAGGAACCGCAAGTATCGTTGCTACTCCTTTAAAAGTCCCGATCCATTTTTTATTCATTTTATTGATCAGCACCGCACAAAACAAAATAATCTCCAGTTTCACAACCTCAGCCGGCTGCAGCGACAAGGGCCCGATGGCAATCCATCTTCTGGCACCATTAGCCGAAATTCCCATGGGGGTCAGAACCAGAATTACCAGAATGAATGAAACCAGCAAACCCGGAACAGCGAATTTTTCCCAGAAATGATAGTCGATCCAGGTGGTCGCTGCAAGAACGAAGGCACCCAGAATCGTCGCAAACAACTGTTTCCGCAAATAATATGTAGAATCTCCGTCAAAATTGGCCGCAGCCTCATAAGAACTGGTTGAATAAATCATAACCAGTCCGAAAAGGATTAGAAAAATGACCACGAACAATAAAGTATAGTCAAAAAAATTCT
Source organism: Lachnospiraceae bacterium (assembly GCA_051877575.1). Taxonomy (GTDB): domain Bacteria; phylum Bacillota; class Clostridia; order Lachnospirales; family Lachnospiraceae; genus UBA2882. The sequence goes on along the minus strand of JBJEJA010000046.1, from coordinate 26,727 downwards.
GTTTTTTTATTCTTCTCTTTCTTCTTGCGGGCATGACCCATTCCCCTTTTCATTTTTGTTTCATCAGAGCGCCAGAAAACCGATCAGACATAAAATGGCTGTTACAATGGAGAAAACGCTGACAACCTTCGTTTCCTTCCATCCGCACAATTCAAAATGATGATGAATCGGTGCCATTTTAAATATTCTTTTTCCACCCGTCAGTTTAAAATAAGATACCTGGATGATAACGCTTGCCACCTCAGCCACATAAATGAAACCTACAATGACCAGAAACAACTGCAGCTGCATCATATAGGCACAGGCAGCTACGAAGCCGCCCAAAGCAAGTGATCCCGTATCTCCCATAAAGACACTGGCAGGATAGCCGTTAAACAACAGAAATCCCAGCAATGCACCGACTGCCGCACAGGTAATCGGAGTAATCTGTGCACCAAGACCGATGGCACATACCGTAAAAAATGTCGCTACCAGAATGGTGACACTGGTTGCAAGACCATCCAGTCCATCCGTAAAATTGGTTCCGTTTACCGTTCCGAGCACGACCAGAAAAATCAGCGGAATATTAAACACTCCAAAGTCCACATATTTTCCTGACATAAACGGTATTCTCCATGCAAGCCCCACATCCGTATAATGATACAGATAAAAAGCAAAAACGCCGGTCACAATAATCTGCAATCCGAATTTCTGCCATGCCCGAAGTCCCATGGAGCGTTTTAATACAACCTTGATATAATCATCCAGAAAACCGATCAGACCGAAACCGAGAGTCAAAAACAAAATGGGCATAATATCCGGATATTTCTTCATATAAAGCAATGAAGTGATCGTCATGGACGTCAAGATCAACAGCCCGCCCATGGTAGGCGTCCCGGTTTTTTGCAGATGCGTCTTGGGCCCCTCATCCCGAACCGTCTGCCCTACTTTAAGCCGGCGCAGAAACGGGATCAAAATCGGTCCCAGAATAACACTGATTGCAAATGATATTAATGTTGGTACAACAATTTCCTGATACATTTCTTTGATGTCCTTTCCGTTTATCCACAGTTAATTATACTGGATTCCCTCCAAATAGGGAAGAATATTTTCAAACAGTTTTTTTACAACGGGAGCCGCAATCTGTCCCCCGTAATAGACTCCCTGGGGATTGTTGATAATTGCCAGTGCTATAATCTGCGGATCTTCCGCAGGCTCAAAACCGATAAACGAGGCGATATACTTGCCGCTTCCTCTGGGAAGCGTCTGACTGGTAGCTGTTTTTCCGCCAATGGAGTACCCTTCAATATATGCCTTTTTTCCTCCGCCTTCCGATACTACCTTTTCCAACATATAGCGCAAAGTGGCAGATGTTTCCTCCGATATGATACCCTCCTGTATCTCATAGTCAAACTGCCGGATATTTCCGCTGACAGGATCTGTCGTATATGCTGCCAGATGGGGTGTTACTCTTTTCCCACCGTTGACCAGCGAGCTGATGGTTGTAATCAGCTGTATGGGTGTAATCTGAAAGGACTGTCCGAAGGAAACCGTTGCCAGTTCCACAAGTCCCATATCTTCTTTTTTGTGCATGATCGTCGCCGCTTCTCCCGGCAGATCCACTCCGGTTTTTTCCAGTAACCCAAATTGTTGGAAATATCCGTAATATCTGTCAACCCCTACCCGTAATCCCACATTTACAAACACCGGATTACAGGAATTCATCGTTGCCGTCAGGAAACTTTCGGCCCCGTGCCCCTGTGTTTTATGGCATCTGATCTTGCGGTCCTCCACAATACAGTAACCGGGACAGGTAAACTGATCCTCAAGCGTTACAACACCGGATTCTAACCCTGCGGCGGCCGTAATGACCTTGAAGGTGGACCCGGGTTCGTAAGTATCGTTAATACAACCGTTTCTCCACATCCTGTTTGCCGCTTCTATGGTATTTCCGGAAACCGTAGCCAGCACTTCCGCCGTTTTATCTCCGTAGACACCCTGCAGATCGAACGGGTTATTCAAATCATATTCCGGCACATTGACCATTGCAAGAATTTCTCCGTTTTGGGGATTCATCACAATGATGGAAACGCTGTCCGCTTCCTTGGCCTCCATTGCCTGCTTCGCGAGCTGGGTTGCGTAGCTTTGGATATTCATATCCAGACTCAGGGTCAGATCATTTCCGGCAACAGGTTCAATTCTGCCCTCTCCCGCCGCATCGATCTCCACCCCTTTGGCATCGGTGATTGTCAATATGGTGCCGTCGGTTCCTCTCAGATAGTCTTCGTATTTGACTTCCAATCCCAGAATCCCCTGATTATCTCCGCCCGTAAACCCCAGCACCTTGCTGGCAAGCGTTGAATAGGGATAAAAGCGTTTGTAATCCTCATCCACTTTTACCCCTGCCAGATTGCACTCTCTGATTTCATCTCCGACCGCTTTGTCCACATTGCTTCTGATACGTTCTATGGAAGATACTTTTTCCACCTTTTTCCGCACGGTCTCCGCATCCATTCCCAGTTTTTCCGATAGCACTTCTACTACCGCATCCGGGTCCTGTATCTGGGAATGAATGACCGAAACGGTACATACCGTCCTGTTGTCGGCTAATACCACACCGTTCCGATCCAGTATCCTGCCTCTTGCAGCTTTGATATCCCGTTCCCTTTCATGAAGTTCCAACGCCTTCTCCGAATAATATTCGGAGCAAAAAACCATCAGATAAAAAATCCTTCCGGTCAGCCCGATCATCATAAGGACCACTGCAAAAAACACAAATACGATTTTCTTTTTATGATATGTCTGATACCCTTTCAAGAAATTCACCCGGTATTTTCTTTATACTAATCTATTAGATTTCCCGAAAGGTTATTCCTGTACATCTCTTTCATCGACATGGACGCTGGCGCTTTCATCCACCAGTGCTCCCACGCCGCCCAGGTCGGAGGCCGTCGGATCGACCGGTGAATAAGTCTCCGGATCAAGCATTTCTCCCGTATTGGGATCTATGACATAGCCCGTATCCGGATCCACTTTAGGCTTCTGCTTTTCATTTTCTGTGCCTTCCTGCCCGCCGTCTCCATTACCGTCTCCGCCTTCCGTAGGTTCTTCTGTCTGCTGTCCTCCCGAAATGATTCCCAGCTCTCTTAAATGCTGTTCATCCTCCTCGGAAATTTCCTCTGTTCTGAATATCTGCATATAAGGCAAAATTTCTGTCAGAATGTTTTGGGCAATTTCCTGTGCAAACGAAGAATGCGGCTGGCTGTCTACGTTGGGTCTGTCAATTACCACATAGATCACGACCTGCGGATCGTCCACCGGAGCAAATCCGATAAAAGAAACCACATAGTTTCCCGTTTTACGGGGATACATTTCGGCTGTACCTGTTTTACCGCCGATAAAATATCCTGCCGGGACAGCCGTTTTACCGGTTCCCACGTTGCAGACATTAAATAAATATTCCCGCATCTGCTCCGAAGTGCTCTCCGAAATCGTCTGCTTCAACACACGCGGCTCGATTTTTTCCACCGTACTGCCGTCCGGATTGCGGATTTCCTTGACCATATGAGGCTGATAATAATAACCGCCGTTAATAATGGAACAGAATGCTGCCGCCATCTGGATCATGGTAACGTTATATCCCTGTCCGAATGTGGATATGGCCAGGTCCGAACTTACCATCTGTTCCGGATCATAAATCAAAGTATCCGTCCTCGCTTCCCCGGCCAGGTCGATATTGGTCTTTAATCCCATATTGAAATTGGACAAATACTCCATAAAAGTATCTTTTCCTATAGCGCTGCCGATCTGCATCAATGCCACATTACAGGATTGTTCCAACGCTCCCGACACGGTCAGGGTATCATGTCCAAGCCTGTTATGACAGTGAATCGTATGTCCGCCCACCTCAAGAGAACCGCCGCAGTAATAGGTTTCCGTTCCATTGATTGCACCGCTGTCCAGTGCCATGGATACAGTCAGCGATTTTGCCGTGGATCCCGGTTCGTAAGTGTCGGAAATACAGAAGTTTCTCCAGAGCTCATTCAATGCCTCATAATAGGTTTCCTCATCCATGGCTGCAATCTCTTCATCCGTATATAGTCCGTTTCCGCTCAAAGTCCGGGGATTGTTCAGGTCAAACGCCGGATACCCCGCCATGGCAAGTACCTCACCGCTCTTGGGGTCCATCACAATGACCCCTGTATTATAGCTTCCCAATTCGCCCGAACGATATGCATTGGCTCCTTCATGCTCATGATTCCACTGGGCTACATATTTTTCCACAATACTCTGTATATTGGCATCGATTGTCGTAACAATGGTTTTCCCGTCCTCGGCAGCCTTTGTGCTCCGCTCCAGATTGGAATCTTCCGTCATATATCCGTACTCTCTTCCGTTGATTCCGTTTAAGATATCATTGTAATATTCTTCCAGACCGAAGGTCCCCACATTATCCGCGGTGGTAAAGCCGATTGCATCGCATGCCAGCGTTCCGTAAGGATAGATGCGTTTATATTCTTCTTCAAACCAGACACCCTTAATATTCGGATATTCCCCGGGATTATTCTGCATCTCCACAAAAGGGGCAATTTCATCATATGTCAACTGCTTTAACAATACATAATATTTATTATTGGTATTGGTTGTAATATAAGTACGCAGTGCATCAATATCCACATCAAAACAGGCATCAATGGCTGCAAGCGTCGGCTCCAGAGAACCCTCTACCTTGTTGATGACATCCGAGTCGATGACCAGATTATATACTTTCTCACTGTATGCCAGTTTGCTTCCCTGTGCATCCAGAATATCCCCGCGTTTAAAGGGCAGCACGGTACTGACATAATTCTGCTGGGACAAAATCTGCTTTTTGTAATTTTCTCCGTTTTCCTTATTAATGAAAATCAACCGGATACTCAACGCAACGAAAGCCAGCAGTATTATCAGAAATAACACTACCAGCTTCTTTTGCATTTTAACGGAAAATTTTTTAGCTTGCGTTTTATTCTCCTGCTGCGGAGATTTTCTTCCATTATTTCTCACTCTCGCACCACCTTACGGCATATCCTGATACTGTCTTACATAATCATCGCCCTGCGTCTGTACTTCCACAATCTGTCCTTCTTCTGCATACTGCATCCCCAATTCGTTGATTGCCACATCCTTCACATATTCCAGATCAACAGAGGAAAGAATCCTACTGTATTCTTCATCATTGGCAAGCCGCATAGAATTTAACTGGCTTTCCTTTTGTGCAATTGTCTCCAACGCTGTGGTATTCTCGGCCTGTAACCTGATATAGCCGATCAGAACCACCGAAGCGACACAAAGCGCCAGCGCCAAAAATGCCACATATCCCAAATTCATATGTGCGGCTTTCTCGCGATTTCTCCGTACCGCATGGCTTGTCCTTGTAATCGGTGCCTGCTCTATCTCTTTTCTGACATCGATCTTTCTGACTGCCGAACCGTCTATATAATATTCCCCATAACCGCCACTTCTTCCGTAGCTTCTGCTCTTACTGTATGTACGGTCTGTTCTTTCATATCTGTTGCTCATATTGTTCCCTCACAAACTTTTTACTTTTTCTATTTTTCCAAAAACCATTCCGATTATGTACGTTCAAATATTCTTAATTTTGCACTTTTGGAACGGCTGTTTTCTTCCAGTTCTTCTGCCGACGGTAAAATCGGCTTTCTCGTAATCACCCTGCCCAAAGGCTTTTTTCCACACATACAGACCGGAAAATTCGGTGGACAGGTACATGGATTCTCCTGTTTCTTAAATGCGGATTTTACAATCCGGTCCTCCAATGAATGAAAGGTAATGATGCAAATTCTGCCTCCCGGATTCAAAAATGTGATCATTTCCTCCAGAGAATTCTTTAGGACTTCCAATTCCCGGTTACATTCAATGCGGATTGCCTGGAATGTTCTTTTGGAAGGATGTCCGCCTTCCGCACGCATCTTGGCGGGTATCGCCGCCTTTATGATTTCATTCAATTGAAACGTAGTCTCAATGAGCTGTTCTTTCCTTGCTTTTACAATATGCTTTGCAATATTGTTGGCAAACTTATCCTCTCCGTAATCCCTGATGATCCTCGCAAGATCCGTCTGGGAATATTCATTGACAATTTCCTTTGCACTCAGAGTCTGGCGAGTATCCATCCGCATGTCCAACGCCGTGTCATACTTATAGGAAAAACCTCTCTCCACGGTATCAAGCTGATAAGACGATACCCCAAGATCCAGCACAATCCCATCCGCTCCGGTAATGCCTGCCTTTTTCAAATCCAAAACCGCATTCTCATAATTGTCCCGAATAATCGTCACTCTCTCGGAATATGCTTTTAATCTCTCGCCTGCCGCCTCAATCGCCGCTTCATCCTGATCGATACCGAAAAATCGACCCTGTCCCTTCAGATGTTTGACAACCTCAACGGCATGTCCGCCGCCGCCCAGCGTCCCATCTACGTAGACGCCTTCCGGTTTGATCCGTAATCCTTCAATTGTCTCATTTAACAAAACCGATTTATGTGAAAAATTCATAACCGCTCCTAAAATGAAATACCAAAGGAGGATAATTCCTCGGCGATATCGTTAATGTCATCATAAGCGGAAATCTCCTCCCACTTATTCTTATCCCAGATCTCGATGTGTCCGCCCACCCCGGCAAATACCACATCTTTCTCCAATGACGCATGCTCTCTCAATACAGAAGGAACCAGAATTCTCCCCTGCTTGTCCACTTCTACTTCCTGCGCTCCCGAGATAAAAAAACGCTTAATCTTACGTACTTTGGCTTCCAAATCGGATTTTTCATTCAGTTTATCGATGAAGGAGTCAAATTCATATTTTTCAAACACAAAAAGGCACCCCTCCAATCCCTTGGTAACCACAAAATCGTTACCGAGCGCATCCCGGAATTTGGAAGGAATGATCAGTCTGCCCTTGGCATCTATTGTATGGTTGTACTCGCCCATGAACATACTTCATCACCTGCCAAACCACCTGGGAACACCTTCAAAACCAATCTTCCACTTTTTTGGGTTTTTGTGGCACTTTCCACCACTTTCCACCACTTATGAATAATAATAGACCAGTTTTTGGGATTTGACAAGAAATTTTTTTTGCTAAAAAGTGGCAAAAAAAGCGGCTTTGCAAGGATTTTGCAAAGCCGTTTGTCATTTCACAACAAGATATTGTGTTTTTGTTTTATTCAAAATCAAAATATAGTTTTTGCACAAATTTTAAACAGCAAAAAAATTTTTAATTATTTTTACTTTCCGTATCGATTTCTTCCGCCTCTTTCTCACTTTTCCCCTCTGTGAGCTGCAATTTTTCTCTTTTATGAAGACGGATATGCATCACAATCAATATGATCAGAGATGCCGCAAACAAACCGCCGCCCAGCATCTGAGATACCGCAATGCCCGTTTGACCGATCTGAAGCTGATCCGTCCGAAGACCTTCCACAAAAAAGCGAATAATGCCATAACCGCCCAGATACCAGAGAATCATTTCACCATCGAACTTTTTATGCTTTCGATAAGCCCACATCACCAAGAGCAGGATCAAATTCAATCCGCTTTCATACAAAAATGTGGGATGCACCTGAATATAATTGGTTCCTTCCACAATATGTGCCGCAATATTCGGCGAAATATCCGATGAGCGGACCATTTCTATGGGAAGTCTCATGGCAAACAGACCGTCCGTATATCCGCCGAAGCATTCCCGGTTCATAAAGTTCCCCCAGCGGCCGATAATCTGCCCGAGCAGCAAACCGAACACACCGGCATCTGCCATACTGAGAAAGGATTGTTTTTTAATCCTCGAAAAAACATACAATGTCAGAATACCGCCGATAACCGCCCCGTAAATGGCCAGTCCTCCGTTTCTGATATTGAAAATCTGCATTGGGTTGTCCTTGTACATGTCCCATGAGAATATCACATAATAAAGTCTGGCACCAATCACAGAAAAAACAATTGCCCAGACAATAAAATCCCACCAGAGATCATCCGGCTGTCCCAGCCTTTTTCCTTCCTTGGAAGCCAGCATAAATCCCAGAAATACACCCAGTGCAATGATCATGCCGTAAAACGCGATTTCGAATCCAAAAACCGAGATGCTCTTCGGCACATTGGATAAGTAAATATGAAGATTGGGAAACGCAATATCCATTTTCCCCATAATATCTGCCATTTTTTCTCAAGCTCCTTTTTATACATTAAAGCGGAACAGGATCACATCTCCGTCCTGAACCACATAATCCTTTCCTTCCATGCCCACAAGACCCTTTTCTCTTGCGGCGGATAAAGAACCAAGTTCCAACAGATCTTTATAATTCACTACCTCCGCTTTGATGAAACCTCTTTCAAAATCTGAGTGGATCTTGCCGGCTGCCTGAGGTGCTTTGGTTCCCACTTTGATGGTCCATGCCCTGGTCTCATCTTCTCCAGCCGTCAGATAGCTGATCAGTCCGAGCAGTTTGTAAGACGCTTTAATCAGTTTTTCCAAACCGGACTCTTTTAATCCGAGATCTTCCAAAAACATTGCCTTTTCATCATCATCCAGTTCTGCAATTTCCTGCTCAATCTGTGCACAGATCACAAACACCTCGCTGCCCTGTTTTGCAGCATATTCCCGTACTTTTTCCACCTGTACATTGGTTGCGCCGTCATCTGCCAGATCATCCTCGGATACATTCGCCGCAAAGATGACCGGTTTTGCAGTCAGCAGATTGTAGCCTGCAAACCATGCCTGTTCATCTTCGTCGCCGGTTTCAAAGGTAATTGCCAACTCTCCGTTTTCCAGATGTGCTTTGACTCTCTGCAGAAGATCCAGTTCCTTCGCCAATGTCTTGTCCATTCTGGCTCCCTTGGATGTCTTGGCAATCCTTCTTTCCAAAATCTCAATATCGGAAAAGATCAGCTCCAGATTAATGGTCTCAATGTCGCGCAGAGGATCTACGCTTCCGTCCACATGGACAACGTTGGCATCTTCAAAACAGCGTACCACATGGATGATCGCATCCACTTCGCGGATATTGCTCAAAAACTGGTTTCCCAGCCCCTCCCCTTTGGAAGCGCCTTTTACCAGTCCCGCGATATCCACAAATTCGATGACTGCAGGTGTCACCTTCTTGGAATGATACATATCTCCTAACAATTTTAATCTCTCATCCGGCACAGGCACAATACCTACATTAGGATCAATGGTACAGAACGGATAGTTTGCCGATTCCGCTCCTGCCTTTGTCAATGAATTAAACAATGTACTTTTCCCGACGTTGGGAAGTCCCACGATTCCGAGTTTCATGTTCTATATTTCCTCCTTAAAGGCTTCATTTTTTATCTTATGTCCAGCATTCACTATATCATAAAGAAGTCCAAAAGTAAATTCATAGATTTTTCTTGCATTTTCCGTACTGCTATGATATTTTTGAGATATCTTATTTCATGTTCTGAGTTTTATCTCATTTCATTCAGCGGCAGCCCGCCGACTATTTCAGCCTTTTTAACAGTTTTACTATTTTTTCGGTATTTATATCCTTGATTGCTTATTGCCGAAAACACATCTTATTTACGAAAGGAACATATCTATGAAAAGGAACCAAGTCACTTCTCTGCTCTCGCAGGCAACCGGACCGGTAGAAATCCCCATGACAAATGACTATCTTTTCCGTGCCCTTCTGCAAAAAAACAATAAGGTCTTGAAAGGATTCATTTGTTCTCTCCTGCATCTTTCTCCGAAAGAAGTTCTGTCCGTCACAATTCTCAATCCCATCGAGCTTGGAGCTGCCATTGATGAAAAGAATTTTCTGTTAGATATCAGATGCCTGCTTAATGACAACACTATTATCAATCTTGAAATGCAAGTCATCAACCAACATAATTGGCCGGAACGCTCTCTCAGTTATCTGAGCCGTTCCTTCGACAACTTAAACCGCGGTGATGAATATCTCCATGTAAAAACTGCCATCCAGATCAGCATTCTCGATTTTACACTTTTTCCGGATGCACCGGAGTTCTTCGCCACCTATATGATGTCCAACATAAAAAACCACAAAATCTACAGTGGCAAATTTCGACTTTCTGTGCTAGACTTAACCCATATAAACCTTGCAACCGAAGAGGACAAGCACTTTCACATCGACTACTGGGCTTCTCTCTTCAAAGCTATCACATGGGAGGAGATTAAAATGCTCGCACAAAAAGATCCTATGATCGAAGAGGCTTCCAACACCATCTTGCAGCTCACCCAGGACGAGCAAATTCGCCTGCAGTGTGAAGCAAGGGAGGACTTTCTGTACTGGCAGAGAGTCAATGAAAATTACACGAAAGAATTGGAAGAATACAAACGACAGCTGGAAGACCACAATCAACAGCTGGAAGGCCGTAATCAACAATTGGAAGGCCGTAATCAACAATTGGAAGGCCGTAATCAACAATTGGAAGGCCGTAATCAACAATTGGAAGAGAGCCAAAGAAGATTAGAAGAAGATAACAAAAACAAAGATGCTGCTATTGCACAGCTTTCTGCCCGCATTTCAGAACTGCAGGCAATTATAAACGAAACAAATCACATTCGTTAAAATATCAAAAGGGGCTTGTTACAGCCCCTTTTGGTTATCGTAAATCATGCATTTTTAGCAGATCCATAAAGTATTCTACATTTGCGGTGATATCACCTTTAAATATTGCAGAACCGGATACAATGACATTGGCTCCCGCGTCCAAGATCATATTCACATTTCCGAAATGGACCCCTCCATCTACCGCCACATCCACCTGTAAGCCTCTGCGATCGATCTCCGCCCTGACATCCCGGATTTTCCGGGTGCAGCTATCCAAATATTTCTGTCCGCCAAATCCGGTATTCACAGTCATAACCAAGACCTGATCCACATAATCAAGATAGGGATATAATGATTCTATCGGGGTCTGCGGATGCAAGGAAATCCCTGTCCGAAGACCTTTCGCTTTGATTTTCAGAAGGGTGTCCACCATGCATCGGCATGCTTCAATGTGTATGGTCAGACCATCTGCTCCCGCAGCCGCGAACTGATCAATATAACGTTCCGGTTCGGTGATCATTAAATGCACATCAAAAAACTTATCTGTCACTTTCCGAAGGGACTGAATAATGGGAAAGCCAAAGGAAATGGATGGAACAAATACTCCATCCATAACATCAATATGAATATATTCCGCTCCCGCTCTATCGACTTTTTCTACCTGTTCTCCCAATCTTGCGAAATCCGCCGCAAGAATGGATGGGGACAAAATTGCCATGTCAGTATCTCCTTTTATTTTTGCATTCTGTATAAAGGCTTACATAGTCCTCGTATCTTTCCCTGCTGATTTCCCCCGCAGCAAGCGCATCCTTTACCCCACATTCAGGTTCACGAATATGTGCACAACCCAAAAACCTGCATTGATCTTCATATCTTGTAAACTCCGGAAAACATTTCGTCAATTCTTCCGGCAACAGATCCGATACGCTTAAAGAACTGAACCCCGGCGTATCAAAAATATAAGTGCCTTCCTCTATTTCCATCAATCGGGAATGTCTGGTCGTATGTTTTCCCCGCTCAATCCGGGCACTGATTGCTCCTGTCTCCATAACGGTTTCGCTCTGCAGACAATTGACTAACGTTGATTTACCCACCCCACTGGGACCCGCAACCGTTGTCACTTTTCCCTTTAATAAATCTCCTATCTGGTCAACCCCCTGTTTCTGCAGGGCACTGACAAATACAACCTTATATCCCGCACTCTCATAAATCCGGGCAAGACGTTCTTTCTGCACTTCCGAAACCAAATCGGATTTGTTAAAACAGATCACCGTCTCAATCCCCTGATACTCCATCCGGATCAGAAAACGATCCAACAACCCCAGATTGGGTTCCGGTGCAGTCGCCGCAAAAATGACCAATGCCTGATCAATATTGGCAACCGCCGGTCGGATCAATTCGTTTTTCCGTTCCAACAGTTCGGCAATATTCCCAAGATGCTCTTTTTCATCTACCACATCCATGATAACTTCATCCCCGACCAGTGGTTTCCTGTGATCCTTGCGAAAAACGCCCTTGGCCTTACATTCGTAAATATTTCCGTCGCAGCATTTCACATAATAAAATCCTGCAATTCCTTTAATAATTTTCCCTTGCATGTGTTAACCTACTGTGCCATTGTAAAGGTTACGGACTGAGAGCCGTAATCCACCGGCACTTCGGTTTCAACCGTTTCATACACAGGATTTCCCATTTCATCCAATACCAGATTTCCCGCTTCATCCTTTTTTGGCTCCTGTGTGGTTTCCGTTCTGGTGCCGCTCATGCTGACCGTACCTGTCTGAGATTTAAAACCGGTTTCATTGACATTGAACGGGAAAGATGATGTCGTAAAGGTACGTGTTTCCCCGTCTGCCGCTTTAATCGTAATCGTCACGGTAGTTCCGTTCACATAGCCGGTAGGTGCATTAATACTGCCTACATAGTTATATCTGATCTCTTTCTTCCCAAGACTCAGTACAAAATTGACGACTGTTCCCTCATCCACTTCCATTCCCGGAGAATAGCTTTGGGAAATAACGCAGCCCGCCGTCACGGAATCACTATACTCTTCTGTTACGGTTCCGGCTTTTAGATTTGCCGCAGCTAATTTATCCTTTGCTGCACTTTCACTAAGTCCTCTCAAATCCGGTACCGCTATTCTTTGTCCCTTGCTGATAGTTAAAATAATTGTTGACTCCTTGGCAGCTTTCTCTCCACCCTTCGGAGTCTGGGAAATTACATATCCTTCTTCCACATCGTCATCATAGTCCGTTTCCGTGGAAACTTTAAAGCCTGCCGCTCTCAATTTATCCGCTGCAGCCTGCTCTTCCATACCGGTTACATCCGGCACTTCCACACCTTCGACACCGCTGCTGACAACCAATATCACTTTGGTTCCCTGTGCAACCATTTCGCCGGGATCGATACTCTGGGAAATAACCTTATTTTCCTCGACCTCATCGGACTCTTCATAAGTTATTTCATAGGTCACATAGATTTCATCCAACGTAGCCTTCGCCACTTCCACATCCATGCCGACCACATTTACCATTTCAATATCTTCAACCTGTTCCTCATCCTGCTTGTTGTTGCCCTTAAAAATACCAACAGCATTCGCCACAAGCACCAGTGCGATCACACCGATGATAACAGCTGCCACAATGGCAAGGATCGTCGTAATCCTCTCCATTTTGGGATCCAGATCGTCATCATCATATTCCTCATCATCTTCATCGATCTCATCAGGTTCCTCTTCATCCTCGTCGATCACATGAAGCGCTTTTTCTTTACTCTTCGCTTTGGCAGCGTCCTCATTCAGACGCATATGAACCTCTTCCACTGCCAAAGATCCCGTTCTTTCTTTGATCTCTGCCATATCCTCTTCCGTAATGGCTTTGGTTGCTGCGGAAGTGTCTACATCAACCATGGTTACAAAATCTTCATCCGGTGTGATCAGGGACTTCTTCAGATCCACAATCAGCTCACCCATGCTCTGATATCTGCGGTCAGGACTCTTTTGAGTACATTTAAAAATGATTTTTTCCACACATACGGGAATCTCCGGCACATACTCTCTGGGAGAAGGCATCTCCTCCTGAATGTGCTTGATGGCGATAGCCACCGTAGTCTCTCCGTCAAAAGGCACATGACCCGTCAGCATCTCAAACATAGTGCACCCGAGCGAATAGATATCACTCTTTTCATCGGAAAAGCCGCCTCTCGCCTGCTCGGGAGATGTATAATGGACGCTTCCCATCACATTGGAAGTGATCGTGTTGCTGGTTGCCGCTTTGGCTATACCGAAATCCGTTACTTTTACCTTTCCGTCTTTGGAAATAATAATATTCTGCGGTTTGATATCCCTGTGAATAATATGATTGTTATGGGCTGCTTCAATCCCCATGGATACCTGAATGGCGATACTGATTGCCTCTTTGATGGAAAGGCGGGATTTTTTCTCAATATAGTTTTTGAGCGTAATGCCTTCCACCAGTTCCATAACAATATAATAGATACCGTCTTCTTCCCCGACATCATAAACATTTACAATATTGGGGTGCATCAATCCTGCAGCAGCCTGTGCCTCCACACGGAATTTGGAAACAAAATTGGTATTTTCACTGAATTCCTGTTTTAATACTTTGACCGCTACAAATCTATTTAATTTATGATCCTTTGCCTTATATACATCACTCATACCGCCGGTGCCGATCTTATCCAAAATTTCATACCGGTCACCAATTAACATTCCAAGTATAATCATCTTTCCACCTCGTCCTCAAAGGGTTTTACTAATACAACAGCTATATTGTCCTTGCCACCGTGATTATTGGCGGCACTGATCAGGGCATCGCCCTTTTGGATCAACTCTTCCAATTCCCTGTTCTGTACAATTTCTTCGATTTCCCGATCTTCCAGCATATTGGTCAATCCGTCGGAACACATCAAAATAATATCACCGGGCTGCAATTCTTCCGTAAAGAAATCTGCTTCCACCTCATCCTTTGCTCCGATTGCCCTGGTAATAATATTTTTATCCGGGTGCCTGCGGGCATCTTCCCTTGCAAGCCCTCCCAGCCGTATCATTTCTTCAACAAGAGAATGGTCTCTGGTAATCTGCCTGATCCCTCTCTTCCCGATAATATACAATCTGGAATCTCCCACATTGGCTACCTGAAGATATTTGCCGATAACGGTAGCTACAACCAGCGTTGTGCCCATTCCGAACAAATTTTCATCCGATGCGGCATCTTCCCGAATCTTCTTATTTGCAGCCTGTATCGCCTTCTGAATAATAATTGTCGGATTTTTCTCAAAAGAATTCCTGATTTCGCCGACAACCGTTTCCGTGGTACATTTTGATGCATAGTCTCCGGCGTTATGTCCGCCCATACCATCTGCCACAATAAACAGGTTCGGCATATTTCCCAAAGGCTTTGCCGAAGAGAACACGTAATCCTGATTTAATTGTCTTTTTCGCCCGACATCTGTTACGGAATATGTTTCTAACAACGTATATCCTCCTTGCCCTCTTCTAAATGTCTCTTTCTAAGCTGTCCACAGGCACCATCTATATCTCTGCCCATTTCCCTTCTAATAGTAACATTTATTCGATTTTTTTCAAGTTTATTTTTAAATGCAACAACGTAAGTCTGATCCGGCTGTCTGAAATTCCGCTCTTTTATGGGGTTTACCGGGATCAGATTTATATGGCAGTTTCTCTTTCCCGCAAGCTTCGACAGGTTCTCCGCATCCTCGTATGTATCGTTGACCCCTGCCACCAGGCTGTATTCAAATGTAATCCTTCTGCCGGTTTTATCAAAATAAGTATCTACCGCATCCATCAATTCCCGTATGGAATAAACCTTTGCAACGGGCATCAGTTCCCGGCGCTTTTCGTCTGTGGCACCGTGCAGAGACAGCGCCAATGTGATCTGAAAACCTTCCTCCGCCAGTTTCAAAATTCCCGGTACGATGCCGCAGGTAGAGACCGTCACATTTCTCTGGCTGATATGCAGTCCGTTTTCATCGGTCAGCAATCGAATAAACCGTACCAAATTATCATAATTATCCAGGGGCTCTCCCGTTCCCATGACAACCACATTGGAAACCCGTTCCCCCGTCAGACGGGTAATGCTGTAGATCTGATCCAGCATTTCGGAAGGCTTTAAATTTCTGGTCAGTCCATCCAACGTGGATGCACAGAACTTACACCCCATCCTGCAGCCCACCTGGGATGAAATGCACACACTGTTGCCGTGTTTGTAAGGCATCAGCACGCTTTCTACCAGATTTCCGTCTTCCAGTGCAAAAAGGAATTTCTGCGTTCCGTCAATTTGAGACTTCTGTACCCTGACTGCTTCCAATGCCGTATAAGAGAACCGCTCTTTACAGTTTTCCCGAAATGCTTTGGAAATATTAGTCATTTCATCAAATCCTTTGACAAGTTTGACATGCATCCAGTCATACATCTGATCCGCTCTGAACTTTTTTTCACCCATTTCACAAATCACATTCCGCAATTCTTCACGGGTCATGGATTTGATATCTGTCTTTTCCATTTTCTTTGCTGCCTTTTTATATTCCATTCATTTCTTATCAGTACGTCATTCCGGACCGTCATTCTGCTTTCCGTATCAATACCGCCATATAAAATCCGTCCGTTGGGTCAATCCCCGGAAACAGTGTTTTTTCTTTTTCCTTTTCAAAAGGATAATGTTCCAAAAACCATGCAACGTTTTTCTCGTTTTCCGCCTCTGTCAGCGTACAGGTAGAGTATACCAGCTTTCCGCCGGGTTTTACGTACTGCCACACCGTCGAAAGAATTTTTTGCTGCAATGCGGCAATGGCGTCCACATCCTGCTCCGTGATGCGATATTTGATATCCGCCTTTCTGCCGATCACTCCGAGTCCCGAACAGGGCAGATCTGCCAGAACAACATCTGCCTTTTCAATATTCTCTTTATTTAAAACAGTCGCATCAAAGACCTCGGCCCGGATATTCCCGTAACCGCTCCTTGCAATATTTTCTTCCATCAGAGCAACTTTTCGCTCAGAAATATCCCTGACTGTTACAAATCCTGTATTCTTAAGCTTTTCTGCCGCATGAACGGCTTTGCCTCCCGGTGCACCGCAGACATCGAGCACCATCTGGTTCTCCCTGATACCGGCCATCTCTATAATTTCCATGGATCCGGCATCCTGCACCATGATTTTCCCTTCCGCAAACCCGGGAATGGTTTCTATCCGATCCGTATTTTTCAGTTGATAAGCATATGCTAACTTCCCTGTCTGTTTTACCTCAATGCCCGTATCGGCCATCCTTTCAAGCAGTTTTTTCTTTTCCGCAGGCGGAAGATTTTCATTTATCCGGATCGTAACCGGCCTCGGTTCCAACAGCCCCTGCAATATCCGCTCCGTTTTCTCAATTCCGAAACGGGAAATCCACATCTCCACGATCCAGACAGGCATGGAATAGACTACCGACAAGAAAGCTGTCTCGTCTTTCTTTCGTTCCGGATAAGCAATCTGTTCCTTATTTCTGGCAATATTTCGCAATACGCCGTTGACAAACCCCTTCAAAGAGGAAAACCCCCTTTTCGCCGCCAACTTTACCGCTTCGTTGCAAACGGCCGAATCCGGTGTTCCATCCATATATAGGAGCTGATAAACACTCATCCGCATAAGGTTTCTGATGAAAGGCTTCATCTTTCTGACAGTCACTTTGGAAAATGCATCGATGATATAGTCCATCTCAATACACCTTTCCACAGTTCCTTCCGTTACCCTTTTGATAAAAGAACGTTCCTGTCTATCCAGATACCCGTATTTATCCAAAACCTGTTTCATCACATAATGGCTGTACTGCTTCTTTTCCATGATTTCCATGATACAGTCCAACGCAATTTCTCTGGTATTGACCACAATGATTCCCTCATATTCCAGTTTACTGTATTTTGCAGAATTTTACTAATCTCTTCTTCTGCCGTTTCCCGTCAGTAAGATCAGACGAAGCAACTGAAGTACCGCATTTGCCGCTGCCGCCACATAAGTCAGTGCTGCTGCCCGCAGGACCTTCCTGCTCTGCCCGGTTTCCGTTTCCGTCAGGATACCCTGACTTTGCAGCAGTTTCAACGCTCTTCCCGAGGCATTGTATTCCACCGGCAGCGTGACGATCTGAAACAAAACTGCCAACGCAAATACCCAGATACCAATCTGTATCAAAAGATCGTTATAGCCCAGAATAATGCCCAACAGGATCAATGGAATCCCTGCCCTGGAACCGAGATTCGCCACCGGCACCAGCATCGTACGCAATTTTAGCGGCAAATAATTCTGATTATGCTGCAATACATGACCGCACTCATGGGCAGCCACACCGATTGCCGCAACGGACGAAGAACGATAGGTAGAATCCGAAAGACGCACAACCTTCGTCCGGGGATCGTAGTGATCGGTCAACGTCCCTCTCACATGTTCGATCCTCACATCATAGATACCGTTACTACGAAGCAGCCGTTCCGCTGCCTGTGCGCCGGTCATTCCCGACCTGCTGGGTATCTGATTATATTTTTGAAAAGTACTGTTTACTCTGGCGGATGCTATGATAGATAAAATTGCCGCAATCAGCACCAGAAGATAGGTGGGATCATAATAATATCCCCAATATCCATATGGCATAGATCTTCCTTCCTTTCTTTACAGCACTTCTCCCTCCTCAAATGACCGTCCCAAAAGGAACTCTTTTGTACGCATTCTTTTTTTGCCCTCTAATTGAATTTCCTCCAGGGCAAGTGCACCGTCTCCGGTACAGACAATGACCTGATCTTTGGTCACTTTGGCTATGGTTCCCGGTGCGCCCTCCATCGCCGGCATGACCTCGGCTTTCCAGATTTTTAATTGTTTCCCCTTATATTCCGTATATGCACTGGGCCATGAATTTAATCCTCTGACCAGACGCTCAATCTCTACGGCACTCTTATTCCAATCGATTTTTCCCACAGCCTTGGTCAGCATTTTTGCATAACTGCTTTTCTCATCATCCTGTTTGACGGGATGTACATCTCCCTTTTCGATTTTTAGAAGCGCTTCCGTGATAAATTCCGATCCGGTCCGGGCCAGCTTATCAAACAGGCTTTCTCCCGTATCTTCAGGCGTAATGGGAACTTTTTTCTGAAACAGGATATCTCCCGTATCCAACCCCCGGTCCATCTGCATGATGGTGATCCCCGTCTCCTTTTTGCCGTCAATGATACTCCACTGTATGGGCGCCGCCCCTCTGTACTCCGGCAGCAGGGAAGCGTGAATATTGATACATCCGTATTTGGGCATCTGCAGGATTTCTTCCGACAGGATCTGTCCGAACGCAGCCACCACAAATATATCAGCGGGATATTCCCTTAGCTTTTCAACTGCTTCTTCTGCTTTGATTTTAACCGGCGTCAGGACCGGGATATTATACTTTAACGCACATACCTTTACCGGTGAAGCCGCCATTTCTTTTCCTCTGCCTTTGGGCTTATCGGGCTGGGTAACGACTGCCGTCACTTCATGTCCCGCCTGTATGATTGCTTCCAAAGGTCCCACCGCAAAATCCGGCGTTCCCATATATATTACTTTCATCCGTCTCTCACTCTCTATTCGTCTTCCTCAAAATATGCTTCGTCATCTCCGCTTCCCACTTCGTATAAGGGTCCTTCTACCAGTTCCGTATACATATGGCCGTCCAGATGATCGATTTCATGCATCAGCGCTCTTGCCAACAGTTCGGTTCCCTCCACCTCGATGGGTTCCATCTCCTCATTGAGTGCAACGACCTTCACATAATTGGGTCTGGTCACAACGCCGCTCTTTCCCGGTACCGAAAGGCATCCTTCATGTCCGGTCTGCTCTCCGCTGGTCTCTATGACTCTGGGATTAATCAGTAAAATCGGATCGTCGCCCGTATCGATGACACAGATGCGTTTGAGAATCCCGACCTGAGGTGCTGCAAGTCCTACACCGTCCGCCTCATACATGGTCTCAAACATATCATCGATCAGTTCTCTGGTGCGCTCCGTCATTTCCTTTACTTCTTTACATTTTTTGCTCAAAACCGGATCTCCGATTTCTCTGATGGTTCTGATTGCCATTTGGCTCTTCCTCCTTAATATCCGTTCATCGGGTCAAAATCAAAATAAACGGTACATCCCGCATATTCTTTCTTTTTCTCTTCCATGATTCGTTCAATATCATCCTTCGCCCTGACCAGTTCATGATAATCTTCATGGCGAATGTAGATCATTTTCCGATAGGCATCACTGATCCTGGCGATGGTCGCATCCGCCGGCCCGATAATACGCCATGGTTTACCCGCATTTTCTGCCGCCACGCCTCTCAGTTCCCGGGCAATTTCATTTACCGCATCGGTCAGCTGCTTTTCGTGCCCCGAAGTAAAAAGCACTGCCAACATATGATTGACCGGCGGATAACCGCAGACCTTCCGGTATGCAATCTCTTCTTCATAAAATCCTTCATAATCCTGACCGGCCGCATGGACAACCGCATAATGCTCCGGCTGATAGGTCTGGATCACCGCTTCTCCCGGCATTTTTCCTCTTCCTGCCCTTCCGACTGCCTGAGTCAGAAGCTGGAAAGTCCGCTCCGATGCCCGGTAATCCCCTGCCGAAAGAGACAAATCCGCCGCCAGCACACCCACCAGCGTAACCCCCGGGAAATCATGTCCCTTGACGATCATCTGGGTTCCGATGAGAATGTCCGCTTCCTCATTGGCAAATGCGGACAGGATTTTTTCATAATCATCCTTTTTGGATGTGGTATCCTTATCCATCCGAAGGACTCTGGCTGACGGAAACATCTCTTTGATCCGCTCCTCCACCTGTTCGGTGCCCACCTTGAACCCTGTTATATATTTGGAACCGCATTCCGGACAAAGCCGCAATGCCGGCATCTCATAACCGCAATAATGGCAGACCAGTTTATTTCTGCCGTGTTCGGTCAGGGAAATATCGCAATGAGGACATTTTGCCACATAACCGCAGCTGCGGCAGGTCACAAATCCCGCATATCCCCTGCGGTTTAAAAACAGCATCGTCTGTTCCCTCTTTTCCAGCCGCTCTTTCATTTTGTCATAAAGAAGTCTGGAAAAAATACTGCGGTTGCCCGCATGGAGTTCTTCCCTTAAATCCACCGTATGAACCGTCGGAAGCTGCCTTCCTCCAAACCGGTCGGGCAGACGGAAAAAGCCGTATTCCCCCTTCATTGCCTTGTAATAGGCCGTTACGGAAGGCGTCGCAGAGCCAAGCACCAGACTGGCGTTCTGCTGACCGGCTATATATTCTGCCGTTTCCCTTGCATGATATTTGGGCATGCCGTCGCTTTTATAGCTGTTCTCATGCTCTTCATCTATGATAATCAGTCCCAGATTTCGGAAAGGTGTAAACAATGCGCTTCTGGGTCCGATCATAATCTGTATCTCTCCGCGCTTTGCCCGCTCAAACTGGTCATAGCGCTCTCCTTTGGATAAACGGGAATGGATAACGGAAATTTTATCTCCAAACCGCTTATAAAACCGCAGCACCGTCTGGTAGGTCAGTGCAATTTCCGGTATCAGGACAATCGCCTCTTTCCCCCGGGCAAGCACCTCTGCGATCATTTCCATATATACTTCAGTTTTTCCGCTTCCGGTAATTCCATACAGCAAATACGTCTTTCTGACCTGATTTTCATAATCCTTACAAAATACATCCACGATTTCCTGCTGTTTTGCCGAAAGAACAGGCTTGATCCGTATCGACGAATCCGCTTTGACCGGATTGCGGTAAACCGTCTTACTTTCTATTCTGACAGTTCCCTGATTTTCCATAGTCTGCAGGGTCTTTGCCGAAACGCCAAGCTGCGCCGTGACAAATCCGTAGGATAAGGACTCCACCCCGTCAAAGGCTTCCAAGAGCCTTTGCTTTGCCACATGATGTCTGTGCTCCGCCTCTTCGATCAGCCTTTTTCTCTCCTCTTCCGAAATATTCAGGAAAATTTCTCTCTGAGGAATCTGCCTGATCTGCTCTTTGACCGGGAGTACGGTTTTTAATGCCGCAATCAACGTTGAACCGTAGTTGGCACGCATCCATGCCGCCAAAGCGACGGAACGTCCTTCTGCGGAAATACCGCCCTCCACAATGCCTGCAATCTCTTTGCACAATTCATCGGGATATTCCGAAACATCGGTCAGTTCCAGCACAAAGCCTTTGATCTGCTTGTTGCCTTTTCCGAAAGGAATGAACACCTGCATGCCCGGTTCCAATTTATCCCGCAGTTCCTGCGGCACTTTATATTGAAAAGGTCTGTCTACTTTTTCATGGGAAATATCTACACAGATATTCGCGTATTTACCTTCCACACTGTTTCCTTCCTGTCAATTTGCTTTTACAGCCAGCTCATCCGCATTTGCAGGCGGCAGCTGTCTTCCTGCCAGCACATCCGCTATGATGTCCCGCTCATCCATGGGATATTTCTTCCCTTCGATTTCCTGATAATCCTCATGCCCTTTTCCGGCCAGAACAATGACATCTCCGGGCTTTGCATACTTAATCACATATGCAATGGCTTCCCGCCTGTCAATGATCTCAATATACCTGCCATCGGTTTTTCCGATACCCGTCTTAATATCGTCGATAATATCCTGCGGTTTCTCAAACCGGGGATTATCCGATGTAATAACCGTCAGATCCGCCAGCTTTCCGCTGACCTCTCCCATCTCATATCTGCGAAGTTTCGAGCGGTTTCCGCCGCAGCCGAACAGGCACACGAGACGCTTGGGTTCATACTCCTTTAAAGTCGTCAGCAGACTTTCCAATGCCATGGCATTGTGGGCATAATCGATCATCAGGGTATAGTCTTTTGAAATCCTGATCAGCTCAATCCTGCCCTTAACGCTCGCTTCCTTTAATGCCTCCTGCATCACCGTTACCGGAATATCAAAATGACGGCAGATGGCAATGGCAGTCAATGCATTGTATACGCTGAATCGACCGGGGGAATGGAACTGCACTTCAAAATCCATCAATCCTTTTACCCTAAAATCCACCCCCAAAAAGCCTTCGCCCTGCAGCAGCCTCACATCATCCGCATACAGATCCGCTTTGTCAGAAAACCCATAAGTCTCCAGTTCACAGGTATGACCCCGGGTAACAGCCTCCCAATGTGCGTCATCGCAATTGACAATCCCTTTTCTGCACTGTTTGAACAACAGCCCCTTACAGCGCATATAATCTTCAAAATCCTTATGCTCACCCGGACCGATGTGGTCAGGCTCTATATTGGTGAAAATCCCCAGTTCAAAAGTAAACCCCTGGGTACGATGCTGCATCAGTCCCTGAGAGGAAACCTCCATCACAACCATATCGCAGCCCGCATCTGCCATTTCCCTGAAATACTTCTGTAAAATATAGGATTCCGGTGTCGTATTGTTGGCCGGGATCTTTTTCTCTCCGATGATTGCCTCAATGGTTCCCACCAATCCCACTTTGTGACCGGCATGCTCCAAAATGGATTTTACCAGATAAGTGGTTGTGGTCTTGCCTTTGGTCCCCGTCACACCGATAACCTTCAACCGATCCGCAGGATGCCCGAAATATGCCGCACTGATAAATGCCATGGCATATCTGGTATCTTCCACCAGAATCACCGTCACATCCGTATCTGCCGGTAATTCCACCTCGCGGCTGACCACCAGAACAGCGGCTCCTTTCTCTGCGGCCTCGGCCGCCTTTTCGTGGGCATCGAATTTGGCTCCCACGATGCAGATAAACAGGCTATCCTTTTCCACATTGTCGGAATTGTATACAACCGACGAAATCTGCCGATCCGTACTGCCTTTTAATACCTTATATTCAATATCCTTCAGTAAGCTTTTGCAATCTGTCATATCATCACGCTTTCCGCTCTTTTCTCCGCACGGAGCGAGCAAAACCTAATCTATTATAGGATAGCACATATAGTAGGTTTTTTCAATTGGTGTACAAGATATATTCTGAAGTGGTTTTTTGCGTGCAACAAAAAACCCGGCGGGGAAGCCGGGCTTTTCGTTTGAATTCTTATGAGGGGGGAGATAGTGAGTTGTGGTTCAACTATCTGATTATTATCATAAGCATGAATTGTGTCCAAAGTGTGATGAAATTATAAAAAAAGTCATAACTTCATAAATTGAATATATTTTCTTTCCGGTCACATTCTTAGAATCCCATTGTATATTCTGAAATCTTCATCCTGAAACACATTGAAAATCACTTTTCGGATTCTCGTATCGGATTCCAAAAACGATTTCACCGTCTCCGTTGCAATCTCTGCCGCTCTCTGCTGCGGGAACCGAAAGACTCCTGTAGACAAACAGCAGAACGCAATCGACTCCGCTCCCCGATCGGATGCAAGTTTTAAACATTCCTCATAACAACTTGCAAGCAATCTCTCATCTTCCTCCGTAACAACCTGCCGAATAACAGGTCCCACCGTATGGAGAATAAACTTTGCGGGAAGATTATAACCGGAAGTGATTTTTGCCTGCCCGGCAGGTTCTTCGTGTCCCTGCTTTTCCATCATCTCATTCATTTCAAGTCTTAACTGAATTCCGGCATACGTATGAATAAAATTATCGATACAGGCATGCATCGGCGAGAAACAGCCAAGCATCTGACTGTTGCAGGCATTTACAATTGCATCACATTTCAGGGTTGTGATATCTCCCTGCCAGATATACAATCTATCGTCCGACTCCACAGGCGTAAGACAGCCGGCATCCGTTATTCCCCGCTCTATATTTCTCTCCCGCAGGTATTCATCCTGGATCCTGAGGAATTCATCATCCACAGGCTCCGGCATCCGCACATTCATAAGTGAACGAAGTAAATCCCGCTGTCCCTGCGTCTCACTCGGTATTTGAATATTCCGAAATCGGATTTTTTCTTTTAAAAGATATTTTATTAAATACAATCTTCTCTCATCCTGGTTCATTCTCCAATTGCTCCTTCAGATCCGATATCACCTCAACCATATTCCCGCCAATTCCTACTGCCCTTGTCCCAAAACTTTCCGGGACAACAGACTCATCCATATTCAGTCTGATGAGACTGTATGATTCATTCTCCCTGACCATCTTTTCAAACGGGAATCTTATGATAACGGGCGTATTAAAGCCCACTCCCAATTCAAGTAAAACAACTTTTTTATCCTGATACTTGTTCAGGAAGTCCGCATATCTGTCAGCCGCTTCATGCCACGCTTCATCCTCAACAAAATACCCGTCACATCTAAGATGCATCGCCATTCTGCCACCGCATACAGGACACTTCGGAACCAGTTCGGACGGAATCAGACAATCCGCTCTTGCCCCATCCATCTGTCTGAATAATTTCTCCGCATCATAAGTTTTCGGATGGCAGCCTCTTTCACACTGGATTTTCCCATAATCTCCCTGTGTCGCAAAGAATCTTGCTTCGGCAAAACCGGCTTTGGGAAACTGCCAATCCACATTTGTTGTAATAACAAAATATTCCAGATCCTTTACCAGTTCAAAAAGCTGCCGGTACATTGGCAATGCGGGAGGCAAAAAGCGATTTAAAAGTGCATGTTTTGACCAATATCCCCACTTCGCTTCCTCTGTAGGAAAAGGATAAAATCCTGCTGCATACATATCCGTCATAGACCGGCTTCCATACTTTTCAATGAACTCGCCAAAGTTGTCGGTAAATCTTTTTCCGCCATAATGAAGCCCCGCCGCTGTTGAAGCACCTGCGCCTGCACCAATCAGAACCGCATCGGCATTCTTCATCATTTCTGATGCTCTTCTGATTTTCTTCTCATAGGGTTCCTTTTGAAAAATATAATCTTTCGCAGGTGTACCGCACAAAAAACGCTGCCAGTCCACATGCCCGTTTCCGATCTGCATGATACAATCAACCCCTTTTCTTTATCGTCTGCTTAGGACAAATTTCTGCACATCTTCCACATCGCAGACAGTGATTCTGTTCAATAACAACCGGCTTTTTTGAAATATCTATACACTTTTGTGGACATACGGAGTAGCATAGCTTACATCCTATGCATCCGTTTCCCACAAAATAACCCATTTGAATCTTTTGAACATCTCCAATTACAATACTTTCCCTAACTATATTTGACGGGACACTAATATCAAAAAATTCACCCTGTGCTTCATACAGGCAGAACACTTCCAAAGCTTCTTTTGTATTCTCAGGATAGATTGCTTTCATATAAGGATTTCTCTCAAACATGACATCAAGATACTTTTTACCTATATTTTTTACTTTTCCACGGAGGGACACAGCCATTTTATCTTTTGTTGCCGATACAGCTATATACTGCTGATTCATCAGCTGTTCATAAAACGCCTTGCCTTTTGCTGTAAGGAAGTATACGCCGGCTGCATCGTAATACATCATATCTATCACTCGCGTCTGAGGATATCCATCATTTCCGATTGTGGCAACTGTTGTAGAGTGCATACTTTCTACCAAGACCTTTATATATTCGTATCCTGTCATAACAACACTCCCTTTTTATAACTCTTGCCCAGTGAGAAAATGCACCGGGCAAGTATTTTTCCTTGTTTTCAATTAAAACTCATAGGGAGGATTGCCGGAGAAATCTGCAATCACGCCATGTGGATTCTCAAGATAAAACACCTCAAAAATCGGATTCGCAGCTTCCTGATACTGACCTTTTACAATAGGATTAGCCATACAAGCTTCCTTCACTTCCATGTTATTCTCGAATACTGCTTTACCGGCAAGCCTGATCCATGCATATTCGGGAGAAGAAACGGAAACCTCTACCTCCGGATTCTCCTGCATATCCATGTAAACATCTTTTGTGTTATTCGTACAAAACCAAAGCTTTCCCTCTCTTTCAAAGCAAAACATGAACGGACGACATTTTGCCTTCCCATCACGACCTACAGTTGCCAAATACTGCACCGGATTCTTCTTTAAAAAATCTACTACTTTCTGCATGATAAGTACCTCCTTAAACTTTTGTAACCTTTATGGTTACATCTTATAGTAGGTACTATATCATCGTTTTGTTGTAATGTCAACAGTTACATCGATTTTATTCTGAAGCCAAGCCTTTACTGCTCCTTCGCAATCCATGCAGCGATGTCTTTTTTTACATCCG
>JBJEJA010000045.1:0-6912 GCA_051877575.1 Lachnospiraceae bacterium | reverse complement strand
TTCTCCTAATCACACTAATTCTTACGGCGTTACAATCGTACTTTTAGTATATTTGCCAAGGATTTTTCTATACAGTATCTGATAGAGTTGCACCAACTCTAATGGTGTTGAATTAATGCACTTTTGATGTCATGGCACAGTTATGGCTCTTCCACGACCTAAACTGGCACGGTTCTGCGATTTACATGTAAATATACACATGCTAAAATTGGTATTGTCAAAATTATATGCAGGAATTGCGCAGCGGTACCGGAGTCATTGCCTCTCCCTTTTGGTACTGGCTGCGTTTTTTCTTGCAGGAGGTGAATCGGCTTTACAATTTTATACTGTATTTGCATCAGGCAGCCTGTATTGACCGGGCTGCTTTTTTGCTGCCGGATAAACTGGCATGAGGCACTAAGAAACTATAAGCATCGGGGCAGGGTGGATATTCCATACTGCCCTTTTCATATGAAGGAGGTTTAACTTACGTGAGAAAACATACAGTCAAAGAAAACCCGCCGAATGAAAAGCGTCGTCCTGACTACATGCGGATTATTTACACAGCATCCCTGCTGCTCACGCTTCTGGCATGCAATATCCAGCCGGTCTTGGCAGCTAACATGTGGGACAAAGCAAATGAGATCATGAAAGATGTCTACAACCAGATCATCCTGATTTCTACCATCGCTGCTGTTGTAACGGCATCTGTGGCTCTTTTAATGATGAACTTTTCCAAATCAGGAAAGACCGTGGATGAATCCCGTGCATGGCTCAAGCGTATCGTCATCACCTGGGCAATCTTAAACGGTCTTGGCTTCATCATGGCTTACATTACACCGTTCTTTGCCGGAGGTAAATGGAATGGCTAAGCCAGGAAAGGGGGTGCCTAAATGGGAATCTTAGATGGAATTGTAGAATGGATTGCAGAGCAAGTCATGAACATTCTGGATCTTATTACCACTTCAGTCTTAGGTGCTCTGGGTTGCTCTATGGATACCTTTTTAAGATATTTCCCCGCAGCCGAGAGCATGTATCAGGTATTTCTGGCTCTGGCCATCGGTCTGATCCTACTGAACTGGGTCTGGCAGTTATTTAAGAATTACTTTGCTGGTGCCGGAATTGAGGCTGAAGATCCACTGAAATTATCCATGCGCTCTTTCATCTTCCTGTTCCTTACTTTCTATGCAAAAGATATCGTAGATCTTTTACTTGACATTGCAGGAACACCATATAGCTGGATACTGACAGAAGATCTGCCTCCGCTAAAATTCGCAGACTTTAACTCCGTTATCACAGTTATCCTCGGTGTCTGTGCCAATGGAGCTGTTGCGATTACTGCACTGATCCTGGTACTGATTCTGGCATGGAATTACATCAAACTGCTGTTTGAAGCGGCAGAGCGTTACATTCTTCTCGGCGTTCTCGTCTATACAGCCCCAGTCGCTTTCGCAACGGGCTCTTCTCAGGCAACCGGTAATATTTTCAAGAGTTGGTGTCGGATGCTTGGGGGACAATTTTTCCTGCTGCTGATGAACGCCTGGTGTCTACGGCTCTTTACTTCAATGGTCGGAACCTTCCTTGCCAACCCATTATCTCTCTAATGTGAGATACACAATAACTTGAAATTCAACACTGATACAAAACAAAGAAAGGAAATTCAAATATGAAAAAAGCAAAAAAAATAATCGTAATGTCCTTAGCAACAACCATGCTGCTTGGTTCAACCCTTACGGCACATGCAGCAACACCACAATATAAACCGTTATCAGAATACGGATATACCGGTGTTCCAAATATTACTGTAAAGCTGCCTGACAGTTACCAAACTGGAATATCTAACGCAGTAGAAGATGCTGTGAAAGACTTAGATATTAAGCTTCTGAATACCCCGACAATCACCAGAGCTACATATATACACAGCAATGTGTTCTATTCAAAAAGTAGATTGAATATCCAGTGGAATGCTGTAGATGATGCAACATCATACGAGATTAAGATTACAAAAGCAGATGGAACGGAACACGTATACACTACAACAAATAATTATCTGACTGTAAATCAAGGGGCAGATGAGTTTGTAACAGGCTGCTTAAAACAGAAGGTAGGAACGAACTGGGAATCTGCAACCGTGGCAGTTCGTGCAGTTAAAGATAATGGCAGCGTCTACAGTTTATGGTCTGAAAAAGCAGCAATATCCTGTAATGCAATCCATTAAGCAACGAATCCCCATTTATCGTCCCAATGGTAACCTTACTTTTTAGGAGGAACACATGAAACATAAGAGAAATATTATTTTATTGCTGACACTTACTGCCTGCATGGTCATACTCTGTTCCTTCCCGGTCTTCGCGGCAGAACTTACGGAAGCAGAAGTGGAACAGGCAGTGGCAAACCAGGGAAAGGAAGCCGTTACCGGTAATATATTCATCTGGTTTCTCTGCGCCATCGCATTTTTAAAAGTCAGCCAAAAGATTGATTCTTTCATGGCAAGCCTCGGCATTAATGTAGGAAACACTGGTGGGAACATGATGGCAGAGCTTTTAATCGCCGGAAGGAGTCTGGCAAGTTCCATGCATTTACGTGGCGGCGGTAGTGGCGGTTACCGAGCCCCCTCTTCTCCAGGTGATGCTGCTGTCGGTGGAAGCTTCCTGTCAGGTGGACTGGCCGGAGCTGTCGGAAGGCAGGTGGAACGTAGCGCAGTCAATACAGCAACTGGCTATACAGAACATTCCAGCATCGGCAGTGTCATGTATCATTCTTCCTTAAATAAAGGCGGAGACTTTGCCAACAATGTGATCAGCCGCATTGCACAAGGTAACTACAATCAGGTCGGTTCCATTAAAGGAGCAGATGCAGAAAAGGCTTATATTTCTTATATGGGCATGAAAGTAGATTCCACACACCCTTTACCCAATTATTCCAATATGGAAATCGGAGGCGGACGGATCACCGGAACGGAATCTACCGAATCAGGTTCCAGAGAGTTTGCTCTCTATCATGCAGACCAATATATGGCTCCCTCACAGGGTACATATGAAACTGTGCAGTCTGTAGACGGTGCTACATGGTACAAGCAGTATGCACAGGATGCCGTAACTAAAACCCCTTATGATGCAGGCGGTGGAAAAGTTGCCTACCATGAATCCATCGACCAGAAACTGCCCCCGACACCTCCAAGAAAGGATCGAATTTAATTGGCAGATCATCAGACCGGTTTGAATGAAGCAGTTCGGGTAGGCAGAGCTGCAGCTTCTATTTCAGGTGCTGTAAAAGGTGCCACAGCCGGTCCCTTTGGAGCCGTCATTGGTGCTGCAATTCAGAACCGGGAAACTTTTAAAAAGGCAGTGGCTGGAATTGTTTCTCTACTTTTAATTCCAGTATTATTCATAGTCATGCTTCCGGGACTTGTCTTCGGAAATCTCTCCGAAAATACCGGAGCACTTACCAGTAACAGCAGGATCAATGAAAATATACGTGCTGCCAATGAAGCCATTGTAGAAGTCTTACAGGAACGTCACGACGAGGTACTTGCTGATGTGAATGCCGCGGCTTCTCGTGTACCGGAAAGTGATGCCGTATCCATTACGGATCGCTATGCTTACTATATCTCTGTAAATGCTAATCAGCTCATTGCCCAGTTCTGTGCAAGTAAAGACAACTATCGGGATATCAACGTTACGGAACTGAAGCGGGTCATCCGGGCGAATAAGGATGGACTTTTTACTTATGACGTATCAACAGAGACAGTTACCATGGAAGTTACGGTGGATGCCGGTGCAGAAGGGGAAGCCGGTGAAGGAACGGATTCACAGACTCAGACGGTTACCTTTACCCGGCATAACTTTGTAATCAACTATGCCGGTGATTCTTATTTTGCAGACCATGTCTTTCATCTGAACGACAAACAGAAAAAAGTGGCAGACGCTTATGCAGAAAATCTGACCCTCTTTTTTGGTTCCTCTGCTTCCGGAGTTGCAACTGCCAATGTATCCGATGAGGTGCTTCGCTACCGGGCAACCGTAGAACGGATTGCTGCAAAATACGGAATGACTCCCTATGTTGAACTAATCCTTGCTGTGATGATGCAGGAATCCGGAGGACGTGGTCTTGATGTCATGCAGGCGGCAGAAGGTGGATTTAATAAGAAATATCCCCATGTGCCTAACGGTATTACGGACCCAGAGTACAGCATCGAATGCGGAATTCAGGAACTCAAATATGCCCTGGATAAAGCCGGATGCACCGGTCCAACAGATCTTGACCGGATCAAGCTTGCTTTGCAGGGATACAATTACGGTTCCGGTTATATTGACTGGGCCATGGAACGGGACGGTGGTTATACCAAAGCAAACGCCATCGCTTATTCTGATATGATGTGTGCCCGCCCTAACTGGCCTTATTCCAGATATGGCGATAAAGAATACGTAGACCATGTACTCCGGTACTACATCATTACTTCTACAGGCGGCACCTATCCTGCAAATGGAATGCAGATACCTCATTACCTGCAGACAGATTACGGAAATATTCCATATGGCGGAGGTTCCATTGCAACCAGCGGATGTGGCCCGACCAGCTTTGCCATGGTCGCAAGTTATTTAACGGGCAAAACCATCACTCCGGTAGATGCAGTTTCCTGGTGCGGAAATTCTTACTACAAACCGGGTGTCGGCACTTACTGGTCCTACTTTGCAGCGGCAGCCAGTCATTTTGGATGCGGATCGGTCACCCAGACCAACGATCCCCATAGAGTCCTAAAAGCATTGTCAGAAGGCCATCCTGTCATCAGTTCCCAAAGTGCAGGCTTATTTACCAGAGGCGGACATTTCATTGTCCTTCGTGGTGTAACGGCTTCCGGAAAGGTACTGGTTAACGATCCGAATGACAGTGCATCCAAAAACTATATCAACCGGGAATTTGATATGATGTCAGAAATTCATGCAACAGCAAGTGCATATTGGATCTTTGACAAGAAATAAAGGAGAGCTTATGAGCAGAAAAAAATTGATTCTTTCCATCCTGCTGATGATCAGCATGATCGTAGCAGGCATTGTACTGCCTGTCTTATGGAAAGCAGAAAAACAGAAAAACCATACGGCTGACCAAAAGCAGCCCGCAAAAGAAATCCAAACGGAAGGAGAGGTTACTGCCTCACTTCCCACATTGAAATACGTTGCCTTTGAAGAATTACAGGCATTTTTTGCAAACACACAGATTAATGAACTAAAACAACAATTTTCTCTGTATCTCAAAGAAACTGGGAAAACAGACATTACCTCTGTGACCTTTCTTCCAGAACAGACCACCTATCCGGAAGGAAACGACATCATGCTTACTTTTGCTTTCTCTGATAATACTACCCTTCCAGTTACCTGCAGCACCAGTACCGGTGCTTTTTTATTTGGGGAAGAAAAACTGCAAGTCAGTGAAAACATAATTACCTATGAACGTAAGACGGATCAAAAACTTCCAGCTGTTACTACAGAAGAAATAGAATCCATGCAGGAAGGCGGTTTTGCTGATACCCCAAACGATATCGAAGCAACAGAACCGGAAAAGAAAACTAATGCAAAGGAGGTGCAGCCGTGAACAACCCTGAAGAACAACAAATTGCCTTAATCCCCCGTAATTTTATTGAGCGGGGTACATTCATGGGAGGAATGTTCAAGATCCGAAATGCTATTGAAGGAGCCATTCTTGCCATCGGGATTGCAATACCTGTTGTGCATCTTCCCCTGTCCCTGACCATACGGATCATCATTTTATGTATGACATCTCTTCCAGCAGCCATGGTCGCCCTGATCGGCATCGGAGGGGAAAGTCTGACGGCTTTTCTGATGAATGCTGTCCGTTTTTTGTTTAACCGTAGAATCCTATACCGGCTGGATACCAAACCGGAGCCAAAAGGAAAACAGCGTAAAAATCCTCGTCAAAAAGAACCAAAGACGAAAAAGAACCGGGAGAAAAAAGAGAAGCCATCACCTCAACCAATGGAGACAGCTACACATGATGAGGAGGTTCCCTGTAATATGCCATCTTCTTCAGAGGAAGAGATTCTACCCGATTCAAAAGTTTCTCCCACACCAGCCTCTAAAAAAAAAGAGCGTCGACTCTATGATATATCTACAAAACGCGGCATCAAGAAGCAGGCCAGGGAAGATATCCGGATTCTGAAATTGGAAAAGAAACAAAGAAAAAAGGAACAGGCGAAAGCCCTCAAGGTTGCGAAACGTGAAAAGAAACAGCGTTTAAAAACCGAAAAACAACGGCATAAAGAAAAACTGCATCAGGATAAGCTTGCACAAAAGGAGGCCAGACGTTTGGAGAAAGCTGCGAAAACAGAGGCACGCTCCAATAAGAAACAACCTGATCCTTCACCTTCCGTTTCCTCGAAAAAGAAAAAGCGAAAGGACATGACACTGGAGGATTATCTTCCGATTGATAAAATTGCCAACGGGATCATCTATACCACTGACCACCGATATGTAAAGATTCTGGAGATTGAACCTATCAACTTCCTTTTGCGAAGCGCAAGGGAACAGCAAGGCATCATTTACAGCTTTATCTCCTACTTAAAAATCAGCCCGGTCAAATTACAGATTAAGATGATCTCCAAAAAGGCAGATATCAATAAACATCTGGAACAGGCAGCACTGGAACTGTCCCGTGAGACCAATCCGCACTGTCGGGAACTGCAAAAGGATTACATCCAGTTCGTAAAGAAATTAAGTTCCAGAGAGGCCGTTTCAAGACGGTTCTTTCTGATTTTTGAGTATGAACCATTCAATGTAAACCGGAAAGTAGAAGAAAAAGAAATCCTTGCTGCACTGGAGACAGCTGCCCAGACAGCTAAAACGTTCTTATATCAATGCGGGAATCAGGTGGTTACCCATGATAATGAAGATGAATTTACAACCGATGTCCTATATA
>JBJEJA010000044.1:0-84644 GCA_051877575.1 Lachnospiraceae bacterium | reverse complement strand
CGCGCAACAGTGATATATTAGCACACCGCTTTCCTTC
Source organism: Lachnospiraceae bacterium (assembly GCA_051877575.1). Classification (GTDB taxonomy): domain Bacteria; phylum Bacillota; class Clostridia; order Lachnospirales; family Lachnospiraceae; genus UBA2882. Next base: position 84,607 of record JBJEJA010000044.1, on the reverse strand, counting down.
CGTCAAGCACTTTTTCAACATTATTTTTACCTTGTAAAAAGGTAAAATATAGAAGAAAAATCCGTCGCAGCAGCTTAGTTTTTTTGCCCCGCAACGGATATCAATATATCATTATATTTTTTCAGTGTCAACAAGAAAAATTGCTTTTTTACAATTGTTCTCTTAAAAATACAAAAAGTTCCAAAATACTCAATTTTATAAATCACTTTATGGGCAGAGCGCCGTCTTAACCGTCTGTCCGTTGTATTTCATATATAAATTCAAACTGTCGACCCGGCTGCATTCGGATTCATTCAAATCTACCAGCAAAACCGTTTCTGCCTTTTCGCCCGGAGCCAGCCGCCCGATATAGACCGTAAAGTCGTTTTCCAGCATGGTCATCATCGTGCTGTGATAATCTCCGCCATTAAAGGATACCTTGAATCTTGCATTCTTATTAAAGATATCCACATCACATTCCTGTGCACCTGTATTGATTACATCCAGATGAATAACAGCCAGTTTGCATCCTTCCGATGCCGTTACGGAGAAGAACAGATCGTCTCCGCCATTCGGATAAGAATCCTGAAACTCAACACCATTGTATGATATGGAAATTCCGTTCAGCTCCATAAAAGATGCGGGATCAATCTGTTCAACACTGTCCGCTCCTGCAGAAGAACTTCCATTCTCTTTTTCGTTATTTTCCTTTTCAAGTTTTGCGGCTTCCTTCTCTGCCTCTATTGCCGCACGCCGTTCCGCCTCTTCCCGGATTTTTTTCTGCATTTCCTCTTCTTGCGCCAGGCGTTCATCATTTAGCAGCATAGGTTCATAGTTCGCATCATATTTTAACAGCATTGCCGCAGCATATTCCGTTACCATTGTCATCTGCTCATCCGTCATATCCGGAATTGCATTTCCGCATCCCGTAATAACCAACATCAGGCACCCAATCAATGTAATAGAAAACAATCTTTTTTTCATGCATTGTTCCTCCCCGGGCTATTATCTGTATTCTATCACTATTTAGCTGCCAATTCAAACCAAAATTCCACTCCGTCTTCATGGTTGATGACTCCATACTGCTGATGCATGGAATCCATAATCGCTTTTACAATCGAAAGTCCGACTCCGCTGCCGCCATACTCTCTTGTTCTGGCTTTATCTACCTTATAGAATTTTTCATATAAATGAGGTATGGACTCTTCCGGTATCGGATCTCCCGTGTTAAAAACACAAACCCGCACCAGGTTCTCTTTCCTGATCAGCCGGACAATAATCTTCTTTTCGTTTTTAATATAGTTTAAAGCATTGGAAAAATAATTCATAAAGACTTCCTCCACCTTAAACTCATCTCCCCATACATAACAGGGTTCTTTTTCATCAAATATCACACTTGCACCGCTTTGCTGAATTAAAATTTCTGCAGATGTCAGGTAATTTGCAATCAATTCCATGATATCAAACCGCTCCATGGTAACTATTTCATTCCCCGATTCCAATTGATTTAATGTCAGCAATTTTTTTACCATATTATTCATTTTATTTGCTTCGTCTATGATAACATCGCAATAAAACTCCCTGCTTTCGGGATCCTGATTGATTTCTTCCTTTAATCCCTCCGCATAACCCATGATCAGAGCAAGGGGGGTTTTCAGTTCGTGGGAAACATTGGAGAGAAATTCCTTTCTCATTTCATCAATTTGTTCTTTTTTCTCAATATCCTTCTGCAGCTCATTATTTGCCGTCTTTAATTCGGAGATGGTATTTTCCAGCTTTTCGGAAAGCTGATTCATATGCTGTCCCAATACCCCAATCTCGTTTTTTTCCGTTCCCGTATACCGTGCTTCAAAATCCAGGTCTGCCATGCGTTTGGAAATTTCGGTCAAAGATACAATCGGAGTCGTAAAGTGTTTGGTGATGATGACCACGACAATTCCGCTGACCAAAAGAGCAAGCACTGCGACATAGGCCAGAAAACGGTTGGATATCTGTACGCTTTCATGAATACTTTCCATGACGGATCTCGTCATAAAAAGATTCCCGTTATCCAAAGTTCCCCACATCTCAATGTAAGTCATTCCGTTTCTGGCTCCATGGGCTATTTCCAGAATATAATGTTCATTTTGCTCCACCAGCTCGTAATTTCCGCTGTTTTCCACAAAAACGCGATCCAGCAGATATCGCATCATAATATCCGAATCGGTTCCTGCCGACTGCACCAGCTTGGAATCCGCATCAATCACAATCACGCTGATATTAAAAATGCCGCACAGCCTCTGCAATTCATTTTCAAACTCTTCGCTCTGGATACTTCCGTTGCTGGTCGCCTCGTTTATATTCTGATAAGCCTTTTTCAACACCAACTGCTTATTCTGAATATAGTATCTGCCCAGAAACCCATTGTTTAAAAACCAGCACAACAAAATTGTACCGATTACAATGCTAAGAACTACAAGCAATAATTGATTTTTTATGGAATGTTTCATCTTCATCTTTTCCCCACCAAAGCCCAACTATCATTGTGAAGCTTTTTTTACTATATAATAAGAATATGTCCATTATGTGAAAACAAAATTATGGCATATTCAAAATTATCCCAAATCACATTTCTAATTGTAGTATCCTGTTTTCAGTATTATAATGAATTTCAAAATAAGATGCGAAAAGGAAATCTGACATGAAAAAATTTACATTAAAAAAAGCCTGTGCCGTTGTCCTTGGCAATTTAATTCTCGGCACCGGAGCCGCTGCTCTCCGGATTTCCCAAATGGGCAACGATCCGTATACGGCCGCCAACATGGCGATCAGCGACGGACTGCATATGAGTCTCGGTACCTATCAGCTCATTGTAAATCTGGTGATTTTTATCGTTCAATTGGCAATCGGAAGAAAATATATCGGTTTCGGCACAGTCATCAATTTGTTCTTCCTCGGTTATATTATCGAATATGCCGGTAAATTTATGGAAAGCATTCCCATTATCCCAAACAATGCTTCCCTTTGGATGAAATTGTTATTCATGATCGTTGCTTTACTATTGCTTTCCTTTGGCGTAGCCATGTATCAGACGGCCGAACTGGGCGTTTCCCCTTATGACTATCTGCCCTTCGGCATGACCGACCATCTTCCCATCCCTTACTTCTTCAATCGGATGATTACTGACGGAATCTGCGTCGTTGTCATTCTGGTTGCTGTTTTCAGCGGCTTTATTTCCTGGGAAAACAGTCACTTGGGAATCGGCACCATTTTGGGCGCATTTTGCTTAGGCCCGTTTATCAATTTCTTTTCAAAACATATTCGAAAATTTTTATTCTAATCTTCTCCGGCCCAAACGATAAAATGATAGCTGTCCAATATCTGAAAATATTTTGCCAGCCGCTCATACAGCGGCTCTGCTTTTTCACCAAAATGCTCTTTCACCGCTTCTCCCAGTGCAATGATATTTTTGTCCCTGCAGAGAAGCGGCCAAACAAAGCTTCCTATTTCATCCAGATGGATATAGCTGACCTTTGGTTTCCGAAACAGCTTTTGGGCAATCCGGTTAAATGCACCTCTATTTTCAATATTTAAAGTAACCAGCCCCTCTTCATCTACGGTCCATTCGATACTTTCCTCACGAAGCGGGCATTTTTCCAGATAATTTTCCGATAATTTCTGTTTCTTACTCATTGTTCCGTTTCCTATTTTCTTTTCTTCCAGACGGAAAATTTGCATACACTGAGAATGATTAACGCAAATACTACTAAACTGCCGATATTGGAAACCGCCGGAGAAAGATTGAGTTTCCCTGACAGATCAAATACTTTGTCAATACCAAATACCGCACAGAGTGCCAGAAGAATTCCGATCAGTCCTTCCCCTGCGATCATGCCGGAGCAGAATAAAATACCGTCATTTACAATTGCTTTTTTCTGACCTTCCTCTTTTTTCATCTTATCAAATGCAAGACGAACCAATCCGCCTACCATGATACATGCATTTAACTGAACAGGCAGATAGACTCCGATTGCGAAAGGAAGAACCGGAATACCGATAATCTCCACGATAATCGCAACAAAAACACCGATAAATACCAAATTCCACGGAAGATTGTTCCCCATGACACCTTCAATAATCATTTTCATCAGCGTAGCCTGAGGCGCCCCCAGTTCTTCGGAACCAAATCCCCATGCCTGATCCAACAGATACAGGGTCCCGCCGATTGCCAGTGCCGCCGAAACAACACCGATGACTTCACCGATCTGCTGTTTTCTGGGGGTTGCCCCAAGTAGATAACCTGTTTTTAAATCCTGGGATGTATCACCTGCAATGGCTGCCACGATACAGATAATGGAACCGATTGCAATGGCTCCCTGCATACCGTGTACACCACCGTCACCGGTTGCTTTCAAAATGATTGTTGTGATCAACAGTGTGGCAATTGCCATACCCGACACCGGATTGTTACTGCTTCCTACAATTCCTACCATTCGGGACGAAACCGTGGCAAAAAAGAAACCGAAAATAACCACAATAACCGCACCGATCAACGTAACGGGAATAGCCGGAACCAGCCATACAAGAAGGGTCAGTACCACAATAGCTCCGATTACGATTTTCATATTCAGATCCTGTGCAGTACGTTCATTTCCGCCTTTTACTCCCGCTTTCATTCCTTTGATCGCATCACGGAATGTCGTAACAATCAGCGGAAGCGACTTGATCAGACTGATGATACCGCCGGCTGCCAGCGCACCTGCACCGATATATCGGATGTAATTGCTCCAGATCGCACTCGCACCACCCGCCGCATACATTGCTCCGATGGTATCCGTTCCGGGATACAACACAACCGATTCACCCAGCATCACAAAAATGGGAATCATAACCATCCAGCTGAATACACCGCCGGCAAACATATAAGAAGAAATACGCGGTCCGCAAATGTAACCGACACTCATAACCGCAGGATAAATCTGTGTCCCGATCTCTCCGGCGTAATTCTTGATGCGGAAGGAGACTTCACTGGGAACTACCTTCAGTCCGTCAATGATAAACTTAAACAGTGCCGCAAATCCCATGCCGGTAAATACGGTAGATGCGTTGGCACCGCCTTCTTCTCCTGCCAAAAGTACTTCCGCACAAGCAGTTCCTTCCGGATAAGGCAGCGTGCCGTGTTCTCTTACAATCAACGCATTACGAAGCGGCACCATAAAAAATACGCCAAGCAGACCGCCCAATAAAGCGATCATCGTAATCTCTACAATACTCGGTTTTTCCATAGTACCTTCCGCTGCCCATAAAAACAGTGCGGGAAGGGTAAAAATGGCCCCTGCGGCAAGAGACTCTCCCGCAGAACCGATCGTCTGTACTATATTGCTTTCCAAAATAGAATTTTTCCGCATGATCACGCGGATAACTCCCATGGCGATTACCGCCGCCGGAATAGACGCGGAAACTGTCATACCTACACGCAGTCCGAGATAAGCATTGGCAGCTCCGAATACAACAGCCAGAAGAATACCCATCAAAATGGATGTCACAGTAATTTCCGGCGTAATTTTCTCTGCCGGAATATACGGCTGAAATTCTTTTTGTTCTTTCATAAATAACCCTTACCTTTCTTGGTTTTGGTCTGTTTTAACCATACCGTTTTTAGGATACCCAAAAAAGAGAAAGGATGCAAGGGGTAATTATTGTAAATATACTAAACTTCAAATTTGTAGCCCATGCCCCAGATCGTCTTAATATAATTCCCCGCTTCACCAAGCTTGCTCCTCAGTTTTTTGACATGGGTATCAATGGTACGGGCATCACCGAAATAATCATAGTTCCATACATTATTTAAAATTACTTCTCTGGATAGTGCAATTCCTTTATTTTCCATAAAATAAGTCAGCAATTCAAATTCTTTGTAACTCAGATCCACCTGCTCACCGTCAATGGTTACAATATGAGCCGCTTTATTGATTGTTATTTTCCCTGCCGTCAGAACATCCTCTCCGCCCGCAGCAGAACCGGTTCTGCGAAGTACCGCTTCCACCCTTGCCACCAGGATTTTGGGACTGAAAGGCTTAACGATATATTCGTCCACTCCAAGATCAAATCCCTGCAGTTCATCTCTTTCGTCTGCCCTGGCTGTCAGCATAATGATCGGCACTTTGGAATAAGCCCTGATTTCCCTGCAAACCTGCCAGCCATCCATTTTGGGCATCATAACATCCAGAAGAATCAAAGCGATATCTTTATCCTCAAAGAAAATATCCAGTGCCTGGGCTCCGTCCTCGGCCTCAATCACTTCATAGTTGCTTCTGACCAAAAAATCCCTGACCAGTTTTCTCATCCTGCTTTCATCATCGACAACAAGAATTTTTAATTTTTCCATATGCTTCCTCCTCATTTTGATCCGAATGATATTTTGTGTATATTCCCAATATCTTTATTTTCTCATTCAGTATACTCCTTGAATATGTATAATTTGTGAAAAAATCGATATCGGCTACGGATTTATCCCCAATTCCATCTCTTTTTGACGGATAGCCTCTTCCCGTTCGCTCAAATTCTGTTCCCATTCGGCATATCGGTTGGTAACGGCATTTTTGTAATTCAGAATGTTTTCATTTTTTCCGGTAAGGGTAATGACAAACATTCCGATCACCATAATTGCCAATACACCTGTTGCAATCATCCAGCTACGGCATTTTTGTTTCGCCTTTTCCGCCAATTCCCTTTCCTTTTTTATCTGTTTTTTCATATCATCCCGCGCTTCCGAAACAGCAGCCGCATAATCTTCTTTTATATGTTTTCTTTCTTCTTCAAACATTGTCTTGGAATACTTAACGGGCAGCGGGTTTTCCTCCGGTTTCAATTCCCCCTCTGCAATCAGATGCACCTGAAGATTTCTAAGATATGCAAAACCAATCTGTGTTTCAAACACCTGCTGTTCCATTGCTTTCATATAAAGCGCCTTAACCGCCGACAGATTATCTTCATCCAGTTTTTCATTTAACGCTTTCACTTTCGCCAGTTCTTTCTCTGCTTTTTCAGCTTCTTCTTTGGAGAAAAACTGATATCCCTCTACCAAATATACTTGCTCCCGCTCCATATTAACCTCCATCCGTATATACAATCACCTGTCATTCCATATACTGCAGTTTTACTCTGAGTATCCTCTTTACAGATTCATTTAACCGCTCTTCTGTAATGCGCCCCTCTTCGACTGCCGATAATACCCCTTCGTAGGCTGTAGAAAAGTCTGCAGGCATCAACAGCATATCGGCACCCGCTTCCAGTGCCATGATACATGCTTTATCAGATCCGTATTGACTGGAGATGGCTCCCATATTCAGGGCGTCTGTCACAACCAGCCCTTCATACCCGAGTTTCTCTCTGAGTATCCCTTCTATGATTTGTGATGACAAAGATGCAGGAAGATCGTTTCCGGTTACATTGGGCGTCGAGATATGTCCCACCATAATAATGGGTACATCTGCATCAACTCCATTCGCAAAAGGAATCAGATCTTCTTCCGTTAACTGTTCATAAGTCTTATCCGTATATGCATAACCCTCATGGGTGTCTCCCTTGGTTGCTCCGTGTCCCGGAAAATGCTTTAACACGCCAAGCATTTGCTGATCCTGTAAGCCTTCAAGGTAAGCCAGCGACATTTCACTGACCAGTTCCGGATCACTTCCGAAACTTCTTTTTGCCACTACCGTATTTTCCGGATTGGTCAACACATCCGCATCCGGCGCAAAATCCAGATTGAATCCAAGATCATGCAAATAGTTTCCGATGACATTTCCGGCCCCATAAGCCCGATTTACATCTCCCGTTGCCCCGATTTCGGACATATTTCCTACATTTTCGACACCCATTGCCGGATTGGATGCAACACGTGCTACCGTTCCGCCCTCTTCATCAACAGCCAGAAACGGGGAAATTTTCATCCTCGCCTTTGCAGCTGCCGCTGTTTCTTCCAACATCGTTTTGGTTTGATCATATGAAGACATATTTCCGGCAAAGTAGATAATCCCGCCTACCGGATATAGCTCCATGGCATTTTTCATTCCATCTCCCACACCTTGTACATTGCTTCCTCCGCTCAACGTTTCCGGTGTCACGATAAACAGCTGTGCCACTTTTTCTTCCGTTGTCATCTCATCCAGGATTTCCTGCACGCGATCTTCTATGGGAATGATCTCCAGATTCAAATCTACAGGATCTGAAATTCCGTCAATAACAGCCTCATTGGTATATTGCCAGTAAGTAAAATCATACGGTGTCTGCGGAAACTCATAATAGTCCGCATACCATTTTTCATATCCGTTCAGTTTTTCCAGTTCCAGTGCGTAGGCTTCCCATTTCATTGTCGCATAGATGACCGGTTTATATCCGGCATTTTCTACCGCCTCACAAAATGCCAGTGCATTTTTGGTAAATTGTTCTGCCGTTATACCGTCTGTCCGTGCCTCCGCTTCTATGACATATTCTTCATCAAATACTACCGGATACTCCAACTCGATTCCGTCAATCAGCCCGAGCAGAAATTCTGCTTCCTCTACTGCCTCCTCTTCATTTACGGCCTGGGAATAAAAATATACTCCCACATCGATTCCCGCTGCCTTGGCACCCTCTATGTTCTGCCTGTATTTCGGATCCGCATTTAAGGTTCCTTCCTGTCCGTATCCGCGGTTTCCTACCCTGATAAATGCAAATTCAATGCCCTGTGCTTTTACCTTTTCCCAATCGATATCCCCCTGAAATTTGGAAACATCGATCCCCAGACGGGATGTATATCCCGGTGCATCATAGTATTTAAAATCCCCCTCGGAACGAAGATAACTCATATCATAATCATGAAGCAGCGCTTCTTCATTCAGCGACACTTCATAAAGTTGTCCGTATACATCTCTGAAAGAAAACATTTGCCTCGTTTCTTCCGTCTCTGCCGACTGTTCTGCAGAGGTTTCTTTCTCCTTTATACCGTTTTCGCTGATAGCCGCGGCCGATACGCTTTCCCTTACTGCCCGGTCCGGAGCAGAACTTTCCTGTTTTTTACAACCCGAAAGAAGAATTGCCGTCACAAAACAAACCAATGTGATGCGCCTAATCATATTATTATTTTTCTTCATCTTTTCCTCTTTTTTATAATTGATCATACATATACCAATAGGCTTTTAGCATGTAGGAAGCAAAGCTCAAGACTCCCCATAGAATCAATCCAACCAACAGCACCCAGACAATCACGGAAACAATTCTGATAAACTTCATCAGCTTATGACAATTTTCGGAAACCACCGCAATCTCCGGCTTATAATTGACATGTTCAAAACGATCATAAATATCCGTTTCTTCCACGGATAACATTCCTTCATCCCGTTCCTCCCGGAAACGTGCAATGTCCTCGGATAACAGATTGTAGCGGTTTAATACATTTTGGCATTCCACAATTTCGGACCGTTGCGTCGGAAGCTCACATTTTTCAACCAGCCATTTCCCAAACTTATTTTCTTTATTAATAGACCACATAAAAACACATTTAATCACTTTGTAGATGCAGATGGGTAAAAGAAACATCGTCGCCGCAACAGACGCAAACATCAAAAGGACACCCGGAATGGCCAAAACGGATACACTGTTTGACATTATGATCGATAATAGCAAACACAGCAGTATTGCCCCCATCATACCGCCCCATAGTTTTCCTTCTCTGTTCTCTTCTATTCTGCGTTTATAGGCATCTCTCAGCTGGCTCTTTACCTGATACTTTGCAAACTCAAGACGTTCTTCATAACTGTGCATTCTGTATTCAAACTCCGAGTCATACTCGTATTTCACCATCATCCGCCCCCCCGATAGAACGAAATTTGTTAGAAAAGTACCGTATCAACTTACGCCGATACGGTACTGACAATTTTTCTATTAACGTTCATCTCCATAGAAAAACAACGCAATCGTTCCCGGTCCCGAATGTGCTCCGATGGTGGGTCCCACATAGTTGATCAGGAAGCTCTCAATACCGAAACGCCTTTTCACTTCCTCCGCAACAAACTGCGCGTCTTCCGGACTGTCCCCGTGACTGATAAAAACTTTCTCATTATCCTTCCGATGACCGCCCATCTTTTGTTCCATCAGATTTACCAGTTCTATCAGAGATTTTTTTCTCCCTCTGACTTTTCCGATATTGATCAGATGTCCTTCATCATCCACATGCAGGATCGGTTTGATATTGGCCAGCGTGCCGACAAAAGCCGTCGCTTTGCTTACCCTGCCGCCACGGTAAAGATGGTTCAGATCATCGACTGTAAAAACATGCACAAAATGATTGAAATTTTCTTCCAGAAAATCTGCCACTTCATCCATGCTTTTTCCTTCTTCTCTCATTCTCAAAGCGTAATCCACCATTAAGCCCTGCCCCAGAGAAGCCGCTCTGGTATCCACCACACGGATTTTCTTTCCCGGATGTCCCTCACATACTTCCTGTGCAGCCAAAGCGGTACTGTTATAAGTTCCGCTCAATCCGGAAGAAAAGGATACACAAAGTATTTCGTCGTATTCTTTAACCAGTTCTTCAAACAGCACTGTCGCATCTGCCACATTTACCTGGGATGTGGTCGGCATGCTACCCGCTCTCATCTTAGAATAAAATTCGTGTTCGTCCATGGGATTTTCCCATGTATAGGTCTTATCATCTATAATATAAGCTAAGGATAATACCGCAATATCGTTCTGCTCCAGATATTCTCTCGGCAGATCGGCAGAGGTATCCGTTACCAGTTTAAATTTAACCATACAAAAAACTCCTTTGCGCTTTTCTCTTATTGGTACATTGTATCATTCTTTTTCCTACTTTTCAAACAATTCTATACTTTTCCTACTTTCTGGATTCCGGCAGTCTTTTCCGAAGGAAACGTTTTGATAATTGTTTCAGATTAAAAGGTAAAATCGGATAAATATAGCTCTGTCCGGAAATGGTCCTGTTGAACACGATCGCCAGAATCAGGATTACAATTCCCGCAATATATCCGTAAAGTCCGAATATTGCCGTCAAAATCAGGTTAATGATTCTCATAAACTTCAGCGCATAAGATAATTCATAGCTTGCCTGCGTATAGTTTGCTATGGCGACAAAGGCCATATACAGCATGACTTCACTATTGAACCAGCCGCTGTTTACCGAAAACTCTCCCAATACCAATGCTGCCATGACGCTAAGCGGCGTACTGAGCATATTGGGGGTATTGACTGCGGCAAGCCGCAGACCGTCTATCGCCAGCTCCAGTATCAGAAACTGCCATATCAGCGGTATGTTGATGGTTTCCTTCACCATAATAAATTCAAATCCCGGAGGAATATACCCCGGCTCCTGCATCAGCAAAAGAAAGGTCGGCGTCATAATATAGGTCAGAATGGCGATCAAGAATCTGGACAGGCGCAGGTAAGTTCCCGTCACCGGCGGAAAATAATAGTCATCCGCTTCCTCCACTACATCAAAAATACTGGTGGGCATGATCATTGCCGAAGGAGAATTATCCACAAGGATGATGATATTTCCCTCAAGAACCTGTGCAGCAGCCGTGTCCGGTCGTTCGGTAAATTTAAATTTCGGGAAGGGATTCCACCAGGCTTCTTTATAAAGACACTCCGCCAGACTTTCCTGGTTCATGGTCAAAGCATCCACCTTAATATTTCTGATCCTGCTCTTGATCTTGTCCAGAAAATCATGGTCTACTCTGGAATCCATATAACAAATCACAATGTCCGTTTTGGAGCTTTTCCCCGCATTCATCATTTCCATACGCAGATCTGCCGAACGTATTCTGCGCCGGATCAATGCCGTGTTAAATACGACAGTTTCCACAAAGCCGTCCTTGGAACCCCTCAGCACCTTATCTTTTTCCGGTTCCGACACGTTTCTGGAGGGATATGTCCTGGAATCGATCAGGATACATTTATCATATCCGTCAATAAATAAGGCAAATACGCCTGATAAGATAAAATAAATGATCTGCTTCCAGTCATCCTCCAAATCCACCTCCACACAAGGCATACACTGTTTGGACATTTCGTGGGCATTGTCAGGCATATCTTTGGGTGATATAGAAATAAAATACTGTAACAGTTTCTGCATCATTTCATCCTTGCAGAAACCATCCACGAAATACATGCAGGCTCTTCTTCCGCCAATCTCGATGACCCGGTAAACCACATCAAAATTGGTATCCACTGCCAACTTATTATTCAGATATGTCATGTTTTCATCCAGGTTTGTTTTCATCCTGCTTTCATATATGGTTACTGATTTATTTCTATCTGACTTTCTCAAAATACAAAGACTCCTTTAACAAAACTTTTTACCATTAGTTTTGCAAAAAGGAGTCCGTTTATTCCAAAACAGGAATTTTTTTCAGTTTTTGCCTGTACTTCCGATACCGCCCCGGTTCTTTCCTTCTAATTTTTCCACTTCCACAAATTCCACAACAGGCTGGTGTTTTTCAATGCGGAACTGGCAAATCCGGTCATTGACTTCAATTACCGTATCCCGCAGTGCATATGCCGGCATATAAAACCAGTCTTCCGGTCCGCAATAGCTTTCATCCACAATACCGCAGTGGTTGGTCTGAATGATACCGAAATTTTTGAAAGTCGAACTTCTCGGTACAATATGCGCTTCATATCCTTCCGGCAGTTTCATTGCGACACCAAGATTAATCAACCGAAACTCTCCCGCCTTCATTTCTACATGCTCGCTGCTCCGAAGATCAATCCAATCGGATTTTCCGTCGATATATTTCAATCTTTCTATTTCGTCGTTGATATACTGAATTTCAATGGTTTCTATCACTTCTGTTTTCCTCCGCATCCGTCTGTTGATTGCTTTTGTGACGGCTTTTCATTTCATCGCATTTTCCCGCAGCGGTCTATGAATAATCTCCGCAATGCAGAATCGGTACTGTCCGGTCTGTCTGTGCAAGGGTCTTCTGTACATCGATAACTCTCTGGTTGCTGCTTCCCTTCCACAACAATTTGTTGTCCTTTAATTCCGCCACAAATTCTCCGTCCACCAGAACATCCACAAATTTCATCAGCGGATAATGCAGAATATTCTCCCAGACATCTCCTGTATAAAGCCAGATTGTCTTATCCGGATATTTTGCTTTGATCTCTTCCATCAGATTTCTGACATCCAACCGGTTTGCCGCATGGAGCGGATCTCCTCCGGAAAATGTAATTCCTGATATATAGGATTTCTCCAACTGCTCAAAAATTTCCGCCTTTGCATCATCATCAAAAGGCAATCCGCCGTTCGGGTCCCATGTAATCGGATTTTGGCAATCCTTACAGCAATGACTGCAGCCCGCCACCCACAAGACAACCCGCAGACCGTCTCCGTTTAACATGTCATCCTTTGTTATATTATGATATCTCATATGGAAATCCCCCTACATGGACTTTCTTTCGGCAATTTCCGCCATTTTTGCATCACTGAGCCTTGTATCCCCGTGAACTCTGGAATACGCCAGATATCCGTTCATGCGGTCGATCTTGGTCAGATTTCTGCTTCCGCAGACAGGGCAGACATCCATTTCCAACTCCTGGTGACCACAGTCGTCACAATATGCCAGAGAAAGATTAACTCCTTCATAAAAGCCCATATCCATCGCTCTGCGGATCAGTGTTTTGATCGCTTCCAGATTGTAGTCGATCGGATACTTCACATACTGGATCTTACCGCCGTTGGCCATTTCCCAGAAACGATATTCCAGATCCTGTTTCTCAATGGGGGTAATATCCTCCGATACATGACAGTGGAAACTGTTGCTCACATATTCTTTATCGGAAACGCCTTCTATAATGCCGTATTTTGCCCGGAACTGCTTTACCTGCAGACCACACAGATTCTCTGCGGGGGTTCCGTAAATAGCATACAGATTGCCATCCTCTTCTTTAAACTCATTAATCTTGGCATTGATATGCTCCAATACTTCCAACGCAAAAGCCCCGTCTTCCACCAGAGACTTTCCGTTATACAATTCCTGTAATTCATTAAATGCCGTAATGCCGAAGGATGCGGTGGCTGACTTCAAAATCGGTTTGATCTTATCATGCAGTTGCAGATGTCCTCCCAGAAAACCGCCTTCACAATATGCCAGCGGATTGGTGGAAGCTCTCATTTCTCCCAGATAAGCATAGGTCCTGATATGTAGCTGTCTGATCAGATTCAGATAGTAATCCAGTACCTCATAAAAATCTTTGTTCTCCTGTCTGGATTTTGCCAAAATCATAGGCAGATGCAAAGAAACCGCACCAATATTAAATCTTCCCACGAAAACCGGTGTATCGTTTTCATCCGCCGGATGCATACCGCCTCTTTCGTACCAGGGTGACAGGAACGCACGACAACCCATGGGAGAAATGACTTTGCCGTACTGCTTATACATACTGGCAATATAACCTTTTCCGGTCAGGCTCAGCCAATCTGGATACATGGTCTTGGATGAGCATTTTACACCTGCTTCAAAAACATCCTCCAACTCTTTTCCCGGTCCGTGCAGATTTTCATCATACAGAAATACAATCTTGGGAAACAAAACCGGTTTTTTACATTCTTTTTTCCCTTGTCCTTTTCTGCGGACATTCAACATGGTAATGGTAGCAAGTTTTGCGAATCTTCCGGTTCCGATTCCTGCGGTTACCGTAATGAACGGATAATCGCCTCTGCTGCTGGCTACGGTGTTAAATTTATATTCCCAGCCCTGAAAGCCCTGCTCAAATTCTTTGCTTACATCCGCATAAGCCTCGGCTTTTGCACTCTCCTCATCAATCCCCAGACGCAGATATTTCTTAATATTTCTCTGATAAGATTTTTCCGCATAGGGTTCCAGAATTTTATCCACTTCGGGAACGGTAAAGCCGCCATACTGCTGACTCGCTGCCGATAATACGATATCACCGATGACATCAAAAGCCACATCCAGTGTCTTTGGTTCGTTATACCAGATATTTCCCATCTCAAAACCGCCGGTCAGGACATTTGCCACATCAAACAGGCAACAGTTCATGGTATCTCTTCTGGCAGACATGTCATGTACATAAATATAACCGTCCCGGCAAGCCTGAATTTCTTCCGTCGTCATAAAGAATTTCTGATAAAGCTCTTTGTTGAACTGATTGAAGATCAGGCTTCTCTTGGTAGACACCAATGCACTGTCCGTATTGGCATTCTCTTTATCTCCGATATACATAATGGACTGGCTTTTCTTATATACATCATCCATCATGCGTACAAAATCCTGTTTATAGTTACGGTAGTCCCGATAGCTTTTTGCTACAACGGGTTTTACCTGTTCCAAAGCACTCTCTACAATATTGTGCATAATGGGAATGGGAATCTCTTCCTGTCCCAGTTCATCCACCTTATCTACCACATATTGACAAATATGATCTTTTTCCTCATCCGTAAACTTTGTTAAAGCACGATATGCACTTTTTCCTACTGCGTTAATAACCTTCTGTACGTTAAAAGCTTCCTTGCTTCCGTCCTTTTTAATTACTTTCACCGGAATTTTGGTCTGAAATTCTTTCCCATAATCCTTCTCTGCATCCTGCTTTTGTACTGTATCGGACATTACAGTTTCCTCCCTCTCTTACCTGACTCCGGAAAATCTCCGGAAATATCTTCCCAACAAAATGTGCCACATTATGTAAACAAACACAAGATGTTGTGGTGTAGTTTCAAGTATAGCTAAAGTTTTTCGGACTGTCAACAAAAGGTTGTCTTGCAAATTTCACATAAAAAGAGCGGCGATTTTGTGAAAAATCACCACTCCGAAATTGACCGATTCGATTTAACCAAACAGGTTACTTTGTCTCTGATTTGAAAATCATTTCAAAATACCGCTATTCTCCACTGCACTCACAGCTTCCTCAATCACTTCAGGCGGCAAAACCAGTGCAAAACGCACATGACCTTTTCCGAGGCTGCCGAAACTGCTTCCCGGCGTACAAAGGACACCGGTCTTTTCAAATAATGTTTTTACAAATTCCACATCATCATCAAAGCTTTCCGGTATTTTTGCCCAGGCAAACATGGTTCCTTCGCTCCGTTCAAATTTCCAACCTGCTTTTGTGAAACCGTCACACAACGCATTTCTTCTTTCTTCATATTTCGCACATTGCGTTTTGACACAATCATCCGGTCCCGTCAATGCCGCAACCGCTCCAAGCTGTACCGGAATAAAGGTACCGTAATCGATCTGACTTCGCATTCTTTTGAATGTCTGCACGATTTCTCTGTTTCCGACCAGAAATGCCATTCTTGCACCTGTGTAATTGTAGGATTTAGATAAAGAATAAAACTCCACACCCACTTCTTTTGCACCTTCATAGGATAAGAAAGAACGACCGGTTTTCCCGTCATATACAATATCTGAATAAGCGTTGTCATGGATGATAATCACATCATATTTCTTTGCCCATGCAATCAATTCCTCATAAAAAGATGCCGGTGCACATTTACATACCGGATTCAGCGGATAGGAAACAATGATGCATTTTGCAGCCTTCGCCGTCTCTTCATCGATATCCGAAAGATTGGGCAGATATCCTTTTTCTTCTATTAAATCATAGGTTTTGATTTCCGCTCCCGCAAGGGACGGTCCAAAGGTAAAAACCGGATAACCGGGATTTGGAACAAGTACAATATCTCCGGGATTGCACAGGGCAAAACCGATATGGGCGATTCCCTCCTGGGAACCGTATACGGATGTTACCTCTTCCGCAGAAATGGAAACACCGTATCTGCACGCATATCTGTCTGTCACAGCCTGTGTCAGCTGCGGCAGATCTCCCAGCGAGTATTTATAATTTTCCGGTTTGGATGCCGCTTTTACCACCGCCTCCATAATATGCTCTGCCGGCTGAAAATCCGGTGTGCCGACCGAAAAATTGTAAACCTTTTCTCCTGCCTGTTCCTTTTCCAGTCTCATTTCATTCAATACCTGGAAGATTCCTTCTTCATAATCTTTCATTCTGTCTGCAAATTCCATTGTTTTCACGCCTCACTTTTATATTCTTTTCGTTTTATTCCCATGCAGCCAATACGCTCAATAGATATTCTTTCGCTTCCTCAGCCACTTCCTTCGGTGCAGTAACCTTTACTTTTCCGTTTAACCCAGCAATCCATCCGAAGAATGGCGGACTGACAATCACATCTGTCCGCACCTGCAGCCTTCCGTCCGCCAGTTTCCGCATGGATACTTCTTTACCAAACCGGTCAATCATGACACCTGCCATGGTTTCGTCACACTGCATTGTGACGGTCACTTCTTTTCCGCCGAACATCTGAAAACTTTTTCTGGTATATATTCCCGGTGAAAAAGCCCGATACTCCTCTTCACCGAGACGAGCTTCCTTTTCAACTTTCAGATCGTTCATTTTATCGACCCGGTAATGCCTGAGCATCCCGCTCTCTTCTTCAAATGCGACCAGATAATAATTGGCATCGTTCCATACAAGCAGATAAGGGCTTACCACATATCTCTTTCCATCCTTTTTAAAATGCATCTTTTTATCCGCATCCCATTCATAATAACGGAAAGAAATCTGCTTATCCTTCTGTATCGCCTCGTGTATCCCGTCTACAGCATAATAGATGCCTTCATTTTCCGCCTTTAATCTGTCCGATACATAAACCTGACGCTGCAGTTTACCGGCATCGAATTTGCTGCAAAGTTTCTCCAGCTTTCCGATCAGCTCCCTTGATTTTTTTTCGGTAATGAATCTGGATGACTGCACGGCATCTACCAGCAGCTTCAGTTCCGGCAGTTCAAAATCCCTGGATGCCATATAGTAGCCGTAATGTTCTTTGCTTTTGCCGTTGAGAATATCATAGCCCATGGTATTTAATGCCTCTATATCGCTGTAAATACTCTTTCGTTCCGCATTCACGTGATATTCCGCCAGCTTTTCAATCAACTGCTGCGTGGTCAGGGCATGGCTTTCATCGGTATACTCCGATAAAATTTTCAACAGATATAATTGCTTTAATTTCTGATTTGGGGATTTTGCCATAAAATCTGTTCCACCTCCCAAAGATTGCCGATCACATAATCGAGTTTTACATCATCGACAGCAACATTTTTCCCGATTCCTTCTGTTCCTCTATGATAATAACAACAGTCAATGCCAAACAGGTTGCCGCCTTTCATATCGCTTGTCAGAGAATCTCCCACAATCAATATCCGACTTTTATCCGGCGTTTCTCCCTGTTTCTTTTTGACAGCCTCCATACATCCCTCAAAGAACAAAGGATTGGGCTTTTCATAACCGATGCACTCGGAAATAAACACATCATCTACCAAATCCGTGATTCCCGAAAGTCCCAGCTTTCTTTTCTGGGTATCTTCCACACCGTTTGTCACTACATACTGACGAAATTCCTTTTTCAGCTTTGTCAAAAGCGCTTTCGCGTCATCCTGAAAGTAGAAAACGCTTCCCAGCTTGTATTGATACCTCTTTTGAAATTCCCTGACATCTGTATCCGTCACATGCAGGTATGCAAACAGCTCTTCAAATCTGTGGATCAGCACCCATGACTTTTCCACTTCACCCCGTTCCAGTTTCTTCCAGCATCGATCGTTGATGGCTGAGTAAGTCGAAATGATCTCTTCACTGACCGGTAATCCGAAATGGTTCAGGCAGTCCGTCAGCGCAAATCGTTCCGACTGCAGGAAATCCAACAGCGTACCATCCACATCCCAAAAGATGATATCATACTTTTTCTTCATTACGCTCTCCCTCATACGAAAAATAAGAGGCTGTTGTTCCGCAGCCCCTTTGCCATTTCTGTTTTATTTTGCATTTCCTATTCTTCGGATGTTATTTCCTCTGTTTCGGAAGAAACCGCATTTGCTGCTTCTTCGGCCGCTTTTGCATCTGATTTTTTACGCATCGTGATACCGATAAACATCGCAATGCCCGCTACGACAACAATAATCAAAAACAACAGTATATAGGATAAAAAAGAATTTACAAATAATATCAGGTTTTCCATCTTAAAACGCCCTTTCCAATTCTGTTCTAGCTCAATCCCTCATGGGTCAATCATACACCGCAGACGGACAATCGTCAAGTAAGTTTCCGCCGTCTGCCGCACCGGTCGCAAGCTTATCACATCGTTCATTCTCGGGATGCCCCGCATGCCCCTTGACCCAGTGAAACTGTACCTGATGCTGCTTTTTTGCCTCCAGAAGCCTTTTCCACAGATCAATATTTTTGACCGGCTTTTTCTGACTGTTTTTCCATCCGTTCTTCAACCAGGAATCTACCCAGTTTTTTTCAAAAGCATCGATGACATATTTGGAATCCGAATACAACTCCACCTGACACGGTCTGTTCAATGCTTCCAGTCCAGCAATGACAGCCATCAGCTCCATACGGTTATTGGTTGTTTTTTTATAGCCGGCCGACAACTCCTTCTCATGAAGTGTCCCGGTGCTGTCCACATATTGCAGAATAGTTCCGTATCCTCCCGGTCCGTCCGGGTTTCCTCTGGCGGAACCATCCGTATAAATCGTTACTTTCACGCAAAACCTCCTGCTAGCTTCTCCGCCCTGTTTACCAGTTCTTCATCAAAACCGAATGCACCAAGCAGCTTAATGGCATTTCTGCCGGTGGCACATCCTTTTGTCAGGCGGTATGGGAATTTGATATCTTTTCCGTCTACCATTTCCTCAAAATGATAATTATCCATTTCTCCGCATAAAAGAGTCGTCAATTCCAGATCATGGGTTGCCGCAAAACACATAACCCCTTTTTCGGTCAGTGCTTTTAACAGTTCGGTACTGGCTCCGATACGCTCTGCGGTATTGGTGCCTCTCAATACTTCATCAATGGTACACAATACCGGTGCCCCGCCATCCTCTGCCGCATCAAAAATACGCTTCATAGATTTGATCTCCACGATAAAATAGCTTTCCCCCTGCTGTAAGCTGTCCCGCAATGCCATGGAAGAATAAATCCGAAAATAATTGCCCTTGTATTTCCCGGCACAAACCGTGTGAATGGTCTGTGCAAGCAAAGCATTGAGCGCAACCGCTTTCAGAAAAGTAGATTTTCCCGATGCATTGGATCCTGTCAGCAGCATTCCACGCTTCTGGCAGAAAGAATTTTTCACCGGATTTTCAACCAGAGGATGATATAAATCCTCTGCTTCCAAAGAACCTCCGTTTCCCGTATCTGCCACAAACTCCGGCTCGGTATATTCTCCGAATGCCGCCCTGGCATAAGCCACACTGATGCAACTCTCAATTTCTCCCATATCCCTAAGCAGTTTGATCAAAATCTGTTTCTTTTCTTTTACCACACGCAACATGGAATACAGTTTGAGCAGATCCAGATGAAACATCCCATTCAAATAAGTCAGAATGATCTTGGTAATGTCCATAGGACTACTGCTGCTTCCATCATCCAATGCAAGAAAAGACCAGCGTCTGAAAGAAGCAAATGCTGCTCTTTCTTTTTTGATCCCGGCAATCTCGTTTGCAAACTCCCGTTGAAACTCCCCGGACATCTGCTGAAAGCCTTTCACACTGTCCAAAATCCTTATAAAGTAGGAAAAAGTCGTCAGATAAGGCTCAATTTCTTTTTTCTGTTCCATATAAGTAAATGCATGATACAGCATCAAACAGGCAAAGGGCAGAAAGAAATATCCGTTTACGGCGATCCCCAGTACCAGACAAACGATCATCAATATGTCCAGCACTTTTGTAACCAGACAGTTCTTCTCCGGCAGGGCATCCAAATAATCCAGATAGTCATATACGGAATATTTTCCCGTCCTTCCCACCTGCGACATAAAGATCAGATAATCCAGCCGGTCTTTTTCATGGGTGGAAAAAAACTGAAAATGCCTTTCCCTCTCTTTCAGTACCTTCTCATCGAACTCCGGCATACGCAACCAGCAATAAAGTGCTTCCTCGCCTGCCGAAGAACGGGTAAAATCAATGGCACGAAACACCCTGTCCATTTCCAGATCATTCCACGTGATATCGTCTATCAGAAAGCGCTCTTCACCACATCGAACTGCGGATCCGATGCTTTCCATTCTGCCGTCTGCATATTGCTTGTCCGAATAAGTCCCATATTGCTTTTGTAACCGGTTCCGTAAAAACTGCCTTGCTCTTTTCTCTTCCATTTTACCGGTCAGCATAAAAATAAATATCAGCAAAACAATAACCGCTAAAAACGCAGCATATTCCATCTGCTAATCCTCCAATTGCAGTCTCTTTGAAATCTGACTGCATTTTTCATAGATTTCTTCCGGCTCCGTTCCGATATGGAAATTGCCGTTTTCATAAAGGATCTTCCCGTTAATCATTGTCAGTTTTACATTCTGCTTGCTGCCTGCATATACAATATTCTTGGGAATATTGTGAAGGGGCTGCATATTGGGCTGATGGAGGTCAATCATGATCAGATCCGCCTTGCTGCCAACACTTAATGTCTCGCAATCCTTCCATCCCATGGCTTTGGCACCGTTTACCGTCGCCATTTTCAGCACCTCCAGTGCATCCGTACTGGATGCATCCTGATCACGGTATTTGGCAAGTCCCGTTACCAGAAACATTTCCCGGAACATATCCAGACAGTTGTTGCTTGCCGGTCCGTCCGTACCGATTGCCACGGGGATTCCCTCCTGCAAGTATCTGGATATCGGAGCGATACCGCTTGCCAGCTTTAAGTTGGATGCCGGATTGGTTACGGCAATCAGATTGCGCTTTTTAAAGACCGCAAAATCATCATCACACATATGAACACAGTGATAACCGCCGCCGCCGAAATCATAAAGTCCCAACTGCTCAAACAAAACGGTGGGCGTTACCCCGTAGCGTTCCTTACACTCCTCCACTTCCAATGCCGTTTCCGCATTGTGGGTAAAGATGGGTGCCTGATATTTGTGTGCCATAGCCGAAATATCCTGCAGCAGTTCTTTGGAACAGGTGTATTCCGCATGGAAGCCCAGCATAAAGGAAGACAGTTCATTTTGTCCGTTTAAATGCAGATAACGATTTTCCAGTTCTTCCAACGTCGGCCCAAACTTGTTGATACCGCTGACCTGAACATTTCTCATGCCGCATTCGGTAAAGGCTTCCTGAATCGCTTTGGGATCCAAATACATTTCCATGACACCGGTAATCCCGCTTGTCAGGTATTCCAACACCGCCAGTTTGGTCAGATGGTAGATATCATCATATTGAAGCTTTGCTTCTACAGGAAAGACCTGTTTATTGAGCCAGTCCTGCAAGGGCATGTCATCCGCGTAGGAACGAAGCAGTGTCATGGCAGAATGGGTATGAGCATCCTTAAAGCCCGGCATCAGCAGATTGCCTTTACAGTCAATCTCCTCATCCCAGATAACCGGCTGATTGCCGTTTCTCTCATAAACCGCATCTTTATCGGTTCCGTCTCCCACATAAAGAATGGTATTGCCACTGACCCATAACTCTCCCTTCAGAATCTGTACGGGTTCTTCCATTGTTAAAATCTTTGCGTTGTAAAATCTTGTGTTCATTCTTTTTCCTTCCTATTGTAAATGATCCGGGCCGAAAGACAGTGGCAACAATTCCTCCAAAGTCATCTCCCGATAATCCTGTTCGCTTTTGCAAATAATGACTGTCATCTCTTTCGGTTCGGAGAACTCTCTCAAAACCTGTCTGCAAATGCCGCAGGGATAGGCATAATCCATCTCCCCTGTTTCATTCTTTTTACCGCCGGCAACGGCAATTGCCGTAAACCTGCGTCTGCCCTCGCTGACGGCTTTAAAAACAGCCGTCCGTTCCGCACAGTTGGTTGCTCCATAGGATGCATTTTCTATATTACATCCCGTATAAATACTGCCATCTTCGCAAAGCAGTGCCGCTCCAACCAGGTAGGCCGAATAGGGTGCATATGCATTCTGCCTGACATGAAGCGCCATTCTTATGAGCTTTTGTTTCAATTCGAAATCTATCATAGAACTTTTGTCCTTTCCCTATCAGATTCTAATTACCATGACACTTCATACCACTCACGATATCCCTGATATATGGTAATTATTTTTTTCGTGTCCACCTTTGCCAGACGATAATAACAATATTCCTCATCACTGGAATAACCGCCATAAGAGTCATACACAATCTCCTGATAAAGAATATAATCTTCATCCGGCGAAATCACAATCTGATTAACCGGATTATCGGTCTTCATTCTATCATTTATCGTCCCATCAGATTCACAAATACAGATTTCACTGTTCTCAGCATCAAAATATACTACCATCTTTCCGGACTCGGAAATATCATAAACAGAACATACCAACCATGCCGGAATCTCTTTTTCTTCTATGCCCGAAGGCTCCTCTGCTGTTGTCTTTTTCAATCCACATATGCCTCTGGAATATGCAGAATATCTGTCACGGAAAACAATTTTTTCTACTTCCGGAACATTCCGATAATCCTGTGAAAAATCCAGTTTAAATACCATTTTCACATAAGGGTATCCTATCATGACAACAACCATCAACACGGCTAAGCTTAATAACAAAAGACCTATCAAAATACCTATCTTCTTTTTTCTTCTCATAAATATTTCTCTTTAAAACTTCTTTACAGCCTCGGTCAATAGTTTCTTAAACTTCGGTGCCGCTTCGTTTGCAGCCTGCTGAACCTCATCATGTGTCAAAGGCGTGGGAGAAATCCCCGCCGCCAGATTACAAACACAGGATACGCCACAGATTTTCATACCGCAATGGTTCGCTGCAATCGCTTCCACAACCGTAGACATTCCAACCGCATCTGCCCCAAGCGTCGCTGCCATTCGGATTTCGGCAGGTGATTCAAAGGACGGACCCGTAAACTGGATATAAACGCCTTCATTTAAAGGAATATCATTTTCTTTTGCCGTTTCTCTTAAAATTTCCTGCAGTCTCTCATCATATACATGGCTCATATCCGGGAACCTGGTTCCGAACTGCTCAATATTCGGTCCAATCAAAGGATTGGGTACAAAGGTGGAAATATGGTCGGTGATCATCATAAATGATCCTGCTTTAAAGCTTTTATTGATTCCGCCGGAAGCATTGGTCAGAAACAGGATTTCCGCTCCCATCATTTTCATCAGTCTGGTCGGCAGTACCACATCGGATATATCGTATCCTTCATAATAATGGACTCTTCCCTTCATACAAACAACCGGAACCTGTCCGACATATCCGAAAATAAATTTACCCGCATGTCCCGGCACGGTAGATACAGGAAAGCCTTTGATATCTTTATAATCAATTTCCGCTACTACCTCAATATCATTTGCGTAATCCCCCAGCCCGGACCCCAATACAATGGCCACTCTGGGTACAAAATCCGTTACTTTTCTCACGCTCTTTAAACAATCTGCTACTTTATCATATATCTGACTCATAATAAAACACCCCTTCTTTGTGATATAACTTAGCATACCATAAAAAAGGGGGGATTTGAAGTATTAAATAATGATGCAGACCATGCCGCCGTTGGTATCGTTGACAATTTTCTGCATGGTATCCTGCAGTTTGATCTGGCTTTCGTCTCCGATCATGGATAACTTGCTTTGAATACCGTCCTCTACAAGCTGTTCGATGCTTTTTCCGAAAATATTGGTCTCCCAGATGCTTCCTTCTTCGTTGTCCGCAGCTTCAATGTATCTGATCAAATCTTCTGCCTGTTCTTTGGTACCTACAATCGGCGCAATTTCCGTTTCGATATTGGCACGGATCAAATGCACCGAAGGGCTCTCGGCTTTCATCTTTACGCCAAACTTATTGCCATGCTTGATGACCTCCGGTTTGCCAAGGGTAATTTCATCCCGCTTGGGCTTCATGACGCCATAGCCTTTCTGCCTTACCATAGTAATTGCCGGCAGCACGCTTTCATATTCTTTGGAAACAGCTGACAATTCTTTTAATTTACCAAAGAACTGATAATCCGATGTGATTTCCTCTCCCAACAGATCACTGAGCAGTTCATAATAGCATTCGTCTGCAATGGTCAGATCAATCCGCACGGAACCGTCCGCCATATTGACCGAATCGGTCTTCATCTTTTTGATATATTTGCTTTCCAGCTTAATCGGATGTTCCGTCAGATCTTTCATACAGTTGTACTGTCCCATCTGGTCCTTCAGCTGCTCTGTCAATTCCACTTTCAACGGATGATCGGGCGGAAGCATCTCTACAAAGCCCTGCATATAAAACTCTATTCTGGAAATAGGGAATTCCAGCAAAATCTCCGACAGCAGTGTTTCCATATCTTCCTTTTTTAACTGTGCAAGGTTCATGGGAAGTGCCGTCACACCAAACTTTTCGCTGATACCGGCGGCCAATTCCTTTGCCTCCTTAGACTGCGGTTTTTCCGTATTCACCAGGACAATGAAGGGCTTTTTCAGTTGTTTGCATTCCTGAATGGTCCGCTCTGTTGCCGGTATGTAATTTTCTGCCGGAATATCCGTAAAGCTACCGTCTGTGGTAATGACAATACCGATGGTGGAATGATCGTAAATTACCTTTCTGGTTCCGACCTCTGCTGCCTGGGTAAAAGGAATCTCCTCATCAAACCAGGGCGTCTTTACCATTCTTTCCGCATCATTTTCCATATGCCCGGTTGCGCCGTCCACCATATAACCGACACAATCAATCAGCCTTACCTTTACCTCCATATCGTTTCCGACGGAAATCTTTGCCGCCTCCTTGGGTACGAACTTCGGTTCCGTTGTAGTAATGGTTTTGCCAGCCGCGCTTTGCGGCAACTCATCCACCACCAGTTTTTTCGTATAATCATCTGCCATATTAGGCACTACACACACATCCATAAATCGCTTGATAAATGTGGATTTACCGCTTCTGACAGGGCCTACGACACCAAGATAGAGTTCGCCGCCGGTTCTCATGCTGATGTCTTTGTATAATTGAAAATTGTCCATAAAAAACCCCCTTGTATATACTGGTAAAATATATGCAAAGGGATTTTTAATCATTCCTATTTGTTTTATTTCTTACGCATCAGCTCAACCATGGCCTCATTTAAACCATCCACGGATAACAGATACATGGGAAGCAGCTTTTGAATCGCCGTTTCCGCCTCTCGCCAGGGTGCGGGTCTCGGTGACATCTTCGGGTTCATCCATACAATCTTTTTATAATGTTTCTTTACCAGATTCAGCCAATCCCAACCGGAAAGGCCGCCGTTGGGTCCCCGGTAATTGCCGGTCTCCGAATACAGCTCTTCCGGTGCCATCGCCGCATCTCCCACAATGATCACTTTATAATCACTGTCCAGATTGCGGAACATCCATTCCGTATCCACCCAGTCACCGTTTTCACATTCCGGTGTTTTATAGAGCTTGGAATAAATGCAGTTATGGAAATAATAGCATTTAACATCTTTAAAATGATTGGACTTATTGACCGCCTGAAACAGCCGGTTCATTAAAGATGTATAGGGAATCATCGTTCCTCCGGAATCCATCAGCAGCAACAGCTTGACTGCATTTTTGCGCGGCTTTTCCATAACGATTTCCAAAAGCCCGCCGTTATTGCAGGTCTTATCAATGGTTCCGTCCAAATCCAGCTCCGTCTTGGGAATATCCAATCTCGAAGAATACTGCCTCAGCTTACGGAATGCGGTCTGGAATTGTCTGTTGTCCAAAATCCTGTCATTACGGAAGTCTCGGTACTTTCTGGCTCCGATGACCTCAAATGCGCTTTGGTTACCGGGTGCTCCGCCCACACGGATGCCACCAACGAAGTTGCCGCTGTTACCGAATGCGGTCTTACCCATGGTGCCGATCCAGAAATTACCGCCGTTGTGCTCGCTGTCCTGATCGCGCAAACGTTCTTTGAACTTGGTCTCCACATCCTCTTTGTCAACCTGAATCTCTTCCTGAGGCGTATCCAACCACTTTTTCTCTTCCTTTTCCAAAAGTGCCTTCATTTCCTCGGATTTGTCCAGCCAGCGCAGCATCTCGGCTCCCACCTCGGTATCCTTCTCCACATCCTTGAAATGCTCCATAAAAGCGGTATCGAATTTATCAAAATCCGTTTCGCTCTTTACTAGAATACTGCGGGACAAATAATAAAATTCCGTCAGGGAGCTGTTGGCAAGTCCCTGATCCAGCGCATTATGCAATGTCAGCCATTCACTTAACGACACATCCAGTCCTTTTGCTTTTAATTCATAAAAGAACTTACTGAACATAATGTTTTACCGTCTCCAAATCTTCATCTTTTTTGACTACAACACCTACAAAGGGAAGCTCCGCCCTGATCCTGTCCGGTTCAATGCCGTTCATCTGAAGTGCATTGATCCAGTCGATCAATTCGGATGTACTCGGTTTTTTGCGAATATCGCGGATGGAACGAATCTGATAAAATACGTCCATGGC
This sequence comes from Lachnospiraceae bacterium, assembly GCA_051877575.1. Lineage (GTDB taxonomy): Bacteria > Bacillota > Clostridia > Lachnospirales > Lachnospiraceae > UBA2882. The sequence continues at coordinate 57,190 of JBJEJA010000044.1, read as the reverse complement.
ATTTTTCAATAAGTTAGCCTCCACATCCGGATAATGAGTTCTGACGATCTGTTCCATCAGTTCCTCATCCGGAAAATCGATATAATGGAAAATACAGCGGCGCAGGAATGCGTCCGGTAATTCCTTTTCCGCATTGGAAGTAATGATCACGATAGGTCTCTGTTTTGCCTTAACCGTGCGTTTTGTCTCATGAATATAAAACTCCATCTGATCAAGCTCCCACAACAGGTCATTGGGGAACTCCAGATCCGCCTTATCAATCTCATCGATCAACAGGATTACCTGCTCCTCTTCTTCAAAAGCTTCTCCCAGTTTCCCAAGCTTGATATAACGGGAAATATCATCTACGCCCTCTTCTCCGAACTGTCCGTCATACAGACGCTGAATGGTATCGTACATATACAGGCCATCCTGCGCCTTGGTTGTGGACTTGATATTCCAGATAATCAGTTTCTTACCAAGGGAATTTGCAACCGCTTTGGCAAGCATTGTCTTGCCTGTACCGGGCTCTCCTTTGATCAATAACGGTTTTTCCAATGCGATTGCCACATTTACACTTGCAAGCAATTCAGGGCTGGCAACATAGTCAGCGGTGGATTGAAAATTTGTTTCCATGTGTCTTGATTCCTTTCCTCATTTATCCTGATTTTTTATAATTCTCTTATTTTGATCCTTCCGCTATTGCAAAATCCTATATCAGATAATCAAAAAAACCGATAACCATATAATTTGCAAAGCAGTTACTATCATGATACAATAATAGCGTTTGAAACACAAGAAAAAAACACAAAACAGGAGTTTAAAAAATCATGATAAACAGTGCATTAAACCAAAAGAAACCCACGCTTTCTTTTGAAATCTTTCCACCCAAAAAGGACGATGAATTCGACGGCGTATATGCTGTTGTGGATAAACTCAGCAAGCTGAATCCCGCCTTTATATCCGTCACTTACGGTGCCGGCGGAAGCCGTTCCAAGAAAACGGTAGAAATTGCTTCTTATATCCAGAATACTCTGGGCATTGAAGCGCTTGCCCATATGACCTGTGTGGGAAACAAAAAAGAAGACATTGACAGAGTTTGTGCCGAATTAGCAGATGCGAACGTAGATCACGTGCTCGCCTTAAGAGGTGACCGTCCCGCCTACATGACCGACGAACAATATGAAAGCCGGGATTTCGCTTATGCCAACGAACTGATTGCTTATTTAAAATCCAGGACCACTCTGCATATTGCCGGAGCCTGCTATCCCGAGAAACATTTTGAAGCCATGAGTAAGCGTGCAGATCTGGCAAGGCTCAAAGATAAAGTTGATACAGGCTGTGACTTTCTGATCACACAGCTTTTTATGAATAATGATGTGTTTTATGATTTTCAGGAAAACTGTCTGGCAAACGGCATAACCGTTCCCATTCATGCGGGTATCATGCCGATCACTTCCGTAAAACAGGTCGGCACCAGCATTTCCTTATCCGGCACTTCCATTCCGAAGGCCTTTTCCGATTTGTTGGCTAAGTACGGTGACAATCCGGAGGATATGAGAAAAGCCGGTATCGATTACGCCATCAGACAGATTTTGGATCTGCAGGAATATGGTGCGGACGGCATCCATATTTATTCCATGAATAAGCCAAAGACTACAGAAGAAATTGTGAATGCGATAAGATAATTTATAAAAAGATCCCGGCCTTCATCCGAAAGCCGGGATTTTTCTATGCTGTTATTATTTTTATTCTTCCCATGTCAGGGAATTTGCTTCGCTCCTCTTATCTCTGAACATTAGGTCTTTCACTGCTTCGGTTGCAGGTTTTCCTTCAAAAAGGATCTCATTTACTTCCTGCACGATCGGCATGGAAATGTGATACTTCTTTGCAAGTCCTGCCGCTGCCTTAGCGGAATAAACACCTTCTACTACCATCTTGACTTCATCCATTGCCTGTTCATAGGTATAACCCTGTCCGATCAGCTGTCCGGCTCTGCGGTTACGGGAATGTTTGGAGGAACAGGTTACGATCAGATCGCCGATACCGGTCAGTCCGGTAAAGGACTCGATTTTTCCTCCCATGGCAACTCCCAATCTCGAAATTTCCGCGATTCCTCTGGTGATCAGTGCTGCTTTGGTATTGTCACCGCAGCCCAATCCGTCTGCAATTCCGGCCGCCAGTGCCACAACATTTTTCAAAGCTCCGCCCAACTCGATGCCAAGCACATCGGGACTTGTATAAACTCTGATAAAATCACACATGAATGCATTTTGTATATATTCTGCCGTTTCCTTTTTTGCGGCTCCCGCAACCAGTGTTGTGGGCATATCCTTTCCCACTTCTTCCGCATGGGACGGACCGGATAATACAGCCACCAATGCCTGCGGAATTTCTTCCTCAATAATATCCGTCAGCGTCATGTAGGTGACATCTTCAATTCCCTTTGCCACATTGACGATCAACTGACCTTCTGCCACATAGGGTGCCATGGACTTGGAAGTGCTTCTGGTAAAAGGAGAAGGAACTGCCAGCACCAGCATATCCTTATTCTCCACGGCATCTTTCAGATCTGTTGTAAAATTTATGTTCTCCGGCAGTTTGACCCCCGGAAGCTTTGTCTCATGCTCTCTTTTTTCTTTCAGCATGGCAATTTCATCTTCCATAATGGACCACACCGTTACCTGATGTCCGTTCTTCGCCAAAACTCTTGCCAGCGCCGTCCCCCAGCTTCCTGCGCCGATCACACTGTAATTCGCCATTCCCTTAGTCCTCCTTATTTTTCTTTGTCAAATAAGTTTTTCTCTCATTTCCGTGAATCAATCGGGAAATATTACCCCTGTGTCTCACAAATGCCATGATCATCAACAATATGGCAATCACATACATTTCATTCAGATAAGGCTGCGGCATCCCGAAACATCCCATCTGCCCCATAATTGCCAAAACAACCACAAAAACCACATACATACATAAAGAACCCAGGGAAACATAATGGGTTGCAAAAAAGATTGCGAAAAACGTAGCCGCTACGGCAAGTACACACTGCCATGCCATACCGAGACTCATACCACCGGTTGCTGCAATCCCCTTCCCGCCTTTAAAGCCCATATAAAAAGGGAAATTATGTCCCAGAACCACACCGGCGCCCGCATAGATTCGGAGCAATGCCCCCATGTCCGGATATTTTGCCACAAAAAGAATATGTACCAGCGCCATGGCAAATACCGCTTTCAGCGCATCCCCCAGGAAAACGATCAGACCGGCCTTTTTCCCGAGCACTCTCAGGGCATTGGTCGTACCGGAATTGCCGCTGCCTCGTTCCCTGATATCAATCCCATGCATTTTACCGTAAATAAATGCTGTCTGAAATAATCCAAAACAATAACCGATTGCCAAACATACAATACGTATCATGTTACTTTCCTCTTTCTTTTATTTATGCATCTTTATCCTTCCGCTCCCTGATAATGAAGTGAAGCGGCGTTCCTTTAAAGCCAAAGGCTTCTCTGATCTTATTCTCAATATACCTCTGATAAGAAAAATGCATCAGTTCCTTATCATTGACAAATATCACAAAGGTCGGCGGTTTTACGGAAACCTGTGTAATATAATACAGCCTCAAACGCTTTCCTTTGTCCGAAGGCGGCTGCTGTAATGCCACTGCCTCGGTCATAATTTCATTCAGTACACCTGTTGCCACGCGCAGGGAATGATTTTCAATCACCATATCGATGGTCTCATACAATTTATTCAATCTCTGACCGGTTTTTGCAGAAATAAAGATCAGTTCCGCATAAGGCATAAAGGAAAGTGTATTGCGAACCTTTTCCGTAAACCGGTAAATCGTCTTATCGTTTTTCTCAATGGCATCCCATTTATTAACCGCAATAATCATGCCCTTTCCTCTTTCATGGGCAATTCCGGCAATCTTGGCATCCTGCTCGGTAACGCCTTCTACCGCATCAATGACAAGTACCACCACATCGGCACGCTCTACGGCGCTGACTGTACGGACGATCATGTACCGCTCCAGTTCCTCTTTGATCTTATTCTTTCTTCTCAGTCCTGCCGTATCGATAAATACATATTCTTTGCCGTTGTATTTTACCGGAGTATCCACCGCATCTCTGGTTGTTCCCGCAATATCCGATACGATCAGCCTATTTTCACCGATCAGTTTATTAATTATGGAGCTTTTGCCCACATTCGGCTTTCCAACGATTGCAACCTTCGGTCTGTCATCTTCCTCTTCCTCGCCGTTGCTTTCCGGAAAGAGGGCGATCACTTCATCCAACAGATCTCCGATTCCCATCTGATTGGCCGCGGAAATTGCGTGGGGATCACCAATACCCAGATTGTAAAACTCATAGACATCCGCCATCATTTTCTGGAAATTGTCCACCTTATTTACCACCAGCAAAACCGGCTTATGGGAACGGCGCAGCATATCCGCCACCTTTGAATCCGCATCCACCAGCCCCTGTTTGACATCCACCATAAATAAAATCACATCGGCAGTATCAATGGCGATCTGTGCCTGCTCCCGCATTTGTGATAATATAACATCCTTTGACTCCGGTTCAATACCGCCCGTATCAATCAGGGTAAAATTGTAGTTCAGCCATGTCACATCCGCATAAATGCGGTCTCTGGTAATACCAGGTGTATCTTTGACGATTGAAATCATGGAACCGGCCAAAGCATTAAATAATGTTGATTTTCCTACATTGGGTCTGCCTACCACAGCTACGATAGGCTTTCCTTTTTGATTGCTCATTACTTTCTCCTGTTCTTAAACAATAGGTCTTTTTATGCTTCCGACCCATAAAGAATTGCACGGACAAAATCCTGCCCGCTTGATTTTACAATATCTGCCCTGACTTGTAAAGTTTCTTCCATCTGCGGCAGCGTAATATCATCCAGAAAATAATTTTCCCCGCTCCTCAATACATTCTGCGGCAGCAAAATTCTCGTTCCCAAATGCTTCCCTTTTAGCTGAGCGATGATATCCTGTCCTGTCAGAAGTCCGGAAACGGTAATCATTTCCCCAAAGAATTCATTGGTAATGGGTACTACATGAAGCTGCATCCCCGGAAACCACTTCATCAGTTCATCCGCCAGTTCCTTAATGGTAGCATATGCTAACTTTCCCGTCACAAGGGTCAATTCTTCACACTTACTCTCATCCGGCTTTCCGTTTGCTTTTGCTATTTCTTCTTCCAAAGCCTCTCTAAACTCTGTCTTCAACAAAGTCAGCATGCCCACACCGTTTTCCAGCTGCAGGTAGCCGTCATAGTTTTCCTCCGGCGGCAAAGGCTCCTCTGCCAGAAGATACCATTCATCACTGGCATGAATAAAATGTGTCCCATATTTATCATACATATATTTCTGCCATTTATGAATGATCTCCAGGACATTTTCCGCATCTTCCTTTTGAAAAGGCTCCAACGGATACAGCCCTTCCCTGAATTTGGACAATCCCACAGGCACCACGGAAACACTTTCCAGATATGGATGATATTTGATCAGTTCACGGATACTGAAATCCAGTTCTTCTCCGTCATTGATTCCCTTGCACAGAACAATCTGCCCATTCATGGCAATGCCGGCTTCATAAAACGCATCCACCTTTTTCAACGCTTCCCCCGCAAAACGATTGTTCAACATCTTGCAACGAAGTTCGGGATTCATTGTCTGAAAAGAAATATTGATCGGCTCCAGATGATATTTAATGATCCGGCTCACATCATGATCCGACATGTTGGTCAGAGTCACGTAATTGCCCTGCAAAAAAGAAAGTCTGGAATCGTCATCTTTAAAATAAAGCGTATCCCGCATTCCTTTGGGCATCTGATCAATAAAGCAGAAAATACATTTATTATGGCAGGAACGGTATTCATCCATCAGACCGTTTTCAAATTCAATTCCCAGATCTTCCTGCTCGTCCTTATCAATTTCCAAAAGCCATTCTTCCCCGTCAGGCTTCTGTACCAATACTTCTATATATTCATCCTGTATCAGATATTGATAATCAAAAATATCTTCAATATCCTGACCGTTGATCTGTAATAAAATATCTCCCGGCGCAATTTCCATTTCTTCCGCAATACTGTCCGGCTCTATTGTTTTTACAATGTGTTCTACTTTTTTCATAACAACTCCTTCTTATCCATTCTACTAGAAATTCCTTGACGTGTCACTAGCAGAATGATAAATTAAGTGAGTAAGAAATTTATCTTTGCCGGTATCCAAAGCCGACAGATACGGAGGATACAATGCCTAATTTATCAGTACTTGAAAATGCCATGCCGGTGGCTCCCCTGAAGATCATTGCAACCGATAGCTGTATTGATTTTGCCAGAATGGTCAATGATTATCTGGTGGATTTCCGCGCAAATGTACACAATGACTTAAAAAATGATCCCGCTTTTCAGGGCTATTCCGAAGACAATTATCTGGTGAACGCTGTCTGTCCGCGTTTTGGCTCCGGAGAAGGAAAAGCGATTTTAAACGAATCGATCCGCGGTAAAGATCTTTTCATTATGGTAGATGTGTGTAATCACAGCCTGACCTATACCGTAAACGGCTATGAAAACCACAAATCTCCCGATGACCACTATCAGGATCTGAAAAGACTGATTGCCGCATGCAACGGCAAAGCACACCGCATCAATGTGATCATGCCGTTCTTATACGAAGGTCGTCAGCACAAGAGAAGCACCAGAGAATCTCTGGACTGCGCTTATGCGCTGAAAGAATTAAGCCAAATGGGTGTCAGCAATTTCATCACTTTTGATGCCCATGATCCGAGAGTCCAAAATGCAACACCACTCTGCGGCTTTGATAATTTCACCCCACCTTATCAGTTTATCCGATCTTTGCTCCGTTATGAAAAAGATTTGATCATCGATAAAGATCATATGACCGTGATCAGTCCCGATGAAGGTGCTTTGGACCGCGCTGTTTACTTCTCTTCCGTTCTGGGCGTTGATACAGGTATGTTTTATAAACGCCGTGATTATTCCAAAGTGGTTAACGGCAAAAACCCGATTGTTGCCCACGAATTTCTGGGCGATAACATTCAGGGCAGAGATGTGATTATCATTGATGATATGATTGCTTCCGGCGGCAGCATGATCGATACTGCGAAGCAACTGAAACAGATGGGCGCAAAGCGGGTATTCATCTGCTGTACCTTTGGTTTATTTACGGAAGGGTTAAAAGCTTTTGATGATGCTTATGCCAAAAAATATTTTGACCGTGTGGTTGTTACCAATCTGACTTATCTCCCGCCCGAGATCAAGGATAAGCCCTATTTTGTAGAAGCCGATATGAGTAAATTTACTGCCAGCATCATTGACTTTATGAACCACGACCTGTCCATGGGCAATGTCCTGACACCGACCCAGAAGATTCAGGATCTTCTGGCAAAATATAATGAAAGAGATTTTGAAAATCTGTAAATTTCAAAATCTCTACACTATGGAAAGAGACTTCGATATCAATACCGAAGCCTCTTTTTTGTTTGTATCTCTATCAATGATTCATCTCTCTTCCGATTTATACCAGCATCAAAAAAGCCCCCAGATTACCTCTCTTCCCCATGGAAGCCCTGTGTGAAAACAAATAATCGGAATTACAGCAGGTGCAGATGTCCGTCACTTCTATATGCTCCGGATTAAGTCCTGCTTTTTGCAGGGTGATTTCACAGGCGCGCCAGAGATTCAACTGATATCTGCCGTTGGGTTTTTCGTAAAAAAGCTCTTCCGGCTTTTCAAATGTCCTTTTTATCTCATCAATAACGTCTTCACTGACCTCATAACATTCCTGACAGATGGACGGCGCAATGGCACCGTGAATATCCGCCGGGTTGCATCCGAAAGTTTCCTGCATCATGCGGACAGTTTTTGCTCCGATTTCTTTTACGGTTCCTTTCCAGCCGGAATGACAAAGTCCGATGACTTCCCGAACCGGATCCACCAGATAAACGGGTACGCAGTCCGCATAAAATGTGGATAACACCAGACCCTTTTCCCTGGTGATCAGACCGTCTATATTTTCATATGCCAAAGGCTTCGTCAGACCACATCCCGCATCATCCTTTGTTACGATACGGATGTTGTCCGTATGGGTCTGATGGGATAAGACAAATTGCTCTCTGCCAACGCCCAGCACCCCGGCAATCCTGTCAAAATTCTCATTGACCTTTTCTTCCTCATCACCTCTGGTAAAGCTTAAATTCATGGAAGCATAAATACCTTCACTGACACCGCCCAGTCGGGTAGAAAAAAGATGTCTGATACACGGAATTTCACTCAATCCCGGAAATGTCAGATACTCCACTTCACCGGACCTGTTTTGTATCATATGATTTTTTGCATTTTCTTTTCTTCTTACGGGATACATCTTGATCCTCATTTCTGTTTATATTTTTCGCTGCCCATGGGCACACCTGCATAAATGCGGTTTTATGATGTCACGAAGGGAAATGCATTGGGAATCCAACGGACTTCATTTCCGCAGATTGCCACCACATCAAACCGGCATGGTGTAGATAGAGGTAAGTGGCGGAAAGAAAGATAAAACAATGCAACTCTGCAAATCTGCCTTTGTTTCCTGAAATCAACCGCTTCCTCGGGCAGTCCTCTGGAACCATCCTTGCGATACTTCACTTCCACAAAAACCAGTGTTCCCCGATCCTTTGCAATGATGTCAATTTCTCCCTGTCTGACCCGGAAATTTCTTTCCAAAATCCGCATACCTTTTTCTTTCAAAAACAAACAGGCTTTTTCTTCAAAAGCTGCTCCGACCTGCCTGCCATTCCGCTTATGGTTCCGCCTGTCGTTTTGTCTGTCAACGTATGTATTATTCATTTCGCTCCTTTTTCTCTCCGGACACGAAAAAATTCAGATTATTGTCTGCTAAACCCCCAGCCATACGCAGACAAGATACCACAACAGAATATGCAGCGGATAGAACAGATAGAAGAAATATTTCAGCTTCAATCCGCGCTTACCGTTGTAGTTTGCAACCAACGGAACCGTTGCAAATGCAGTAAATTCAATGGGATTTCCAATAGTCAATATTCCGCAGCCTGCAGCCATCGCCCTGCCATTCCCCGGCTTCCTGCATGCAACAAGAAATATGACCAGCAAAACAATCCATAATATTCCGCCGAAAATCCATCCCTCCATATTGGTAAGACCGTAGAATTGCAGCATACTCTCTGCAGCAACCGCAGACATGATTACCAGCCACGCTTTATAATTTTTGCGGGCTAAAAACATCACGACAATTGTTCCGATCCCCAAAGCCGCATAATCGGTCCGCAGCAGTTCCGCAATAGCCATACCCACAGCCGTGATTGCCGCAATTCCCAGCAATTGAAGGAACATACCGCCTTTTCCTTTGATCTTTTCATCGGTTCGTTTCCAAAAAGTATCTATTCCCCATATGGTCAGCATCCCGATCAGCAATGTGAAAAATACATTCTGATAAGTAAATTCCAATACCTGATCATGTAAAGCCAGATCAAAAGGGATCTCGGAAATCAAAGCAAATAAAGCAAGCCTCGATGCATATTTGACTTTGCTTCTGGTATAACCAAATCCCTCAACCAGCAAAAAACAGAAAATCGGAAAACCCAGACGTCCGATCAGACGCATAATCATATCAATCATATAAATGATCAGCAGCGGCTTATTTTCCGGCTGTGATAATTGAGCCGGATCCGTAATGATGTTCAGGAAACCGGAAGCTATTAAATATCGATCCAGCACAATTGCCGCGAAATGATCGATAAACATGGCACCGATCGCAATCAGCTTCAATGTGCTTCCGGTCAATCCTTTCCCTTTCTTCTCTCCGCCTGTCTGTTCCGACTGTACATTTGTCTCCATTGTGATTGTACCTGCATCCATTTTCTGTTCCTTCCTTTCACACATCATTACTTTCACACAGTATGATTATCGTTTTTCTTATTTCCTCTGAAATTCCCTATACGGTTTTGGTAGTCCATTTGCTGCAATCCCACACCTCGGTCACCCAGTCTTCGTAGAAATCCGGCTCATGGCACACCATCAGGATACTTCCATGATATTCCGTCAGAGCACGTTTTAATTCCGATTTGGCATCCACATCCAGATGATTGGTGGGCTCATCCAACAGCAAAATATTGCTCTCTCTGTTCATAATCTTACAAAGCCTTACTTTCGCCTGTTCTCCGCCGCTTAATACTTTAACCTTACTTTCGATATGCTTGGTTGTCAATCCGCATTTTGCAAGGGCGCTTCTGACCTCATACTGACTGAAACCCGGAAATTCATTCCAGATTTCTTCAATACAGGTAGTATCAATATCCTGCCTCATTTCCTGCTCAAAATAACCGATTTCCAGATATTCTCCAAGCTGTGCAAAACCCGAAACGGGCGGTATCAATCCCAGAATACTTTTCAACAGCGTGGACTTTCCGATACCGTTTGCACCGATCAGTGCAATTTTGCTCTTTCTTTCCATAGACAGGTTGAGCGGGACGGAAAGAGGCTCGTCATAACCGATCACCAAATCCTTCGTCTGAAATATATATTTCCCCGGCGTTCTGGCTTCCTTAAAATAAAATTCCGGTTTGGGTTTTTCCGCCGCAAGGGTGATCACATCCATTTTATCCAGTTTCTTCTGTCTGGACATCGCCATGTTTCTGGTGGACACCCGTGCCTTATTGCGGGCAACAAAATCCTTGAGATCGGCAATTTCCTTCTGCTGTCTGTTATAAGCCGCCTCTAACTGTGCCTTTTTCATTTCATAGACTTCCATGAATTTATCATAGTCCCCCACATATCTGGTCAATTTCAACTGATCCATATGGTAAATCAGATTGATGACACTGTTTAAAAACGGAATATCGTGAGAGATAAGGATAAATGCATTCTCATAATCAATCAGATAGCGCTTTAACCATTCAATATGCTCCGCGTCCAGATAATTGGTAGGCTCATCCAACAGCAGAATATCCGGCTTTTCCAACAGAAGTTTTCCCAAAAGCACTTTCGTCCTCTGGCCGCCGCTTAAATCGGTCACATCCCGATCAAGTCCCAGATCTGTCAGTCCCAGGGCCCTTGCCACCTCTTCCACCTTACTGTCAATCAGGTAAAAATCATGGTAGGTCAAAAGATCCGTAATCGTTCCGACCTCCTCCATATATTCTTCAAGCTGCATTTCATCAGCCGTAGCCATCAGCTCATACATTTCATTCATTTTCGCTTCCAGCTCGTACAAAAAAGAAAATGCCGAAGAAAGCACATCCCGTATCGTCATCCCTTTCTCCAGCACCGTATGCTGATCCAGATATCCGACCCGTACATGCTTCGCCCACTCTATTTTTCCTTCATCCGGCTGCAATTTGCCGGTTATGATATTCATAAAAGTCGATTTTCCTTCTCCGTTTGCTCCGATCAGTCCGATGTGCTCACCCTTTAGCAGCCGGAAGGAAACATCCTCAAAAATTGCCCTGTCTCCGAAACCGTGGGTCAAATGTTCTACATTTAATATGCTCATGGTTTTCTTCCTTCCATTTTCTCTTTGATCTTATCCATTCTGTCTACAAATACAAGGATTTCCGCCACAACCTCATACAACTCCGGCGGTATCATATCTCCGATTTCCAATTTTGACAGCGTATCCGCCAGTTTATCATCCCGATGGATCGGCACATCCGCCTCTTTTGCTTTTTCGATGATCTTTTCCGCCAATACACCCGTACCGGATGCAATGACCTTCGGCGCATCCTCGGAAGGATCATACTCCAACGCTATGGCCTGCTTAGGCTTTTTTCTTTTTTCATCCTTTACACTCATAACAATTCCTCTTAAGCCCTGGCATCAAAAGCATAATGCGCGACCGGCAGGCTCGACTGCCCCATCTGCTTTTGCATTTCGCCCAATACCGATATTTCTTCTTCCTGTTTTTCCACTGTCGCACGCAGCCTGTAACCGCGGTTCTGCAGACGTTCATTCAGCCAGTCTATATTGGCTTCAATCAAATCCAAGACTTCATCATCCCGGACTTTAAAATTCGTGCTGACCTTCTGCTGCTCCATAGTTACATATACATCCACACTCCCCAGATGATCCATATCCAGATGTAAAAACGCACTGACATTTCCATCCTTTGTAGCTAAATTCTTTTTATTGGTATAGACATACAAATCTCCGTTCGCATTCTGTCCGCTCATTTTCAACGGAATCTGTACATACGTAAAAGTCTGGTTCAGCTGGTTCATAAAATCCATATTCTGAGCCAAACGATTTGTACTCTGGGTTAACGCAGCATCTTTACCCAACACCGATGATGTAAGCACCGCCATTTTCCCCGTCTGGGTTTTTAATTGTTCAAAAAAGGAATCCACTTTTTCCTTATCAGCCACATCCTTTGGCTCCATCAGCCAATTTTTTTGCAAAACCTCTTTGAAAAGTCTTCCCACAGCCGGTTCCGATAAAAGTTCCTTCCACAAGGCCGTCTGATTCTGTCCCCGTGCCGCCGCATCATCCATCCCAGACGCTGCCATATTCTGCGCCGTCTGGCTCTGCATCTCCTGATTCCGTGCTGTCCGGTCCGCTGTTGCGGGCAACTGCTCCTGTGCCAGCCGATTGATGTATTGCAAGACCTCTTTTGCGGATATTTCGCCCTTTTCCACCATGACAAGCATTGCTTCATCGGCTCCTGCGTTTTTCAACATCCCCGACAACTCCTGTAAAGACTTTTCATCAAAGATTGTCTGAAGCATCGGTCCGCCTTCCGCCCTTTGGTCTATGCCGGCATTTTCCGGTACATTGCCTTCAGGCGTTTCCAACACTTGCACCATTCCGTCAAACAGCCGCAGCATACTTTCCATATCGGCATGATCTGCATTTGCAAAAACCTGTTGCAAACCATCTGCAATCTCCATAATGCTGCCGGACAACTGATGATTCAAATTATCGTAAGCCCGCAGCTGCTCGGCATTCAGCTCATTTACAGCAAGGTGCATCTGCGTCAGCCTGACAACCATGCCGCTGTCTACCTCGGGGTGATTTACCACCTGCTTGTACATGGCGAGTAAAGAATTCTTATCAATACCCATCCCCTGCTCCATCATATCGGAAACCATTCCGGCCGTCTGTGAATTGATCGGCAGTTCTGCCGCTTTTAATGCATTTTCCACATTGGGGCTCGTAGAAAGATTGGTAAATAACGGGCTTAAGACGATCTGATTGTTTTGATTGGAATTTACAAGAAAAGTAACCTGGCTCCCCGCTGCCAAAGAAATTCCCGCCTTCAAATTGGCAGAAACCAAAGAAGAATCGGAAAGCTGTATGGTCACAGTCCCATCCTTTACCTCAACAACCTGCCCCGAGAAACTGCTTCCCGGTGCAAAATCCGATAAGGTCTTTCCCCCTGTGGATGTTCCGGCATTGCCATATGTCTGCTCCGAACCGGTGACGGGCACATGTGACACACTATTCTGATTTTGAATATAATTGGATAATTGTAAACTCATGTACCATCCTATCTATGGAATGAGCGAAAATCATACCGGTACAAAGTGACCGATAAAAGTCTTTCTATGTATTTCACAGGGACCCAGTTTTTTCAAGGCCTCTATATGCTCTCCGCTTCCATATCCTTTATTTGATGCGAACCCGTAACCCGGATATTTCTCATCCATTTCCTCCATAAAACGGTCTCTCGTGACCTTTGCGATAATACTAGCCGCCGCAATGGATACGCTCTTTGCATCGCCTTTGATGATAGGCACCTGTCTGATCGACACTCCCGGAATGGTAACCGCATCATTTAATAATATATCGGGCTTTGGAACGCATTTCCCAATAGCCTCACGCATAGCTTCATAGGTTGCATTTAAAATATTGATCTCATCAATTCGTTTCTCCGAAGCAAAACCAATTCCCGTTGCCACTGCTTTTTCCATAATTTCGTCATACAAACGGTCACGCATCTTTGCCGTCAGCTTTTTGGAGTCATTTAAGTATAAAATATCGCAGTCTTTTGGCAGAATCACGGCACCTGCCACTACCGGGCCTGCCAATGGGCCTCTTCCCACTTCATCAATTCCGCAAATAGCGCCATATGCGGCATACTTTCTTTCAAACTGCTTCATGGCATCTATTCTGCCCAGTTCTCTTTCATAAGCCGCCATTCTCTTGACTGCCTGACTGCATAAAGCAACCACACCGCTTCGGGAATCATCCTTGTAGATTTCCAAAAACTTCTCCAGTTCCGCATCATTCCAGCATTTCAGTTTTTCTTTAATTTCCCCGATTTTCTCTTCCATGGTATCTCTCCGTAGCTTTTCTAAATATGCTTTAAAATTCCGAATTTATTGAAGGGGAAAATCCTGATCCACGCTCTCCCGATGATGTTTTCCCTTTTGATATTGCCGACACTGATAAACCGGCTGTCCGCACTGTCATTGCGGTTATCTCCCATCACAAAATATTCGTCATCGGCCAGTACAATTTCCTGCGAAGCCAGTCCTGCATCTTTAATAACTTCTTTACCGTAATTTTCTTCCAGCAATTCACCATTGATGAAAATCCTGCCTTCTTCATCAATCAGAACAGTCTCTCCCGGAAGTCCGATAATTCGCTTGATATAATAAGTGTCATCCGCATACTGATAGGGAAATACAATGATTTCAAACCTTTTCGGTTCTCTCATCCGATATGTAATCTTATCTACAATCAGATTGTCCCCGTCACTTAATGTCGGTTCCATGGAGGAACCGATCACCTCTGTCCGCTGTCCGACAAAATTTACCACACAATATGTCAGTATCAGCACTACCAAAATGTAAATGCTGGTATTTAAAAACTCTTTTAATACCTTATTCAACTTCGTTCCCTTCCGGCCTTTCCAAAGTAATCCTGCCTATCCGTCCGCTTCTGAAATCATCGGTCAAAACAGCCGCCGCCTTCGGCAGATCCAGTTCTTCGCCTTTTTTATAACAATTGCGGCTTTTCGCAATCTCTTCCAGCACTTTTACGTCTTCGCGTTCTTCATCTATTCCGTATCTTTTCTCCAACACTCCCGCATAATCTCTTTTCAGTATCCCGATCAGATTGAGTGAAAGCTCTTCTATATTGAGTATTTCGTCATTCATGGAACCGATCAATGCCAGCTTCATGCCCACTTCCTGATCCTCAAACTTGGGCCATAGGATTCCCGGTGTGTCCAAGAGCTCCAGATTTTTGTTCAGACGAATCCACTGCTTTCCCTTGGTTACTCCCGGCTTATTTCCGGTTTTTGCACAGGCTTTTCCCGCAAAGGAATTGATAAAAGTAGATTTTCCCACATTGGGTATTCCCACAACCATGGCTCTGACCGGTCTGTTGATGATTCCTCTCCTGCGGTCTCTTTCGATTTTTTCTTTACATGCTTCCTGTACAATGGGATTGATAGCTTTCATCCCGTCTCTGGTGCGGGAATTTAAGGCAATTACAAAGCAGCCCATCTTTTTAAAATAATTCTTCCATTCTTCATTACATTTCGGATCGGCCAGATCCGCTTTATTTAACAAAACCAGCCTTGCCTTGTTCTGTCCGAGCCTGTCAATGTCCGGATTACGGCTGCTCAACGGGATTCTGGCATCAACCAGTTCTATCACCAGATCGATCAATTTGATATTTTCTTCCATCATCCGTTTCGCTTTGGTCATATGACCCGGATACCACTGATAATTCATCTAACCACCTATTCTACAAATCCCATATTGCTCTCCGAGCTTGCCATATGGAACCATACCTTTCCGATAATCGAATCGCTTCTGACAGGACCGATATTTCCCGACCTGCTGTCCTCGCTGTTGTTGATATTATCTCCGACAACAAAATATTCATCTTTCTCCAACGTTAACTCATTTTCCAAAATGCCTGCATCTGCAATTTTATCCAGTTCCACCTCTGTATACGGCAGATCATTCACATATAAAATACCCTCTTTGATTACAACCGTATCTCCCGGTTCCGCCACAACCCGTTTCACATAATAATGGGAATTCTGGTTTCCGTTCGGCAGAAATACCACCACATCTCCGCTTTTGGGAGAAAACAGCTTATAAACCAGCCGATTAACCAAAACCTCCTGCCCGTTATATAATGCCGGCTCCATGGATACACCGATTACACTGGTCTTCATTCCAACAGAGAAAACCAGTACGAATGCAACCAAAATCGATGCAATGACCAGAAATATATAACTCCAGATTTCCTTCATAAGAGAAGCACTGATTTTTTTCTTTTTCTGATAAAAGGTCAGGCCCTTTTTCCTTGCCATATGCCGCTCCTTTTTGTCCCCTGCACGTTTCCGCGCAGTTACCAACATTTCCTTATTTATTGTACTACAGGAAAAAGCAAGGGGACAAGTACTTTCGTATTTGTCCCCGATTGTGAACTATTTTACTAATTCTTTTACTTTTGCTTTCTTGCCGACTCTGTCTCTTAAATAGTAAAGTTTTGCACGTCTTACTTTACCCTGTCTTACAACTTCTACTTTCTCAACATTGGGAGAATGTAAAGGCCAAGTCTTTTCAACGCCAACACCGTTGGAATTCTTTCTTACTGTAAAAGTAGCTCTGTTGCTTCCGCCCTGTTTCTTAATAACAGTTCCTTCGAAAACCTGAATTCTTTCACGGTTACCCTCTTTGATCTTACCGTAAACTTTAACGGTATCACCAACATTAAACTGAGGTACGCTCTCTTTTAACTGAGCAGCTTCGATTTCTTTGATAATTTCGTTCATTGTGTCTATCTCCTTCCGTATTGGATGTTCTTAATACGATCTGTAACAGAGGACCATCTCTTTTCACAACGTGAACAGTTTATCATAACAAGGAAGAAAATGCAAGAAATTTCTTAAAAATTTCATTGCAAAATCTGCAGTATATCCATAATCTCCTCTTTATCCGGATATCCCGTAATAAAAAATGTTACCATATCATCACTTTGTGCGTTATAATCCTTTAACCCCGGGAAATATTCTTCCAACACTTCACTGTCTTTGGAAACGGAAGACCATAAAACGCTGATATCATATGTTCCTTCCACACGCGTTTTGATAACATTTGTATTATACTCTTTCTTTTCCAATACTCCGTCTTCGATCATAAGATCAATAGAGAAACCCTTTTCACGCAAAAAATCATCAACGGAATTATAAAGAGCTGTTTCTCCTGCCAATCCGTCTATCCAATCGTTCTGCCGTTCGCTCCGTTTCAATCCGGGAAGCGTTTCATTACCGGGCATCACGCTGACCTCTTCCGTATCCAGGTCAATATATATCTCCTTCAGATTTTTTTCTTCCGAATAATCGGAAACAGTAATTTCCGCATAACATCTGCCATCCGCACTGACAACATACATATGATTTAAATAGTAATATCCTTTTGCATATTCCTCTATCACGGGCTTCAAATCAATGGTTTTTACGACTCTCTTTTCAAAAATATCATACAGGCAGATTTCGGCAGTATCCAAATCCACTCTCTTGCTTTTCCCACTCACGCTCACAATTGTATAATCCATTCTGCTTCCGGCAAGATATCCGTTTCCCAGCCAGTTACAGACAGGCACATCGATATCATTCTCTGTAACAATTGCCACCGCCCCGTTTTTCCCTTCGTATACTTCATGAATCCGGTCAAAGCGGGATTCATATGACATCCGGGTTTTTACAACGGATTGCATTCTCTTCCCCACACAGAGGCATATGATACATACCGCTATGCAGACAAATAAAATAAAGATGAAACATATTCTTCTTTTCTTATTCATCATCATTTTCCTCTTTTATCAGAGTTCCTTTTTTCTACCATCGATCAACATCCAGCCTACAGCCGCACAAATCACGACAACAGCGGCCAGTAAAAGCATATCCGATACGGAAAGTCTGTCTTTAAATAAAACCGGAAGTGCCTTCTGCATCTGCGCCGGATATTTTGTAATCAAAACCGAAAGCAGATTATTGATAAAATGCACGCACATGGATGCTGCAATACTGCCGGTCTTATATGTCACAAGGGTCAATCCCAGACCTACGATACCAATCGTAAACATTTTGATCAGACTCATATGATAAGCCGCAAAGATCAATGTGGTTACCACAATCGTAACAACAGGTCTGCACCTGTTTTTTAATGTTCCCATGACAAATCCGCGAAACAGCAATTCTTCTCCAACGGCAGGCATAAGCGCCACCACAAGCACCAGCAAATATACCGGCTGATTTACCAGCATATCATCCAGCTGTGTCAATCCCTCGGCACTCTCCGGAAAGATGGGCATCAAAAGAGCTCCAAGGATCAGCGCTCCCACAAAGGCTGCAATCCCGATCATGACAGAACCCGCCAGCTGCAATGGTTTTATTTTTTGTATCGAAAACAGTTTTTTCTTATCCGCTTTCATATACCATGCATAAATAAGGGGACAAAGCAAAATGATCAACTGCTGCACCGCTACTCCGCCAAATCCAAGCTTAATCTGCGCATAAGAACCAACATAAAAGATTAATAACAGTACGACACATAAAAGCAGTACCACATCCCCGAATCCCGGCATCTGCTTGTTTTTCATTTCACTCCGTTTGGAAAACAGCTTGACGCTGCTTAAGCCTTCCGAGAAAAGAACCGCTTCACTGTTGTAAATCTTTCCCAACACCATGATTGCCAGCAAGCTGTAAGCAACATTGGAAAAAAGAACAATTGCAAACAAACCGTAATTATAATGAAACCGGAACAATCCTTCCACTAACAATGCCACATTGACAATAGGAATTGCTGCTGTCTGTGTTGTCAGCTCCAGATCCGGTATCATTGCCGCATAACTGCCAAACATAAAAATCAACATGACCGGAGTCACATAGTTGTTGGCTTCCTTAAAGTTCTTGGCAAAGACGCAGGTACACATGCAGACTGCCGTTACCAGCAATGCAAAGAATATCATGACCACCAGCGTAAACAAAATGCCCGGAATAAAAGTCTCATAATGTATCTCAATATTCATATTTGCCGCCGATGAAAGGGAGCTTGACACCAGAAAGGCCATGGCTCCTCCCATGGAAAATATATTTAATACCGCAGATACGCAGGCAATACAGGAAACTGCCAAAAACTTACTCATGATCATTTCAAAGTTTGTCACAGGTAACGTTAAAAGCGTCTCCAGCGTTCCTCTTTCCTTTTCTCCCGCTGTCACATCAATTGCCGGATAAATGGCTCCCAAGAGAATTACTGTCACAATCAGAAACGGCATCATGGACCCGATCAGGTTCCCGATGGATTCCTCCGTAGAGGAATAATCTTCTCTCTCAAAACTGATAGGATTCAGCAAAAGCTCTGCATCCAGACCGGCATCCCTGATATTTTTTTCTCTTAATTCTTCCCTGTAAATCTCAAAGGCATCATTTAATGCGGATACCGCTGTCGTCGACCGGTCTTTTGCAGACAAATAGCACAGCGAAATACTTCCGTCTGTTTCCGCTCTGACAAAGGCATCGATCTCTTCCGCCTCCAGCGCTTCCTCACAATCATCTTCTTCCACAATCTCCAGCCGATAACCGATTTCTTCCTGTTCTTCTTCCAATATTCTGCCGATATGTCCGGACAGGGTCTCATCATTTTCAAAGGCTACCAAATAAGTTTTTTCTGCCTGACTGCTCATAATAGAACTCATAAGCAGCGTCATCCCGACGATCAGCAACGGGTATAAAATGATAGGTACCACGATCATCATGATTAAAGTTTTTTTATCCCGCAAAATATCGGTCAGTTCCCTTTTAAATAAGGCGCGCATTCTTTTCATATTCATTGCTCTGTAACCTCCTCCATGACGTGATGGAAGGCGTCTCTCAGATTATCGGCCCGGCATTCCTCCATGATCTGCTTCGGACTGCCTTCTTTGACAATACGTCCTTGATAGATCATCAAAATCCGGTCACACAAAAACTGCGCCTCCTCCAGATAGTGCGTGGAATATAACACCGTTTTTCCAAGCTCCTTCTGGGACTTCATAAAATTTACAATGGCATCGGCGCTGATAATATCCAGTCCCAGCGTAGGCTCATCAAATATGTAAATATCCGGATCATGGATGAGACACCTTGCGATGGAAGCCCTCTGGGTCTGCCCCGTCGACAGCTTTTCAATCCGATTATCCATAAAACTGCTCATATCCAGCACATTTTCAATCTTCGCAATCCTTTGATCCGCTTCTTCTCTATCAATCTCATAGATTTCTGCCAACATATGCAACATCTCTCTGGTACTGATTCGGTGATACAGCTTGGTATTTCCCGACAGATAACCGATGGATTTCTTTAGATGCACCGGATCCGATATGCTGTTTCCTTCTTTATCAATGATCGCAACGCTGCCGCTTGTGGGCTGCATCAGGGAACCCAGCATACGCAGGAGGGTTGTTTTTCCCGCTCCGTTAGGTCCCAAAATCCCGAGTATCTCTCCCGGTTCCACCTGAAAAGAAATATGATCAACGGCATAAAAGGTCTCTTTGCTGCTTTTTTTCTTTTTTGCAGCTTTTCCTTTTTTCCCCTGTTTCTCTTCCAAAATCGTCCTTTCGAACTGTTTGCACAAATCATTGGCAACTATCATGTTCTGCCCTCCATTTTTCATACAGATCCGGTCTGCGCTCTTTTGTCCTTTCAACGGACTGCTCCAGTCTCCACTCCTCAATCAGTTTGTGATTGCCGCTCAAAAGCACAGGCGGCACTTCCTTATCCCGCCAAATCTGCGGTCTGGAATATTGAGGATATTCCAACAGGCCGTTTCCGAAAGATTCCGTCATAGCAGACTCATCATTATTGAGCACTCCCGGTACAAGCCTTGCAATGGCATCAATCATAACCATGGCAGGCAGTTCTCCGCCGGTCAACACATAATCCCCGATGGAAACATAATCTGTTACCACTTCCTCCAGCGCACGCTCATCAATTCCCTCATAATGACCGCATAAAAAAATTAGGTCTTCTTCCTTTGCAAATTCCTCTGCCATCTGCTGATTGAACACACGTCCCTGCGGTGTTACATAAATGACTCTGACCCTTTGCCCTTCTTCCTGCTGAATCCTCATTCTGTTTTGCTGTATTTTTTCTATAACTGCCTGTGTACAGTCGTAAACAGGCTGCGCCTGCATCAGCATCCCGGCTCCGCCGCCGTAGGTATAATCATCCACCTTCTGATGCTTATCCAAAGTATAATCCCGGATATTGACCGCTTCCGCCTGAATACAGCCTTTCTCCATGGCTCTCCCAAGGATACTGGTATTAAGACCATCCATGATCATTTCCGGGAACAATGTCAAAACATGAAAATACATCGTTACTCCTCCATCAGCCCCGGCATGACATGAACCTTCACTATTTCCCGTTCCATATCCACCTGTAAAATGCATTCCTTAATAGCCGGAAACAGATATTCTTTTCCTCCCGCCGTTTCTACCACATACACATCATTGGCACCGGTCTGCATCACATCCGTCAGGGTTCCGATTTCTTTTTCTTCTTCATTCACAACCCTGAGCCCAATCAGATCCGCGATAAAATACTCGTCCTTTTCACATTTAACCGCATGCTCCCGGTTGACCAGCAGCCTGCATCCCTTGTAAGGCATAATCTCATCCAAAGTGTCAAATCCCTCAAATTTTAAGATGACAAACTGCTTGAAAAACTTTACGCTTTCCACTTTCACATCCAGATTTCCTTTGGGTGTCTCCAAAATATATTCTTTATTCTTTTTAAAACGCTTCACATCATCCGTTGTGGGAAATACCTTCATTTCTCCGCGGACACCATGGGTTGATGATAAAATCCCCACCTGCAATAAGTCTTCCATGTCGCTTCCCGATCCCTTTCGTTTATTGTCCTTTATCCACCATAATGACAACTCTATTTTTCTTCCGTTCCTGTCATTTTGTTTTTCCCAATCAAGTTTATTTTTCCAAAACTTTTTATTTATACGTATTGGAATCCACCGTATCTTTATTATATTTAAGTCACATGATTTTATCAATAAAAATGTAAAAAGCCACCCTTTCGGGTGGCTCCGCTTAAATTCTCAGATGATTTCCACATCTACTCTCTTATTTTCTCCTAAGGAAGCTGCTTTGACAACAGCACGGATTGCTTTTGCAATGCGTCCCTGCTTGCCGATTACCTTTCCCATATCCGACGGAGCAACATGCAGCTCAACAGTCACATGTTTTCCCTCGTCTTTTTCTGTTACAACCACTTCTTCGGGATTATCAACAAGAGCTTTTGCAATAACTTCAACTAATTCTTTCATAATCCACCTCCAAAAGTGTTATGACAGGTTTTCCGCTCCGGCATAAATGCATGGCATTTATTATTTTTCGATTCCGGCATTCTTGAAAAGTCTGCCAACAACCTCTGTAGGCTGTGCACCTGATGCTAACCATTTCTTTGCTAACTCTTCGTTAACTGTACAGGTATAAGGTTCTGTGTTAGGATCATATGTTCCGATTTCTTCGATAAATCTACCATCTCTGGGAGATCTGGAATCTGCAACTACGATTCTGTAGATTGCATTTTTCTTCTGACCCATTCTTCTTAATCTGATTTTTACTGCCATTTTTTTCACCTCCGAAATATTTTAACTCCTGTTTATATGAACAGATTCCCTAAAAAGGAAATCTCATTCCACCTTTTTTACCGAACATTCCCATGCCGCCAAAACCTTTTTTGCCACCCATCATACCCGGCATCTGCTTCATCATCTTCTGAGTCTGTTCAAACTGCTTGATAAAACGGTTGACTACGGAAATATCCACTCCTGCGCCTTTCGCAATACGATGTTTTCTGCTGGGGTTCAACAGTTTGGGATTACTGCGTTCTGCCGGTGTCATGGACAACACAATTGCTTCCGTTCTCGCCAGCTCTTGTTCATCAACAGCTCCCTCTAACTGTGCACTGTTCATACCCATCATGGAAAGGATTGAACCCATGCCTCCCATATTCCGCATCTGTTTCATGCTTTCCAGATAATCGTTAAAGTCCATCTTGCCCTTTTTTACCCGGGCTGCCATTTCCTTTTCCTTATCCTCGTCGATATCAATGCTTTCCTGCGCTTTTTCAATCAGGCTCAACACATCACCCATACCGAGAATACGGTTTGCCATACGATCCGGATAAAACTGTTCCAGATCAGACAGTTTCTCGCCCATACCTGCATATAAAATGGGCTTTCCGGTTACAGCCTTAACGGATAAAGCCGCACCGCCTCTGGAGTCACCGTCCACTTTTGTAAGAATGACTCCGTCTATTCCGACTTTTTCGTCAAATTCCTTTGCTACGTTTACGGCATCCTGACCGGTCATGACATCCACAACCAAAATGGTCTGATGAACCGAAACCTGTTCCTTGATCTCCTGCAGCTCTGCCATCATATCTTCATCAATATGAAGCCGTCCTGCCGTATCCAGGATTACCACATTGTGACCGTTCTTTGCCGCATGCTCCAGGGCAGCCTTGGCAATATCCACCGGCTTATGATTTTCTCCCATGGAAAATACATCAATGCCCTGTTTTTCGCCGTTGACTTCCAACTGCTTGATTGCCGCCGGTCTGTAAACATCACAGGCAACCAACAGCGACTTCTTTCCTTTTAGCTTCAGCTTACCTGCCAGCTTTGCGGTTGTTGTTGTCTTACCTGCACCCTGAAGACCGCACATCATGATCACGGTAATGGATTTTCCCGGCTGGAATTGGATTTCAGCACCTTCAGAACCCATCAGGGAAATCAATTCTTCATTTACAATCTTGATAACCATCTGACCGGGATTCAGGCCGTTCATAACATCCGCGCCTACTGCCCGTTCCTCGACGGTTTTTATAAACTGCTTAACAACTTTGAAGTTAACATCGGCTTCCAAAAGAGCCATTTTAACTTCCTTGCAGGCAGCCTTGACATCTTCTTCCGTCAGACGGCCTTTACTTCTTAAGTTTTTAAATACATTTTGCAGTTTTTCGGTTAAGCTCTCAAATGCCATGTATTATAACTCCTCTAAAATTTCTGCCGCCAGATGTCTGATCTGTCTTTTGCCTTCCTGCAGTTGTCCGTCTTCCAAAGTATCGGTAATTTCCTGTATCTTTGAAAGTTTTTCCTTGACAGTGGCAAACCTGGAGATCAAATGCAGTTTATCCTCATACTCCTGCATGGTCTTATCGCAACGCTTCAGCAGATCATGCACACCCTGTCTGGAAATCCCGTAATTATCGGCAACTTCACTTAAGGACATGTCATTGAAGACCGCATCCTGATATACATTCTGCTGATGTTCGGTCAGCAATTCTCCATAGAAATCAAATAACAGATTCTGTTCTACTATCTTTTCCATTTTGTCACCTGTCTGATATACACCTTTTGCATCATACATGAAAAAAGATACGGTGTCAAGTATTTTTTCTTTACACCGCATCTTTTTTATATAATTTCCGCATCATAGGACTTGTAACCTTCTCCGTATATTTCACTGGCACCGGTCACGATCAGAAAAGCATCCCGGTCCACCTCTCTTACGATATTTTCCAGCTGCGGAGCCTGAATCTTCCTTGTAACGCAGAGGATAATGTCTTTCTCTCTGTCTTTGAATGCTCCCTTTCCTTTCAAATAAGTGACCCCTACTTTTAATTCATGCATCAATCTGTCCGCTACCTCTCCTGAATGATCCGTCACCACAAAAAACAGACTGGCTTCATCAGTCCCATATAGCACCAGATCCATGATATGGGAAGTGATCAGCACCGTTATTCCCGCATAAATCCCTGACTCAATATTCCCAAACACAAGGATTGCCAACAGTACGACCACACTGTCCATCATCAGATATATTCTGCCGGTCCTCAGATACGGATATTTCTGCCGCAGCAGCTTCACAATGATATCCATTCCGCCGGTGGTGGCATTCAGTCTCATAATGGAGCCAATGGATATTGCCGTCAAAAATGCCCCTGCCAAAGCCGCTGCCAATGGGTCTGTAGTCAGTGCCGGCATTCCTTCCAGCAGATTGGTGGTTACAGACACGACACCTATGGAATAGACGGTAGAAATCATAAATTTTCCTCCGAATTTCCACCAACCTATGATTAAAATGGGAATATTGATCAAAAATACCCATGTTCCCGTGCCGATGCCCACCAATGCATCTAACAGTATGGCAATTCCCGTCACGCCTCCCGGTGCAAGGTGGTTGGGATCCAGGAAAAATGATATGGCACAGGCGTATACAACAGAAAAAACCGTTATGGCGAAATACTTCTTCAAGGCAAATTCCCCCTAATTTTTTTTCTAGTATTTCCCACCATATAAAAAAATAGTCAGAAGTATAAAAATAAGACTGCTACAACCGGTAATTTTACAGGTTACCGACTGTAACAGCCTAATTATTTTGCCATGCAGGCTTGATTCCAATTATTTTTTAATCAGTAAAGAGCTTCCCGTCATCTCGGCAGGTTTTTCCATACCCATCAATTCAATCAGGGTCGGAACGATATCAGCCAGACATCCATTCTCTTTTAATCCATAGGAAGGATCCGCATTTACAAGAATGAAAGGCACCTGATTGGTGGTATGCGCCGTAAACGGAGCACCTGTCTCATAATCCACAAGCTGTTCTGCATTACCATGATCGGCACAGATAAACATTTGTCCGTCCACGCTCTTTAATGCCTCTACTGCTTTACCCACACACTCATCAACAGCTTCTACGGCCTTGATTGCCGCACTTTCCACACCGGTATGACCAACCATATCCGGATTGGCGAAGTTAATAATGATCACATCATATTTGCCGGAAGTAATGGCTCCGCACAGCTTATCGCATACTTCATAAGCACTCATTTCCGGTTTCAGATCGTAGGTAGCCACATCCTTAGGGGAGTTAACAAGGATTCTGTCCTCTCCCTTATTGGGCTCCTCTACACCACCGTTAAAGAAGAATGTAACATGTGCATACTTCTCGGTCTCGGCAATTCTTGCCTGTGTCATGTTGTTATTTGCCAACCATTCACCAAAGGTATTGGTAATGGAAATCTTCTTGAATGCCACTTCCTTGTTGGGAATGGTAGGATCATAGTCGGAGAAGCATACAAAAGTCAGATCCAGTTTCTTCTCGCGTTTAAAATTAATATTTGCAAAGAAATCATCTTCACAGCAGAAACATCTGGTAATTTCTCTTGCCCTGTCGGGACGGAAGTTGAAAAATACCACGCTGTCTCCATCCTGAATTGTTGCTACCGGAGCTCCGTTTTTCATCACAACGGTAGGTTTTACAAATTCGTCTGTTTCCTCTCTGTCATAGGATTCCTGAATGGCTCCCGTTGCACTGTCTGCCTGTAAGCCTTCACCTTTTGTCAATGCGTCATATGCAAGCTGCACACGGTCATAGTTGTTATCCCTGTCCATTGCATAATAACGTCCGCTGACGGAAGCTACTTCGCCGACACCGATCTTTGCCATCTCAGCTTCCAGATCAGCCACAAAATCCTTACCGGATGCAGGAGGTGTATCACGGCCGTCCAAGAAGCAGTGTACATAGACTTTTTTCAGACCGTTTCTCTTTGCCAGTTCCAGCAATCCGTATAAATGCGTATTATGACTGTGAACACCGCCGTCGGAAACCAATCCGAACATATGAAATGCAGAATCGTTTTTCTTGCAGTTTTCAACAGCATCCATCAATTCGGGATTGGTAAAGAAAGTACCGTCCTGGATTTCCTTTGTAATTCTTGTTAATTCCTGATATACAATGCGTCCGGCTCCCATATTCAGATGTCCGACTTCGGAATTACCCATCTGTCCGTCAGGAAGCCCCACTGCCATGCCTGATGCATTTCCTCTTACAAAGGGACACTCTGCCATCAGCTTGTCCATAACGGGTGTCTTTGCCTCTGCGACTGCATTGCCTTCAGTCTTTTCGTTGAGACCATATCCGTCAAGTATCATTAATACGGTTGGTTTTTTACTCATTTCTATTCTCCTTTTCTATTCTTTTATAAAATGTGCACGAACCGATTATTTCCTTCTGTGCTGCCATTTCTTCTTGTCCGAAAAAAATTATACATGGTTTAATCATGTTTTTCAAGAAAAAGTGTTGTCAAACCTGCCAAAAAAGCAGTAATATGTAAAGAATGAAAATTTCATGACAAAAAAGGAGTTTTTCTGAAATGATTACATTATTGAGCAGCCTGTTTATAAAAAACAAAGACGATGCAAAATCCCCGCAGGTCAGGAAGGCATACGGCATCCTTTGCGGCGGTGTCGGCATTTTTTTGAATATCTGCCTGTTCGCCGGAAAATTTTTTGCAGGACTGATTAGTAATTCCATTGCAATTACCGCCGATGCTCTGAATAATCTGTCAGATGCAGGTTCTTCCCTGATCACTTTGATTGGTTTTCAGATGGCCGGACAAAAGCCGGATGTGGACCACCCCTTCGGCCACGGCAGAATCGAATACATATCCGGACTTCTTGTTTCCGTTGCCATCATTTTGATGGGTTTTGAACTGGTAAAATCTTCTGTTGAAAAGATCATTCATCCGGAAGTAACCAGCTTTAATCCGATTGTCATCGGCATCTTAATCGTTTCTATCTGCGTGAAACTGTACATGGCAGTCTATAATACTTCTGTCAGCAAAAAAATAGAATCTGCAGCTATGAAAGCAACAGCTACCGATTCTCTCAGTGACTCACTTGCCACTCTGGTTGTACTGATTTCCACACTGATCTGTAAATTTACTTCCGTCAATATAGACGGATATTGCGGCATTGCCGTGGGGCTCTTTATTCTTTATGCCGGTTTTAACGCCGCAAAGGATACCATTTCGCCTCTGTTGGGACAGCCTCCCCAAAAGGAATATATCGACCGGATCGAAAACATCGTCAATGCCCACAAAGAGATACTCGGCATCCATGACCTGATCGTTCATGACTACGGTCCCGGCCGCATTATGGTGTCGCTCCATGCGGAAGTGGATTCTACCGGAAATATCATGGAAATCCATGACCTCATCGATAATGTCGAAAAAGAATTGTCCCAAGAATGCCATTGCGAAGCCGTAATCCATATGGATCCGATACTGTTAAACGATCCACTGACCGATGCTCTGCACAATCAGATAGATACAATCCTGCAAAATCTGGATCCGACGTTAAAGCTTCATGATTTTCGTGTTGTCACAGGCCCTACACATACCAATATCATTTTTGATATTCTTCTGCCTTTTGATTACAAAATGACTGACGCAGAGGTAGTTACCTACCTGCAAAAAGAAATCCAAAAACTCAACGAAAACTATTTTGCCGTTATTCAGGTAGATAAAGCATATTGTTAATTTCCCGTTTTATTTACAAGGGTGTCATACAACTCATCGGCCTCTTCTTTGGATTCCAGACCGATCACAACCGTTTTGCCCTCCCGGTACAAAATAATATACTCTGTACTGGCGGTGTAGGCATACAGTTCGTAATCTCCAAATGTGTCATTATGAAAATTTCCGGCCAGAAGTTTGGCCGTTCCCAATCCTCCGGTACGGCTTCCCACGGAAAGCACTGTTTTCCGTTCTATATCCACAACCTCATCATAAGCAATTTCTTTATCCTTCCAACCGCTGACACTTATTGTAAATCCGTCATTCCGGCAAGTTACTTCCACTTTTCCCAGATAGAGCATCGGAAGAATCAGTAACAGCATGACAATGACCACGACTGAAGGAGCAAATCTGCGGATATCCCCTTTTGATTCTTCTTTTACATCATCTTCCGCCTCTTCAGTTCCTTTGCTTTTGCAGCAAAAACTGCCGACCAAAATCATCGCAATTATGGTCAAAATTATGACGGCGGGAATGATTCCGGTCAAACTGTCCGCCAATTTTTCTCCCAGAAAATAAGGCAGTGTCACAAAAACAGCTATGACCAACATCCCGACCCCATATACACGGCTCAATTTCTTTTCGTCATACTTTCTTTTTCGCTCCTTTGATGCCGTATTATAACCGGCTATCAGAAAACTTCCTTTGCCGGACATCAAAATAACCGCTATCAGCCATATCAGAAAAAACAATCCGTAATAAATCATTTCCGCCCCTCCTTTTTTATATCTTATCATAGTTTACACAGAAAGTAACCCGCAAACATAAAGGGCTGCCACAGCAACCGAAAGCATATCAAAATGCCGCGGTTACTGCAACAACCCTTTCATTTTTAGATAGGAAATAAACTTAAACCAAAACTATTTCCAGTTTACGATCTTGCCAAAGTCAGGTTTTAATGCTGCGCCACCGACTAAGCCGCCGTCGATGTCAGGCTGAGCAAACAATTCGGGAGCTGTTGCAGCATTTACAGATCCGCCGTACTGGATACGGATAGCTTCTGCTGTTGCTTCATCATAAATTTCAGCAATACACTCACGGATGCCTTTGCAGACTTCCTGTGCCTGTTCTGTGGTAGCTGTCTTACCTGTTCCGATAGCCCAGATAGGCTCATAAGCGATTACTGCTGTCTTAGCCTGATCTGCTGTTACGTTTAAGAAACCAACCTTAACCTGCTGACGGATGAAATCCATGGTTACACCCTGTTCTCTCTGCTCTAAAGTCTCACCGCAGCACATGATAGGTGTGATGCCGTGCTCGAAAGCCTTTAACATCTTCTTGTTAACTGTCTCGGATGTCTCTGCGAAGTATTCTCTTCTCTCGGAATGTCCCAAAACAACATATTTCACACCTACATCTGTCAACATTGCAGGAGAAATTTCACCTGTGAAAGCACCTTTCTCCTCGAAATACATATTCTCTGCACCAACCTGAATGTTGGAACCTTTTGCAGCTTCGATAACAGGAATGATATCAATTGCAGGTACACAGAATACTACATCTGCATCATCTGTTGCTACTAAGGGTTTTAATGTGTTTACCAATTCTACTGCCTCACTGGGAGTCATGTTCATTTTCCAGTTTCCGGCGATGATTTTCTTTCTTGCCATTTTTTTAATCTCCTTATTATTTCACTCATTTGAAAACTCAATTTTCATAGGATGGCTTTGATTTCCTGATCAGGATAATTCCACCGATCAAAAGCCCCAGTCCGATAATCCCGAAAAATATGCCCAATCCCGCTCCGACACCGGAGAACACTGTACTGAGCGTATCGTAGGTATCTTCTACCAGATCGGGTGCCATACAGGTACCCGGATTATCTTTATCATAATAGACCGTAATCAAATCCCCTTCTCTAAAGGAACTGTTTGATACCGAAAACGTAACCTCATAATAGCTGTCATCCGTTTCCGAGTAGTACTCAACAGTCGTTGATCCGTCCGCATCTATTATTTCGCCCTGAGTCTCAATCGCACGATCGGCAAATTCTTCCATTTCTGCTCTGGTCTGATCTTTCGCATTCCCCATGGCACCGCCTACTACCAAAAAAGCAAACGCAAATATGATTGCCACGAAAAGAAAGATTCCGCCAATAGCAGTCATTATGATTCCGCCGATTTTTTTACCTGTATTCATCTCAAGCCCTCCCTAAAATGAATACCTTATTTGTCGTCAGCTGCTGCTACACCGGGAAGTACTTTACCCTCTAAGAATTCAAGGGAAGCACCGCCACCTGTGGAGATATGGCTCATCTTGTCAGCAAAACCTAACTGGTTAACCGCTGCTGCAGAGTCGCCGCCGCCGATGATTGTTGTTGCATCTGTTTCAGCCAAAGCTTTTGCAACTGCGATGGTACCTTTTGCAAGAGTCGGGTTCTCAAATACGCCCATAGGTCCGTTCCATACAACAGTCTTAGCGGATTTTACCGCATCTGCATATAATTCAGCGGTCTTTGTACCGATGTCAAGACCTTCCATATCTGAAGGGATCTTGTCAGCATCAACAACCTGTACATCGATCGGTCCGTCAATCGGATCAGGGAAGTTTGCTGCAATCGTTGTATCGATAGGAAGTAATAACTTCTTGCCAAGCTTCTCAGCTTTGTCCATCATTTCTTTACAATAATCCAGTTTCTCATTATCTACTAAAGAATTGCCAACTTCATATCCCTGTGCTTTTAAGAAAGTAAATGCCATACCGCCGCCGATGATCAAAGTATCGCATTTCTCAAGTAAGTTGTTGATAACATTTAATTTATCCGCAACTTTTGCACCGCCAAGGATTGCTACGAAAGGTCTTACGGGATTCTCAACGGCATTTCCCAAGAAGTCGATTTCCTTCTGCATTAAGTAACCAACTGCATTTTCTCCACCTTTTTCGGAGATATATTTGGTTACAACCGCTACGGAAGCATGTGCTCTATGAGCGGAGCCAAATGCGTCACATACATATACGTCTGCAAGATCAGCAAGCTCTTTTGCAAAAGCTTCGCCTGCCTCTGTAGGTTTTGTCTCTTCTTTTCCACGGAAACGTGTATTCTGAAGTAATACGACATCTCCCTCTTTCATAGCTGCAACTGCTGCTGTAGCAGCTTCGCCTGTTACATTGTAATCAGCTACAAAGTTTACTTCTTTTCCTAATTTCTCGGAAAGTCTCTTTGCAACGGGTGCTAAAGATTCGCCTTCGTTGGGGCCGTTTTTAACTTTTCCCAAGTGAGAGCAAAGGATTACTTTGCCGCCGTCATTTAATAATTTCTGAATCGTAAGAAGCGCTGCATTGATACGAGTCTCATCTGTAATCTCACCATTTTTGAGAGGTACGTTAAAATCGCATCTTACCAAAACGCGTTTTCCTTTTACGTTGATATCATCAACTGATTTTTTGTTTAATCCCATTTTATTTGCCTCCTAATTTTATATCTTAGCAGATAACTCTGCCAATTTTCAATTTTCAAACGGCACAGCCGCAAAAAACAAAGGGTCCGGTCCCAATGACCGGACCCTGAAAGGTCTTTACTCAAGATTGTGCAATCAGTATTAGCCTAATTCAGCAAAGTATTTGATTGTACGAACCATCTGAGATGTATAGCTGTTCTCATTGTCATACCAGGAAACAACTTCTACCTGTGTTTTTCCGCCAGGTAAAGGACTTACCATTGTCTGAGTAGCATCGAATAAGGAACCGAATTTCATTCCAACGATATCGGAAGAAACGATTTCTTCTGTGTTGTAACCGAAGGACTCTGTAGCCTGAGCTTTCATAGCTGCGTTTACTTCGTCAACTGTTACTTCTTTGTCTACTACTGCGAATAATAATGTAGAAGAACCTGTAGGGGTAGGAACACGCTGAGCAGCTCCGATTAATTTTCCGTTTAATTCAGGAATAACTAAACCGATAGCTTTTGCAGCACCTGTAGAGTTGGGAACGATATTGCAAGCGCCTGCACGGCTTCTTCTCTTATCGCCTTTTCTCTGAGGTCCGTCAAGGATCATCTGATCACCTGTGTAAGCATGGATTGTGCACATGATACCGGACTCGATAGGAGCTAAGTCATTTAATGCTTTAGCCATAGGAGCTAAGCAGTTTGTTGTACAGGAAGCAGCGGAGATGATCTGATCATCTGCTGTTAATGTCTCATGGTTTACATTGTAAACGATTGTCTTCAGGTCATTTCCTGCAGGAGCGGAAATAACAACTTTCTTAGCGCCGGCATTGATATGAGCCTGTGCTTTTGCTTTAGATGTATAGAAACCGGAGCACTCTAATACTACGTCAACACCGATCTCACCCCAAGGGCAGTTATTTGCATCGGGCTCTTTGTAGATTTTGATTGTTTTGCCTTTTACTGTGATTGTACCAGCTTCGTCGTCTGCTGTAACCTGATCTTCTTCACCGATAGCTACATATCTACCCTGAGAAGAGTCATATTTTAATAAGTGTGCTAACATTGAAGGTGTTGTTAAATCGTTGATTGCAACAACTTCATAACCTTCTGCACCAAACATCTGTCTGAATGCAAGACGACCGATACGGCCAAAACCATTGATTGCTACTTTTACTGCCATTTTTAATTCCTCCTAAAAATGAATTTTAATATATTATTCTGCCATCCGCTTGTATATAAACGGATTGACAAAATTTTGTCAGCACAATTATTGTAACTAATTTGTCCCAAAATAGCAAGACAAAATTGAAAAGAAAATGAATTTTCCCGCGGGATTTTACTTTTTCTTTGCAAACCGGATTTTTTTATCTCTTTTCTATTTCTTTTTTGTCCCGCACTATGATATTATCTTGCTATCCCGAATTGTTCATAAGTCGGTTTGCGGCTTATGGACAGTAATGATTTTCACATTTTGGAATCTTTATTTTATATAGGAAAGGATAGAAAAATGAGTATTACAGCAGATTTTCATTTGCATTCCTCGTTTTCCGAGGATTGCAACATTCCCATGGAAGAAATGATACAGGCCGGCATTGCAAAAGGTCTGACCGCCATGTGCTTTACCGAACACAACGATTTTGATTTTCCCAAAGAGGACGATACTTCTTCTCATGAACCTTTTCTGCTCAATGTAGATTCCTATTTATATGAGCTTTTAAATATGAGAAAAAAATACCAGGACCGGATCCGCATTCTTTTCGGTATTGAGATTGGTCTTCAGCAAAGCTGTCTTCGCAAAAATATCATTTTGTCCAAATCCCATGATTTTGATTTTATCATTGCTTCCTCACATTTATGTCAGGGAAAGGATCCCTACTACCCCTCCTTCTTTGAAGGCAGGGATGTCAGAGAATGTTACCGCCTGTATTTTGAAGAGATGCTGGCCAACGTAAAGTCTTTTCTGGGCTTTGATGTCTACGGGCATCTGGATTACATCGCCCGTTATGCACCCCCGGAATCCGAACGTTTTCTCTATGCCGATTACCGGGATATCATTGATGAGATCCTAAAAACCCTGATCCATAACGAAAAGGCCATCGAATGCAACACCTCCGGTCTGCGAAAACCGTTCAATGCCACCAATCCCTGTCCTGAAATCATAAGACGCTACCGAGAATTGGGTGGCGAGATCATTACCGTGGGATCCGATGCTCACACGCCTTCGAATATTGCCGCAGATTTCGACAAGGCTGCCGAAGTTCTGAAAGACTGCGGTTTTCAATACTATGCCACCTTTGAAGGCAGACAGCCTTCCTTCCATAAATTATAAGGTTTTGTTCTTGTACTCCGCAACCATGCATATATTTTAGATAAGCATCTTTGCGGAGTATTGTTTTGAAAAAAAATCCCATTATTACAGGTACTGTAATCCTGACTGCCACAGGCATTATCAGCCGGATCATCGGCTTTTTCTATCGTATTTTTTTGTCCAGAAACATCGGTGAAGAAGGCATGGGCATTTACCAGCTTTTAGCCCCTGTTATGGCACTTTCTTTCTCCCTTACCGCTGCCGGAATACAAACTTCTATTTCCAAACATGTTGCCGCCTATGAGGCGAAAGGACAGCGCCGTTCTTCCGTTGCCGTCCTGTTATGCGGTCTTTTTGTATCCGTCTCGCTTTCTCTTGCTCTGGGTATTGTTCTGTTCCAATACAGTCTTCCTATTTCTCTGCATTTTTTACTGGAAGAACGCTGTGCTCCCCTGGTCCGTATCTATGCGCTTTCACTTCCGTTTGCAGCCGTACACAGCTGCATTAACGGATATTACTATGGGTTAAAAAAGACTGCCGTTCCTTCCGTCACCCAGCTGATCGAGCAGTTAGCCCGCGTCTTCAGCGTATATCTGATTTTTCTGTATTGTGATAAACACAATCTTACACCTCAGGTATCCGTCGCAATCGTAGGGCTTGTCCTTGGTGAAATCACCTCTTCCCTGATCAGCATTCTGGCAATAACCGGAACCGGCTGCAAAAACACACGCAGGCGTTATCGCAGTCATTTCACCTCCGAATACGATGTTTTCAAACAGTTGAAGCCGCTTTTACTGCTCGCTGTTCCCTTAAGCGTCAACCGGATTGTTTTAAATTTTCTGCAAAGTATCGAAGCCATTTATCTTCCCAGGCAGCTTTGCGCTTTCGGCCTGTCCAATTCGCAGGCCTTGAGTATTTACGGTGTTTTGACCGGTATGTCCCTTCCTCTCATTTTATTCCCTCAGGCGATTACCGGCTCCATCAGCGTTCTTCTCCTACCCTATGTTTCCGAAGCGGATGCCAAAGGAAATCCCGCACGGATTTCCAAAGCGATTTTTTCCAGCACCGCTTTCTGCGTCGTCATGGGGTTTCTTGCGGCGCTCTTTTTCTATATTGCCGGTCCGTTCCTCGGTTCTTTTCTTTTTCAGAGCACGGAAGCGGGATTATTCATCCGTTCCCTGAGTTTCATGTGCCCCTTTTTATATCTGGGCTCCCTGCTCACCAGTATTTTAAACGGATTAAACAAAGCAACCCACGCATTTTTTATCAATGTACTGGCACTGTGCATCCGCCTAATATGTATCTTCCTGTTTGTGCCTCACATAGGGATTAAAGGCTATTTATGGGGGCTGCCCGTCAGTCAGATCGCACATTGTTCATTTAATTTCCTTGCGCTGAAAAAATATATATACTATAATAAACGCTGTTAGAAAATATGTGTTTAAACAGAAAGAGGAAATAACATGAGCTTTGAATTTTTACAAAAGTTACCGACTCCCGCGGAAATCAGGGAACAATATCCGCTTCCGGAGGATTTGGTTTTATTAAAGCAGAAAAGAGACGCCGAAATCAAAAAAGTCATCACCGGTGAAAGCGATAAATTTCTGGTTATCATCGGTCCGTGCAGCGCCGACAACGAGGATTCTGTCTGTGACTATGTCAATCGGCTTGCTGCATTGAATGATAAAGTATCGGATAAATGTATTTTGATCCCGCGTATCTATACCAATAAACCCCGTACAACGGGAGAAGGCTATAAAGGAATCGTTCATCAGCCCGATCCGGAGAAAAAGCCCAATCTTCTCGCCGGTCTTGTTGCCGTCCGCAAGCTTCACATCCGCGCAATGCAGGAATCCGGTCTGACCGCAGCAGATGAAATGCTTTATCCGGAAAACTGGAGATATGTTCATGACCTGCTCTCCTACGTTGCCATCGGTGCCAGAAGCGTGGAGGATCAGCAGCACCGTTTGACCGTCAGCGGTTTCGACGTTCCCGCCGGAATGAAAAACCCAACCTCGGGTGATTTATCCGTTATGTTGAACTCGGTTTACGCCGCTCAGCATCCTCACGAATTTATTTACCGCAACTGGGAAGTGAAAACAACCGGAAATCCTTTGGCTCATACGATTTTGAGAGGCTCTGTCAACCAGTACGGCCGCAGTTTTCCCAATTATCATTATGAGGATTTAAACAGACTGTTGGAAATGTATGGGGAAAAAGATTTGCAATATCCCGCTGCTGTCATCGATGCCAACCACAACAATTCCGGCAAGCAGTTTGCACAACAGATCCGTATTGTAAAAGAAGTCCTGCATTCCCGCAGATTAAACAGCGATATTCGAAAATTGGTAAAGGGCGTCATGATTGAAAGCTATATTGAAGAAGGATGCCAGAAAATCGGTGAAGGTATCTACGGAAAATCCATTACCGATCCCTGTCTCGGATGGGAAGACAGCGAAAAACTGATTTATGACATCGCCGAAAACTGTTAAATCTATAAACAAAAACTGCCGCATTTCTACTCAGATTGGCCGAGTTTGAAAATGCGGCAGTTTTTTCAAAGCAAAATATATATTTCTATCCTCGCGGATGTGCCTTGGCATAAACCTCTCTAATTCGGTTGTGATTCATATTTGCATAGATCTGCGTTGTAGAAATATCCGAGTGTCCGAGCATCTCCTGTACACTCCTCAGATCCGCACCGTTTTCCACAAGATGCGCCGCAAAAGAATGTCTCAATGTATGCGGTGTGATATCTGCTGTTATCCCTGCTTTTTTCGCATAATATTTGATCAGTTTCCAAAATCCCTGTCTGCTCATGGAACTTCCCGAACAGTTTGCGAAAAGAATATCCGAGGACTTGTCCTCTATCATCTTATCTCTTGCTTCCGTCAGATATTTTACCAACGCATTTTTAGCAGCCATTCCGAAAGGTATTACCCTTTCTTTGTGCGCATCCCTGCAAACAATAAAACTCATGGGAAGATTTACTTCACTGACCTTTAATGTAATCAGTTCCGTCACACGGATACCGGTTGCGTACAGCAATTCAAGCATCGCCTTGTCCCGGATTTCCTTCGGTGTATCACCTGACGGCTGCTCCAAAAGTCTCACAACCTCTTCCGTTGTCAAAATCTCAGGCATCTTTTTTTCAATCTTCGGTGCTTTCAGATTTTCCGAAACATCCTTCTCAATCATTTTTTCCTGTGAAAGAAAATGAAAAAAAGCCTTGATGGACGCAATGTTTCTGGAAATGGATGCGGCCGCGAAATGCTGCTCATTCATGGAATCAATATATGCCTTTAAATCTTCTTCTTTAACATTAACCAGTTCAGTCAATCCTCTTGAACGCAAAAAAACAATTACTTTCTTCAAATCCCTACGATATGACAATTCGGTATTTGTCGAGGTATTTTTTACATTATGTAAATAATCGATAAACTGATCTATTGCCTGTTCCATAAATATGTAACCCTTCCCCATAAATCTACTTATGTCAATCTAGGTTTTATTATAAGCATAAATTCTCAGAAAATCAAATGAAAAATTTACATAAATTCCCCGTAAAATCAAGCATTTGACACAAAATCCCAACATCTATGTCACTTTATTTTTTCTTTTACTACATCTTGTTATTTTTTTATAAAAATAATTTTGAAAATATTTTTACGAAAAATGGATTTACATAACATTCCAACAGAATTCCTATTATGACAACTCCTACTATTGCAATAATATGGAGCCATATTCCTCCTGCATTTCCCGTCCTTACGCCATTATATTGACTTTTGTAGTCAATGTTGTAGCATTGTATGTAGGCATAGAAATAACACAAATAATGCGGCAGCAAAATCAGGATATACCCCGGAAGCCCCAGAAGTTCCCATTTCCTCAGCATCGCATACCCGCCTATTCCAAAACCACAGCCTGTTAACCATGCCCAGATCCCCAAGCCAAGTTTTCTTTTATGGATACAGCACATAAAAAGAACGAATGCCGTCTGAAGTCCTCGTATTTTTATCAGATAAATGAGATATGACAACTTCCCGACATCCATATACTCTATTTCTTTAAAAAGTGTTTCTCCGAAGAACATCTCATCTCTTAAGATGCTTTCTCCCCAGAACCATAGTATCCCGAAACTGAACAGCATGCCTGCTATGAGGGGCACCCATTTTGCCGCTTTGCCTTTCTCCACCGTTTTCCGCATATATCTTTTTCATTCCTGTCCCCATTCCTTATCTCTTAAATATATGTCTTTCCTGTAAAACAAATTCGCACAGTTTTTAAACAGCAAATCTCGTTTAAAACTGTGCGAATCAAAATGCAAATATTTCTTTTTTTATTTTTCTTACGGTTATCTTTCGTATTTATGAATATATGCCATAACAGAAGCAATTGTTTTGGAATCCTGTATTTCCCCTTCATAGATCATCCTGCTCAATTCCTCGGTTGTACAGGGACAGACATTGATAAATTCATCTTCATCCAGGTTCTGGCTGCTTTTTACCAAATTTTTCGCCACATATACGTCTATTCTCTCATCACAGAATGCTACTGTGGAGCGAATGGAAATCAAAAAATCCATGTCCGAAAGTTCACACTTATATCCCGTTTCTTCTTCCAGTTCTCTGTGACTGCATTCAACAAACGGTTCATCCGCCTCATTCAAGCCGCCCGCCGGTATTTCCAGCGTCTCCCTGTCCAATGCATTGCGATATTGCTTTACCATCAGGATTCTTCCGTCATCCAGCACGGGAACCACTGCTGCTGCTCCCTTATGCTTAATGAAGTCCCATTTTACCACATTGCCGTTGGGTACTTTCACCGTATCCTCATAAAAATCCACAATGTGTCCTTGATACACCAGTTTCCGGTCAATTCTCTCAAATTGATCTGCCATTTATTTTGCCTCCAATAATTTTTCGACACTTACCAATTTTACACACAAGACAAAAATCTCTGTGGCAGCTGCCAGTTCTTCGGGCGTAGGAAGAGTAGGCGCAATACGGATATTGCTGTCCTTTGGATCGTTTTTATACGGATAGGTAGCTCCGGCACCCGTCATAACGACTCCTGCTTCTTTACATTTTGCCACAATTGCCTTCGCACACCCTTCCATAGCGTCAAATGAGATAAAATATCCTCCTTTGGGCTCTATCCACTCTGCAATCCCGAGACCGCCCAATTCCTTCTCAAGTGTTTCCAAAACCGCTTTGAACTTCGGTCTTACAGATGCCGCATGCTTCATCATATGTGCATTCAGTCCATTGATATCCTTAAAATATCTCACATGTCTCAATTGATTTAATTTATCGTGACCGATTGTCTGAATCGTCATAGACTTTTTAATATATTCCAGATTTTTGACAGAAGCTGCTATTGCAGAAATGCCGCCGCCCGGGAATGACACCTTGGAGGTCGACGCAAATTCGTAGACCATATCAGGATTTCCCGCTTTCTCGCATTCGGAAATAATATCAAGGATCTTAATCTGTTTTTCCTCTTCTTCATATAAATGATGAATAACATATGCATTATCCCAATAAATTCTGAAATCCTCCGCAGCAGGTTTTAATGCAGCCATTCTTTTCACCGTCTCATCAGAATAACAGATGCCCTGAGGATTGGAATACTTGGGAATACACCAAATTCCTTTTACCGATGCATCCTCGCTGACATATTTCTCAACCAGATCCATGTCCGGTCCGGTGGCTGTCATCGGAATATTGACCATCTCAATCCCGAAATACTCCGTAATCGCAAAATGTCTGTCATATCCCGGAACAGGACACAGAAATTTTACTTTATCCAGTTTACACCATGGTGTTGATCCACATACACCGTGCGTTACAGAACGTGATACCGCATCAAACATAATATTAAGGCTGGCATTTCCGCATACGATTACATTCTCCGGTTTCGTATCCATCATGTCTGCCATCAGTTTCCTGGCCTCCGGAAGTCCTTCAAGCACACCATAGTTACGACACTCCGTTCCCGATTCACTCTTGCAGTCAGATTCGGAATTAAGCACATCCAATAATCCCATACTCAAATCAAGCTGCTCTGTTGAAGGCTTTCCTCTGGACATATCCAGCTTCAGACCCTTTCCTTTTGCATCCTCAAAAGCCAAGGACAATTCCTTCTGCAACTGCTGTAATTCCTCTTTTGACATGTTTTTATAAGCTTTCATCTTAACACCATCCTGAAATTGTTTAATTGTATACAATCATACACCTCGTATATTGTACACTATACAGAAAGGAAATACAAGAAAAAAAGAAGCCGTTTTCATAAAAACAGCTTCTTTTATATTCTTCATTATGAGATTATGCTATTTTGCATAATCAATCACTCTGGATTCACGGATTACGTTGATCTTAATCTGTCCCGGATATTCCAATTCAGCCTCAACCTGCTTGGAAATATCTCGTGCCAGCAAAACCATATCTGTATCTGTAATCTGTTCCGGAACTACCATAACACGAATCTCTCTACCTGCCTGAATAGCAAAAGATTTTTCTACACCTTTGAAATTGTTTGCGATATCTTCCAATTGTTTTAATCTGGTCGTATATGTTTCTAAAGTCTCTCTTCTTGCACCCGGTCTTGCTGCTGAAATCGTATCTGCAGCCTGAACAATACATGCAATCAAGGTCTGCGGTTCCACATCACCGTGATGGGATTCTACCGCATTGATAACCGTTGCAGATTCTTTATATTTTCTACATAACTCAGATCCTAATTGAATGTGGGATCCTTCCATTTCATGATCTACAGCCTTACCGATATCATGGAGAAGACCTGCACGCTTTGCCATTCTTACATCCAGTCCCATCTCTGCCGCCAATAAGCCGGACAACTGTGCAACTTCTATAGAATGTTTCAAAGCATTTTGACCATAACTGGTTCTGAATTTCATCTTTCCAAGTAAACGCACAAGTTCGGGATGAATACCATGCACACCGACTTCCAGTGTTGCTGCTTCTCCTTCTTCCCTGATCATGACTTCTACTTCTTTTTGTGCCTTTTCAACCATTTCTTCAATTCTTGCCGGATGAATACGTCCGTCCAGAATTAATTTTTCCAAGGCGATGCGGGCTACTTCTCTTCGAATAGGATCAAATCCGGAAAGAATAACCGCTTCCGGCGTATCATCAATGATCAGGTCAACACCTGTCAGTGTTTCAAGAGTTCTGATATTTCTTCCCTCTCTACCGATAATACGTCCTTTCATTTCATCGTTCGGAAGCTGTACAACCGAAAGGGTTGTCTCGGATACATGATCTGCAGCACATTTCTGTATTGCATTTACCACATATTCCTTTGCCTTCTTATCTGCTTCCTCTTTGGCTCTGCTCTCCATTTCCTTAATCATGACAGCAGTTTCATGTTTTACTTCATCTTCAACAATTTTCAACAAATATTCTTTTGCCTGTTCGGAGGTTAATCCAGAGATTCGTTCCAGTTCCTGCACTCTTTGCTCGTTCAACTTTTCTATCTCGGCTTTCTGCTTCGATAACTGCTCTTCCCTTGCAATGATACTTGCTTCTTTTTTCTCGATGGCATCAGCTTTTTTGTCGATGTTCTCTTCTTTCTGCTGAACACGCCTCTCAAAACGCTGTACTTCTGCTCTACGCTCTTTGATTTCCTTATCCAATTCGTTTTTCGTACGAATGGACTCTTCCTTCACTTCAAGCAGTCCTTCACGTTTCTTTGCCTCTGCAGTCTTCAAAGCCTCATCAATGATCTCTCTGGCTTTTTCATCTGCGTTTCCCATTTTGGCCTCTGTTACCTTTTTGTGATAACTGGTAACAATCAGCGATGTAACCGGGATGGCAACCACAAGCGTCACAACAACGGCTATTATAATTGCAACAACCATTGTACAGGAGCACCTCCTTATTAAATTTTCATTGTACAAATATCTCAATATAGAATGATATGTAAACATATATACATTCTAAAGCGCGATTTTACAACACTTAAATTTTAAACTCATTTGCTCATTATGTCAAGTACCACAACAAATATCGTACACATTTTATCCAATCT
This sequence comes from Lachnospiraceae bacterium, assembly GCA_051877575.1. Classification (GTDB taxonomy): domain Bacteria; phylum Bacillota; class Clostridia; order Lachnospirales; family Lachnospiraceae; genus UBA2882. Next base: position 15,008 of record JBJEJA010000044.1, on the reverse strand, counting down.
CGAATTACAATTTTTCAAATTCTTCGTCATTTTTACCATAAGACTGCAAAGCAGCCATAATTTGATCATAGGAAAATCCTTTTTGTATCAGTGCGCGTATCATTTTATTCCTTTTTTCCGTGCCGTCGTCCCCCTCAGACGGCACATATTTCTTTTTATCCAGATATTTTATGATCAATTCCGTTTCCTCCGGCATTTCTCCGCCGGCACGATATTCTTCATATGCTTCACTGATAATATCTTCCGCTATTCCCTTCTCTTTTAGTTTCAAAAAGATCTGTCTTCTATTCAGCTTCTTCCCGTGGTAAAAAAGATAATCCGATGCGTATTGCCTGTCATCGACATATCCGTAGGATTTCACATAAGAAACCGCTTCTTCTATACATTTTGCCGGATATTTTCCCGCCTGCAATTTTTCTCTGAGCCTTTTCTCCGTATATGCCCTGCTTTTTAAAAGATTCATAGCTCTCAGTTTTGCCCTCTTCACAAGTACATGATCCGTAATTTCATCAAAAACTTTTTCATCTATTTCCTGTCCCGGATTTATCCCGTATAAATGAAGTTCGCCTTTGTATAATACAAAGGCAAACTCATCATCAATCATGATTTTACATTGCTTTTTAGACAGCTCTATCACATCTGTTACAACCATAAATTCACGTTCCTACATTCCTTACTTTTCAGTTTTTCCATCCGTTTCTACAGGCTTCTCACCTTTACCACTCTCATCTCCGCTTTTCAGCAATCCATAATGTTCTCTGACTTTTCTCTCAATCTCATCACACATTTCCGGATGCTGTTGTAAGAATATTTTGGAATTTTCCCTTCCCTGTCCAAGTTTTTCTCCTTCATAGGCATACCACGCACCGCTTTTATTTACCACATTACAGTTGGCGGCCAGATCCAGAATATCACCTACCATCGAAATGCCCTCTCCAAACATAATGTCGAATTCCGCAATCTTAAACGGAGGTGCAATTTTATTTTTGACCACTTTCACTTTGGTTCTGTTTCCTACGGCCTCTCCGTTTACCAACAGTTGTTCCTTTCTTCTGACATCCAGTCTGACGGAAGAATAGAATTTTAATGCGTTACCGCCGGTTGTTGTCTCGGGATTTCCAAACATAATACCAACTTTTTCACGAAGCTGGTTGATAAAAATAACCGTACAATTTGATTTGCTGATAACAGCCGTCAGCTTACGAAGTGCCTGAGACATCAAACGTGCCTGCAATCCCACGTGTGCATCGCCCATGTCACCGTCGATTTCCGCTTTGGGAACCAATGCGGCAACCGAATCGACTACAACAATATCCACAGCTCCGGATCTTACCATTGTCTCACAGATTTCCAATGCCTGCTCACCGCAGTCCGGCTGAGAAATATAAAGATTGTCAATATCCACTCCGATATTCTTGGCATAAGTGGGATCCAGCGCATGCTCAGCATCAATAAAACCTGCGATGCCGCCTCTTTTTTGCACTTCCGCAATCATATGCAGAGTAACCGTTGTTTTACCGCTGGATTCCGGTCCATATATTTCAATAATACGTCCTTTGGGAATTCCACCGAGTCCCAATGCAATATCCAGACTTAATGATCCCGTGGGGATCGTCTCTACGTTGATCTGATTGGCGGGATCTCCCAGCTTCATGACCGCTCCCTTTCCGTAAGCCCTTTCAATCTGTGAAATAGCGGCATCCAATGCCTTCAATTTTTCTTCTCTTTCCATACTGTTCTCCTTTACAAGGAACATTTGTTCGTTCTTAATTCAGGATAAAACAAATGTTCGATTTTGTCAATATTACTTTTGTATTTTTATAAAATAATATTTGATATGCTTTCATTTTAACAGCATATATGTCCATTAAAACTCCCTCAACGGCATCACATCTTTTCTTTTTCATTTTTAATCTTGGAAAAAACGGCGAAACGCCAAAAAGCAGAATGCTTTCAGATGCCATTACTTTACCATACAAGTTTCCAAATTGCAACATAAAGCTTTGCGATTTTCAGGACTTATCGTTATCCGCTCAACATAACGGGAGCTGTCCGGCCAAACCGCCAAACAGCCCCCGTTTATTCTTTCTCTTTTTCAAAAAATGCTACACAACTTTATCTCATGTACTTCTCATAATCGGTGAGTGTCGCTGTAACCCATCCGTATCTTTCATCCGTATCATAGTTGATACCGACTTCAAGACCGCAGGGCGTATAATAGATGATCAGATCATCTCTGTCCTCGAAAAATTCTCTCAATCCGTCGTTATCAAGTTCATCGAAGATGGAAACTGTTCCGTTCTGATCCTCACAGATTTCTTTGTATTCCTCCAGGAATTCATCGGAAATATCCAACATCTTTGCATTTTTGATGATTTCACCATTTGTCAGATCCACATTGACACCATATAACAGTTTTCTGACACTGGTTGCGCTTTCATAATAAATATCGGATACAACACTGATGGTCTCTTCATCATTATAAGTAACATAAGACTCTACCGATACAACATATCCGGGGCCGTACTCTTCAAACTCCTCTTCAAAATCATCTGCCAAATCAAAGTAAATATCTCCTGCCCAGCCGGCCTGGTATCTCAATTCCTCATTGATCACATCCAGATTGGGAATATCACCTTCCAACTGGTAGTAGTTGACACGGATGCAGACGTTCTGATCCCTGTCGATTTCTTCCCAGTTATTATATACCATATCATAGGATACATTTTCATCGATACAGTTGCAGAGACTGATATAACATTCATAGTAGTCATCATAAACATCTTCCGGTGAGTAATTATAAGGTTCCTCTTTCCATGATGTATCTTCCCAGTCAATATCATCTACAAATGCCAGCAGATCTTCATCATAATTAAAGGTTTCGTCCTCTTCCCAGTCACTGCTGTCCCAATCGTCATCTTCGTCAAAGAGATCTTCTTCTTTCTCTTCGATATCAGTATCATAATCATCTTCGTATACAATATCATCAGATTCGGAATCACTGACAGCATTTTTTGCAGACATAAAAATCATGACCATTGCAACCACAAGTAAAAGCAGGCACAATACTACACCGACAATAACCGCAATCACAACGCCTTTTTTGCCTTTCTTTTCCTGAGGCATCTGCCCGCCATAATAATTATTGGCTCCGGGCTGCTGATAATACATATTTTGCTGCTGTTGTCCGTAACCGTTCTGATAATACGCATTGGGATCCCCATTATTCTGATAATAATTGGGATTTCCGTTATTCTGATAATAATTGGGATTCCCATTATTTTGATTAAAATTCGGGTCCGCATTGTTATTCATTGAAGCCTGATAGGTCTCATAATGACGCGGTTCCGCCGCTTGTGATGTTTCCGGCTGTTCTGTTCCCGTATAATTAACATTTCCGGTTTGTTCTGTTGTTTCCTCCTGTGGGTTGTTGTTTCCGAAACCGCAGCTCGGACACACACCGTCTCTTAATAACGCGCCGCATTCCGGGCAAAATCCATTGTTTAACTGATTGTCCATTTCCATCTCCCTTTCCTCATCAGTTCTTTTTATTATGTTTTCCGTTACCAAAGGTTACTTCGCTGAAATATTCCAACACACATTGCCGAAGCAGTGTCAAGGCGGCTACTACCGCAGATTCTCTGATCTTCATGCGATTGCCGCTGAAATGATATTCCGCCACTTTGGTTTTCCCTTTTACACTACATCCGATATATACCAGCCCGACCGGCTTTTCCTCCGTCCCGCCGTCCGGTCCCGCAAGACCGGTAACGGAAAGCGTCACATCCGCTTTTGTCAGCAAGGATACACCCTGAGCCATTTCTTCTGCAACCTTGGCACTGACAGCCGTATGTTTTTTTAATGTTGACTGTTTCACACCCAACACCTTTCGCTTTGCCTTATTGGAATAGGTTACATACCCCGCCTTAAATACTTCGGATACGCCCGGTACATTAATCAGCCTTGCGGCAATCATGCCACCGGTACAGGATTCCATCGTGGAAATCGTCAATCCGTTTGCAACCAGCAGATCTACACATGCCTGTTCCAATGTCACCTCTTCGTTTGTAGTGTATATATATTCCTGAAACCGGTTCTTCAATTCCTTGATTACCGGTTTAATCAGCTTCATTGCTTCTTTTTCGTCTTTCGCAGCCGCAGTTACCCTGATATGTACCTCTCCGGTCTTGGCATAAGTAGCAATTGTGGGATTATCCTGCCGATCAATCATATCCTCAATCATACTTTCAGCCATGCTTTCACCGATACCGCAGATCTTTACGATCTGGGAACGAATAACCCTGTCGGTCTTTGCCTGCAGATAAGGATAAACCTGCTCCGCAAACAGCGGTTTTAATTCATTGGGAGGTCCCGGCAGCAAAATCGCCGTTTTTCCACCGTCTTCTATGATAATGCCCGGTGCCGTACCGTTATCGTTGTCCAGCACGATTGCTCCTTCCGGAATCATTGCCTGCTTCCAGTTACTGTCCGCAATCTTTTTTCCGCGTTTCTTGAAATAAGCCTCTATTCTTTCCCTGGTATGTTCATCCATGGAAAGTTCTTTTCCGAACGCTTTTGCCACGGTTTCTTTTGTCAGATCATCCTGCGTAGGCCCAAGTCCGCCGCTTAGAATCAGAATATCCGCCCGGCTTTTGGCCAGCTTCACGGTTTCTAAAAGCCTTGCCTCATTGTCTCCCACAACGGTCTGATAATAACATGATAAGCCGAGGGCAGCACACTGTTCGGACAGGTATGCCGCATTGGTGTTGACAATATTGCCCAATAAAATCTCGGTTCCGACACTGATCAGCTCAACAACCATTTAATCCACATCCTTTAATACATCTTTATTTTTAATCAGATAATCAACTAAAGAAACTATCGTCAATATCAGTGCTATATACATTGCTGCATTTGCAACCATGCGAACATAATGAATCCATGTGGGGATGGATGTCGCGAATGAAGAAATCGCCGTTAAAAATGCTTTCGTATAAAGATAATAGTCCATTACCACCATCTGGAGACAGAGCATCACCATTTGGAATGTGGTTTTCCATTTGCCCCACATGCTGGCAGCAATGACAACGCCCTTTTCCGCCGCTATCAGCCGGAAACCGCTGATAATGAATTCTCTGGCAATGATGATGATGGTAATCCATCCCGGAATGACACCGAGAGACGACATCCCGATCAACGCAGAGCAGACAAGCAGTTTATCCGCCAGAGGATCCATAAATTTGCCAAAATTGGTGATCAGATTATACTTTCTCGCAATTTTTCCATCCAGCAGATCTGTCAGGCTGGCAACAATAAAAATAGCAAGGGCAATCCATTTAAAATAATGATATTGGGGTGTCATCAGCAAAAACACCACAAAAAACGGTACCATGATCACTCTTGATAAAGTCAGCTTATTGGGTAAATTCATTTCACTATTTCTCCAATCAAATCGTATTCATAGGAAGCTGTTACACGGACCTTGACAAAATCACCGCTGAGCAGTTCTTCGTCCGTATTGATGAAAATAAGGCCGTCTACATTGGGCGCATCCTTGTAGGTCCTGCCCACATAAGCATTTTCATCGGCAACCTTGCCTTCTATTATAACATATATTTCTCTGTCAATCATCTCTGCAGCCTTATCAAATGCAATTTCCTGCTGCAATTCCATAATATCCGCCTGCCGTTCCTGTTTCTTCTCTTCTTCGATCTGATCGGGGAACTGTGCTGCCGGCGTGTTTTCTTCGGCAGAATAGGTAAATACACCCAGTCTGTCGAATTCCATTTCGTCCACAAACTCCATGACCGTCTCATGATCTTCCTGACGTTCTCCGGGGAAACCGGCAATCAGGGTAGTCCGCAGACAGATGTCTGGGATTTCGGTTCTCAGCCGCCCAATGATATTTCTCAGATCCTCATTGGAGGTTCTTCTGCCCATCCTCTTCAACACCGGATCGCTGGCGTGCTGGATGGGTATATCCAGATAATGGCAGATTTTCTTTTCTTCCTTGATAACGGAAATGAGTTCTTCCGTTATCTCTTCCGGATAACAATACAGGATTCTGATCCAGTATAAGCCCGGTATCTTACACAGTTCTCTCAGCAGCTGCGGCAGTTTCTTTTGACCATACAGGTCAACCCCGTAAATAGTCGTCTCCTGTGCTACCAGGATCAATTCCTTTACGCCGTCCGCTGCAAGGCTTTCTGCCTCTTTCAGCAAAGTCTCCATGGGCACGCTGCGGTAGTTGCCTCTTACCTTCGGAATAATGCAATAGGTACAATGCTTGTCGCATCCTTCCGCTATTTTCAAATAAGCATAATGCCCACCTGTGGTAACCAGTCTTTTTTTACCAAAGACCGGAACCGCATTGATGTCTTCCATAAAATCCGGATGGTGCTTTTTCACAACCTCTTCGACAGCTTCCGCAATCTTGTCAAAAGCATTGGTTCCGACTATGGCATCCACTTCCGGAATTTCCTCCCGGATTTCCACGGCATATCTTTGTGCCAGACATCCGGTTGCAATGAGCCCCTTCAGTTTTCCTTCTTTTTTCTTTTCTCCCAATGCAATCAGGCTGTTGATACTTTCTTCCTTGGCATCATTGATAAAGCAGCAGGTATTGACAACCGCAATATCCGCATCGTCTTCATCATCGGTAAAGCTATACCCTTTTTCGGAAAGCATGCCAAGCATCATTTCGGTGTCCACCAGATTTTTGTCACAGCCCAGCGAAATAAAAACAATTTTCATAAATACTCCGAATATCAAAAAAGGATTGATGAAAATGAGCACATTCCATTCATATCACACCAATCCCCCTTTAGCTTTATTCTTCCTCTTCGTCTCCTAAAATCTTGATTTTGCCCTGGTTTAATTCATCGATGGCAATGGAAAGAGGCTTTCTTCCGGCTCCGTCAACCAACGGCTCCTCTCCGTCAATGATCTGTCTCGCCCTCTTGCTGGTTGCCATTACAATGGAATAGCGGCTGTTTACCACCTTTGCCTCACCGGGCTCAACCTCACTGTTTACTACCTTCATTAAGTCTGAATAAGATGGATGTATCATTTTTCTTCTCCTTTCGAAAACATACTCAGTTCCTGACTGATTTCTTTTATTTTTAAAATAGATCTTTCCGCTTTACAATGTGCCGCTTTTACAATGGCATGAATATCCTCCATGCACCGGTCCAGCTCGTCATTGATAACAATATAATCGTAATTTTCTATTCCCTTTGCTTCTTCCACGGCTCTGGATAAGCGCCTGTCAATTACATCGCTTGTCTCCGTACCGCGTCCCACAAGACGATGCCTCAGTTCTGCGGCATCGGGCGGTGTCACAAAGATCAAAACCGCATCGGGAAATTTCTTCTTTATCTTTAATGCCCCCTGGATCTCGATCTCCAGGATTACATCTTTCCCCTCCTGCAGACACTGCTCCACATAGGCTTTCGGTGTCCCATAATAGTTTCCACAGTACTGTGCATACTCGATGAGCCCGTCATTCTCAATTGCCTTTTCAAATTCATCCTTTTTCACAAAAAAATAATGCTTGCCGTGTTCTTCTCCCGGTCTGGGTCCTCTGGTGGTCATGGAAATGCTTAGTGCATAATTATCATAACATTCCAGAAGTCTTTTCATCAGCGTTCCCTTGCCCGCTCCGGAAAATCCGGACACAACAGTCAGTACTCCAGTTTTTTTCATGATCTACTCCTTCATGGTTGCCCTTCCTGCAATCGTCTCCGGCATCAGTGCCGACAGAACCACTTTATTATTTTCCATCAAGATCACGGATTTGGTCTTGCGGCCCTGAGTGGCATCCACCACACTGCCGTCTTCCTTCGCATGCTGTACCAGCCGCTTGATCGGTGCCGAATCCGGGCTGACTATGGCAATGATCTTATCCTTATTGACAATATTCCCAAATCCAATATGAATCAAAGTATTATTCATGCTGCTCCTATTCTATATTCTGAATCTGTTCTCTGACTTTTTCAATCTCGGTTTTCAGTTCAATTCCTCTGTTGGAAATCTCCAGATCCGTAGATTTGGATAAGATGGTATTGGCTTCTCTGTTCATCTCCTGAACGATAAAGTCCAGTTTGCGTCCGATGCTTCCGCCTTCGATTAAAGTATTTTTTACCATTTCAATATGACTCTTCAGCCGGACAATCTCTTCATCCACGCAGATCTTATCGGCAAACAGCGTAACTTCCATGAGAAGCCGGTTCTCATCAATGCGGTTATCCTCCATCAGCTCATGCACCTTATTTTGCAGCTTCTGTTTATATTCCTCAATGATCTTGGGAGAATTCTCTTCGATATAAGCCACATGGGACAACATTCCGTCCAGTTTGCCTAAAAGATCATTTTTCAGGTTTTCTCCTTCTTTGACTCTGGATTCCACAAAGGCCTCCGCTGCAAGGCGGATGGCTTTTTCCAGTTCCTTCCAGATGCCCTCTTCGTCAATTTCCTGCTCTTCCATGGTGAAAACTTCCGGATATCTGGATAAAGTGGATACTCTCACATCATCTTCCAGCCCGAACTTCTCTGCCATCTGTTTCAAATATCCCAAGTAGGATGCCGCTACATCCTCATGATATTTGACACTGACCGTCTGCTCGGAAAGATCTTCATACGTAATATAAAGATCCACCTTTCCCCTCTGCATGTATTCCTTCAAAAGATTGCGGATGGACGCCTCAAAAAAATTCAGTTTCTTGGGCATCTTGATGGAAACATCCAGATAACGGTGGTTAACCGCCTTCATCTCAACCGTAAATTTACGTTGGCCGAAGGACGCCTCTGCACGCCCAAAGCCTGTCATACTTTTTATCATACATAACCCTCTAATCCGTCTGCAACCCCTTTTCTTTTTCTTTTGTTGCACACTTCTAATTATTATAAATCACACAGAAGAAACCGTCAAGAATTGCTTCCGATTTCCCTGCCGTTTCCATCGGATTTCCTCACTCCTGCGCCGGCGCAATCCCGGAGATATCCGTATCGATCATCATGGAATAATTGGTATAATAGACCACAAATCCCGGCTTTGCTCCCGCCGGCTTTTTCACATGTTTCTTTTGAATATAATCGACTTCTACTTTTCCCTGTGCTCCGCCGCCGGAATAATGGGCTGCCAGCCTTGCCGCTTCCTCAAAAGTACGGTCGGGAAGTTCCGCTCCTTTACACTTTACGATCACATGGGAGCCCGGCATCCCCTTAGCATGAAACCACCAGTCCCCTCCTTCTGCCATCTGAAAAGTAATTTCTTCATTCTGGTAATTATTTTTACCCACATACATATGGAAGCCGTCACTGCTGATGTAGTGTAAAGGTTTACTCGATAATTTGACTTTCCTGCCCGTGCCCCTCTTTTTGATATAACCGCTTTTTACCAATTCTTCCCGTATCTGCAACAGATCCTCTTCATCCCTTGCCAGTTCCAATGACATAAGGACACTTTCCAGATAGTGTACCTCTTCCTCCGTTTCCTTTGTCAGAACCGTCAGTGCCTCGTAGGTTCGCTTCAGTTTACCGTATCGGTCAAAATATTTTGCCGCATTCTCCATAGCCGTCAGTTCCGGATCCAGCGGTATGTTCATCTCTTTTCCATCATAATAGTTGACTACCGTCAACGACCGGTCTCCGTCCTTTGCCTCATAGCCGTACGTATGCAAAAGTTCGCCGTAAATCTTGTACTTTTCTCTTTTTTCCGTGTCCTTCAGCTGCTTTTGCTGCAGATCCAGTTTTTTACTGTTACGTTCCAGAGCTGTTTGTACAATTTTTCGCAGATCTACGGACTTCTGTCTGATTCTGGTAACCGTGCTTTTCTCTTCGTAATAGTGCTTGAGCAGTTCCGAAACCGTATGAAATTCCTTTACCTTCATTCCCCGGAAAATTTCATAGGGAACCACGCCGAATTCCTTCGGTTCTTCGCCCTCATAAACAATATTGGGAGAAAAATTTTTCTCCCCGATCCTTTTTGCCAGACGAAGCATTGTCAGAAATAAAGCATCTTTTTCTTCATCCGCCAGCGCATTGGTCGGTTTATCCCCGTCCACTCCTGCTTCATAGCAGATCTCTGCCGCCATCACGGGCGATAATCCTGTATAATTCTGATACAAAAAGCGGTTGACGCTCAGGCTTTTTTCCTGCATACGGTTTAAAAGCTGTTCCCGGAACAGAGCGTTATCTTCATCCGGCAGATTCAATTTTTCTTCTGTGCCCGGAATGAAATACGCTCTTCCCGGAAGCACTTCCCTGATACTGCTGACCGCTGTCGAAACATGTTTGATACTGTCAATAATTTTTTCATCATCCCTGAAAATAATATTGCTGTACTTTCCCATCAATTCAACCGTCAGGATTTTCTGACACAAATCTCCCATTTCATTCAAATGTTCCAGCCTGATATGAACCACTCTTTCCAAGCCGGGCTGGGAAATGGATACGATTCTGGCATTCTGAATATGCTTGCGAAGCAGCATACAGAAATTTGGGGCATTGATCGGACTCTTTTTATTATCCTCCGTCAGATATAAAAGCGGCAGAGACGCATCCGAAGATATCAAAAGCCGGTACTGATTTCCGTTATTCTTTATTGTAAGCAGCAATTCATCCTTTTCCGGCTGGGCAATTTTATAAATTCTTCCGCCCTCCAGATTTCTCTTTAACTCTTCGGTCAATGCCGCTATGGTAATTCCGTCAAAAGCCATATGTTTTTCCTTTCAAGAAAAAAGGGCTGTCCTGATACAACAGCCCCTCACAATCAACTATTTATTTAACCGATCAGCCAGTCATACATTTCCTGATAATTCTTTGCCGATACTTGCCACGAAAAATCTGCCGCCATAGCTCTGTCGACCATCTTGTTCCATTCGCGTTTCTTCTGATAGAACACATATTTTGCATAGCGGATTGCCGCAAGCATTTCATGGGCATTGTAATTGCGGAAGCTGAAACCTGTACCTGTGCTCTCGTACTCATTATAAGGCTCTACCGTATCCTTCAAGCCGCCTGTTTCCCTGACAATCGGGATCGTTCCGTAATGCAGGGACATCAACTGGCTGAGTCCGCATGGCTCAAATAAGGACGGCATCAGGAACGCATCGCTGGCAGCATAAATCTTATGCGATAATGCATCCGAATAATAAATATTGGCGGATACCTTCTGATTATATTTCCAGTCAAAATGACGGAACATATTCTCATAACGCTCTTCACCTGTTCCCAGTACGACAATCTGTACATCCTCCTGGCAAAGCTCATCCATAATATATGCAATCAGGTCAAAGCCCTTCTGGTCTGTCAGTCTTGATACAATACCGATCATAAACTTCTTATCATCCTGTTCCAGTCCGAGTTCAGCCTGAAGTGCTCTCTTATTTTTAATCTTTTCCTTACGGAAATTGACCGCATTATAGGGAGCCACGATATTTTTATCCGTTTCCGGATTGAATTCATCATAATCAATTCCGTTGATGATTCCCCGCAAAGAATTGGCTCTTGCGTTTAACAGGCCATCCAATCCTTCTCCGTAAAACGGCGTTTTGATTTCTTCCGCATAGGTGGGTGAAACCGTTGTAACCGCATCCGCATAAACAATTCCGCCCTTTAACAGATTGGCATCCTTATATGCCTCCAGCTTATCCGGCGTAAAGAAAGAGTCCGGAAGTCCGGTAATGCTCTTTACGGTTTTTACATCCCATTTTCCCTGGAATTTCAGATTGTGAATGGTCATAACAGATTTAATTCCTCTGAAAAAGTCATTTCCCTGGAAACGCTCTTTCAAATATACGGGAATCAATCCGGTCTGCCAGTCATGGCAGTGAATGACATCCGGTCTGAAACCGATCAAAGGCAGAGCAGATAATGCTGCCTTACTGAAAAATGAAAACTTTGTTATCTCATCAATAACATTATCGCTGTAAATTTTAAATCCCGTAAAAAAGGATTCGTTATCAATAAAATAATATGTAATGCCATCTACCTTGGCTTCTAAAATACCGACATACTCACTTTTCCAATTAAAATCCATATAAAAATGAGTTCTGTATTTCATTTTATCCTTTAATTCCTGTCTGATGCAGGAATATTTGGGAAGCATAACCCTGACATCAAAATATTTCTTATCTATACACTTTGGCAAAGATCCGACAACATCCGCCAAACCTCCCGTCTTAATAAACGGAACCCCTTCTGATGCTACAAACAGTATGTTTTTCATTATATCCCTCCAATTAACCTTATCAGGACAGCCCTGCCATCGGTTCTGCCCTCTGCCACATTATACCATGCCACAGGTTAATTTAAAAGTCTTAATTTCTGTATAGTAGTCTGATTTTGTCGGCGATCAGCGCAATAAACTCCGAATTGGTGGGTTTCCCCTTCCCCGTATTGATCGTATAACCGAAAAGTGCATCCAATGTTTCCATCCTGCCCCTGCTCCATGCCACTTCAATTGCATGGCGGATTGCTCTTTCCACACGACTGGGCGTTGTCTGAAATTTTTTCGCGATTGTAGGATACAGCACCTTTGTGATCGAGTTCAGCATATCCATATCCTCTACCGACATCATTATTGCCTCCCGCAGATACTGATATCCTTTGATATGCGCCGGGACACCGAGCTCATGGATCATATCCGTAACATCCTTTTCCAGATCCCGCTTTACGGGCACCTCTTCATCTGCCTTCGGGGCAATTACCGTTACATCTTCCCCATTTCCCGATGACGGTACGGAAATCATAATCTGAAACTCCTTATTCTGGCTGAGTAAACTCTGGAGCATCTTGTATACGCCCTCTTCATCCTTGGTATTGACAACGTTTCGTTGTTCCATGTCAATCCCTCCATTCTTTTGACATGGATTATAGCAAAAGGACTTTTTATGATTCAAGTCTTACTTATCGCAGAATATTTTACCTTTCGCTAATCTCTCCCAAGTTATGCAAAATAGTTTACATTTTGCTGTCGGCTTATCTGCTAATATAGGTCTTTTACACGCAAAAAATGTTGCACCGGGCAAAAACGGGATGCAACATTTTTCATGAAAATTCAAATAATATGTACTATTTTGTTTCTGCGGATTTTTTTGCAACGACTTTTTTCGCAGTCGCAACAGCAGCCTTTTTGGTTGCTTCTGCAACCTTCTTTGCAGGTTCTGCTGCTTTTACCGGTGCCTTTGCGGGTGTTTTAGCAGTTGCTTTTGCCGGTGATTTTGCAGCTTTGGCAGTTGTCTTTGCAGCAGGTTTCGCAGCCTTTGCGGTTGCTTTTGCGGGTGTTTTTTTCACCGCTTTCTTTTTTCTTTTCTTTAAAACTTCTCCAAATTCCTGTGCTCTGTCCAAATTTCCTTCTACTCTTAATTCTCCCGACAAATATGCCGCAACGGCATCTTTTTTACCGTCCACCAATGCATTAAAGACATCTGCGGATGCGATCAGGATTGCATCTCTGTCAAAATACTCATAAGGCTCAACGGCTGCTTTTCCGTCATTTAATTCGACATAAAATGCACCTGATCCTTCGCCTGTAATATTTACCTGTACAGCAAGATGTCCTTTGTATTCGCTTACATCCACATCCGCTATTTTTTTTCTTGCATAAGCAACGATTTCTTCATAAGTCATATCAGTTACCTCCTTCTAACCTCACTAACTGCATTTATTATATCTTTAGTCCGATAAATTCTCAATGTGTCTTTTTACCGAAAATTAAATGTTTTTCCACTCTTTTCAGTACAATTTATACATGATTATCCGTTTAAAATCACTGTCAACATATTTTCCAAAGAAAAAATTTTTCTCTTTCCCACCGACTTTTCCATGTATTCCAAATTCCAATCCGAATGCTCCACTTCTCTTGCATATCGATGGATCAGATCAATTTCTTCCTCTTCGGGCAGTACACTTCCGTTCTGCAGCCAACAGGCAAACAACAACTCTTCCAAAAGCAGAATATGCAGCACACACATCTTTATTTTTGCATAGGCATTTCCGTCATAGACTGCACCGCAAAAATAGGTAAAAATAAAATATACCAACAGCTGTTCTTTTTGGACTTCCCACCGGTTATGATTACGCAAAAAGCATTTTCTTTGCCGAATATAATCCTCTTTTGTCATTGTCCCGTACAAAGTCCATTCCAGATTCCACAGTTCACCGCGCCAGCTATCCTGAAGCTGCTCCAACTCATGAAGCGTCATCAGCATTTCCTGTATGAGTTCATATCTTTGTACCGCCCGTTCCCCATAGTTTTCCAACCGCCGCAACGCTTTGACCATAAACGCAGGTTTTGTATAGCGATCAATCATTCCGTCTATATCACAGAGCATATCCGCAGACACTCTTCTTTGCAGATCGTGGGCCATGGCAATCACAATTGCCATTCGATTAGCCATCGATAACTCTCTGTTCTGTATCATATCCAGAAACAGCTTTCGGATATCCAGCAATTTGGTATATAAAAAGAAATCAAAATCCCGATAGACCTCTTCTTTCCCGTCTTCTGTTTCTCTGAGAAACACTGTTCTTTCGTTTTTTTGCAACATGATCCTTGCAGCTTCCGGACAGGACAGAGACAAAGATAACTCCCTGACATTTTCATATTCTTCCGTATGGCGCGGATAATCCGCACAGGTCCGGCACAGATGCTCTTCTCCCATTTCCAGACAGATATCACACAGATTTTCCTCATTCAAAAAAGCGCAACGGCTGTCATATCTGTAAAAACAGCCTTCATCGGCATCAATGGAATTTTTCAGTCTGCTTCCGAAATCTCCTTTTTGATGCATATATTTTTTCAGGCTTTTTCTGTCAATATTAATCTGCCAGCCCGCACAGCATGTATCCGGGCATTTGTCTGCCGTACAATGAAATTCACAATAATAGTCGGGATAAACGTATTCCATAATCTTTTCACTCTCTGTTCTCGTAAGTATGTACCTGTATCAAAATTCCGTCAATGAGCATAACCCTTAAGAAGATAAATGTCAATTTCCTTTAAT
>JBJEJA010000043.1:0-31541 GCA_051877575.1 Lachnospiraceae bacterium | reverse complement strand
ATGGACACCCTTGCTGTTCGGCTATACATTTCCCACTACCCGGGCATGTTCGGGATTTGCACCCGTTAGAGCGCGCCCATGGCGCGCAAACCAAAAAACCCGTCCTTCCGTTTCTGAAAGGACGGGTAAAATCCCGTGTTACCACCTGTCTTCACAAAAAGCTCACGCTTTCTGCCTCATTACGTACACCTGCGGGTATACGCCGATACGTTAACGGTTATCCTCCGTCACAGCCTACTCATCTCCGTTCTTCCGGAAATCTTCGGTGTGCAGCTGTCGGATGTATTCGGATATAGCTTCCCGCGCGCCTCTCATCAGCCGGCAGCTTTCTGTGCGTTTCCTTATATCTTACTTGTTCCGGTCATTGCCTTTAATTGTAGTATTTTTACTTCAAATCAAACAAATTGTAAATAATATCATTGTTTTTGTCAAGTCATAATCAGGATATAAAATACTGTAAGAACAGAAGGACCGTTCCGATCATGAGAAAAATCCCACCCAGCACATACGCTCCGTTTCTCTGTCCGTAACCGAAGCGGTAACCCACATATAATCCGCCCAGCAGGCCCACAGCGGAAAATCCCACAAGAACAAACAATTCCTTCCAAATATCTGTCTGCAAAAGACCAAAAGCAAAGCCGGTTAAAAAGATATAAAATCCCACTGCCATGCAAAGTCCGAACATGGATCTGTAAAAATCCTTACTTTCCATCCGCCTTTCTTCAACCGGCTCATTTTTTAACGCACGTATCAGTATCCTGACCGCCATAACCCCAAAGATCATCAGACCGATAAATGCATTTATGGGATATTCACTTTTGGTAATATTCATGGTGTGCAATCCGATTGCCGCAAAATTACCGATTGCAAGGACGACTATCTGCCAGAGGGCCGGAATGCCCAGAGAAAAAGCCACCTGTTTTTGATCCATGCTGGCCAGCAATGCCCCCTTGCAGACCGCTGTCCCGTATAAATAGGTAGCGAGGCCGAGCCCAATCATTACAAGAACCATGTTTTCACCTACTTCACACTGCCGGTACGGATGATAAATTTAACCCGGCCTTCCTGCCCGTCTGCCAGCTTTGTAAAGGTAGCATAATCATTTCCTGCAGCAAATACCGCATCGATTCTGTCTATGACAGTGGATACATCACCATCCAAAGCACTTGTCAGTTTTTGGATTCCCTCTTCATCAAATTGTATCATACCATCCTTCAATTCACCTGCTCCCTGAGACAGCTCTGTCGCACCCGCCGCAAGCTTATCCGTTCCTGCCGCCAGCTGACTGCTGCCGTCCTTTAATGCCTGTGAAGAACCGTTTAACGTATTGGCGCCGTTCAAT
Source organism: Lachnospiraceae bacterium (assembly GCA_051877575.1). Classification (GTDB taxonomy): domain Bacteria; phylum Bacillota; class Clostridia; order Lachnospirales; family Lachnospiraceae; genus UBA2882. Next base: position 30,199 of record JBJEJA010000043.1, on the reverse strand, counting down.
GCCGTCTGAATGCCCGCATCCAGCGTTGCCGCACCGTTTGCCACATCCTGTGCTCCCTGAACCAGCGTGGGGAGCTGTGAGAGATCCGCCTGACTGTTAATCGTATTTAACGCTGTCAGTGCACCTGTAGCACCTCCCAGATTACCGCTGTCCGTTGCCAATGTTCCGATTGCCGCCTGCACGCCCTCGGAGGATACGGCGCTTACTGCTCCGGGAACTGCGTTTGCCACTTCTGCCTGTACATGTGCCATAATCGCTGCCTGATCCGGCTGCTGCCCCTGTGCAAGTGCCGCCGTTACGTCGTTAAGTACAACCTGCGCTGCCACCTGTGCCGCCGTATTCGCTGCCGTGTTTGCCACATTACTTGTATAAGCGGTCAATTCATTGGCTACCGCTGCCTGATCTGTCTGCACTGCAGCCTGACAAGCCGCCTGATTTGCCGTCTGGGTCCGGATATTTTCAGCTAATGCCGTTGTCATTCCGTTTAATGCCGCAGACAATGTATTGACACCCTCACTGACCTGAGCCGCTCCTCCTGCCAGACTGGCAGAACCGCTTTTCAACTGGCTCAGCCCGCCCGTCAATTCGGAAACACCGGCTGTATACTGCGAAATTCCGCTATCCAGTGCACTTGCTCCGCTCTTTAATTCTCCGGTTCCTTTTTCCAACGTATCCGTTCCTTCCTTCAGGCTGCCGGTTCCGTCTACCAGCTGTGTAGATGCATCGTTTAATTCATTCATGGAATCTTCCAGTTCTGTCAGATCAATGGTATCGGAAAATTCAAAATCGGATAAAATATCGGGCATCGCTACGGATAACGTCATATCCAGTGCAAAATCTTTCACATCTGCAGTCACTTCCACATATTCCGGAATTTTCAGACTGCTTTCTGTTTCTGCAAGCTTCCCGTCCGGATCGATACTCTCCCTCAATCCCGGCATTGCTACACCCACAACGATGTTTCTGTTTCCGTCAGATACCATTTTGCCGTTGGTCACTTCCACATTGGAGAAAGTATCCACAGGAAGAAGCATTCCGCTGACGACTGTAAAAGGCACATAAATCTCTTCCTCTTCTCCTCCTATGATCACTTTCTCCTTTGCATTGTTTTGGTAATCCAGGCGAATGGTTACCCTGCCGCTTTTTCCTGCCAGATTTTCCGGAGAAATCTCCTGCCCGTCCAGATAATAGGTAATTTTAATATCAATGGGAGAAGCCTGAGCTGTTGTTCCCTGATAATAAATATCCGAACCTGCGGCATTCCATGTAATATTTCCGCTTTCACCTTGCGTAAATGTTTCATCGCCCTTTACGTTCTCTATATTGGAAAGATTTGTTGCATCTTCTATCTGAGCAGAGCCGTTCTTATTTTTTAACCAGTCACTGACTATTGTTTCCTGTGTATTTCCGGCTGCATCCGTGATCAGATAAACGGTTTCTTCTTTGTCCGCTTCTTTTCCGCTGTCTCCGGTTTCATGGATCACAACCTCTGTCAGCAAATCCTGTTCTGTTTCCTCGTATTCTGCCTCTGTCGTTGCCATAACCATATGTGCATCTGCCGTTGTTGCAAAAACTGCCAATGCCAGACCGAGACAGGCTGCTCTTTTGATATTTTTTCCGTTTTTCATGCTAATTCCTCCTCTGATTTCACCTTTTATTTCCTAAAAAATGATAACTTGTCACACAGATTACTTTGTCAAATACCATATACAATGCCGGTAATACCAAAAGCACCGTAACCATACTGATCAATGCGCCCCTTGCCATCAGATTACAGAGCGAACTGATCATATCAATATCCGAATACATTCCTACTCCGAAAGTTGCCGCAAAGAAACTGAATGCACTGACCATTATAGATTGCACACTTGCCTGATGCGCCGTAAATACCGCATCCTTCCTGGCTGCTCCCGCTGCCCGCTCCCTTTGGTAACGGGTCGTCATCAGTATTGCATAATCAACCGTGGATCCCAATTGAATGGTTCCGATAACGATAGATGCAATGAACGGAACAACCGTTCCTGTATAATAAGGAATTCCCATATTGACAAAAATCGCAAATTCAATGGTAGCTACCAGCAAAACCGGCAGCGAAACCGATTTAAATACAATCAGGATAATGACAAATATAACCCCGATAGACACCGCACTGACGACCTTAAAATCCTTATCCGTTATGGTAATCAGATCCTTGGTACAGGGAGCCTCGCCGATGAGCATTCCGTCCGGATCATAGCTCTTTATAATCGCATTCAGCTCATCACATTGTCGGTTTACTTCATCGGAAGCGACTTTATATTCGGAAGTAACCATCATCATCTGCCAGTTTTCATTTTGAATATCTTCCAGATATTCCTCGGGTATCATATCCTCCGGAAAAGCCGGCCCGAGAATGGATGACTTACCGAGTACGGCTTTTACACCATCCACAGCCTGTATTTCATCTACCATTGCCTTTTGTTCTTTGGCACTTAAGCTGCTGTCTATCAAAACGATATGTGTGGTATTCATATTGAAATCATCATTCAGCTTGTTGTTTGCCATGATACTCGGCAAATCCTCCGGAAGTGTGGAGTCCAGATTGTAATAAACATCCGTCCCTTTGTACCCGATCACTGCAGGTATCCACAGGAGGGCAAATACGATCAAAATCAATACATAATGTTTGACAACAAACCTGGAAATTTTCAACCGGGGAATGATCGGCTTATGTTTTGTCTTTTCAATCGCCTTATCAAAAATCATGATCATGGAAGGTAAAATCGTGATACATCCGATCACGCCGAAAATAACTCCTTTTGCCATGACAATGCCAAGATCAAGTCCTAAAGTAAAACTCATAAAGCAAAGAGCAATAAACCCTGCAACCGTGGTTACGGAGCTTCCCACAACAGATGAGAAAGTAGCCGCAATGGCTTCTGCCATAGCTTCATCTTTATCCGGAAGTTTCTCTTTGTTTTCCTGGTAACTGTGCCATAAGAAAATAGAATAGTCCATTGTTACACCCAACTGCAGAACCGCTGCCAGAGCCTGTGTCACATAAGAGATTTCTCCCAAAAATACATTGCTGCCCAAATTGTATACAATTGCCATTCCGATGCTTAAGAGGAAAAACAAAGGAATGATATAGGAGTCCATTGTCAGCGAGAGCACAACGGCAGACAAAACAACGGCAATCAGTACATAGATCGGTGTCTCTCTGTTGGATAGATTTTTTGTATCCGTTACGACGGCCGACATCCCGCTGATAAAACAGCTCTCTCCGGTAATCGTCCGAAGCTCCTCAATGGCGTCCATGGTCTCATCTGCCGACATGGTCGTATCAAACAAGACAGCCATCATGGTCGCATCCTCATGATTGAATGCTTCCGACAATTCATCGGGAAGCAACTCTACCGGAACGGACAGATCCGCAACCGAGTCATACCAGATAACAGATTTTACATGCTCCACACCCTCCATTTTTTCTTTCAGCGCGGCCACATCTTTATACGGCATGCCCTCTACCACAACCATGGAGAACGCTCCCGTCCCGAACTCTTTCTCCAGAATATCCTGCCCTTCCATGGTTTCAATATCTCCGGGAAGATAGGATAAAATGTCATAATTGATCCGGGTATTAACATACCCGATCGCGGAAGGGATCAAAAGCAGCAGCGACAATATAAAAATCAGCACTTTGTGCTTTACGATCCATTCGCCGAATTTTTTCATGTTCCTCAACTCTTTTCTTTTTGCCGGCAACTTTTTCCGATTTTCGGTTGCCGTCTGATTTATTCGTTGCTTTGAAGTATAAAAAAAGAGACCGGATATTTGAATATCCAATCTCTTCCCGATGTCAATGTAAAAACTACAAATTGACTGATTTGTATATTTAATTCAGACACTTTTGCCGTTTTGGCACTATATTCCGCACCTTCAGCCCTCTTCCAATTCCTGCAATATATCTTCCATGGATCTGGTCATGATATAATGATAAATCTCTGCCACTTCTGCAGGAGATATGGTCATCCCCGATGCAATCCATTCCAATACCACAAAACTCATGGATTGTGCATAATAGTCCGAGACTCTTTCCGGTGTCAGCCAGGCACTTTTGAATTTTTTTGTCCCAACCTTGACGGAAATAAACCCAAAAAGCCATTTCCGAATACTATTTTTTACAATGGATGCAAAAGAATTCTGTCCTTCCATACCGGATAAGCGGCAATAAAATTCTTTGTCCTTTAAGATATTTGTAAAAATCAGCACCATTGCTTCATGAAGCATTTCATTTTCCAACAAAGGTTTGACCGGAACCAGGATCTCTTCATTCACAATCCTTTCGATAACCTCGTATTTATCTTGAAAATGATTATAAAATGTCGGTCGGATAACCCCGGCTTCATCGGTGATATCTTTAATGGTAATCTTTTCTACGGGCACTGTCATAACAAGCTTTTTAAAACTTTCCATCAAAAGCTTTTCAACATCCGCTTTTACATTCATCTAATCACTCCGCACCGGCAAACGATCATGCTTCGTATTCGTCTACCTGTTTCATAAATTTCAAAACTCCCTGAAAGGTCTCTTCCTGAATAAAATGTTCCATTTTGCAGGCATCCTTTTCAGCCGTTTCCCGGGAAACATCGGCGGTCATCATCAAAAACCGGGTCAGCGCCTCCCGTTTCAATGAGAGATCCTTCGCTTTTTTCAATCCCGTCTTCGTCAGGGAAATCTCTCCGTTTCTTGCAACCTCTATGTAGTGTGCGTCTTTTAACAAACCCATCGCTCTGCTGACACTCGGCTTAGAAAATCCCAAAGCCTTTGCCACATCAACGGAATGTACAACATTCCCCGCCTGCTGCAATAAGTATATTGTCTCCAAGTAATTTTCTCCGGATTCCTGCATATGTATCTCTCCTTTTCATCTGTTCCGTAATATCTTCCGCATATCAATACGGTTTATAAAATAGTTACTACACTTATGTTAGCGTTTGCTAACCCATTTGTCAAATCTTTTCTGAAAAAAAGTAATACATTTTGTCGAATTTTTAACCTAAGATAATATTTTTGACCTCTTCCAGCTCTTCCTGTGACGCTTCTCCCGGATTCCACAAAATATGCTGTCCGTCATTCTCATAACGAGGAATCAGATGCAAATGGAAATGCTTTACAGTTTGCCCTGCTGCCTCACCGTTATTCTGGATCAGATTCAATCCATCCGCTTTCAGGTTATCCTTCATCTGTTTTCCCAGTTTCTTTGCCAGAACCAAAGCCTTGGATGCGGTTTCATCCGGCAATTCGAACAAATCCGACGCATGCTCTTTGGGAAGAATCAGCGCATGACCTTTTGTTGCAGGCCCCAAATCTAAGATAACCTTAAAATCATCGTCCTCATAAATTGCCTTGGAAGGAATTTCTCCGTTGGCTATTTTACAAAAAATACAATTCTCGTCCCTCATCTTTTATACCTCCATAAATGCAAATAATTGATCCAGCATACGCAACAGCTTAAAATCCCCTTTGATTTTCATGGTTCCGGCACTCATAAAAGCTCTCTGAAATGTCATTCTGCCACGGGTAATCTCCATCAGCGTATCCATATCCGTACTGATCAGGACATCGCCCTCTCCGTCATCCCGGAAACTGCATTCCAGCTCACCGAGATTGACCTTGATAAGCAAAGGTAGCTTTTTCCCCTCTATGATCACTTTATAAGACACCTTACACCCCGGCTGTGGTTTAAAATGGCTTCGAAATGCTTCTGCCAGCTTTTCATCTTCATTTTCATCTCTGCCCAGCATTTCCTTGAAATAACTTGCCAGCTCCTTGATATCTTCCTTCTGTGTCTGTACATAAGATTCGTCTGCCGCATACTGGGATAACTGCTCGGACTCCTGGGGTGTCAGATTGATATTTTTATTAATGGCAACCGTTTTGTTGACTGCCTGATTGCTTGCCGGGAGACAAGTTACCTTCTGGTTGATGGTACGATACATATTTTCTGCTTTTTTCTCTATAATCCCGATATATTCTTTGTTGTTTTCCAATATGGACGTATCCGGAATATAACCGCAGATACCGCTGCAGGGCTTTCCTCCCAGAATCTCCCATGCCACCGACAGATTTAATTTTGCATCCCGTTCTCCGTAAGTCGTACTCATAACAATGGGACACATGTAAATATTACTGATCTTTTCTTTATCCCCGTAAAGCCAGCACGCATCCAAAAACATCTGCAGATAGCCGCCGATTCCGTACCATTCCACCGTCGTAGCCAGAATAATTCCGTCTGCGTTTTTTAAAGTCTGCGGAAGCGTTGTAATATTATTTTTTATTTCCGCCAGCATGAACCGCTCGACCGTAACATTCAATTCTTCCAATACTTCCTGCATTTTATTGATGACAAACAGCGACGGATCATCCATTAATCCTCTGCCACCATAGTAAATATGAATCCTCATCGGCTTTCTTCCCTTTCTTTCGGCTTTTTTTTCTTCCGGTATAACAAAACCGCAATCAGAAATCCGGCTGCCAGACCGCCGAAATGTGCGGCATTATCCACATTTTCACTCATCAGACCGCCATATAAAGTATAACAGATAAAAAACAAAACTCTGACAAAGGACATCTCTGCCAATTTGCCTCTGTTACGAATCAGAATCCAGAGCAATCCGCCCAACATTCCAAAGATGGCTCCGCTGGCACCAATGGAACCGACTACATTTTCTCCCAACGCCAACTCTACAGACTGCATCCAGAGGGATGCAAATGCACCTGCAATTCCCGATACAAAATACAAAATAAAATATTTCATATGACCGAGCTCTTTTTCCACAAGATTACCGAGATAAAACAGCGTAATCATATTTCCGATCAGATGCGACATACTTCCATGAAGAAACATACTGGTAAAAATCCGATACCATTGACCTCCCAGTGTTTCATCAAGACTCAATCTCCCATAATTATACAACACTTCACCCGATAATGTACAGAAAGTAAATACCAACACATTGATCAGAAATATACCGTGATTTACCAACGGCTGCTCTCTGACGCTCTTAACCGGCCGGCCGTTTACCTGATATGAAGTAGCCGTTCCCTGCTCTACGCTGTCAAAATCTGCCGTCAGCCATTGTTTCAACAGATCTTTCATCCCGTAAAAATCTTCGGCTTTTTCTTCCGGTATCAGAAGTTCCTTCCGTTCACTGTCAATGACCCAGAAAAACCATTCCCGTTCTCCCAAAGGAAGCGCTCTTTCCGGTTCTTTTGTGATGACTAACACCAGATAATGAATCTCCGTGTAGCCCTGATCCATAAAACGCCATTGTGCCTTTTGTGTTACATTATGCAGCATATCTTCCGTAATATATGGATTTGCATCCATGTTTACCAGCTCTACCATACTGACAAAGCCATTTTCCTTTTTAAAGAAAACGGAAAATTCCGGCAGATTGGTCAACATCTTCAGATACCCGTTTTGTCCAAGATAATAAGAAATTCTTTTTTCCATCGTTTTACTCTTTTCTCACTCTAAACAAAGGGTATCATTTTCCAAAAACCATGTCAATGATAGGTAAAGGTAACTCTTCCAAAGGTTATCTCATCGTCAGCCTCCAGCATAACCAATTCATTTGGTTCCAGCTTTATTCCGTTTTTGCTCGTTCCGTTGGTGCTGTTCAGATCAGTAAGATAGACAACATCATCCCGCAGGGTAAATCTGGCATGCAGCCGGCTTACCGAAGGATCCTCCAGCACATAATCCGCCTGCTCCTTACTTTTTCCGATTATGAACGGAAAAGACGACAGATCAATCTGCTTTTTTCTTCCCCGTATACGTCCGGTTAGAATCCTCTGTTCCCGATAGCAGTTTTCCTCCAAAAGAACCGTTTCGGTATACCCTCCCTCCTGCATTTCCTGAACCTCCGTGATTTCCGGTTCGGTATATACAGCTGTCGGTTTTTCATATATTTCTTTTTCTTCCTTTTTTTCGGATGCTGCCCTTTTCTTCCGATGCAGATATCCGGTTACCGCAAAGAGCAGCAAACCCGTTATGGCTATCACAAATATGCCTGCTCCCACAACCGATTCCTTTACCGTAAACAGATTCTGTCCCGACAAGCCGTAATTCCTTGCGCTATACAGGATCATACCGATGCCGACCAGACCAAGAACACCGAAAAAGGCCGCTATCATCACCGAATCATATTTTTTTATGTCCCTGACTGTTTCTTTCTCCTCATAAAAATTCATCTCATCCTCATCCGGATAAAAGCCCACATCCTCCGGCGGATTCTCCTGAGCCGCAATGAATTCCTCACATTCCGTTTCCCGACTTTTATCTTCCAAAATCCTTCTGATAGCCTCCTTCAGATCTCCCTGCTCCTCCTTTACATATCTGTAAAATCCATAAGCATACATAACAGCCTGTTCATCCTCATTGCAAACTTTTTCTAAAATATAATCCGCAAATTCGTAAACGGTCTTTTCAAAATCTTCCTCCTCAAAGGGATAGTACAAAAGACTGATGCTTTCATCCGCCGCATTAATATAAATATAATCCGGATCGATGATCAGACATTCCATATCCAGCAGATATTCTTCCAGACCTCCAATGGCCGTCTGCATTCCCAGAAAAAGTTTTCTGAGATCGTCCCTGCTGAATTCTCTTTTTTCATACAAAATACGTAACGATTGTTTGCTGCTGATGTCATAATATAATTCTTTTTCTCCGTTAAATGTACGGAGTGATATGGGCAGCAGTCCCCTTATGGAATTATCACAAATCATTTTCATCCCATATGGATCATTTGTTCCTTCATTCTGAAGTCCTTCTAACCGTTGATCTTTTACAACAAAATAGCTTTTATGATTTTCTCTTTTATATTCCGCATCCATCTTACTTTTGTATTACTCCTTCCAATTTTCTGCAATTTCTGATAAAAGCAACCGGATTGACCACTTTTTTCCCGGCTTTCGTCTGAAATTCCCACCATTTATACTGCATCTTTAATGTAACCTCTATATCATTTCCCTTTACTTCTATGTGTGTTTCCACGTCATTCTCCCCCAGAAGATTATTTTCCAAAACTTCTCTGATGCCTTTATCCGCCTCCCGATACCGGATATCCTGACTTTCCCAGACTGCTTCGCTTCCCCGCAATGCCGATATGGCTGCGGCTCTTTCCAAAGAACACTGATCATATAAGAAAAAAGAGAGAAACAGGAGTGCCGTGATAACCAATACAAGAAATGAAATAATTACCGCACTTTCCACAGTGAAACTCCCTCTGTTATCCACCATACACTGCTTTAATAACTTTCTCATACACACCCTCTTTTCACAAAAAAGGCCAATACATAGCCGGCAAATAAAAAAGGAATAAACGGCAGCGTTTCTCTCTTTTTCATCCTCTTTAACAAATATAGGATCAAGGCCACCGGAGAAACCAGGAAAAATGCCATAAGCAGGCACAACAACGTGAACCGCATTCCCGAATAAATCCCGATAATCATCGTTACCAATCCATCCCCCATGCCGATTCCCTTTTCCGTTAATCCGGATAGAAGGCATAAAAACAATCCCACTCCGATCCCGCCCATAACATTCCCTATTTCCCCTCGGCAATAAAATGCTACATACAATATTCCCGGCACAAATGCAGCTACCATATGCCAAATCTTTACCTGTTTCTTTTTTAGATCTTCTGCCGCCAATGCGGCCAGCCAGCCGCCAAGCCCAATCTCTATCATCTTCATCCTCCTAATATCCGCATTTTTTGCAGGGATTTCTTCCCCCAACCTGCGAAATCGGTATTGCTTCCACTGTACGGCGCAGCCCGCTGCATAAAATATCGCTGTGATATCTGTCTCCGTATTCCGTAATAAACACAACCGAACCACTGTTGCTTTCACCGCAAACAGAACAGGCATAATAAATCCCTCCGTCCGCATTTCTCATACCGGCTACTTCCCCGGCAAAAACCTTTTCTATGGATAAATCCAGATAAGGGCAGCTCCTGCTTTTGTGATAAACGGTCCCATTGGGTGTCACATATACATATTCTTCTTTATTTCCGGCCTCCGCAGCCGTCAGATTATCATACCCGGTAAATGCCCTTGCCACAGCGGTTGATCCCGTCAGAAACCCTGCCTTGGGAGATAAGGCAAAAAAAGGTGTGACATAGTATGTACATCGAAGTTCAATCCTGTCGTTTTCCATTATTCGGCTTCCCGTAAAGTGCAGAGATCCTGTGCCCTCTGCCGGGGAATGATCAAGGTCCTCTTTCCCCACTTCAGAAATTATCCGGTTTCTGACATATCCCTCCGAGAATAAAGTTTCGGCGGGAAACGACAGATCCCCGACCGTATTTCCGCACAGGGCATCTCCGGCATAACCATATATGGCTAATTCTTTTGCACATTGCTGCAGTGCGCTGTCCATATTTATTTGCAGTCGCAGAATTTCCGCAAAAGACAAAATTGCCATGATTGCGAACAAAAAAATCGGTATTGTGAGGGCAGCCTCTATCGTCAGACTGCCCTCCGGGGTAATTGAGATGACAGAGGATGCCCTTTTTGAGAAATCGTTACTTTGTTTTTCTTTGACCTTGGGGAAAATCAAATGAAGTTTGTCAGTGTGTTTTTTGAAATGTGTCTGGAGAGATAATGCACTTTGAATAAATTTGTTGTTTCTTCCCAAAAAGGACATCCTCTGTCACCTCCTCTTTTAATAGTAATAGTAAGAACGTGTTATGCTGTGATTGTATCCGTACCCGCTGGAAGTAAACACCTCTGCCTGTATATAATCCACACAGGTATCTAACCGGAAATAGGCATTTCCCTCACATTTCCGGATGTCCATCTCGATTACGTCCATGGCCCGGTCAGTCTTTGTCTGTGTATTTTCCAGCGCAAGAAACAATCTCAAATATTCTTCATAAGAAATTCCCTCACTGTTTTCGGAAGCTACAGCCGTATCGGACGCAAAATCAAGCATACCGGAAATACTGTAGTGCCAGGTATCACTGCTTTTCATTAACGGTATTCTTCCGCCTTGCAAAAGCGACCTTACATCGTATACGCTTTCCGCATAGGCCCATGCAAAGATCAGGGAAATCTTTACCAGTTCCGTCAGTTCGGGCAAGGCAATTGCCGATGTTACCGCCATCGCAAGCGCTTCTGCTTCTGCCATCTTACCTTCATCCGAGAATAAATAAATGACATTTGCTGTCTCCCTCAATAAAAGCATCCGGTTGACGATCGCTTTGAGATTTTCCACATCATTGTCCTTTCCTGTCAGAATATATTCCAATTGATATTGCAATGCTCCGTTTTCCTTCGGGTTTGTATAATTCCCGCACTTTTTCATTAAATACTCATTAAAAATCAATTCCTCTGCCTGTGTGGTTCCTTCCCGCCCTGCCAAACCGCTGCCTTGATTACATGTTCTTTGAGATATGTAATTGGATAAACAGACCCCCGATGTTGATAACTCACTGTCCGCATCGATTACCAATGCCAATGCCCCTCTGGCTGCATTGACTCCGTCCGCGGGATTATTTAATTCAACCTCTTCCCATTCATCCTCTCCCACCTGTTTCGGCGGAATCTCAAAATTGTCGATCGCACTCTGATTTGCAAGCCGTTCTCCCGTAATATCTCGCGTCAGCAGCCCTTCCTGATTCACGGTATCCATTTGCCGTTGCACCTCATTCAAATAGGAAATACCATACAGATCCTTCATATAAGATACAGCCTGTCTTTTTACCAACTGCCCGCCTTCGTCACTTGCCAGCGAATAATCCAGAATGGTTACTTCTTCCGCCTGTATATCCAGCAGATCCTTAACCGGTCCCATCTCTTCTCCCGCTTCAAAATTAGCGTCCAGATAATATTTTAAATGCTCTTCCGTATTTTCCGGAGATGCTCCCGATTGTCCATAGGAGGTATCAATAAAAAACAGATCATACTGTTCCAACAATTGTCTGTTATATTCCGCAAATATGGAATTTAAAGAAAGGTCCATGGCGCACTCCACTTTCATTCGTATGGCATTTTCTCTCGCCCCTTCCAATATCAGCAAAAGAAGCGACAAAATAATCGTAAACGTCATTGCCAGATATATGGTGATAGAAGCCTCTGTCCGATTTTCTTTTTTCATGATGCCTCCCCCGGATTTTGTTCTTAAATTTTTATACTCTGCCGCTTTGTTGGGTAATCTTGTCAAAAATACTGTTTACCAGATCTGTCATTTGCTCCTTGAAGATCAATACAAGCGCAATCAGAACCACCAGAATCAGAATCATTTCCACTGTCCCAATTCCTCTTTCATCCCACAAAAATCTTTTTAACGTATTCATACAGCCTCCTCCTTTCCGCTATATCTGATATGTCATGAATGCCGGCACCATAATAATAACCAAAACGACCGCCAGCATCATTACCATAGGTAACAACAACTTCGTTCCTGCCTCTTCTCCCAGTTTTCTAATCTGAAACTGATGTTCCGTAAACGCCTCTTCTGCTTCCTGCTCCAGCAGTTCTCTTAGATTCATGGAGCCTTTTTTCATATTTACCGACAACAGCGAGCAGAATTTTCGATACTGCGGCAGACCATTTCTTTTTCCCAGATCTGCCAATGCATCCGCTTCCAGCTTTCCGTTATCCAGTTCATGGACCAAAATTCCCAATTCCTCATAAAGCGGCTCCTCCCCTTGCCCATCCGTCTCCGTATAAATCCTTCTGATTGCACCGGTAACACTCATGCCTGCTCCGACAAATAACGCCAGCTTGCTGACAAATGCGGGATAGCTGAGCAGCAATTTCTGTTTTCTCTTTTCATAAAGCCTTTCCAAATCTCTATCCATTCCTCTGTAGAGGCAGACTGCACATACCAAAGTAAGTAACAGAATATAGAAAACTCTGTTATCCCTTTTTTCTTCATAGGTTACTGCTTCTCCTCCTATCCGGTCGGGCAATTGAAACACTTCACTCTCTCTTTGCCTGTTATTTTCTTCTGATATGATTTCTTTCAGCTCCTTTTGAAACAATTCGATCTGCGTCAGTAATGGCGGATAAACCGTTATTTCATAATCCTTTTCCCTGGTCATATTTTCATAAGAAAATTCTGCCCTGATCCGGACCTTCTCTTCTTTTTCCAGTTCTGCATTTTGGACCTCTCCGCTGCCATTGATCAAAGCATAATTACTGCTGGTATATGCAATGGCTATATCCGCCTCCTCATAAAATGACGGAAATACCAGATCTTCCCTGACGCATGTAAGTCCCTCGTTCTCACCGGGCATAACCTGTCCCAGCCAGCTTTCCGCCCGGTCAAACAGTTTCTCCGCCTCTTCTTCATCATAAATGCGTCGGTCTACATCAATATCCACATCCATTTTTCCGTATTGCTCACTATGCACTGTCGCCGGAATCTGTATCGCGGAGCCGTCATATCCTTCTCTTACTATTTCCCCGGTTTCCGATATTTTTCTATCTGCAAGTCCCGAAATAAAGAGCAGTATTCCTATTACAATTCCTGTCAATATGGTCACTCCTGCCATTTTCCGTTTTCTGCCATAGAATGATTTCACCAGCTTTTCTTCGTCCTTTCCCGGATACAGCTTTTTTAAGTGCTCCCTGACAATGGGGTTTCCTTTTTTATTCATACCTTCCCATCCTCCCCTATGCAATCTCCAAAATTTTCTCAGACAGCCGATATGCTGCAAGATAAACAGCCAATGCTGCCGTCATGATTACAATTCCTGCAAAACTGTGATACAGATCATCAAAATATCCCGGATTGGTCAAACGGATGTAAAGAATAATTCCCATGGGAACAACGTTCATAATCTGCTGCTCATAACGCTTTGCCGCCACCAGCATACGGATGTTTTCCTGTGTTTCCATCCGCCGGGTTATTATAGAGATGGTCCGCTCCATCATCCTGCCCATATCTCCTCCGCTTCTTTTGGCGATCTTGAAAACCTGTGCAAAATCCCTGATATCATCCACACCGCTTTCTTTTGCAAACTCTCCCAGCAAATGCTCAATCGGTACATTATTTTTTATCTGTCTGTTTATAAAAAGAAGTTTCTTTACCATGACATCTTTATCTCCGAAACGATATTCCAAATCCTGATATGCCTCAACAAACGCATTCTCAACGGAATACCCTGCTTTCAATGCCGCAAGGACAGCCAGCAGCGCTTCCTTAAAATGTGCCGTCAATTCCTCGCTGTTTTTCTTCAGCATTTTTTCATACTCATACCGGTAATAAAAAATCAAAAGCGGACTTCCGATGATAATACTCAGCCAGGAGTCATAAAACAGAAATCCGATTATCGCCAGAATCAGAATTCCTTTTATTATGATGATTGCTCTTTGCTTTCCCATACGCCTTCCACTCCCGCACTTCTCAGTTTTTCCCGGTGCTTCAACGGATTCTGTCTGACCATTCTGCCCTGCACCTTCCCTTTTTCATCGTTACCGTCTTCCACGAAAGTGTACAAAGGTGAAAGCACAACCTCTCCATCCACATAACCGATTACCTCCGTTATTTCCAATACTTTTCTGCTATGATCCCGCAACCTGCCCAGATGAACTATAATATCCACAGCAGACGCAATCTGCCGTCTGACCGCATCCAGCGGCATTTCCATTCCCATCAACACCATGGTCTCCAATCGGACGAGCATATCCTTTGCACTGTTGGCATGCCCTGTTGACAACGAACCGTCATGCCCCGTATTCATAGCCATGAGAAGGTCGATTGCTTCCTCCGAACGGACCTCTCCCACAATAATCCGGTCCGGTCTCATCCGAAGCGCTGTTTTGATCAGATCCCGTATGCTGACAGCCGTACATCCTTCCACATTGGCATTTCTTGTCTCCAACCGGACCATATTGGGAATATTCCTGATCTGCAGCTCCGCATTATCTTCAATGGTGATCAGTCTTTCCTCTTTCGGAATAAAATTGGACAGCACATTCAGAAATGTCGTTTTTCCGCTGCCTGTTCCACCGCTGATAAAAATATTGAATCTGGCACAGACCAGTTTATTTAAAAACTCCATGGCTTCCTGTGTAATAGATCCCAGGCGGTATAAATCCGCAACATCAATGGGATGATCCGGAAAGCGGCGTATGGTCAGAATCGGTCCGTTCAAGGCAATGGGCGGCATCACTACATTTACCCTTGCCCCTCCTTCCAGCCTTGCATCAACAATGGGAGACGCTTCATTGACAATTCGATTGACCTTTGCCACAATCTGCTGAATAACATCCGAAAGCTTTTCCTTTGACTCGAAGTGTACATTCTGCCGCACCAGCCGGCCTTCTCTTTCGATAAAAATGCAGTCGGGACCGTTGACCATAATTTCCGTAACGGTATTATCCGACAGAAATTCTTCCAACACATCCAGTTGTCGGATAGAGGCAAACAACTCCTTTTTTAATCTGCTTTTTTCCTGAAGGGTCAGATAATGTTCCCTCCCGGCTCTCAAAACGGTTTCGTCTATCAACTCTAAAACCTCATTGTCCGACAGATCCCGCGTGTAGTCGATTTTATCCATTAATTCCCGTCTGCATGCGGCTTTCATCTTCTCGTATTCTTTCATGAAAACATCTCTCCCAATTTGTTCTTCATATAATCCGCCAGCTGGCTATAGGCAAGTTGCCCGGCATTCTGAGGAATTTCTTTAAATACCGGAAGGCGGCATTTGACCATTTTCTCTAAAACTTCTTCCTTTTGTGACATCTTCAGTGCTTCTTCGAAAGCTTCCAGCTTCGCCATGGCAATCCCATCCGGCTTGCTGATCGCATAAATTCTGTCGCAGGCAGACAACATATCAAATAGCCCCTGCATCTGGTCACCCAAATCCAGAACGATCACCTCATAATCACTTTTCTCTGCAATGGTTTTGACCAGCCTGAGCCAGTCTTCGGCTTTGACCATCATGAAATCTTCATAAGAAATGGCAGGCGGAATATAATAAAAATCTCCGAATTGCTCCGTCATCCCCGCCAGCTTTAATAGAAACTTTTCTTCCGGTCCATCCAAAAAATACATCAGATCCATCAGATCCGTTCCGTATTCTTTTTCAAACCATACATGAAAACCCGAAAACACTTCAAAATTCAGATACAATGTTTTCCTGCTTTTGCCCCGGAGCAGGCTGTAAACCAATGCAAAAGAAGTCTGCAGACAACGCCTTACCGGTGTATAGATACCTACTATTTCAGCTTTTGTACTTTGCCCGTATCTTCCCGACTGCAAGGTCAGAACCGGCGTTTCCGCCACGGCACAGATTCCCAGGATTTTTCGGGCAATCGCCTCTCCGGATTGATATTTACATACCGCCGGAAATTCATTTTCCATCAGATCTGTTTCCAGCCTTTCTTTTTCCTTTTGATCCGTAAGCAAAATCGTCTGTCCGGCCAGCCCTTCCATGGACGGAAGCCACTCCTTTTCGTCGATCAGGAGTACCGCTGCCTGCTGCTTTGAAAAAAACCGGAGTAATTTTTCCGAATTGTCGAAGCCCAGAATCCGAAAGGGCATTCCTGTCCGGCTTTCAAAAAAAGCCACCAATTTTTTTACATATTTTTTCTCCGTATCGAAGATTGCTAAAATGTGATCCATGTAATACCTCCGAGATGCGTCAGAATTGTCCCCGCCAGAATCGGAAGGGAAAAATGAATATAGAGATGTGAAAATGAAATTCTCTCTTTCCGAAAAAGCAGAAAGAGGATTTTTATGACAGAGCATACAGCTCCGGCCATCAATGCAGAAATGATGGTATTGATCGTTCCTTCTATTCCGAGGAAAAGTGCAATGACCATAAACAATTTTACATCACCGCCTCCGAATGCTCCTATCAGATAGAACGGATACAAAAGAATGAGGATCAACAGACTGTCCAAAAGGGAAAGATACCACGCTCCGCCGCAAAACAGAGAATATCCGATTCCCGCCAGATAGGCTGCCAGAATCAACAGATTGGGAATGCGGCACCGGTAAAAATCCATAAGGAGAGCTGCTGCCAGTAAGCAATATAAAAGTAACATGCTCCCGTCTCCCATATAAAATTTTAGAAAAAACAAATTGGAAAATCTGTCCGAAACGGACGTAAGATTTGTTTGTAGTTTGGATTATAGTACAGGCCTTTTTGTCTGTAAAGACCTTTTCTTTTAAAAAAATTTTTTTGTGAAATCTGTATATTTTTTTAGATTAAAAGTATTCCGTAAAGCAGGAAAACCCCCGGAATTCCTAGGATTGCGCTTGTCAATATGCTGATGGGGCCAATCCCTACAGCGAGGGATATTCCTCCGATTTTTAATAAATAATTTGCCAGAAAAATCAGACCTGTACCGACTCCTCCTCTGATTAAAAACCCTGTAAATACAGCCATTTTTCTTTTCATATAGGAAATCAGGCACACCAAAATACAAACGACAATAATGATTGCCGCTCCCATGATTTCCCCTTCTCCCATTCCGAAATTCTGCATCATCCATAGTTTTATTTCACTCAAGCTTCCACAACTCCGAAGTTCTTTTGATAAATTATATGTGTACCTGCATTATTTCATTCCGCAAACATACAATATGATAGGCACATGAATTTTTTTTGCCATTCGGGGAATACTTACCTATATGTTTACGGAGGTGTCAATGAAACTGTTTATCAAACCATTCCAAACAACCAAAAAAGAAAATGAGGAAACTGTTTATCTGAATATGCAGAGACAACGAATCATGCATGATATGGAAAAAACAAGACAGGCCATGGAGGATGTTTATTCGAATTTTGATAACGTTACCGATCCGGACCTGATAGACTGCTATATTTATGAAATGAATTCTGTTTTAAAACGATATAAATTCCTAATCGAACAGGCGGAAAAACTGGATCCTCCGCCTGCTGCCGGAATGAACGACCCGCTAAGCGAAAAATCCTCTGTTTCCTCTTCCCTCATCCAGATTGACGGATAAGTCGTTTTTGGAATAGGTCAGTCCCGCATAAACCGTCTGGGTATTTCCCATAACCGGACCGCTTTTATCTTCTTTGCTGATAGTTGCATAAGCGTCATGGAGCTTCTGCATGATTTTCTCTGCTTCGTCAAGCTCCTTTTCCTCGTTATGCAGATCTGCCGATACCAATAGCCTGCTCACATAGATATAGAGCTTTAACAACGTAGGAGCAGGCTCATAATCATAATGCAAAGAACCCATCAGTTCTTTTAAGCAGCCTCTTGCTCTCTGTATATCCAGCCGGTAAGTCCTTGTATCCTGTTCTTTCAGATCACTTTTTGCATCTCCCACATAAGTCAGAAACATTTCATATAAAATAACTACCAGTTCCGTCTTATTAGCCTGGGTAATCCTAAGTGCAAACTGCTGTTTCAATTCATCTTTCATATCTGATCCCTACTGTAATAATTGTAAAACCTGCTGAGGTCTCTCATTTGCCTGTGCCAGCATGGACGTTCCGGCCTGTGTCAGCACCTGAAGATTGGAATACTCCGTCATTTCTTCCGCCATATCCGTATCCATAATACGGGAATAGGCACCTGTCACATTTTCATATGTAATATCCAGACTGTCTCCGGTATGCTCCAATCTGTTCTGATATGCACCCAGACGGGAACGAATCGTGGAAATATAGGAGTTTGCCTCCTTTGCCTGGTCGATTGCCTTTAATGCACCTTCCCTCGTAGAAATATCCGTTTTCTCCAATCCCAATGTATCCAATGTAATGGTCGGAATACGGATTTCCATTACCTCTCCTTCATTTGCACCAATCTGCATCCTCATGGCACCCAAACCGGTCAGATCCAACGTAACGCTTCCGTCTCCGGAAGTTGTCGTAATGGTCTCATCCAGAGAAAAAGTAACTTCAAAACTGTCCCTTGCGGTCACAGTCACTTTATTTCCCTCATAAGAAATATAAGAATCCGCAGGAAAAGCATCCGTGCCGGTTCCTTTTAACAAAGTAACCGAACCATCCATCAGATTGCCATCCGCATCATATGTAGGATTGATGGCGGTAATTTTATACTTTCCAACAGGGACTTCATCCGAATAATAAGACACTTTCACCCCCTGTGCATCCGTATAACCTTTTAAATCACAATCTCCGTTTAACAGCCTCTTTCCGTTAAACTCCGTATCTCTGGAAATTCTTGTGATTTCCTCTTTTAACTGATCCACTTCCATCTGAATCATTTCACGTTCCTGATCGGAATTGGTTCCGTTGGCGGACTGAATCGCCAGCTCACTGATTCGCTGAACCATAGACTGCATTTCCTGAATGGCACCCTCTGCCGTCTGAACTACGGAAACGCCGTCCGATGCATTCTGGGAAGCATTGCTCAATCCACGAAGCTGCATGTTCATTCTCTTTGCAATGGCAAGTCCCGAAGGATTGTCTTTTGCATGATTGATCTTATAGCCTGTCGATAACCTTTCCGATACACTGGAAAGCTTCGTATCATTTTGGTTTAAAGCTTTATTTGCGATTAAAGCGGAAACATTATAATTGACTTTCATTTTTTGTAACCTCCTGCTCCATTGTATGAATAAATGCTTTTGCCACCTGATATAACATTTTGGTGGAAGCTTGCTTTTCCTTTGAATCCGTCGCCATAAAGGCTTCCAAATTCATTGTTTCACTCTGTACACAAGTTATATCGGCTTTTTTTCCGGTTTCCGCAAGTATGCTTTCTGCACATTTTCCGGCAATTTCCGTATACTTTTCCACATCTGTGTCTGCGGATACTCCGATCAGTCCTTCGATGTGATCTTCCTTTACCACAAAGGTTGCTCCTGCCTTACCTTCTCCCTGTGCATTTCCCTTATAATCCACGGAAACCTTACCCTGTCCGTTTCCGTTTACAATCTGCACATGCAGCATCGTCCATTCCTGATTAAATTGTACCGGCACATAATAATTTTCCTTTTCCGCATGCCGGTTTAACAATGTTATCTGCCTTGCATAAACAGCCATGGAACGCACGTCGATATAGCTGCCGCTCTCGCCGGCATCGCTCTTTACCGTCTCTTCCGCTGTCTCTGTCATATCCGCATATGCTTCTTTGACCGCTTCCTCTCCTTCGGACATGGCTTCCTTTATCTTCTCTGCCTTTTGCACAAAGTTCTTTTCCCGCTCTCCGCCTTTCATGATTTTCGCCAGATTTTCAAATAGATTTCCCTGGGAAACCAATGCTTCCTCTGCCAGAAGATTATTGGCAGTAAGGGGAATATCATCTGCCAAAAGCGCATGGAAATGCTCTTCCGAAACCGTTCCCATCCTGCGGAAACTTTCGATCTCATGATCAACGGCAGACTGCTCCATGCCCTCCTGTGAGCCGCTCAGATCATCCGCCAGCTTTCCGGCTTTCTGCTGATAATAATTTAAAATCTGGTCCGAAATCGATGTTCCTTTCTTTTCCATATCACTCAATAAACCAAAGGCATCATCTATCTTTGCATCCACGTATCCCTTTTTGCGGGTTCTCACGGCACTTAACAAATTCTCCAGATTCAACTCCTGTTTATTAGAAACAACAGTTCCGATGGCTGCGCCATCCCCTTTTTCGATCTGCCTTAACAGGCGGTATATGCCGATATATGCTTCCTTTTCCTCTGCGGTAATCTCGTGGTTTTGTTCCAAACGATATAAATACCTGCTGTACTTTTCAATATCCGCTGCTCCCTCTGTATCCGCTGTCAGATATCCGGCAAGTTCATCCAGATTCATTTCCATCGGATTAACGCCTTCTCTGATCATCCGCAGAGTTTTTTCGGGTGTCAGTCCGGCCAATACCCTGTTTAACATGGCATCCGCTTCTTTTACGGCATCCATATTCTCTTCGGTAATTTCCATCTGATTGTAGCCGAGAATCCGTACCGCTCTCCGATTATCATCCGTGATCTCCATGTTGGATTCCTCCAACAACGCATCCACATTGCGGAATGCCGTTTTGATGGAATCCCCCAGGTCCGCTCTCGGCGATGTCATCAGAGCCTCGTACGACTCTCCTGCTTTTGCATAGGTTTGGGCCAGAGAACTTCCCGTTTCATATACCCTGTCCAGTGTAAAAACACCCTTTGCCATCCAGGCTTCCTGCACGGAAATGCCTATTGTGGCTGCGGGCATGGATTTTATTTCTTCTGCCTTTTCACTGATATCCGCAAGCTCTGAGGCATGATAAATGCTTTCTTCCCGCTCCAGCAGTTTCAACAACTGATCAAGCGGCTCCAGTTCAATATGTATCCCCTGCTTCATCAGCTTCAGGTTTGCCTGTGCACTCATATGCAGCTGCACTTCCAGCAGCTGCTTTTTGGCTGCAATCCATTTACTGTCCCGCTCCGTTTCCATAGATACGGTTTCCGTTCCCGCATTTTCCGTCCCGAATAACCAAAACAGCGTCAGGGATTTTCCTTCTTTGATAACACCTGCCAGATTTTCATCCGTCAACGCCTGTGTCTTTTCGTTGATCTCCTGTGCCCTTCGAATATAACCGCTGTCCGGTTCTTTATAACCATTTCCCACCGTCAGATCTGCTTCCTTCGCCGAAAGTCCCACAGACAACGCATCTGCCGCCGCCAGTGCCGCTTCCTCTGCTCCGATGGGAAAAGAAAGCTGATTGATTTCCTGCAAGCGGAACAGATTTTCTCCCGTCAGAGGAAGTCCTTTTTCCAACAGCCAGCGGGCATCGGACATGGTTTCTTCCCCAACTTCCAGCCCTGCCTCCGAAATGATTTTCTGTATCTGGTCTTCCATGGCAGAAAATTCCTCGGGATTGCCTTTTTTCGCCAAATAACCTTCCGCTCCCGTTCCGAAATAACCGGAAGGCTGCGCCGAAGCATCTTTTGCTCCCGCATAAGCCGCTTTATATAAAGAATCGATGGTAGGCTCCAGTTCGTTTTCCAACAAATATTTCTTTGCTCCGTCGGAAAGCTCCGTCAAATGCGCCGCTTTTTCTATCTCATTGTAACAATCCCTGACATTCTTTTCCGTGACCGGCAGATTCTTACTCTCCAGGGCACGGGCGATGGCAACCGCATATCCGTCACTTCCTACGGCCTCTCTGACTGCATCCGTATCCAGATTATCGGTATAACCTGCGATATGTACCCCGGCCTGTGCCAAAGTCACTTTTATTTCGTCTATAATGGTTACCATTTCCTCCGGCTCATAATCGCCGGGATTGCTGCCATCCTCCATCAGCTTTTTGTAATCTTCATCCGAAAGCGTATTGGACATGACAACCATAAAGTTTTTACTGTTTTTGGCATCATAAGACGAAGCCGAATCCAAGAGCTCCGTTGTTTTATCCTTCTGATCCCGGTATGCCTGATTTCCCACAACCGAAGAAGATCTGTCCCAACGAAAGCCGCCGGAAACGATGTTGGAATCTTTTACGTTTTTTATTCCGCCTCCATAGCCGTTGTCATGATCTCCTCTGATTCCGGACATCTCTTTATTCTGTTCTATCTGATGAAACGCAATATTCATAGATGATCTCCCATTCGCTTATCTGTTCCTGTATGCTCGGATACACCAAAATACTTATGAAAAAAGGGCGAATGCAAAGTGCATTCACCCTATATTTCGGCATTTTGGAAGATTCCGTTAACCCTCATCTAGAACTGGAAGATCGCAGCTCCGTAAGGAGGAAGATCAAAGGTAAGAGAGTACGGCTTGCCATCCGCTTTCTTTGCCTTTGCCGTTATTTCTTTGGGGATCTCTCTACCGTTTCCTCCAAAGCAGGTATCATCGGAATTTAAGATCAATTTGTATTTTTTCTTTTTCGGTACACCCACCGTAAACTCCTTACGTTCCATAGGTGTCATATTCAATACAACCAACAGATTATTTCTGCCGCTGGCTGCCCGTCTCACATAACTGTAAGTACTCTGCTCCTTATCATCGGCATTCATCCATTCAAAGCCCGCCCAGTCATTGTCGATCTCATACAGACAGGGATACTTGCGGTAAATTTCCAACAGCTTGGAAACATAATATTTCAGGGAACTGTGCAGTTCATCGGACAACAAACTCCAATCCAGCTCTTTCTCTTCATTCCATTCATTGTCCTGACCAAATTCCTGACCCATGAACAACAACTTCTTGCCGGAATGGGTAAACATATAGGTATAACCCACTCTTAAGTTGGCAAATTTATCCACATAAAAGCCCGGCATTTTCTTTAACATGGAACATTTCAAATGCACGACTTCATCATGAGATAACGGCAGAATATAATTTTCGCTGTTGTTATAGCTCATGGCAAAGGTCATTTTGTAATGATTGTCTTTACGGAACAACGGATCCAGTTTCATATACTCGCAGAAATCATGCATCCAGCCCATATTCCATTTAAAGGAAAAGCCCAGACCGCCTTCCTTCACGTCTCCCGTAACCATCGGCCATGCCGTGGATTCCTCGGCAATCATCATGGTTCCCGGATAACGCTTCTGCATAGCGCTGTTTAAATGGCGGAAAAACTCAATGGCATCCAGATTCTTATTATTGCCGTACTGGTTCGGAAGCCATTCTCCGTCTCTCTTGCCATAGTCCAGATAAAGCATGGATGCAACCGCATCGACTCTCAATCCGTCTACATGGAACTTATCCACCCAGAACATGGCATTGGCAATCAGGAAGTTGCGAACCTCATTTTTTGCATAGTTGAAAATCTTGGTTCCCCAGTCGGGATGCTCACCTCTCCTCGGATCGGGATGCTCATAAAGACAGGTGCCGTCAAACTCCGCAAGACCAAAGGAATCTCTGGGGAAGTGGGCCGGTACCCAGTCTAAGATCACACCGATTTTGTTTTTATGCAGCTTATCTACCAGATACATAAAATCCTTCGGTGTCCCATAGCGGGATGTGGGTGCATAATAACCCGTTACCTGATATCCCCAGGAGCCGTCAAAGGGATGCTCTGCAATTCCCATCAACTCCACGTGAGTATATTTCATTTCTTTTAAATATTCCACAATACGATCCGCAAACTCGCGGTAATTGTAAAAGCCTGCCGCATCCGGCTCCGGATGTCTCATCCAGGAACCGATATGACATTCGTAAATGGCAACCGGCTCTTTGTTCCAATCTTTGACTTTCTTTGCATCCATCCATGCCTTGTCTCCCCATTGGAACCCTGTCAGATCCGTAACCTTGGACGCATTGCCGGGACGCAACTCCATATAGTTGCCGTAAGGATCCGCTTTATAAATCTTCTCTCCGGAAGGTGTGGTAATGACAAATTTATACATATCATTTTCCTTCACTCCCGGTACAAACAAAGCATAAATGCCGCCTTCGCCCAAACGCCCCATATTATATTCGTAAATATCCCAGTCATTGAAAGAACCGGTCACATTTACATACTTTGCATTGGGGGCCCAGACTGCAAAGTAAACGCCCTCTACACCGTCAACTACCGTTTTATGCGCTCCGAGCTTGTTAAATATCTCATAATGCGACCCCTGAGCAAATACATATTGATCCGCCTCTGTGATAAAAAGTGGATTTACCTCTTTGTTTTTTGCCATTCCTATAATCCCTTCCCTCTCTTATTTTAAGAAATCCTTTTCTCTCAGTACAATCATATCTTCATCATCATATCGTTTTGCCAGCAATACATCCATAAAGTGAGAAATATTTTTCTTCTCGGAATTGCTGATTGCCTCATCGATGATTTCTTTTACCTCTTCTACGGTTACCGCATGCTCATTGGTCTGCATATCGGCAATCCTTGTGTACAAAGCAAGCACTCCCATATCATCAATGGAATACTCCTGCTCGTTGGCGTATTCTTTTCCGTAATTTACCAATCCGTCATTGTCCAAGGCTGCAATATCGATACGGAGATCAAAATACTGTTTTGGCATATTTCCTTTTTTCAGCAGTGCATCCAGTTCTTTTTTCGTGTCCTCCAGTAAAATGAGGATTCCTTCATCATTCTTTTTCTTTAAGCACTCGCTTAACGATAACAATGCCATTTCATCCAGTGCGCCTGCCTGCTCTACGATCAATGCTCCGTTTCCTAACCCATTGATTGTATCTACAATGCTCTTTGTATTCAGCAGTTCTCCTGTAATCTTCGCAACCTTTCCCGAAAATGCATCGCTGTTTACGGAAAGTACCTTGACCAGATTCTTGGCTACCGTTAACGTTCCCGTTCCCTTTTCTCCGGTAATCAGGACATTTCCGATGCAAGGATTTAAGCTGATATTATCAATGGCATTTGCCACCTCTTCCTGTACCTGCTTTGTCTGGGCAATCGATCCGAACATTTCCCTTTCGTCTCTGGTTAATGTTCTTCTGATCGGGATTTTGTTTTCCGAAACAGGTTCCTCGACAGCCGGTTCCTCTTTTACTTCCCCGGGTACCGCTTGCGGCTGTGGCTTTTCTTCTTCCTCAGCCAGATCCGTAATGATAAATCCCGTATCCCCCTTCGGTGTATTTGGTTCTTTTCTCTCTGTCTCTGCCAGCGCTTCCAACACCAGTTTTTCCAGCGATTTGTCAAACTCTTCCGTTTGTCCGCCGGGTTTTACTTCCGGAACCGGCTCACTTACAACCGGCTCTTCCTGCGGTTCCTCCGGCAGTTCTTCAGATACGGAAACTTCTTCCACCTCTTCCAATTCTTCTACGCCGTCATCCGCTTCCTGTTCCTCCGCCTCATCTTCCTGCTCCAATAAAGTAGATACCAGTTTTTCCTCCAGACCGTTGATCTCTGCCGTATTAAATACGGTAGGATTAAACTCCGGCTCTTTCTGTGTTTCTTCTTCCTCTTTTATCTCTTCTACTTCTTCTAATTCCTCTACTTCGTCGCTTTCATCCCAAACAGCCTCTGCTGCCGTTTCCGAAGCTTCTTCCGAAACATTTTCTTCCAAATTATCTTCTTCCGGGAAATCCTCTTCTGCGGAATCCTCCGGCAATTCGGGAACAACCGGTTCCTCCTCTATGGGGGTCTGCCCGTCGAATACATTCAGTGTCGGTGCAATCAGATCCAGATCCGCCTGGACACTGGCCTTTGCCGCAGCATCGAAATCCTTAAACATAGGACCCGTCTGCTCTAAAACTTTGCGGCGCATCTCCTCCAAATGCTTTGCTTCATTGGCCCTCTTGGTCTCTTCCCATTCCGCCATGATATCTTCAAAGCTGAGCTGCCCGGTAATCTGCTCATCAACCTGTGCTTCCTCTTCCTCAACAGCTTCCTGCATCACTTCTTCAGCGTCCGCCTCAGGCTGCTCATCCTCCGGTTCCGCTTCATCCTCCGATTCCGGTTCAGCCTCCGGTTCCGCTATTTCCTCTTCAACCGTCTCCGGTTCGGTTTCTGCCTCTGCCGCAATCATTTCTTCGACTTCGGTTTCTTCTTCCTGTGCTTCCTGCTCTTTGAGAGAATTCAACAAATCCTCTTCGGTAATGGGCTCCTGTTCGCCGGTTCCCAAAACCTTAACAACCTCGCTGACAACCTCTCTCGTCACAGCAAAATCTTCCCGGGGCTGCTCTGCCGCCTCTGTCTGCGTCTCCTCCGGTTCCTCTTCCTCAGGCTCCGGCTGCTCTTTCCTATCCTCTGCAAGAACATTGATGGAATCAACCGGCAAAGTCTTGGTGGCGTCGCTTGCCTCCATATCCTCCTGCTCCATGATCTTGGCAAGATTCTTCGCCAGTTCTTTCTGGAGATTGATGGTATTGTATTCACCCATATCCAAAGGCTTTACCTGGATGTCCAGATCGTCAACCTCTTTCTCTTCTGTTTCTGATTCCTCCGCAGCTTCTACCTCTTCGTTGACATCCTTGGAAGGAATACGCGTTGTAGGCGCATTGGAAACCTCCACGGATTTGATCTGAATCGGCATGGACGGGATGGTATCGGTAGATGCGCCCGGCTGCTCCTCTTCGGTATGTAACGTCTCTTCTGCCACGGTCTCCTGCTCAGCCTGCGGCTGTTCTTCTGCAGTCTTAACCACGTATGCGTTGGCATCAGTCTGAAATCTCTTGTCGTATTTCTCCTGCTGGGTCGGTGTCAGCGGCACATGCAGCATCTTCAACTCCATGGCCTTGATCACATATTTCCCTTCTCCAAACCATAGGATCAGCTCATCACATTCCTCCACACATCTGGTGGCAAGTCCGATCCGGTGGTACAGATAAGCCAGCTCATATGCCCATTTCTCTCTGTAATCGCGCTTTTTATACTCTTCCAAAACGGCAATCCGCTCTTCCAGACTCACATCCTGAGCCTCATACAGCCTGTACTGCAGAATAAAACGCCCTGTGTCCTTGGGTGCAATCTGTACAAACTCTTTATAATATTCGATTGCCTGTACCAGCTCTTCCAATTTGATACATAATTCGCAAAGGGAATATACAATCTTTCTGGAGCCGGGCTGACGGTCATAAGCCAACAATAAAATTTCCTTGCTGTCCTCATAACGACGGTTCATCTTATACAATTCACTGACCTTGCAAAGCATGGTAACGCTTTTTACCCTTCTCCAGTCAATGGTATCCGCAATTTTTACCGCCTCGGCATATTCTCTCTTTTCAATCAGTGCGTTGATTTCCTCAGCGCGAACTCTGTATTCATACTTATCCAAGTGATTCACCTCAAACTGCTTGCATACATGATATGGTATTTTTTTACATAATACCCCTATTTTCTTACTAAATAAGTGTATCATAGGTATATTTTGATGTCAAAAGAATAACGCATAAATATCAAAATTTATGCGCTTTCTTTTCATCGGCTTTTATCAACCCAAAAGGTCCGAAAGCCTTGCAAACTGTGCAAGGGTCAGCGCTTCACCCCGCACGGTTGCGGAAAGTCCCATTTTTTCCAGTGCTTCCGTTGCCTTTTCTTTTGTAATATTGTAGATGCCCGCATTGGACAATGCATTCACCAAAGTTTTGCGCCGCTGGTTGAACGCTGCCCGGATTACGGCAAACATCCGTTTCTCATCCTCCGTCTCAACCGGAGGCTTCTCATAACGGGTCAGACGGATGACCGCACTTCCCACATTGGGCTTGGGAATAAAACAGTTCGGCGGCACATTGGCAACAATCTCCGGTCTGGCATAATACTGCACCGCCAGGGACAATGCTCCGTAATCCTTAGTCCCCGGTCCCACCTGCATCCTGTCCGCCACTTCCTTCTGCACCATGATTGTAATGGAAGAAAGCGGCACATGGCTTTCAAACAGCCCCATAATGATTGGCGTCGTGATGTAATAAGGAAGATTTGCCACCACTTTGATCGGCCGTCCCTCATTATACTCATCGCACAACTTCTGCACATCCACTTTGAGAATATCGCCATGGATTACCGTTACATTATCATATGCGGACAAGGTATCCTTTAGAATGGGAATTAGATGATCATCGATCTCTACGGCGATTACCCGCCTTGCACTTTCCGCCAGATACTGAGTCATAGTCCCGATTCCCGGGCCGATCTCCAGCACACAATCTTCGGAACCGATCTCCGATGCACTGATGATCTTTTCCAACACATGCGTGTCGATCAAAAAATTCTGTCCGTATTTCTTTTGAAAATTAAAACCGTATTTCTGCAATACGGCAATGGTATTGGATGGAATTCCTAATGTCGCCATGATGCTCCTCTCAATTTAACTTTGTATACAATCTTCGGGCATTTTCCGCGGTCCCGGAAATGACCTCTTCTACGGTCATCCCCTTGATGGATGCAATCTCCTCCGCCACATAGGATAAATAAGCAGACTCATTACGCCTGCCCCTGTAAGGCTCCGGCGCCAGATAAGGTGCATCCGTCTCCAGAAGGATCCTGTCCATGGGCAGCATCTCCACAACTTCTTTGCATTTTCTTCCGTTTTTGAAGGTAACCACGCCTCCGATTCCAAAATAAAATCCCATGGATAAATATTCCTTCGCAAGCTCGGCACTGTAGGAATAACAGTGAATCACGCCGCCTGCCTCTTCCGCCTTAGCCTCCCGCATGACTTCCAGCGTATCCGCTGCCGCATCCCGGGAATGCACACAGATGGGAAGCCCCGTTTCCTTTGCCAGCTCAATCTGCCTGATAAACCAGTGCCTCTGCACTTCTTTGGGTGCCACATTCCAATGATAATCCAACCCAATCTCGCCGATGGCCACAATCCCCGGATCTGCCGCATGGGCTTTTATAAAATCCATATCCGCTTCGGTCAGCTCTCCTACATCGTCGGGGTGTACGCCAAGCATCCCATAGACAAAATCATATTCTTTGGTCAATTGCAAAGTCCGTCTGCAACCATCCATGGACGCGGCTGCATTGATGACTTTTTCCACCCCGCCGGAAAACAACCCCTTTAATACTTTATCCCGATCCTCACTGAATGCCTCATCATCATAATGGGCGTGGGTATCTATGATCATTTTACTTTTCTCTCCCAATTTAAACATTTCTTTTTTCCCGCAAAAGTCCAACAAAAAATTTCAAAAAACCTCTTGCCAATCGGGATTTATTATACTATAATAATGCTTGCGTCGCAAGCGATAAGCACCATTAGCTCAGTTGGTAGAGCAGTAGACTCTTAATCTATTTGTCCAGGGTTCGAGTCCCTGATGGTGCAGGAAAGCACTGTTTTTGAGGATATCCTCGAAGGTGGTGCTTTTTTTTGTGCAAAATCAAAAAGCGGCACATAAATCCGCAAGAGCCACGGATTAAGTGCCGACGTTTTTCAATCATTTCCCTTGACATATAATCATTGTTTATATTGCAGATGGTGATTGCTATGAAAGAAGATATTCCAGCAGGGCTTCACAGCCTTCTAAGATGTCATTGTATGCACTGTCAAAATCGCCTGTATACCAGGGATCGGAAATGTCCCGGGGGTTCTTGCTGTAATCTAACAGCCTGTGCATTTTGGACTGCGGGTCGCCTCCGGCAATCCGCATCATGTTGCGGATATTAACCTGCTCCGTCCCGATCAGAAGATCATATTTGTCATAATCTTCTCTTGTCATCTGTACGGCTCTTTTGCCGTCACAACTGATGCCATGCTCTTGAAGCTTCCGTTTGGCCGGGGGATAAACAGGATTGCCCACGCCGTTCCAAATCTCTTCCGAACTGGTGGCAGCGGATGCCACGTAAAATTGATCCGCGATGCCGCGCTTTGATAATAGATCTTTAAAAATAAATTCTGCCATGGGGGAACGACAAATGTTGCCGTGGCA
>JBJEJA010000042.1:15165-31956 GCA_051877575.1 Lachnospiraceae bacterium | reverse complement strand
GCATGTTCGGGACTTGCACCCGTTAGAGCGCGCCCATGGCGCGCAAACCAAAAAGGCTCCGGCGTTTAATCCGGAGCCGCAGATTTTACTGATACAGGGAATAGCCGTATTTGATTTTTCTGTAAATCTTCCATACAAGCAATACCGGTATACTGATCAACAGATAAATCGATGTTAATCCACCCATAATGCCCATTAAGGCAACCAATAAGTATGTTATAACACTTGGCATTTTCAAGACCTCCATCCTGATGAAATCCATTGGATGGTAACATACGTGATGGGAGATTACTATAGATTTTTTCGCTTCTTAACCCTGCTTTAACCTCACGTGTTTTTTTCTTAACAGCCGCTTAACATTTTCCGATTAATTTGTCCTGATTCAAAATATGATCTACCAGCCATCCTGTCACTAATTGCAAAATCTCATCGATGGCCTCATCCTGACTTTCGTCCAGTTCATCCAGTCTCCATTCCCCAATCTGTCTACGCAGACCGTCATGCTGGATCTTCTGTGTGAACATGCGCTTATAATTGATGGACTCCATATACGCCTCTTCATGTTCAAAATGCGTCAGTGTATAATCTCTGAGTTGCTCCAGAATCGCTCTGATATTGTCATATTTGTCGGGAATAAATTCTTCCTGCTTGAGTTGGTACAGTTCTTCCGCAATTTCAAACAGCCTTGCGTGCTCTTCGTCAATCTGGGGAATTCCCGTTTTGAATTCTTCCTTAAACTCGTACATGATTTTCTCCTTGATCCGATCAATAATTTGTTTCGCTGATTTCAAAATAGCTCTGTGAATATGCACATACCGGACAGATCTCTGGTGCCTTTGTTCCTACCACGATATGTCCGCAGTTGCGGCATTCCCATACCTTCACTTCACTCTTTGCAAACACCTCTGCCGTCTCCACATTTTTCAGCAGTGCGCGATAGCGTTCCTCATGATGCTTCTCGATTTCACCTACCATGCGGAATTTTGCCGCAAGCTCGGGAAATCCCTCAGCCTCCGCGGTATTGGCAAACTCCACATACATATCCGTCCACTCATGATTTTCACCGTCGGCTGCAGCATTTAAATTTGCTACGGTATCGCCGATACCGTTTAACTCGTTAAACCACATTTTTGCATGCTCTTTTTCATTTTCCGCAGTCTTTAAAAACAGAGCCGCAATCTGCTCGTACCCTTCCCTTTGGGCAACGGAAGCAAAGAACGTATATTTATTCCGGGCACCGGACTCACCGGCAAATGCCGCCTCAAGATTTTTCTTTGTCTGCGTTCCGGCATACTTATCCTTTTTTTCTCCCCCAATTGCTTCAAGATTTTCTCCTGTTGCTTTACAGCGCGGGCATACTGCCTCTTCTCCGTCTTTTACGGTAAAAACTTCTCCACATATTTTGCATTTATAGGTCTTCATGGCACTTTCTCCTTTATTTTCCTGTTCTTTGCGGGGTGCCGCTACGCATCCCGATGCATCGCCGATATGCTTAATCTGCGTATATTCCGCAATATCGCGGCTGGTTGTTACGAGATTTTCCGGCGATAAATCATGTACCGAATGATTTCCGGTAACTCTTGCAAATGTCTCCAGTTCTCTTCTGGAAACATTTAAGTAATTGGCTACTCTCATGGCTGCGGCATCAACATCCAGTCTTGCACGAAGCTCCGGATTCTGTGTGGCAATCCCCACAGGGCAATTTCCGCTTCCGCAAATACGGTATTGCTGACAAGCCGCTGCAATAAGACCTGCACTTGCGATTGCAACCGCATCCGCTCCCATTGCCAGCGCTTTGGCAAAATCTGCAGAAACCCGGAGACCTCCCGTTATGACAAGGGAAATGTCGGATTTTACGGAATCTAAATATTTCCTTGCCCGATACAATGCGTAGATGGTCGGGATTGTCGTTGCTTCTCTTAACAACAGCGGGCTGGAGCCTGTTGCACCTCCCCTGCCGTCAATGGTAATGAAATCCGGTCCGGCAAATACACAATACTCCAGATCCTGCTCGATTCTTCCGGCCGCGATCTTAATTCCGATCGGTCTGCCGTCCGAGCGCTCACGAAGCATATCTACCATGGCACGCAGATCCTCTTTTGTCTCAAGCTCCGGAAACTTGCTTGGGCTCTGAATATCCTCTCCCTGCTTTTTCCCACGGATAGCCGCAATCTCTTCCGTCACTTTCTCACCCGGCAGATGACCTCCCATCCCCGGCTTTGTTCCCTGACCGATCTTAATTTCGATGGCATCCGATGTCCTGAGGTTCTCATCCGTCACACTGTATTTATTGGGAATGTACTCAAATATGTATTTGTATGCCGCCGCTTTTTCCTCGGGTAAAATGCCGCCTTCTCCGCTGCACATGGCTGTTTTGGCAAGTGCGGACCCCTTTGCCAGTGCCACTTTTATTTCTTTTGACAGTGCCCCGAAGGACATATGTGAAATATAGACCGGACTCTCCAGCACCATAGGCTTTTTGGCATGTTTTCCGATCACGGTTCTGGTTTCCACCGGATCATGGTCATTCAACGGCGGCGGATTAAGCTGTGCTCCCAAAAGTAAAATATCATCCCAGTTTGGCATCGGCATTTTGGTACTCATTGCGGCTCCCACCGACTTACCGGTAACAGCCATTTCATGAATTTCCGCCATGTACCGCGCCGTCGGGTCCTGCCTCGCCGTAGACGGGTCATAATCCAATTTCCCCTGAAAACTCTTTGGTTCTTCCTGTTTTTTTTCTTCTGCCTGTCCCTTCTCATCCGACACAAGGACAAACTTTGATGCAGGCTGTTTACAAATCGGACATTCGGTAAGTTCCGTAATCGGTTTTCCGCTTTTTTCCTCATCATAAATGGCACCGCATACACTGCACTTATAAACTGCCATAAATATGTACCTCCAATACTTATTTTTTCCCTTCGTTTTTTATAATACTTATTTTATATTATATCAGAAATTATCAGCAGTAGTATCATAAAAAACATTTTTTCTCTCATATCTGTGAAATTTTCTGTTCCATAGAGATTCGGCTCCTGATTATACCGGTTCATTGTCCGCGACACACAGACCTCCCCAGCCCGTTTTATCGTTTGGCAGATCTCCGGTTCCGGAAAGCCTTCTGGCATGGCGGCTCAGCCATGCTTTCATTTTCTCCCCGTACAGATAGGGATCCGTCCCTCCCAGAATCGCCCGTTCCATCAAAAGTGCCGCCGCCCCTGTTACAAAAGGTGCGGCATAGCTGGTTCCGGAAAGCTGCTGCAATCCGTAAGCATTTTCTGCCAGGATTCCCACACCGGGCGCTGCAATCTCCGGTTTTACAAGATTAATAAATCCTTCCGACAGCCGGGTCACAAAGCCCCTGCCCGAAAAATCCGCATAGGCATCATATACCGCATTGTAAGCTCCAACCGTAATGACCCGCTCTGCCGTAGAAGGTATGGTCAGCGTCTGTTCCGGCACCGGCTGCAAAAATCTGGTATCCTGTCCCTTAATCCGAGAAGAAGGCATATAGAGGCTGTAATTTCCCGATACCAGCCTTGTAGGCCGCAGGAGCAATCTCCACACGCCTTGGTTTACATAAGTATTAACCGGTATGAAATCCAGAAATACTTCCTGATTGACGCTGTAGGGCTGGGGTGCCCCCACATAGAACAACAGATCGGTATCTGCAAGGCGTCTTCGGACAGTCCTTCCCATATCCGCATAAGTATCGAAGCTGAAACGATCCCCTGCGGGAGATTGGAGGATAGCCTCATAGCTGTCCACAAAATTGAGCCATAGCTGCAGGTTAAACTCCCGTTCATAATTCCCGATGGTAAACTCAATGATCCGCTCCCGCTCTTCCGGCTCTATGACCCCAGCCGTATGACCGCCTGCCGCTCCCTCATTACCGCTTCCCACACAAATAACAGTTCTCCCGATTTCAGCCATGTTGTTGATATACCGCTCAATGAGCGCGCTTCCGTCGTGAGAACCGTATGTATTTCCAAAGCTTAAATTGACCGCAAGGGGCATCTGTATCTCCACGCCTTTATTTACCACATAATCCATTGCCCGCATTAAGGATGTGGTCAACGGAAAGCTGCTTCTGGCTCCCGTATCCAATTTAACAATGATCAGGGATGCCTCCGGTGCCACCCCAATCAGACTATTGTCCACACTGCCGTCTTCTCTTCTGCCGTTTCCCGCAGCAACGGCTGTTACCGCCGTTCCGTGGCCAGAAATATCCGGTGACGGCCGCATACCTCCGTTAGCATTTCCGGCATTGCTTTCCCCTTCCCCCGCTCCGGACAAAATGGCATCCAACTCTTCCTTGGTATATTCTCTCCCCTGGGTCTGGTCATAATAAAAAAGGACCCTGCTGGTCCCATCCGGATTGCGGAATTCCGGCATTTCAAAGGATAATCCGCTGTCTATGACCCCGATGCAGATTCCTCTGCCCCGATATCTGTTTCCCAATCCCGAGCTTTGATACAGACAGCTTGCAAAATTGCCTGACGCATCATTGGCATAGAGCCGCTTGGGCTTTTCCACAAACTCCACTTCTTCCAATGCCGCCAGCGCTTCGATGTAACGTCTGGGAAGCGTAACGATCGCATAACCCGCCGACAAAATTTCCACACGGATCACACCTCCGGCAATCCGTGACAAATCTCCGTGAAACTTGACTATGACCTCCCAGCTTTCGTTATCGGCGTCCGTCCCGGCTCTCAAAACCGGCGAAGCCAACAGTTCTTCTTCCGTGGCATCCAGGGAAAGATTCAAAAGATTTTCGGCTTTTTGATTTTCCGGCATGTCTTTTCTCCGGTATCTCTTTTCTTTATGCTATGGTTTTTTTCAAAAAAGTTGCTTGCGAAGTCCCTTGGGATAATGATTTTTCATCATACCGCCGGCCAGCTTGCCCCAGCCTATGCTGTATCCGGATATGCTCATCAGGTACCAGCCTTTTTCACCCTCTGCCGTCATTGTCTGACCTCCAAGATAAGCCGCTGCCTGTTCATGGGAAAGTTCATAACAATATCTGACTTCCCCAGGTCTCAAAGCAAGTGCCAGTGCATGAGACGGTTCGAACCGGTTCTTTTTCAATGTTCCCAGATGCAGTCCGGGCCGCAGTACCTTCAGCCCTTTTAAAACCGGAGTCCCTTCCGGCGCAAGATACAACTGATCTCCGAAGCACAGAAAGATCCCTTTCCATTCGGTTTTCAGATATTCCGATTCAAACTCCCGCCATTCTCTGCAGTCCTTAAGGGCAATTCCCTTTTCTCCCGTTCCGGCAGTCATGGTTCTTTGCAGCTTCGGTCCGGCCTTTCTGAGACACGCCAGAAAATGACCTTCTCCGTCCAATTTGTGGGGCCAAAGCCTGATTGTATGTTCCAGTCCCTCTTCCGTTCCTTCTCCCCACCCGGGATTGCCCGGTTCCATGCCCGGATAAAGCATTACGGGTTCCACCGCAAATTCCGGATGCCTTGTCAGAAAGCGGCCGATGGTTCCTTCATCTTCTGCCGGTGCAAATGTGCAGGTCGAATAAACCATTTTCCCGCCGGGTCTTAACATGCGTGCCGCGGCATCCATGATCTCATCCTGCCTGTCCGCACACATCCGTACATTTTCCGGACTCCATTCCGTTACGGCAGTCTCGTTCTTACGAAACATTCCCTCTCCCGAACAGGGCGCATCCACCATAATCTTATCAAAATATCCCGGAAAACGTTCTGCCAGGTATGCGGGTTCATGACTGACCACCAAGGCATTTCGGATTCCCATCCGTTCTATATTTTCCGAAAGGATCTTTGCCCTCTGCGGGTGTATCTCGTTGGAAATCAGAATGCCTTTTCCCTGCATTGCGGCAGCAATCTGCGTACTTTTCCCGCCGGGAGCCGCACACAGATCGAGCACGATATCACCCGGCTGTGCATCGAGATATGCCGCGGGAGCCATGGCGCTCGCTTCCTGAATATAATAGGCCCCGGCCTCATGAAAGGGATGTTTGCCGGGGTGTATCTTATCACTATAATAATAACCGCCTTCTGCCCAGGGAACCGGTCTGTCCGTCCCTTCCATCCGATTTTTCAGTTCCTCCGCGCTTCCCTTCAGGAGATTCACGCGGAGAGACTGAAATCTCGTTCTGTCATAGCTTGCCAGGAATGCAGGATATTCCTCCCCCAGCATATTTTTCATTCTTGTCAAAAACTGTTCCGGTAACATAGGTTCCTCTGTCCTTATCAAATGTCTTTCAAAGCAGCAGTTTCCTGTCCCAGCACCAGTTCTCTGAAACGATCTCCGCGCTCCTCAAAGTTTTTAAAAATTCCGTAGCTGGCTGCTGCCGGTGACAAAATACAACTTCCTTCTTTTGCGGTAATTTCCTTGGCCAGTTTCACCGCATCTTCCAGATGCTCTACCACATACAATCTGTCTTTTCCGTGAAAACCCGGCATATCCCGGTTGATTTCCTCATAAATCCGCTTGCCCGTGGCTTCCATCAGAATAATATGAGCTACCGGTGAATCGGAAAGATATTTTTCTAAGTTTACATAACTTATATCCCGGTCCATCCCTCCGATCAGAACCGTATCCGCATTCCGAATGGTATTCAAAGCCTGTATGGTGGTTTCATCTATGGTGGAAATCGAATCATCATAATAAGAAATACCGTCTACCGTACCGATATACTGTAGTCTGTGGGGCAGCGGAACATAAGATTTCAGCCCGTTACCGAACTGCTCATCGCTGATGCCGAAATCACAGCATACGCCGTACACAAAAGCAATATCCAGATAATTGTGGGCTCCCAGCAGACTGATCTGCTTTACGGGAATGTCAAACCTGCGCGCTCCGTAAATAATCCCTGCATCCCGTAAAAGGACCTCTTCCGCCGTCTCTTGCTTTACTTCTTCCGATTTTTGATTTATGTCAACCGCTCGTACAAAAACGCTTTTTCCTTCATGTGTACCTGTTTTTGGCGCTACCGAAGGATGTACATACAAAACATCTCCCTGTTTTTGGTTTACATAAACTTTTTCTTTGGAAGCAATGTATTTATCCATGGTCCCGTAATGGTCCAGATGCTCTTCGTAAATATTGAGCAAAATCCCCCATTTGGGTGAAACTGTCATATATTCCAGCTGATGACAGGATAATTCCAGCACAAGGATGGTATCGTCTTTCAGCTCATGCAGAATATCAAACACGGGAATTCCGATATTTCCCGCCAGAACAGCCGGCACACCCGCTTCTTTTAAGATATGGTGCAACAATGTGGTCGTTGTGCTTTTTCCCTTGGTTCCGGTAATCCCGATAATTCGGTCTCTGTATACCTCAAATACCAGCTGCATCTGGGAAACGATTTCCGCCCGATAGCTTTCCACAGGCTTTTCCAACACGATCCCGGGGCTTTTCATGACCAGATCATAATCATCGATGCACTTTTGATAATCCTCACCGCAATGCAGTGTAATTCCTGACAAATCTTGTCCGCCGAATGTCTCATCTGTTTCTTTTAACCGGTCAAGGGACACTTCCCGAATATCCCCGATGGCAAGCTCCTTTGCGTCTCCCGCCTCCAGAAATACTTTCAGCGTGGATTTTCCTTCCCGCCCGAAGCCTAAAATCAGCACTTTTTTATTTTCAATTCTTTTCCTGATATGTGCAATCACGATATACGCCCCTCTTTTTCAGTTCTTCCTCAAACACCTTTTCAAAGCCCTCCGGCAACAGATTTTCATGATCATAATAAGAGAAATAACTCTCGCAGACGGGCATTGTTTTTTCGTAAAGCCCCAGCATTTTATAATGTTCGAATAAGTATGGCAGTTTTTTATCCGCCGGATAATCCCTGATCGTTAAGGTGACGGCAGCATTGATCTCATCCCTGCTCCCCACACATTCAAAAGGCTTTTCCTCGCTCAGTCCGATCAACTGGTCAAAATACTGCTCCATTTCCGGATTTTCCGCCATATCGGTCCCAAAAATCTCCGTCAGCCTCTCCTGGGATATGAACGGAGATAAAATCAACCAGACAAACAGGCATTTGGAGCATTTTCCGCACCAGATGTTTTCCTTACTGCCCGCATTGCAGCTTTTGAATACATCGTGATAAGCCGGAAGCGTCGCAAAATAAGCCGCAATCTGAAACTCGCTCAGGGGACGGAGCAGACTGAAGTAATAAGTACCGCTGCCCAGATACTGCTTTTCATACGCATGAAAATCCTTTTCAAACTGAAAACTTTTAGAATATTGATGGTTTACATAACTACCCTTTACCGTACTTTCGTTGGCACTGGATTCATTGGATAATACAATATAAGTCAGTCCGTGCAGATATGCCGCAATGGTCGCCGAAAAAGCCACGATCGCCGAGAAGGGCGTATGCCCGTTTAAATATCCTTCTTTGTTCAGGCGGAGCATATTGGCATCCAGCGTTCTTTTTACCGCAATGATCCGGTCTTCTCCATATCCGGCCGCAGCTGCCGAATCAATTGTCGCTCCTCTCGGATTGATGATATAGCAGAAGTTTTTTTCCTTCCACTGCCTTAAAAGCTCCAGTGACACGGAAGAATCTTTTCCGCCTCCCACCGGCACCAGACACCCTCCCGCAGGATCGACAACCGCTTCTCCTTCCGGAAGCCATACTTCTCCATCCGCTATGATGTCCATAAAATCCTCTTCGTTTTCCACGATCCCGTTTGTATAATAAAATTCGCCCAGCCCGTTAAAATACAGGGATTTCCACCAGGAGATCTGCTCCCGGCTGAGTCCGTAAGGCTCTATGACGACTTCCCTGGGGCAGGCAATTTTCCAATAACTGATCAGCTCCACCATGCCCAGGGAAAATACCATGTTTAAAAAAGTCTCATCCTCCCCGAGATCTTCTCTGTCGCACGGGATCTCCCATGTAGGCGCAAAAGAAGATAAACCTGGAATTTCAAAATCGAAGGTCAGACTTACCTTTCCGGGCTCCTCGGCAATCTCAAACCCATGATAAATAAACTGTTGATATTGTTCGCGCAGCGCTTCATATGTTTTCATCGGATTTTTCCTCTTTACTCTCTGATATATTCACTGGGTTTATTATAAATCAAATTCCATGGCATGACAACGAAAACTCCCGCATCCCTTTCCAAACATTCCATTTACACGCGGCTAATATAGTGCTATAATGGTCAATATAATTTTGTTTTGGCTTTATGAAAGGACATTCAGGAAATAAAATGACAGATAACGATATTCAGAATTCTCCCGAAAGGACCATTATCGTTGCCGATGATCTGAAAGAGCTGAAGGATCACGGCGACTTTGAATATCCCGTTGGAGTATATGAAATAAACTTAAAAAATATGTATATGGAAATGGTAAGATGGCACTGGCACGATGAAATCGAATTTGTCTTTGTAAATGAAGGCTGCGGAGAATTTTGTGTCAGCGATGATACCTATATTCTTTCAGAAGGGCAGGGGGTATTGATCAATCAGGGTGTATTACACTCCTTTCATATCGCGGAAGGACACGAAAACTGCATTTATACCTCTATCGTATTTCACCCTTCGTTTTTATTTGCCTACGGCCAGGCAAAGCTATGCTCCTTTTATCTGCATCCGATCATCAGCAACAGCGCTATGGCAAGCCTTGTACTGCCGGGCGATGACGATTTCCAGCTTTCCATTCTGGAACTGATCAAACAGATCATTCTGGTTAATCAGGAACAGAAATACTGCTACGAACTGTATACCAAGGACTATCTGATCCGCATTTGGATCCTGTTATTGGAAAAACGAAGCAGTGAAACGACACCGATGGTTACCTCCAAGGGATCAAAAATCAGCATGGATGAAGCCCGGGCCAAAGAAGCAATCCGCTATATTGAGGAACATTACGCCAACCCGATTTCTCTGGATGACATTGCTGCATCCATCCACGTCAGCAAAAGCGAATGCTGCCGCTGCATCAGACGCTGCATGAAAATGACACCTTTTGAATATCTGATGAAATACAGGATTTTCGTTGCCGCCGGTATACTCTGCGATGGCAGTTCCGACGATTCCATCGCCACCCTGGCATCCCGCGTGGGCTTCAACAGCAGCAGCTATTTCAACAAATTATTCCGTAAATATCTGAAATGTACCCCTACTCAGTATAAGGCAAAACAAATGGCTGAAATGGGCAAGGTCTGAAAAGTCCTGTATCCTTTAAATAGAATATTAAAACAATGCCTCATGATATCCGTTCGAGGCATTGTTTTTATTTTCTATTTCAGCGTAACCGTACCTTTTTCCTGCAAAAATGCGGGGTAATAGGACAACTTGGCTTTTCGCAGGCCTTCGGCTCCGGTATCCTCTTCTCTGTTGATATAACGGTACTTGGAAGCTTCATGCAGCACAAACTGCTGGTTGATGATCGGATAGGCTCCCTGAATATCCGCATAAGCTTTTTCAATATGGACGACAAACGTATCGTCACACAATTCTTCTCCGATGCTGAAAGCAACAACCTGTCCGCCGGCACGGATCAACCCTCCGGTCAGCCGCAGCTGTTCCAATTCCTTTAACGCCCTTAATGTCACGCAGAATTCGGCACTCTTTTCGGGATCATCATCACAACCGTTCTGCTTTCTCCATTCCTGCGCCATTGCAAGGCACTCTTCCTTATTTTCTTCTGTTATCCGCTCATACCGGTAATCGGGATAGGTCTTAATAAAATTATTGATATGATTACGCTTACCATGAAGTTTTTTCCCCGCAAGGGATATCAGTTTCTCGGACTCATATACATAATCCGCCGCATCTCTTTCATATGCAATCTGAAATTTTCCCGGAAACATCTGCTCCAGCCGCTCAAACTGTTCCGGCGTAACCAGATGCATGCAGAAGGGCTGCTGCTTTTCCTCAAAATAGACGAGCAGTTTTTCCACCACCTGTTTGGTATTGGTCTTTCCGACCGGAAAGCTGACTGTCATTTCCTCCCTGCCGGACTTAAATACCAGACTGCCGTCTATTACACAATATTTCGTTCCGTAAAAAGGTGCCCACAAAAGATTATTGGCAAATGAATGCTCACAACTCCTTGACTGCTCTTTTTGATAAAACTCCTGAAATAAATCTTCCTCTTCTTCTGTAATTTTTTTCCATTCAAATTCTGACATTGTTTTTGGATCCTTATCTTTTTCTTATCTTTTCCTACCGGCATCCCGCATTGCCCGGATCTTCCAGTACATCAAAAGCATCGCCCTTTGCCCAGGGACTTCCCACATCGCATCTTCCATGGTGCGATACCTTTGCGCTCTTTCCCGCCGATACCTCATCGGATACCGCCACATTCAGCCTGCTCACATCGGAATTTCCGAATTTCTCAAGAATCGCCAGCATATTTTCAATATCTTCTTCGCTGACCTCCTCCTGCTTTTTCTTTTCTTCCTCCTCAGCCGCAATCAGATCTACGATAAAAACCGGCTCTCTGCCTTTTTCTTCCTGCTGTCCCATACTTCTTTTTTCTCCTCTTCTATTCTTTGACTTTACTGTTTTTGGGAAATACCCATTCCCTCTGTATCTGAAAACTGATCAAAAACAGAATACAATCCACTACAATCTTAATGACGGTCTCGTTTCCTCCGAACACATGATACAGACTCCAGACACCCGCCGCAGATAAGGACATCTGCACAACCGCAAGCATATAGTATTTGATCATCGTATGAACAAGGCTTCCGTCACTTTTAAATACACTGTTCCTGTTTAACAGGAAATTATAAATTGACGATATAACCCTTGCAACCACTGTGCTGACAACAATATAATACCCCGGCAAAGCCGATTTTAAAACATGGGTTCCCATTGTAAATAATACAATGTCGATCACGGATGAAGACAATGATGAAATGATAAACCGCAGAAACAGACCGTATATTTTAACAGAATCCTGAAACGGCCTGAAGTGGGTGCTTTTATTTCCTTCATAGTAGACCGTCGCAATCGGCACTTCTACAACGGGAATATTTTCCTCTTTGCTGAATATGAGCATATTGGTTTCATACTCAAACCGCTCTCCCGATACCTGAAGATACTTTTTCATCAGTTCCCGTGACATTGCCCTGAGTCCGGTCTGCGTATCGGATATATCAATCCCAACCAGAATTTTCATAACCTTGGATGTTATAATATTCCCAAACCGGCTTTTGAAAGGCACATTTGCCTCCCGGAAATTCCGGCATCCCAGGATCAGACTGTCTCCGTGCTCCTTCAGACTTTTGCGGCAGGCTATGATATCCGGAACCGTATGCTGCCCGTCCGAATCAATCGTTATAACACCGGTACAGTCATCCCACTCATTCAGAATATAATGGAAAGCGGTTTTTAAAGCCCTTCCCTTTCCCTGATTCACCGCATGGCGGATGACAACCGCTCCCAAGGCCTGTGCCCGTTCAAAAAAAGTATCGTATTCCGGTTCACTGCCGTCATTGACGATCAAAATATCATAAAATCCATTTTGGATTAATTCTTCCACCAGCTTTATCAACCTGTCGTCAGGAGACAGGCTGGGGATGATAATCCCGATACGATCTGTATTCTTCATATGTCATTCCTCATTAAATGCATTATCTATAATATCCGTCACAATATTTTTCTGCTGCAGATCACTGATCACGTTATTTTCTACCCTGCTGATAATATACGATCTGGTTGGCGTTTCGCTGACTTCGATATAAAAAATAATCCATCCCAACGGTTCCAAGATTCCTTCCAGCTGTTCCAGAAAATAAGCCGTAATATTCTCCAGTGTCGGATTCGTGGCATCAAAAGGTTCAAAATCATTGATATATCTGTTTTGGAAGCGGCTTAGGAATTCTTCAATTTTCTTCTCCACTTCATTGAACATGACAAATTCCTTCTGGCTTTTGATCGTTCTGATAATAATTTCCCACGTATGGGGATGCGCCTCTCCCAGATTGCCGTTAATATAAATTGCATGACTTGCATTCAAATAAAAGTTAAATTTGTACTGACTATATCTCATATCCGTTTCCCGCCGTTATAATTCACTGATTGAAATTTTAATATCCCTGGCATCGCTTTGAAACATTTTCTGGTATTGCAGCAGAAACTGTTTTACATAGTTGCGGGCACCTGCCTCATCCGTATTGAGCAAAACAACCAGAAACTCTTGATCCTCCCACAGACAGCAGATGCTTTTGCTTACTTTCATCCTCTCAAGCAAAACACTGTATCTGACGATCAGATGCGGTTCCGCAGACTCCATCCGAATGGTCACTTTTCTGCTTTTTTTCTTCTGTTCATCGGAAAGGCGTTCCAAAACCTGTTCCACAACCCGCTTGGTACAAAAGCCGTTTTCTCTCTGATACTCCATATCCGATTGCGCCTCGATCCGCTCCCCGAGCCGTTCGATCAGCCTTCTGTTTTCCGCAAGCTGCTCTGTCAGTTTTTGTTCCATGGCAATGTTTTCTTTTTCCCGATGGGACAGGAAAATAACACTGACAATAAAAGCAACGGAAAATAAAATCATATATAGTATGACATGCTGAATCAGCACATCGAAGTTACCGGAAGCCATCATGTAATTCTGATTTACACAAATCCCCACCGTCACAATTTTTTCATCAACACTGATATCGTATCGGGACACATACCAATTCGAGCCGTTCATTGTGACAACTGCCGTATAATCATAAGCCGTATCGATTCTGGGACT
This sequence comes from Lachnospiraceae bacterium, assembly GCA_051877575.1. Lineage (GTDB taxonomy): Bacteria > Bacillota > Clostridia > Lachnospirales > Lachnospiraceae > UBA2882. Next base: position 18,258 of record JBJEJA010000042.1, on the reverse strand, counting down.
TTCATCGGTTAACCCGAAATAGGTTTCCATATCTCGCTCTTTCAGTTTTCCGGTAAAATCCCTGTCCCGAAGAAAGACCAGCTCACCGTCCACCGCCACAAAGCAGTAATCGCTGGCAGATGTGGGATATTCTCCTTCAATCATGTCTATCATTTTCTCTTCCGGACTTCTTTCCGACAGCTCATCCTGGTCGTTTCCGTTCTCAACCAAGATTTTCAGATATGCCTCTTTTTCTTCACATCCGATTGTCAGATTATGCTGCATGCATCCGTAGGTATCGTACAGCATCAGACCTAGAAAAAGAACCGACAGCACGACGGACATAATAACCAGATATTTACTTGTTTCCTGTTTTTTCTTTTTATTTCGTTTCATAACATGTTCTCACAAATGCATTTATGCCTTATAAATGATTTTCTTCACCCGCTCGATTGCTTTCTTCACAAACAGGAAATCATTGGCTATGATCTTCCCGCAGGTTTTCAGTTCCTCATCAAAGCCGCGGGTCCGCCATGTGCTGGTGCCCTTAATGCTGTTGATGATTCCCGCAAAGCGGAACCAGTATACCATAAAGTTAAAAAGCGGCAGCAACAGAATATAATATACCTTGGATGCATAAAATCTCCATAACTTTTTATCCCAGCGCAGATAAATGCATACATGGATATAATACAGAAAAGCAGACAATACATACATCACATATATGAGTACCAGCGAAATCAGGATATAACTGAACGGATACCCGATAAAGGCAAGACAGATCAGTGCAAAATACCATATCATTCTCGGAAAAGCAAAGGTATGGTCATAAACCAATACTCTGGACATAAAGTTTGACAGGATGGATGTTACGCCGCCTTTTCTGTCGGGAAACATATGAATGACTTCTATTTCTCCACGCTGCCACCTCTGCCTCTGCACATACAGCTTATTCACACTTTCTATGGGATCCACAAAAAACATGGCATTCTCGCAGATGTCAATTCTTTTTTTCAAAAGATACCGGATCTGGAACGTAACCTGCGTATCCTCACATACCGTCTCCGTATTATACAGCTGTGTTTTTAAAATTGTGGATTTACGGAATGCGGAAAAAGCGCCGGAAAGGGTAAAAATGCTGTTTAACTCCGCCTCATAATTCCGGCCTGCCAGAAATGCCTGGGCATATTCATAAAATTCCGTTTTCTGTAAGATCCTTTTAAAAATATTCTTCTGCTCTTTTATCATTTCCGGATTGGTCAGCACCGCTCCCGTCATGCAATGGACATTTTCGTTTGCTTCAAATCTTCTGACCATATTCGTGATCGCATCCGGATGGAGCACTCCGTCACTGTCGATATGAATAATATATTTCCCCTCGCTGTTGAACAAAGCCATGTTCAACGCTTTGGACTTTCCCTGCTGGGAATTCAGCCATTTGGTATTCATGTCCAGGTGTTCTTTCTGATAATCCACAAAGATCTGAAAGCTGTTATCCTTGCTTCCGTTATCCACCAGAAGTACGGAGATGTTTTTATTGGGGTATGTGGAATGATTGATGGATTCCAAACATGCCCACAGTGTATCCGCCGAATTGTATACCGGAACGATCAGTGTAATATCCGGATAATAATTCAATGCGGGATCTTCTTTATGGCTCAGCCTTTTTTTTATCAGAATGAAAATGCCTGCCAGCCCGGGAATGATTTCCATGACCAGCGGAATGATGACCCATGCCATCCAAAAAAAGATTTCATTTGTCAGAAGACTCATTATGCGCTGCATAGTTAAATCCTCCTATTTTCTGTCTGATGATCTGTGCATGAGTAAACACGTAATAATAAAGCACTATCGTCAAAAGATAGAACACGATCCTTCCCACGATCGTATGGGCAAAATAATATGCGCTGTTTCCCCATACTTTAATGATCACACAAATGACCGTTATCCTGAGCACATTGGAAAAGAAGATGGCAATACAACCCAGAACTCCCACAACAACCCGCTGCCATACATCATATACTTCAAAAAATGCCAACAGCGATACAAATGCCATCATTTCGATGATTCCGGAGCATTCATAATCGATATACAGGGACAGTGACTCATGATTCACATTGCTGGTCACAAATATGATACTGTAATCGTGATAGGATTCAAACAGCCCGGTCACATCCCCCACAATTCCCGTGACAGATGTAACCAGACTGACAAGAGGCTGTATCAATAAAGGCTCCAAAAAAATCATCATAAAGACAAACAGCCCCACACTGCCTGTCAGATATCTGAAAAAGTCCAATTTTCCGCGTTTAAAAACCGATAATGCATAGAGCCACAGAATCAGACATATGATTGCAAACACATTCATGATAATGCCTGCTTTCTCTTTCTGTTATACCAGGCCGCAGCCAATACCGATACCACGCAGAGACCGATCCCCAGATAAGTACCTGTAGATGTTCCTACCACAGTAACCCTGTCCGGTCCGATATTGGGACTGTAAAATTCCAGCTTTGCTCCGTTTCCGATCGTCCCTTCTTCCAATCCGTAAAGCTTCTCCAGCTCGGAGATGCTCATTCTGAATTCAAAAGTATCGTTGGGATTTCCGCCCGATATGGTAACCGCTGCTTCTCCCAGCGCCAGATTTCCGCCATCGCGGTAAAAAATTCCCAGACCGTTGTTGATTCCGTTTGCCAGATGATATACATCCCTGCTCCAGTCAATATAATTCTGATCATCTCTTCCTCTGATGATAAAAGCTTTATCCTGACCGTTAATGGCAAGATGCAGTTCATCCACCGGGATCTGTGACTGATATAAATCGCTCATTCTTACATAAACATATACATAGCCGTCTCTGACTACCATTGCGGCATTATGATATTCATTGATGCTGCCGTCCGAATTATGGCTGCCGTAGGTGATCAATGTCTTCGGTACGCTGTCCCAGTCATCAAAATATCCGTCGATGGCCAGGGGTCTTGCACTGCTGCCCGGCTGAGTCGGCACCTCTTCCTCCTCCGTCTCATCGGGAGTTTCCGGTTCCTTTTCCGGTTCCTTTTCCGGTTCCTTTTCCGGTTCCTCTTCCGGTTCGGAAGGCACTTCCGCTTCATT
>JBJEJA010000042.1:3955-15065 GCA_051877575.1 Lachnospiraceae bacterium | reverse complement strand
TTTCCGGTTCCTTTTCCGGTTCCTCTTCCGGTTCGGAAGGCACTTCCGCTTCATTTCCGAAGTCGATGGCCGTTAAGCTGATATTGCCGCCATTGTTTATATTGGCTACGATATTGGAAACATCACGGGGCACCGCATTGTCCGCATTGCTGTCATCTCCGTTGGCGGTAAATACAGACTGAATGGGAATTTTGATCTCCCAAGTATTAAATCCGCCGCTTCTGGTCACAAAGCCGGAGGCATTGTTAATGGCACCGTTCCAGTCATTTGCAACGGAAAGGGCAAATGTCCCGTCACTTCCCGAATAATCCGTCCTGTTAATCCGGAAGGTTTTTCCTGTCCCGTCTGCCTGTATTGTAATATCCGGATACCATGTATCCCATGCCTGGGATGTCTTCTCCTGCACATACATATAAATATAGGTATCGTCATAAATCAATGCCACACTGTCATAATAAGGATGATTGCTCAATACAGTTTTCGGTACATTACTCCAATCCGAAAAATCTCCGTTAATGACAACTCCCGCCGATGCCGCATGAACCGTCTTTGGGAACAAGCAGAATACCATGATAAAAACCGCAATCATTGAAATTGTTTTTTTCATAACGCTCACTCCTTTACTTATCTCCATTTGCTGTCATTCTCTTTTTCCTGTGATAAATCAAAAATCCGGCAAGTGATACCAAGCCCAATCCGGTCACTGCCAGCCCCTGTTTCAAATAAGGATAATGGATATGTATCACCGTTGTTCCCTTATCCACCGTAATCAGATGACGAATATTCTCATATTCCCGGTCCGAAGAAAAAATATCCGGTATGTCCGCCAAAGTCGTATTTACGCCGTCAAATTCACTGGTAATGATAATCTGATTCTGTTGATATTCCACATCAATGGGCACGATTTTTCTATCCGGGGAAACGCCTTCCGTAATCCCCATCATATCGCTCAACAGCTGCTTTGCCGTCGTATCATCCGTCAGCTCTGTATAATAAACGAAATTATAACCTAAAAATACAATGTTTTCATTTCCGTTTGTTCCGCAAAAAGCCAGTTTCTTATTATTTATATCGCCATAACCGGTTATATTTTTTAGTCCGATCAGGTAATTTGCCTTCCATTCCCTGTATTCATCCGGAAATCCGGATGTTTTGTAGTCCTTTCCGCCATAATGAATGACGGGGAAACTGCCGCTGTAAGTAATGGACTGCACCGATACGCCGAATATTTCCTGAATATTGGTTTCGGGATTGACAGGGATCATGTTCATATCAATATATACCTTTGTCCCGTGATTGGCAAGCTGTGTCAGCAGTGTTTCTGCTTCCTCCCTGTCATCATAGGTAAAATCCGACAAATACAGGATTTCATATTTTTTCAACTCATCGAAGTCGTAGTCATTCAGATTATCCGAGCGGCCCTCTTCGAATGCCGGATACAGCAAGGCAATCTCATCTGCGGCATCGCCGACAGCCAGATAAGAATACTCTGTAATAACACCGAAGGTTTCCGGTGTTTCTTTGTGAAACAACAGATTTTCTGCATTTTCACTTACCAGCTCATAGCCGTATTTCTTTCCGGTTTCTTTTAATATCTCAACGTCCCGTTCCCGGTTTCCCAGGTTCTTAACGAGAAACACCAGAGTATCCGTTCCCATTTCGATACATCTGTCGAATACATAATCATATCTTCCGGTCTCTACGGCGGTATTGAGCATCACAATATTTTCTGCAGTTCTGGCACCTTCCCAGCCCGCTCCGAACAGGTATTTTACCTTTTGATCCACGCCCGCCATATAATAGGGAGCAAATGCACCGTATCCGCTCAGATCAAAAACGGACATTCTCTGATCCGTGATTTCCTTTCCACGGTTAAAAAGCAGGGGATCCGCATAAGCTTCATTCTTTGCTTCCACCGATGTTTCATTTCTTGTTCCGCTGTACAAATATCTTACTGTAGGGATACAGTCTATCAAAATCATAAAACAGAGGAAAAAGACAACGTATTTTTTCAGCCCTTTCCACAAAAGCAGGGATGCCATAACAAATGCCAGCGCCATGGAAACAAAGCGCATCATCCACAAATAAGAGCTGAAAGGAAGCCGGCTCAAGATATCATAAGCGGAATTTGTCGTTGCAAAAAATATGATCAGGCCCACCGCAAATCCCGGCAAAGTATCTTTATTTCCCAAAAACAAGCCCAGCACACAAAGCACAAACAGAGACAATCCGAAATAAAATAACGTCTGACCGTTCCATGCCGGAATCGGATTCAGGGACAAAAACGCATTTTGGAAAAATCCCTCCATGATCTGATTGCTGCCGGAACCGCCGGCTCCGCTTCCGTGAAGGGATGCCACCAGCCAGACACCGCTGATCAGCATACCGATCCATGCACACAGCAGCACCTGTCCCGCCGTTTTCATGGATTTGTGAAGCTTTCCGTATAGCAGCAGATAAATGACCAGCACCGCCAAAAGCATAATCGTCGTTCCGATATGGCAAAGGGAAAGTACTGTGAACAACAGCGTAAGGCCGAGTATATTCCCGGTTTTTTTCCGCTTATAAAAATCCAGAATCAGACATATCATATAGGGCAACAGGGCATTGATCAGCGCTCTGGGCAGGTTTCCGTCATAAAACAGAACCTTCATGTTCTCCGGCAGAAAGAACCAGATGATGCCCACAAACAATCCCATGTGCACTCTGTTTATTCTGTACCCGGTCCAAAGCCATCCAAGGGCTCCCAGTACAAAAATCAGCCCGACAAATCCGAGATATCCCTGAAATACGGAACCGCCTATGTACTCGGTAAGTGCCAGCACATACAGCGGAATCGGTCCCCAATACCGCATGATTTCCACGCCGTTGTACCAATAGGGATCGTATAAAGGAAACCAGTTGCCGGACTTGATCTGTTCCAGTATTACATCGGCTCTGTACAGATGACAGTAGGTATCCGAACCCGCCGGATAATTGCCCCACTCCTTTAACACCAGCATGATCAGAAAGCCCAGAACTCCTATGATACCCATATAAACAAGTGCCAACAGTCTTTTTGTGTTTCCTGCGGGAGCAGCGGAATCTAAGTCGTTTTCCGGTCTGATAATCTCCGTCAAGGGCAGCACCGTATCCGCCCCGGCGATGTCGTCTCCGGCGGTTTCCCCGCTCTTTGCGCCGCCGTCCTCCGCATGACCGTTTTTATCATGCGCGGCGGTTTCCTTTGAAACTTCCGTTGCGGTTGCCTTTGTATCCTCTTCCAGCAAAAGGCTGTCATAAAAGGCATAGGGCAAAGCTCCGATCTCATTCACATCCGCATCCAGTATCCTGTTTGAAACAGAATACACTCTGATGGGATTTTCAAATATATCCAGCCGTACCAGGTCAAACTGAAGTGCTCTCAACCTCTCATACCACTGATCGTAAAATACATCCCCGATACTCTCAAGCGTCGTGGATTTGTTATGAAACAGCTCTGTCTCATGCAGATAACAATCTCTATAAGGAGCCAGCCATTCATTGATGTTTTTTTCAATCTCGTAGAAATAATCCATTCGATCGTCCAGATCGTGCAAATACAAGACGATCGTAAAAGTATGGAAGTGGACATTATCGATATTGTTTTCCACATTAGAATGGGCGGCATTAAATTCAAATTTCAATTTATAGCCCTGGAACAATCAATGTACCTCCTCTGTATTTCCTTCCATGCAAAATGAGATTTATTCCTAATTTTATTCTATACTTATTTAGTATGCTTTTCAATACAAATATTGCTAAAATTCCTGCCTGTTTTTACCTGTTTTTGCTCATTTTTGCCTAATTTTTTCTATATAGCCATTTTCCGACAGCGGCTCCGATGATCAACACATAACCGAGCACGCTGTAACCGTCCGGGATCTGATCCAAAAACAGGAAACCCAACAGGGCGGCAAATAAAATCTGGGAATAGTCAAAGACCGATATTTCTTTTGCGGGCGCATAAGTATATGCAGCGGTAATATTCAACTGTCCGCCCATGGCAGCGATACCGGCAAGAAGCAATGTTCCCCACTGCCATAAAGCCATGGGATGATAATCAAACAAAATAAACGGCAGCGTTGCGACCGTGGAAAACAGGGAAAAGAAAAACACAATTACTTTTCCTCTCTCTCCCCGATTTCCGAGCAGTCTGACAAAAGTATAAGCGGCTCCGGCACCCATGCCGCCCAATGCTCCGATCAGAGCCGGTACAAATTCCACATCAAAAGACGGTTTCATAACAAACAGGGCTCCCGTAAAAGCCACTGCCACTGCCGCCCATTCCACCTTGTTCGCCCGTTCTTTCAAAATAAAATAGGAAAAAACGATGGCAAAAAAGGGGGACAGCTTGTTTAACATATTGGCATCGGCAATATTCATTCTGTCGATGGCATAGAAATTGCAGACCAGTCCTAAAAAGCCACATCCTGCCCGCAAAAACAAAAAAGGAAGGCTTCCTTTTTGGATGCGGAACTTCTCTTCTGTCCGTGCAAGCATAACCGCCGCCACAAATAGCGCCACAATATTTCTGAAAAAGCACTTCTGCATGGAAGGCACATCCCCAGCCGCCCTTACGAAAAAACTCATCAGGGCAAAGCAGAATGCGGCTGCAATAATATGCAGGATGCCTTTCTGTTTTTGATCAAGTTGTATTCCTTTTGACATATCAGTCACTTCTTTCATCATCGAAATAAAAAATCTCACTGCAGATTATACCGATCAGAGAAACAGCAGGCGGAGGACCACGGCAAAGCGGCAGCAGGTAATTGCTTTTGCATTCCATAATTGCAGAAATGGTAATTTTTCTTGCAGAATGGTAATGAAACAGAGAAAAACAGTCAGGATGACTGTTTTAGCCTTCTACGGCATGGATGACGGTCAGAAGGCGACTCGTACGTTGACGGAAAGCTTTCCCATTCTGTTAGAAAAATCCATTTTGAAATTTGGAATGCAAAAGCAATTACCTACTGCCGTTTCCGCTGCTGTCCGCTCGCTGCCGTCTCTTAGTCTATCTGCTGTTCTTTCTATGATATTGTATACAATTTTAAAATAATTGCAACTGCTGTTGACAGCTGTTTTATACTGTTATATACTGTTTATCAACAGGAGGATTTTAAAATGCGATTAATCATTAACAATTCATCTATGCAGCCCATATATGAGCAGATTGTAGATCAGATCAAACAACTGATCATAACAGGCGAACTGAAAGAAGAAGAAATCCTTCCTTCTGTCAGAACTCTTTCCAGGGAATTGAAGATCAGCGCGCTGACAGTCAAAAAAGCGTATGATCATTTAGAGGAAGAAGGCTTCATCATTACTGTGCACGGTAAAGGAAGCTTTGTAGCCCCGGCAAACCATGATCTTCTCCTGGAGGAAAACCGCAGGCAGGTGGAAGCCGATTTGGAACTGGCCATCCGAAAAGGCAAGAGCTGCGGTATGACAAATCAGGATATTAGCGAATTATTCACATTGATTTTGGAGGAAACATGATGATTTTAAAAATGGAGAACGTTTTAAAACAATATGATAAATTTGAGCTGAACTGCTCTCTCTGTGTCAATCCCGGCTGTGTAACCGGACTGATCGGACAAAACGGAGCCGGAAAAAGCACAACTTTTAAATCCATTCTGGACCTGATCCGTATTGACGGTGGCGAAATCACGGTCTTTGACAAGCCCCATACGGCTCTTACCGTCACGGATAAGCAGGATATTGCCGCAGTCCTTGCAGACAGCGGATTTTCCGCATATTTGACAGTCGGCAAAATCATTCCCGTCATGAGTGCATTGTATACACATTTTCATAAAGATGAATTTGTAAAGCGCTGTGAACATTTCGGACTCCCTCTGGATAAACAGCTGAAGGATTTTTCCACCGGTATGCGGGCAAAGCTGAAGGTTTTAATTGCTTTAAGCCATGATGCCAGATTATTGATTCTGGATGAACCCACAGCCGGTCTTGATGTGGTTGCCAGAGACGAAATTCTGGAAATGCTGCGGGAATATATGGAAACAGAGGGGCGGTCCATTCTGATCAGTTCCCATATATCCACCGATCTGGAAGGGCTTTGCGACGATATTTATTTTATCCACGAGGGTAAAATCGCACTTCACGAAGATACCGATGTACTGTTATCCGATTATGCTTCCCTGAAAGTTGACCGGGCACAGTTTGAAAAACTGGATAAAACTTATATCATCAGTGTTTTAAAAGAAAACTACGGTTACCGTTGCCTGACTGATCAAAAGCAGTTTTATCTGGAAAATTATCCGGACATTGTGGTGGAAAAAGGATGTATTGATGACATTATCATGCTGAAAGTGAAAGGAGAAAGCTTATGAAAGGATTATTGATCAAAGATTTTAAATTAATTTTTTCCAATGTCAGAATGCTGATTGCATTCATCTTCATTTCATTTTTCCTGCTGTTTTCCTCAAATTCTGCAGAACGTTACAGCTTCGTTATTTCCTATTTGACGATCATCTCTTTTATGTTTGTATTGTCATCCATCAGTTATGACGACTTTGACCACGGCTTATCTTTTTTGATGACATTGCCGGTCAGCCGCAAAACCTATGTACGGGAAAAATACTGTTTCGGGTTGCTTTGCGGACTTGCCGGCTGGATTTTTGCCTTGATTCTTTGCCTGATATTCAGTATTTTCGGAAATGCCGTTCCCTTAAGTCCAGATTTTATGTTAACCAGCGCCGCTATATTTCTGGTTCTGCTGTTTACTTTGGCACTCACCATTCCCATACAACTAAAATTCGGTGGGGATAACGGCAAAATATTTATTATTCTCCTGATCGGTGCCCTTTTTGTCGTCGGCTTTGCCATTTCAAAGATTGCTCAAAAACTCCATATTGATCTGGAAAGCTGGTTTAACAAATTGTTCTCTATGGGCGCAGTGCCTTCTACGCTCATGATTGCCGTTCTTGCTCTGATCGCACTGGCGGTTTCTTATCTGATTTCTGTAAAGATCATGCGGAATAAACAACTATAAAGTTCCGTTTTTGAATAACTGCATCATTTCATGGGTAAGGCTGAGCTGCTCCGTATCAACCGGAATATCTGCACGCCTTACCCGTTCTATATGTTATAATATTTTTCACAAGGGGGAAAATCCTATGAAATTTCAAATAAAAGAAGATGGAAAAAGAATTGTTGTGGTCTGCCTGGCCGCTACGCTTATGGCTGTCAATATCAAATCCTTTGTCCGTACCGGCGGTCTGTACCCGGGCGGAGCAACCGGATTGGCGCTTTTGATCCAGCGGGCAGCGGAGCTGTTTTTTCAGATATCGCTTCCTTATACTCTGATCAACCTGTTATTAAATGCCATTCCCGTTTATATCGGTTTCAAATATATCGGCAAAAAATTTACTCTGTATTCCTGTCTGATGATTGTTTTGACCAGTGTGCTGACCGACCTGATCCCGGGATACGTCATTACCTATGACACCCTGTTGATCAGTGTTTTCGGCGGATTGATCAACGGCTTTGTCATCAGCCTGTGCCTTGTCATGAACGCTACCACCGGCGGGACGGATTTTATCGCGATCTTTTTGTCCGAGAAAAAAGGAATCGATTCCTGGAATATCGTCCTTGGACTGAATGTGATCATTCTTGCCGCTGCCGGTCTCCTCTTTGGCTGGGACAAGGCTCTTTACTCCATTATTTTTCAGTATGCTTCCACACAGGTACTTCACGTCCTGTACAAAAAATATCAGCAGCAGACTCTGTTTGTGGTAACCAACCGGGCAAAGGAAGTATATGAATCCATTTCCAAGATCAGCCATCACGGCGCTACCATCATAGAAGGGGAAGGCTCCTATGAACACAGAGAGCGAAAGGTGGTTTATTCCGTCGTATCCAGCGCCGAAAGCAAGACCGTCATCCACGCGATCAAAAAGGCGGATCCCAACGCTTTCGTCAATGTGTTAAAGACCGAACAGATTTCGGGACGCTTCTATCAAAAGCCCAATGAATAGCCATTTCCATATTTGCACATACTGAAACCGAAAAGGTTTAGCGGATATTCTTACCGCTGACGGAAAGGATGGTTACATGATGTCAGATCAGAAAACGGAGAAAAATATTTATGATGACGGGAATATTCCCGACACAGATCTGCCGAAAACGAAAAACAAAACAGAAAGTTCTTCCGGTATTGTAGAACCTTTGCCGGAATCAACACGTCCGCGCAAAGACGGACCGGGAGGGGATTAACCCCTCCCTCTTTTGTTATGCTCTAATATTTCTATAATATGAACGGCTGTCATAACCGTCAATATTCCTGCGGAAATCAAAATAGCATATCCCAGAGTTCGCAATCCATAGATTGCAAAGCTGCCCCACTCTTCCGCTATGGCATAGCGCATGGTCGCATACAGCCCGCCGCCGGGAATCAATGGCATTGCTGCCGTAATGACAAATACCGTTACCGGGCATTTTAAAATCCTTGCAAGGATCTGTGCATAAATTGTGAAGGCCACCGCACCGAGATAGTATCCCCAAAATTCCGACAGACCGATACCTTCTACGGCAATCACAACGCCCCAGCCCAAGACACCGCCCAAAGCACACCAGACCAATCTCTTTTCTCTGACATTAAACCAGATGCTGTATCCCAAAGAACCCAGTCCCGCTGTCAGAAGCTGTACCCACAATATCTTCTGTGCTGCTCCCACATCCGGTGATGCGGTTGCGGCAAAGCCCCAGGCAATGGCTATGCTCAATACAATAGCCTCGCTGGATCTGAGCAGTCCCGACATGGTATCTCCACTGAATATATCGCGGATGGCATTGGTAAGTCCGATACCCGGTATCAGGAGCATGATATTTCCGATATTGATCATTGCCGGATGGACCGGAAGACTTGCGGCAAACACCAGATTGGATAATAGTCCGCCCAAAAGACTGCACAAAATAACGGACAGATATTTATTGACTTGCACCCGGTTCAATGCAGCCTGAACGATACACAACACAACTCCGATCATGGCAGATATGATTCCATCCAGTATACTTCCGCCAAAGAAAACAGAAAACGCAGCCGAAATCAAGGCCCAGCAGCCGATCATACCCCAAAAAGAATATTGGGGCACTTCTTTCGCCCTCTGCAATTCTTTTCGCAGCTTGGATGGGGACATTCTGAATGCACAGGCACGTCTTGACAGATCATTTAACTCGGAAAGTGCCGTCATGTCAAATTTGGATGCCGAAATACGCCTGGTTTGTGTAATCACACCCTGCTCGCCGAAATCGGCCGTTGCAACGATACTGGAAGTAATCGAAAATACATCTACTCTCTTTGCACCATATGCTTTACACAGGCGGCAGATGGTATCTTCCACACGATTTACTTCCCCGCCGCAAATCAGCATCTGCTCACCCAGATCAAGGGCCGCCGATAATAATTGTCCTGTTTCCGTACTTTGTTTCTGTCTGTTACTTTCCATTGTCACACCCTTAGAATAAATATTTTTTTCATTCTAACATATGACAGTAAAAAATGCTCTAACAAATTCTATTTTTCCATATGAGTATTTAAATATTCTTGTACGACGCTTTCCGGCATCATACTTCCGCCGGTAGCCCAGATAATATGCGTAGGTCGTTGTCCTTCCCCCGTATACCGCTTCAGGTATTCCGCCGCCAAAGGCTTGTGAACCATCCCCTCATAGCCGGCGAATGCCGCACAGGAAGAAGGCTCAATCACCACTTTATCATGACCGTACAATACCCTCATATAATCATAAAGTCTGGCATCCTCTACCGTAAATAAACCGCTGACAAGGGGCTTCATCATTTCGGTTACCAAAGAGGAAGCCCGCTGCACTGCCAGACCATCCGCCTGTGTCCTGCCGGACAATCCGAAATCTTTTACCGAAACCCGGTCTCCTCTTCCGGAAGCCAGCGCAATATACATGCACGGTGCCTGTGTAGGTTCCGCAAAGAAGCAATGCACATTGTCTCCCCAGATCTGTTTTAATCCAAAAGTAATGCCACCTGGCGCACCGCCTACTCCACATGGTATGTAGACAAACAACGGATGCTTCTCATCCACCGCAATGTTTGCTTCTTTCAATTGCCGCTGTAAGCGCTCCCCTGCCACTGCATATCCCAGAAACAGATCCTCCGAATGCTCATCATCCACAAAATAACTTCTGCTGTCTGCATCTGACGCTTTCCTGCCTTCCTGTACAGCTTTACAGTAATCCGACTCATATTCAATGACTTCTACGCCCTTTGAACGCAAAAGTTTCTTTTTCCACTCTTTGGCATCCTTGGACATATGTACGATTGCATGATAGCCAAGTACTGCACTCATAATGCCGATACTCATTCCCAGATTCCCGGTTGAGCCAACCTGTATCTTGTATCCGGAAAAGAAATCCCGGCAGTCTGCCAGTTTCCCATAATCATCCGAAATCGTTATAATCCCTGCATCCAAAGCCAGATCTTCGGTATGCTTTAATACCTCATAAATACCGCCTCTTGCTTTGACGCTTCCCGCAATGGCAAGATGACTATCACATTTTAGATACAAATCTCCTTGCGGCATTTCTTCACCCAAAGCCTCTTTGGTTGCATTGATACACAAAAGAGGGGATTCTATCAGCCCATTATTTTCACTTGTTTCCGGGAACAGTCTCATGATAAGTGGCGCAAACCGTCTTAACCGCTCAGATGCCTCTCTGATCTCCTGCTTACCAATCCTCTGTTTTCCATCTACGGCATCAAAAGGTTTTCTATCCGGATTTTCCCAATAACTTTCTTTTGCTGCCCTGATATCCTTTTCCCAATCCTGCATCATGATTCTCCTCCCTTCTCAAACCAGACAGGTGCCGCAACCGGCTCCAGTTTCAGATAATAACCATCTATTTTTCCTGTTATTTCATGATAATGGTAAGTCATCGGCATGCCACGGTAAAACATTGTTTTCCATGCCATTCCATAATATCCGTATTTGGGAAGCTCGTCAAATTCCCATGGATATGCAGACATATGCATGACACCTCTGTGCATCTCCTTCATAACCTTTTCGGAAAAAAGACGTTTCCCCTGATATATCCCATTGTTCATA
>JBJEJA010000042.1:0-3855 GCA_051877575.1 Lachnospiraceae bacterium | reverse complement strand
CTCAACAGCAGAGAGGGCAGATATTCTGCCCCCTCCGATTTATATTCCTCTTTTATTCATTAATTGCAAGGTTCTTAAAATTATAGACGCCCAGAGGAGTCTGTACTGCTCCAGAGATTCTGTCACTCACTGCCAGAGTAAACGGTGTACATACAATAGGAATATTGGGGCAGCTTTCTGCCGTGATCTCCTGAATTTCACCATATTGCTGTTTACGAACAGCTTCGTCCATTTCCTGATTTGCTGCAATACATAATTCTTCTACCTTTTTCTGATCATCGTCATTCCAATAACTGTAGAAGCAGCTTGTCTGATCATAAATGCACCATAATCCTGCCAGCTCAGATGTATCCGTCATATCACTAGTCAGATAACTGAGAAATACATCATAATTTCCGTCTTTCCAATCCTGTCTGATCGTAGCATAATCCAACTGCTGTATTTCCAATGCGACACCGATTTCTGCCCACTGCTCCTGAAGCATGGTTGCTACTGTCAAATTGGTACTGTCGCCGCTTCCTACTTCAATCTTAATGGATATGCCATCCGGATATCCCGCTTCTTTCATAAGTGCCTTAGCACCTTCTATATCAACCTTTGATTCGGGAAGATTTTCATTATAATGCGGAGCGGCAGGTGAAATATAGCTTTCGGCGACTTTGGCATAACCGAAATATACGGCTTCATTGATAGCTTCTTTATCGGTAGCCAGTTTCAGTGCTTTACGCACTCTGGGATCATTCAAATATTCACTTTGACAGTTCACAATGACATATCTGATTTCCGTTGAGTCAAATAAATTTACAGTAATACCGTCCTGTCCATCCACCTCTGCAATCCGGCTATAAGGAATATGCGACGCCATATCCACCTGTCCGCTTTCAAGCTGCATCATTCTGGTGTTGTCATCTCCTACAACCAACATATCCACTTCATCCACCTTGGGGCATCCTTCTTCCCAGTAATAAGGATTTTTTACAAAAACCATTCTTTCTCCCTTTGCCCAATCCTGCAAAATAAACGGACCCGTTCCTATCGGTTTTTCGGCAATTCCTTCATCGCCGACTTCCTCACAGTATGATTTCGGCATAATGGAGCAACTAAACATCGCCAGAGTAGACAACAAAGCCGGAGATGCATATTTCAAATTAATCTTCAGAGTATTATCACCTGCATCTTCCATGGAATCAATCATATCCAGCATACCGATCCACGGTCCATCCATTTCTTTTGATCGCATTATACTGTAAATGCAATCTTCTACCGTTACATTTTCACCATTGGAAAACCGAATGCCGTCCCGGATATGAAATGTATAAACCAGTCCATCTTCCGATATCTCCCATGTATCCGCTACGGCCGGAATAATTTCTTTACCGTCATCAGAGCCGGAAACCAACCCTTCCAACATCATATTTATTACCCAGATATCATTATTATCAGATGCTAAAACCGGATCCAGCTTTTCCGAATCCTGCTGTCTCGCCATTTTAACCACACCACCGGACCGGCTGCTGTCTCCGGCTGTTGTTTCAGATGCTTCGCTTGTTACTTCCTCTGTTGCTTCATCTTCCGGTCCTGATGTACTTCTGCCGCAGCCTGACAACATCATCACCATTGATAACAGAAGTGCCAAAGCCCTTTTCATGTTTCTTTTCTTCATAAATATGCCTCCTTACTTTCTGTAATAAAAAAGCGATGATGCCTCTCCAAAAGACATCATCGCTTTTTGTTATTCGGTATTATATACTTTTCTTCCGTAAAAATATTGTAAATTTTCGCCGTTATCTTTCACCCTTGCACTTTTCCGATCTTCAGAAGATTGTCCGATACATGGTTTACATGATGGAATGATGCTTCCACTTCCCCAGCCACTTCTTTCTGGGTCTTGGATTCCTGTACAATCTGATTTGCCTGACCCAACGTATTTTCCAAAAGCTCCTGCATCTGTTTTACCATTTGTAAAACCTGTTGTCCGTGTTCCACCGTATCCTGGCTGGAATCTGCAACCTTTTTTGCCTTCTCTCCGGATTCGGTCTGAAGTCTTCCCAGATTCTCCGCCTCTCCGACAACCGCATGGAGTTTTGCTATTCCGTTTGTGATATTGTTCATGTTTTCCTGATTGGATACACGTACCTCCTGCAGCAGTGAAAATATCTTATGTATAATGCCTGTAATGGCATCACTCGCCTGCTTGGAATTATCCGCAAGCACCCGCACTTCTTCTGCTACAACGCTGAAACCTTTCCCCATTTCCCCGGCACGCGCCGCCTCTATGGAAGCATTCAGTGCAAGCAGATTTGTCTGACTGGTGATCCCGGCAATCGTATTGGCAAACTCGGATACCTCCTTCATACCGGATTCCAGACTGGCAATGGACGCCTCTGTCTGATGTGCGGACTGTTCGATTACCTGCATATCGTCTGTCGTCCTTTCCATCAGTTCAATGTATCCCTGCATTTTTTCCGTCGTTTCCTGTGAAATTTCCATCATCTGTGCCGTATTGTTCACAATCACATTTACAGTCTGATTCATTTCATCCATGGAACTGCATACGGAATCGGCAAAACGGGAACTGTGGTCACAATCCTCCAACGTTGCTTTTGCCGAATTTGTGATAACTTCGTTGGTATTTGCAAATCCGTGAATACAGGTTTCCAGTTTTTCCACTACCCCGCTCAGCTCTTCCGATGCATTCCGGCATTGCTCCACCAGATCCGCCGTCTGCTGGGTATCCGCAAATTTTACCAGCATGTTATGGGAAACTTCCGCAATCTTTACACAGGTAATACTCATAACAACCGCTTCCAACAAAAATCCCAAAGAACGGCTGAAAAACCAGGTAAAATTCGTTTCAAATTCAATCTGCTGCACATTCAGAGATCTGAAGTACAAAGATATTACCAGCAAAATATAACTTATAACAGAAAAGCGAAGTGTAAGTTTTCTATCAAAATAAAAAATACTGAACACCATGGGAAGTGCATAAGTCATATAGATACCAATGGTGGGATCCGTTGCCATAAGCATTACCAAAATACCTAAAGCCGATATGGTAACATATTTCATAACACCGATTGGAGTATTCATTTTGAGCAAAACAGTGGGTCCCATTGTAACAATGATTCCGATCAACGTAATCGGTATCAAATTTTTTAATTCAGACTGAAAAATACCCACAAGCGACAATACGATCAACAAGGGAAATACCACAATCATCCACCTGACAACCTTAACCGCCATTTTCGTTACCTTGACATCATTTTCATAGAAAAATTTCTCTTCCATACTCCTTACCCTCTTTTCTCTGTTTTTGTCTCCTCCGGACAGATATCAGAAATGCAAAAAGCAGAGTCAATCTATCTTTCGAAAGATTGGCTCTGCGTCTGTGCGTCCGGCTCTGTATTATATTCATTATCACACATTTACCGAAAATTCACAACAACAATCTTCCTGCTTCCTATTTCTTTTTTCCGGAAATCTTCACTGTCCCCCTCCTTATGTAACAACCATGAGCAGAGTCCCTGCCACAATGCACAGTAACCCGGCAATAGCCCTGCCCGATATTTTTTCTTTAAAAATCAGCGCCGATGCAATTACAACAAACAAAATGCTCATTTTATCGATAGGCACCACAACGCTTGCCAGCCCATCCTGCAAAGCCTTAAAATAGCAAAGCCAGGATGCTCCCGTGGCAACCCCCGAAAGGATAATAAAAAGCAATTCCTTTTTCTCAATCTCCCGAACCGCATGTTTCTTCCCGCTTACCAGGACCATTACCCATGCGAATACCAATACCACGATCGTGCGGACGGCCGTGCCCAGATTGGATTCCACATTTTCGATACCGATCTT
>JBJEJA010000041.1:0-32022 GCA_051877575.1 Lachnospiraceae bacterium | reverse complement strand
CCAAGCCTTTACTGCTCCTTCGCAATCCATGCAGCGATGTCTTTTTTTACATCCGCGAGCGTAATCATTGCCAGTTCCTTTTCCATGGCAGCCTGAATTCTTGCGAGCTTATCATCCAGAACATGATGAATATTTCTACCCACAGGACAACTTTCGTTAGGATTCTCATGAAAACGAAACAATTCTTCATCCGGTGTACACTCTACTGCTCTGTACACATCCAGAAATGTAATCTGCTCCAGAGGTTTCGTAACGGATACCCCGCCTGTCCCTCTTGATACTTCGATAAGTCCGGCCGCCTTTAACTGCTGTAACAGCTTTCTGATGATAACGGGATTCGTTCCTATACTGCCCGCCATGAAATCGCTGGTCATCTTCTGATCTTTCAATGTATCTATACAGGCAAACATATGAATCGCCATTGTAAATCTACTGGAAATCTGCACTTCAGACACCTCCGTTTTCGCAGTTATCATATCAACTTTTTTGTAATCTCAGCGATTACAATTGAGCGGTAACAAAAAAATTGCTCTTACTGTCTTACGTATATGATATTATCCCCATATCCTTTTGAAAAAGAATTCATATCCTCGGACAATTTGAATTCATACATACATCCCCATGGTATTCCATCATAAATTGTAAGCACTTTCCCATCATAGTCCTCACTCACTACCATATCATCTACAGAACATTCCTCACGGACATATTCTCCCTCCCGATTCAGTGTGCATATTTCCATTCGTCGGGAAGTATCCTCATAATAAAATTTCACATAAGCATTGGGGTCATCTTCCGCAACCCACATCCCCTCAAATTGTGCAAAGGTCTCTTCCAATTGTCTCTGCGCTTTTTCATCCTTTGCCTGCTGTTCATCCAATTCTTCCTGCGTATAGTAAAGTGTTTCATCACCTTCACAATGCGTCCATCCCAAATCATCTGCCCAGCTATCGCTATAAATTGCATATTGGTCGCTGTCAAGATAACGAATATAGTATTTGTAAATATCGTTGCTCAGGCAAATACCGCTTATCTTTTGTACATTTTCTCCTTGTATCGTATATTTTCCGTCTTTATATGAAGTTTCCCACTCGGTATCTATCCGTTGAAATTCCTCATCATAACATATTACCGAAAACGTTTCATCTATGCCGCCTGACATATAAATATATAAGGCATCCTCATCATATACGGATTTGCTGACAGAAAGCCCGTCAATCACATGCTTATCATTGTACACATACTGCCGTCCGCCATTTCCATCTTTTATCCCGCATCCCGCCAACATAATCATGGCAATCAACATGATCCATAACCGTTTTTTCATATTCAACTCCTCCTATCCCTACCTAAGGCACCTGCACGTAATCACCTATCGGAGATATTTTCATAAAATGCAAAACCGTTTTTACCATTTTCCTTTACATGATAAAGAGCTTTGTCCGCAAGAGAATAAAGTGTCTCAAACAGTTCATTGTCTTCCGTATCAAATGAAACGGAAGCTGACAGAGCGATTCCGATAGACAGCGAGGAGTTCAGCCCCTCTGCAATACTGCCGGCATTTTCTCGATAAACGTCATTCAGTCTTTGTGCGAACTGCCCGATCACAGTCTTATCACTTGTGTTTTTTACAAACATCATAAACTCATCCCCGCCCACACGGCAGCAAATGTGTTCACCCGTAAAAACCGATCGTATCGATTCGGAAAGGGACATCAGTACTTCATCTCCGATCATATGTCCGAAATGATCATTGATATGTTTAAAGAAATCAATATCCACCATAAAAAGTGCGCCTGTCCCTTCGTCGGACAGATGGCGGGTTATTTCCTGTTTGAAAATTTCTCTGTCATAAAGCCCCGTAAGTGCATCAATATGGGCAGTTCTTCTGAGTTCCTCCATATTGCGATAATGAACGGTATAATCAAACACCCGCACCATATATCCCTGAATATATCCGGCTTCGAGAATCGGCTCGGTTTTCACTTCATAAATCCTGTCATTTGCCTCAATGGTATTCTGCGTACGGGACTCGACAATCTCTCCGTTTTCGTTAAAACATTTTTGAATCATATCCCCAAGTACGGGAACACTATTTACAGACTGTCTTTCGGAAATCCGGGGGAATATCTTCCGAACAATATGGTTGTAATAAAGCACATATTTATCATTGTCAAGCACAAGCAGTCCCTCATTGCTTTTATAAATAACATTTGTGACCGCCTGCTGAACAGAATCGAAGTAACCGTACTTGATCAGTGCAATCATCAGAAAAATAGCGGTAAATATAATCCCAAGAAATGATACCTCATAACCTCCCGTAAATCCCATTGACCGTATTACTACAGCAAGCCACGGAAAACTCATTCCTATCAGAAGAAGTGATATTCTTTTACGTTCGACTTCACTTGCTTTATGGTAGGATTTAAACATTCTTATTGTGGCCGCCAAAAAAATCACCACAAGGAATAAATAGAAAACAATAAATCCTATACCATAATCAAGTATAAGCCTTGGAAAATCTCCGGAATAATCCATACTTACACTTCTATAGAAAATATGATTATATTCCGCAGTATGCACCAGGACAACCGCCCCGCCAAAAACGATTCCCTCAATGAAATAAAACAGCCGGTTTACCCTGAAATGACAAAATTCAGACAAAAAGATTGTCGCTCCGAGAAATACACCTGCTTCTCCCAGATATTCCAATGTAACCGCACCGAATGCCAGATCCTTCGTCTGTGCAGTCGTTTCAATAAAAAAAGCTACAGCATATACCAATCCGCTTACACTAAAAAGCACGGCTGCGTTTTGAGCCTTTGAACTTTTCTCAAACATAATACGAACCATAAAACATACAATCAGAAGTATGCAGAAAAGCTGCAGTCCGACATAAAGCCAATAACTGCCGTAGTTTTCTATTACCAGTTTCGACGCAAACAGCACAAGAAAATGTGCCGGATAAAAGAAAAAGAAAAAATATCTGCCAAAGGGATATTTTCCCTTTTCGCCGTTGTACGCTTTAATCAGAAAAAGTGCCAGCATGAACCCTAAGAAATAGCTTTTATCCCACCAAACCCAGTTGTTATACATGGGATAGAAATTGTATCTCGTGTTAAGCATAATCGCAAGCATCATAAAAAGGACCAGTCCAACCGTCGTCGAACAGAACCACACCGCCTGCTTTTTAAAACTGTCCGCATAGTAGAAAATCAGCACATAAACCATAGGCATAACAGGCCATCCGCCTATTACCATAGAGGTTATGACCAGCAATGTGCCGAGCATTACCTTTGCAGGCATTTTCAACCGTTTGCTTTCCAATACCGACAGCAACAGTAGTGCCAAAAGATAGTCAAAAATGATATTTTGCCGATAGGCGTATTCTTCATGGAAAAAGAGGTAGAACGGAACGATAGAGAGTGCTGCAAAAAACGCCATTCGCAGTATGTAGCGTTTAAGGTTGTGCGTTTTTCGAAATCCCTCTGCAATGAAAAAGCACATGATCGGTATGGTAAGCCGCCCGATAATGTGGAGCAGATAGCCCTGCCATGAATAAAAATCGAAAAACCCCCACGAAATATGGTCAATGACCATTGTTATTATGGCTATTACTTTAAGTGTTGACGCATTTAACCCCTTTTTCATTTATATCCCCTCCGAATGTATTTCCCTCTGTGTTTTTTACACATTATTTCGCATTTGCTGTACAAATTTTACCACAATTACAAGATTTTGAGAAGAATGCCGTTTGCGTATTTCACATAGGCGTTCCCACTTCAATCACATTACCATCCTGGTCAAGCACCACATCAAGACCAAACAAATCATGATAGAACCGTTTTGACTTTTCAATATCCTTAACAACAATTAAAATATTTTTTAATTTCAAAATGCTTTTCCTCACATAAACTATTGACTGCCTGATTGGCTTCTTATACCCTTCTTCATATGTGTGCGGGTAACATTGTGTCTCTTTTTACATATTATCATTATTGTTGTTTTTGCGTAAAGCCGCAGCACACATTTTTCTGTATTTTTCCAAATAATGAAAAAGACAACAAAAAACCCGGCGGGGAAGCCGAGTTTTCTGTTTTGAATTCTTATGAGGGGGGAGATAGTGAGTTGTGGTTCAACTATCTGACTCTTATAATATCTGTAAAATGTGTCCAAAATATGTGCAAATCATAAAAAAAGTTGAAACTTTATAAATTAAGAAAAAAGTATAACTAAAATAACGGTGCACAACGCCTACATAGTTATGATAGACACATTTTTAATAATCTCCTCCATGGTATCCCTCGGTATCATACCGCTCTCAAGCGTAGTGGCATTGGCTGCGGAAATGCCTGCCGCAAGCTGCATGGTATCTTCCTCACCCATATCCTGTACCAATCCCAGCACCATGGCCGCAACCACACAGTCTCCGCTTCCCACGGTATTGACTGCCTTAACGCGGGGCGGAACCGCCTTGATCACTTTCTTTTTGGTAATCTCCAAAATTCCCTTTTCCCCCATGGAGACAACGACTTTGGTAACGCCCGATTTCACATAGGCGTACGCTGCCTGAATGACTTCCGCCTCCGTGGACAGCTTTCTCCCGGCGATAAATTCCAACTCTTTACGGTTTGGTTTGATACAGTAAGGTTTCTGCTCAATTCCCTTCCGTAAGGGCTCTCCGCTGGTATCCAGAAAGACTTTGACATCAGCCTCATTGCAGATAGCGATCAGCTTTGCATAAAAGTCATCGGGCAGACCGTCTGTCAGGCTTCCCGACATGACCACACATTCACTCTGCGGAACCAGTTCGCGGAAACGGTCCAGAAACAGATCCTTTTCAAAGGCCGCCACATGCGGACCAGGCTCCAAGATCTCGGTCACATAACCGTCATCTCCGATGATATTCATATTGGAACGGGTCATATTGCGGATTTTGGTAAATTCCACGGACACATTCATTTTCTGAAGGGCATCTTCAATAAATTCTCCCGTGTAGCCGCCCAAAAATCCGGTAGCGGTCACCTGTGCTCCAAACTGATTCAGCACCTTCGTTACATTGATTCCTTTGCCTCCCGGCAGGCTGATCAGATCCCGCATACGGTTGACCTGACCGATCATCACTCCTGTGGTATTATAAGTTTTATCAATAGCCGGATTACAAGTTACTGTTAAAATCATTTTGTTTCCTCCCCTGCGAATTTTATATATTTGATTTCTATCTGAATGGTTGTCGCTCCCCGGTAAGTATTTTCCTCCGGAGTATAAGCGATATCCACATTTCCCCTGCACTTCTGTATTCTGTTCAGAAAATCCGCTCCGTCGCCGAAATAAATGGCTTCAAACGAAGCTCCCGCGGGACTTTTTACCCTTCCTTTTACGACGTTACCGTTCTTGCCCAGTATCCTGCCCTGTTCAAACAGTACACCCTTTTGTGCAAACAGCGGCTTTCGGTTTCCGTTTCCGTAAGGCTCCAGCAGTTTCATCTGGGAAAGCAGTTCTTTTGACACATAATCGATGGGCATCGGCACATCGATCATGACCCGTTCCACGAAATCATCCTCTGTCAACGTACATACCTCATTGATTCGCCTGCGAAACGTTTCCGCACTTCCTGCCGGAAGGGACAGCCCCGCCGCCAGCTTATGTCCCCCGTATTTTAAGAAAATATCCTTGATTTTGGTCATTTCCTCAAACATATGGTAAGCGTCGATGCTCCGCCCGGAACCTTTGATGCCTTCCTCTCCGTCGGTCAGCACAAACACCGGTTTCCCGTACCGCTCCCGCAGTTTTCCCGCAATGATACCGGCCAGGGATTCATGAACCTCCGGCAGATATACGACCAGCACCCGGTCTTTTCCGAGTCCTTCCTGTTCCACCATCTGCACGGCTTCTTCCAGCCCTTCTAAGGTCAGCTCCTGCCGCTGTGCATTCAATTCCTTCAGCTCCGCGGCAATTCCCATGGCCTCCCGCTTGGAACCGGCATTCAAAAGCTCCAGCACCCGGTCTGCGCTGTCCAGCCGCCCGGACGCATTAAAGCAGGGGCCCAGGATAAATCCTACATGATAGGGCGACAGTTCCTGATCCTTCAGGCCACATTGCTCGATCAATGCCTGCATCCCATAGTTCTCACAGCGGGCAATGGACCTCAGCCCATATTTTACCAATATATGGTTTTCTCCGTTTAATTCCATTACATCCCCCACCGTGGCAAATGCCGCAAATGCAAAACATTCCTCCAACAATCGGTTGTCCTCCCCGGATATGGGTGCAATACGGGTAAGCAGCGCTTCTATGAATTTGTAAGCAACCGTTCCGCCGCAGATGCCTTTAAAGGGATAGCTGCAGTCCTCTCTCTTGGGATCTACCACCGCATCGGCGGGCGGCAGCAGATAGTGCCGCGTTTCTCCCTCCTGCTCATAGGGTACCTCATGGTGGTCTGTTACGATCACATGGATACCCAGCTCATTGGCATAAGCGATCTGGCTTGTTGCCGCAATCCCGTTGTCACAGGTAATGATGACCTGTACGCCGTCTCGGGCAGCATCCGCGATCAACCGGTCGCTTAATCCGTATCCGTCCTGAATACGATGTGGAATGACCACATCCAGCAGTTTATCAGAATTTTGCTCCGTTCTTCCCCGGTCCGCCGCCGTCCGGTCTATGGCATAAGACAGTCCCTTTTGCAGAATATAGGAAGAACAGACACCGTCAATATCATAATCCCCGATAATCCTGATTTTCTTTCCGTCCCGCAGGAAGCCTTCCATCAAAGAGACGGCTTTTTCCATGTCCGCCATCAGAAAGGGATCGTACAAATTCTCTCTGGTTCCGTTTAAGAACAGTTCCAGCTCTGCTTCCTCGGTCATATCCCTGTTCCGCAACAACCTCGCAACAACCGAGCTGATATGAAATTTTTCGCCAATTGCTTCAAAATCAGCTTTTTTTACCTCTATGTACCATTTTTCCATGTTCAGTTTCAAAAATCCATCCGTTTCTACAGCAAAACCCGGGGCATTCATGTCCCCGGGTTCAGTTTACCATGTTTTAGTCAAAACCGCCACTATTTCACGCACTGAGAAAATTTTTGCTGCGCTTCCGTGATTTTTTTGTCGTCTGCCATAGGTGTGGGATAATAACCTCTTTCATGCATCAGATGAAAAACCTCATCCTGAATGGCATGTTCTTTGCCCAGACAGTCGATGATCGCATCTCTCACGTTGTCGTGAAGACACTCATTGGCATATTGATTGTACTGTTCCGTTGCTCTCTTTTCGGAAATCAAAGCATCCGTTAAAATATCTTTTTCTGAAAATTGCTGCTGCATGATACGCCCTCCTATTTAACCTGTTCATAAAGAGAATTAAAGTGACTCTGATGTTTGTTCGCGATGTCCTCAAATTTTGCTTTTACTTCCGGATCCTCACAATGACTTGCAAGCATCTGAAATTTGTGGATCAGTAATTCCTCTTCATTTAACAGTTCCGAAAGGCCTGCCAATTCTTTTTCCGTTATTTGTTTCATAGAAAAACCAACCTCCTGCTTTTTTTAAGTAGTATGGTTGGTTATTTTAATTTCTATTCACGAAAATCAAAAACATTCTCTCATGTACAGATCTATATCAGCAGATATACAAAATATGCCGCATAAGCAAGGAGCATGATCACGCCTGCGGGCCGCCTCAGTTCCTTGTGTTTCACAACACCGAGCCAGAGCAGGATACCCGCTGCAAATGCCACTAAAGTATCCACTACAAATTTGCTTTCAAAGACAACCGGTGTCACAAGTGCCGTGGTACCTACCACAAACAAAATATTGAAAATATTGCTTCCCACAATGTTGCCGATGGCGATATCCACTTTTCCTTTTCTGGCAGCCGTCACGCTTGTTACCAGTTCCGGCAGGGATGTACCGAAAGCTACAATGGTCAGACCGATCAGACGATCCGACATACCGAACATTTTTGCAATGGCGGATGCGGAATCTACCGTAATATCCGCTCCCCACACAACCAGAACAGCACCGACAACGCCCATGAGCAGGAGTTTCCAGATAGGCTGCTCCTTTTCTTTTTCAGGCTCTTCTTTTTTCTTCTTTGCCATAAAGAACAGATAAACAAAATATGCAATAAATAAAATCCACAGAATAATGCCTTCGATAAAAGTAATATTACCGCCGGTCATTCCCAGTCCCAATAATACCAGCGTGATCACCAGCATGAAGGGAATTTCATACCGAATGGTGGATTTTTGCACCGCCACATTGGTAATGACGGCTGTCAGCCCCAGGATCACCAGAATGTTCATAATATTACTTCCCACCACATTACCGATGGTAATACCGGCACTTCCTTTTAATGCGGAAGCAATACTGACTGCGGCTTCCGGAGCACTGGTTCCCATGGCCACGATCGTAAGGCCGATTACCAGCTGCGGTATTCCGAATTTTTCGGCAATTCCCGCCACGCCTTCCACAAACCAGTCAGCGCCCTTTACCAGCATCGCAAATCCAACAACCAAAAGCAAAATCTGAATGAGTAAATCCATGTTCTCTACTTCCTTCTCTATCCTATTTTTTGTTTTTTCCGTTTTCTGCCCGCAATATGCATAAATGCGGAAATTGTCCGGTCTCCTTTTACAAAAAAAGCGAGACTTCCTATTGCACAATAAAAGCACAATAAAAGTCTCGCTGCTTTGCTACCAACCGGATTTCCCGTAACAGAGAAATCGTACTGACGATTAAGTAGACGTCTTTGACGCCAACTACTCCCTTTTATTAAAAGAAGTATATCAACGAAAAAGCGGAAAGTCAATAATGCTTTTTCTCATTTTCCCTTATTTTTTTGCCGCTTTTCCTTTTATCTTTGTCTTCATCACATACCAGAGAGCACCCGTAATACATACGGAAGAATATGCACCGCAGACAATACCTACCATCAGCGGTAATGCAAATTCACGGATACTGGTAACACCCAGTACAAATAACGCCGCAACCATGATAAAGGTCGTAAAGGAAGTATTGATACTTCTGGTCAAAGTCTGCGTAATACTTGTATTTACGATTTCCGCAAGATCCGTATTCTTAGGCATTTCCTTCAGGTTTTCACGAATACGGTCAAAAATAACGATCGTCGCATTGATGGAATAACCTACGATTGTCAGCATACATGCGATAAAGGTATTTCCGATACTGGTCTTGGATACCGCATAAAATGCCAGCACAACCAATACATCGTGCACCAGCGCCAATACCGCACTGGTCGCAAACCGGATATCCTTAAACCGGAACCAGATATAAACCAACATGCAGATGGTTGCAATGATAACGGCAACAACCGCATCACGCTTCATTTCCTTGCTGACCGTGGCACTGATGGTTTCGGACTGAATATGATCCTCAGCCACGCCGAAATTCTCACCCAGCACCGTACTCATCATCTCTCTTTCCTCAACGGAAAGGGTTCTTGTTTTAATAATAACCTCATTGGTTCCGGATACCTTCTGTGTCTGCACATATCCGTCACCGGTAATTTCTTCCAGAAGCGGAACCACTTCTGCATCCAGCTCTTCAATGCTCATATCCTCATTGAACGTAACGGTTGTGGAAGTACCGCCCTTAAATTCCATGGAGTAATTTAAAATATCCCCGGTAGATGCCTTATTTACACCCAGCATCACAAATCCGCCTATAATCAATACAAGAGAAATCGCAAAACAAACAGCTTTCTTGGACAGGAAATTGATCGGTTTCTTTTCCTTTCCCACGCCGTACCATTTCTCATCCTTTGCACCCAGTGCATAAAAAGCATTTAATAGCAGTCTGGTAATTACCATGGATGTAAACATGGATAACACGATACCGATCATCAATGTCTGTGCAAATCCTTTGATGGTACCGGATCCCAGCATAACCAATACGACCGCCGCGATAAAGGTTGTAACATTCCCGTCCACAATTGCGGATGTCGCTTTATTAAATCCGATCTTAATTGCAGAATTTACTGTCTTTCCCGTTCCCAGTTCTTCCCTGATACGTGCAAAAATAATGACATTTGCGTCCACTGCCATACCGATGGAAAGAATAATACCGGCAATTCCCGGAAGGGTAAGTGTCAGGTTAAAGAGATTCAGGACTAACATCGTCAGAATCACATAAATCGCAAGGGCAAGAGCCGATGCCAGACCGGGCAGGAAATAAACCGCAATCATAAAGATACATACAATCGCAAAACCGATCGTTGCCGCCTTCAGACTTGTTCTGATCGCATCGGAACCCAGCTGTGCTCCGACCACATTGGATCGCATTTCTTCCAGCTCCAGCTTCAATCCGCCGATACGGATGGTGGAAGCCAGTGTCTTGGCTTCTTCCACACTTGCCATACCGCTGATTTGTGCCTGTCCGCCTGTAATAACACTCTGTACGGTCGGAACGGATACCAGCTCTCCGTCATAATAAATCGCAATGGTTTCGCCTCTTTCATAGGCTCTCTGCGTAGCCTCGGCGAAAGCCTGTGTTCCTTCGTCCGTAAAAGTGAGTTCCACCACATACTGCGTCTGTTTTAATGCGGAATTGTCCGTAGTCTGTGCCGCATCCGCACTGGCTACCATGGTTCCGTCCAGTTTAATGGAACCATCCGCCTGCAGCTCTTCAATGGACTTATTTAAAGTATATACATATTTCCCGTTTTCATCGATACCGGTAATGGAATAGTTCTGATTTCCGGCATCATCCGTCTGAGCGATAAAATACAGACTGCCGGGTTGCCCCAGTTCCTGCAGAATCTCATTGGCATCCGATACACCGGGGATTTCAATATTGATTCTGTCTTCTCCCTCCTGATATACCTGTGCCTCTGTAGAATAACCTTCCACACGCTTCTGCAGCTTGTAAATCGTATCCTGCATATCCGCATCGGACGGTTTCTCGTCTCCCACTACCTGATAGGTAATGCTGACACCGCCTGCAAGATCCAGACCCTGCTTGATATTTGCTGCTGATCCGGTTTTTGTCGGTCCAATTCCCACCAATGCCACATATCCGAGTCCTATCAGGGCAATCAGAAAGAGAATCAGCGAAAGGACCGCATTTTTCTTTTTCATTATTCGTTCTCCTCTCCGTCGGCAAGTGCTGCCTTGATCATAATCGCACATTCAATCCGCTTCCGCTGTAATTCGCATCCGATGTCATATACATCATTGATACTGCCGTGGAAGTTATAAGAATTTGCTGCGCAGCCGCCGCTGCAATAGAATTTTGCAAAACAGTTTTTACATTTCTCCTTTGCATATACGTTACAGTTCTTAAATTCATCGCGGATTGCCGTATTTACAATGCCGTCATCCACATTTCCCATTAAAAACCGTTCCATTCCCACAAACTGATGACAGGGATAAAAATCTCCCCATGGTGTTACCGCCAGATACTCCGTCCCCGAGCCGCAGCCGGAAAGCCTTTTGGCAACACACGGACCTCCCTCAAGATCTATCATGAAGTGGAAAAAGTTGAAGCCTTTTCCTTCTTTTTTCCGCTTGATGATTTCTTTTGCCAACTCATCGTATTGTTCCAGGATAACCGGAATATCCTCTTTTCTGATGGCATAATCTTCTTTTTCATCCGCCACCACCGGCTCCACGGAAATCTGTTTGAACCCCAAATCCGCAAGATGCAGCACATCCTTGGAAAAATCCAGATTATGCCGGGTAAAAGTTCCCCGTACATAATAATTCATCTGACCGCGGCTCTCCGCCACTTTGATATATTTGGGAACGATTTCATCGTAACTGCCCTGTCCGCCTCTGTGGGGACGCATGAAATCGTGAACTTCTTTTCTTCCGTCGATACTGAGTACGATATTTGCCATCTCGCGATTGGCAAATTCCATAATTTCATCATTTAAAAGCACTCCGTTTGTGGTCAGGGTAAAACGGAATTTCTTGTGAAACGGTTCTTCCAGCGATCTTCCGTATGCCACCAGATCCTTTACGACCTGCCAGTTCATAAGCGGTTCTCCGCCGAAGAAATCCACTTCCAGATTCACTCTGTTCCCGGAATTTCTCACCAGAAAATCCAAGGCCTTCTTTCCGACCTCATAACTCATGATCGCTCTTCTGCCGTGATATTCTCCCTCTTCCGCGAAGCAATACTTACATGCCAGATTGCAGTCATGGGCAATATGCAGACATAGCGCCTTTACCACAGTCTCACGGTCTTTAAACTCCTGAATATATGGCTCATAAATGTCCTCTGTATAGAGCATTTCCGCTTCTGCCAATTCGACGATCTCGTCCACGGCTTCGGCGACCTCTTCCTTTCCGTAGGAAGCACCCGCTTCCTGCAAAGCCTGTCCCGCCAGAAAAAGCAGCCGGTCTTTGGGACATTTCTTTTTTACAGCATCTTCCAGAACCGGTATCAGATCATAGACAACATCGTCAACCACATGTACCGAACCGCTGTTGACATCCAGCACCAGGTTGTAACCGTTGTTTTTATAAACATGTACCACCGTATTCTCTCCAATCAACTATCATATTTTAACGTAAACGTATAATAAGCAGCGATCTTACTCGCTGCTTAAGAAACATCATATTATTTAACCTGTTCGCAACTCTGATTGCCAACTGTACAAGATGTTTTGCAAGCTGACTGACAAGATGTCTGGCACTCACCGCAGCCACCTTTTTTCATGGATTTCTTTAAATCTCTCGTGCTTAATGTTTTGATATGTTTCATCACAAAGCCTCCTTTATTCACTTTAGGTACTCAACAAGCAGATTATATCACAGTTTTTTCCCTATTGAAAGACTTTTTTTCAGCTTGCGTTTACGACGCCTATCGACCTGTCTCCCGAAAGGTTTCTTCCGTATCGGAAATACCGATCCTTTTTCCGACAACAACAAATCTCCCGTCCTCCAAATGATAAGAGCAGCAGGACAACGTAATGAACTCATCCCCGAACTGTGCCGTTACGCCTGTATCATACAGGGACATTGCCTTAATATTCTCATACCAGTCATCAAACTCCGCCTGCGTGTCTGCCTGAAAAAATTTGTAATATTTAAATACATCCTGATCCGCATAATAAACTTGGGAATAAAACACCGCGATCAGCTCATATCTGCGATGTTCATACAGGCTGTCAAAGCAAATAACCGAATGCCCGGCTCCATATGTTTCATCCGCATACAGATTCAGATTGCCAAACATATCTCCCGATTTCATGGTATGTCCGTGAATGATCAGATTGCTTGAAGGCTCGGTTCCGTTTTGATAAGCATGTTCCCTGTCACCTACACCCACATTGGAATCTGTATCCATGATCAGACAACCATTCCTGTTCTCATTTTTATCGAAACCACGGTTCAGATAATATGTTTCATCCTCCATTGTCTGCATGACAGGATAATCAATATTGGTCCCCTCGATGCTTAACCATCCGATCAAATCCTGATTTTTTTCATACAAATCCTGATATTCCGGCAATATCTCCGGTCCTGTATATACCGCCTCATCAGAAGAGACAGAGTCCGTAACAGACTCTGTCTCAGATACTTCTTTCATAGCTTGCAATGTCTCCTGCTGTGCCTCCAGCCTTCTTTTGTCATTCCGTCTGTTCCTGTAACAGATAACCGCCATCAGAAGGGAAAACACAAACAAAATCGCAAACAGAACCAATAATCGATTGCGCCGGGTAAAAAACCACTCTTTCTTATGATGCATTTGATTTCTTCCTTCTGAAACCATAGAGGTAAATCATGCCCGCAAAACTGCAAACACTCAAAATCATCCATGCCGTTACGGCATCGGCTTCGCCGGTTTTCGGAACATCATCCTTTTGCGCCGTAGCCTGAACTGCCTGCGCTGCAGGTACCTGCACAGTATTGGGCTGTTCCGCAGTTACCGCGGCAATGGTAACATTTGTAGATGCTTCACCGTCCGTAAACGCAATCGTGATATTGTGTGTCCCCGGTGTCAGGGTCGACAGATATTCTTTCTTAAAGGTAATAATGGTGCTTCCGGATGTCGCCGTATAATTTGATGCGTCAACCACTGCTCCATCCACTTTTACATTCTGAAACTTATCCAAAGCACCGTTTGCTCTTACAGATAATCCATCCGCACTGCCAGCCGTCCATGTACTGTTGATTCCCTCCACAACACGATACGGAACCGCTCCTGTTGCAACGTATTCCACAAGTATGTAGTCTGAGATACCATTTACGGATTGATAAGGAATCGTAATCGTATTTTCCGTATAAGAGCTGACCGGCACAAAAGGTGTTGTCGAAGGGTTAAATGATTCATCTTCTGTATAAAGCGAATATTTCGCAGAAGAAGCGTCACATCCTGCCGGAACCGGAACGGTAAGGCTGCCGGGAACGGAAGTCGCCGACAAGTTACCTGCGAGCATCACTTTACAAAACCGATTATACCCTTCCTCTAACGTATAGGTCCTCTCATATTCTCCGATATAATCCATCAGGATTCCTGTGTATCCGCCGGTTGTATTGGTATCCAACACGGCTCCGGGATCATCTGCCGTAAACGTAGCACTCCATTCCGGACAATCTAAATATACATAATCCATACTGCCCTCACATTCGGTATACTCGCAGGCTCTGACCGTCAGCGTTACGGGATTCCCCTGTTGTGCATAGACTGTTGACGGCATCACTGTCAATGTCACGATCAGGCATACTGCAAAAGCCATGCATGCTGTTATTCTATTTTTCATTCTCACTACCTCTTTCTTTTTATTTTATCCCCTCTGATTATAATTAAAACCACACTCGGTTTGCAGTTCACACTTGTGCCATTTTATTATATATTTCTTCCACGATCATCTCCATATATGTCTGAAATAATCCAATTCTGGATTTGGTTCCGGTTTTTTCATAGATTGAGGCAATATGCCGCTGCAGGCTGCGCCTTGATATGTATAATGCATCCGCAATCTCCCTGACACCGTCCTCTGTTGTGACAAGTTTCTCGAGGATTTCCGTTTCCCGCATTGTCAGACAGAATTGGTCGGCAAACATCTGCAGATTCTTTTTTTCCGACATGAATGCCGGCAGTTTTATCGGTTCCGTTCCCTCTCTCATCATTTGTTGTTCTCCCCTCAAAATTTATACATAACTGTTATTCAAATGGTATATACAAATCCTCTATATAAATCCCGCATACCTTTTCCAGACTGATAACCTCCGTAAATTCCAGTGTGTCCTGCTGATACGACTTGTCCCCATCCTGTTCATAATAGGTGCTCCCGCACTGTATAAAACTTTCACCGGGCTTGTGACTCACAATTACCTGTTCGGTGCCGTCGATCATTTTTAATGTAATGGCAATTGTCGTATCCGATAATCCCAATTGCTCATACGGGAAATTGGATACATCCGCATTCAGGACAAGTCCTAGAGGAGTTATCTCGATATCATCCACGGTTGCCGTAGTATTCTGATAGGAAAATACCATATCTGCATTTCCTTCAATGGAAACCTGTGCGGTAACGGTTTTATTCAGCGGAAACGTAACGCTCCACATTCCCTCTATCAGCAGCTTCGGATCATCCGAATAGGGATCTCGTTCCAAGTCTTTGAAATATGCCGTTACGTTGCTCCCTTCTTCCAGTTCCTGCTCAAATGCGATACTGACAATATAAGTAGCCATATACGGCTTGTCCGCATTTACTTCCAATAGTTCACAGGACCGGGCACCGGTCAGCAGATTCTCATTGTTATAATTGTCCCCTGCACAGAAGCAGAAATAATCAAATCCCACATCCCCCGAAAATTCTATATCTGAGGAGGCCCTGATTTCCACAAGCAGATAAATCATATGGCTGTCCACCACTACCTCCTGAGTTTCCATCATAAGATCCCGTTTGCTCACATTGTTTATTCTTTCGCTTTCCACTCCGGTCCGTTCTGCGTCTTCTTCCGATGCCAGTCCCAAAAAATCCATGATCGTCGCTTTAAATGTCTCAAAAATATTTGCCTGCACATCCATAGCGGTAATGGACAGCAGACCGACAATGCAGATCAAACAAAGCGCAAGGCGCGGTACCCACTTTGGATTACGACGTTTTTGTGCGGGCGCTTCTTCCTGTTCTTCTATTGATTGTAAAATGCTGTCGACTTTTTTTTCATAAGTTTCCGGAGGCTTTACATCCCTGATTAATCTTTTTATTTCTCTATCGAATTTCGCCATGACTGATACCTCATTTCCTGTTTAAGACAATGACTTTTTCAAAAGTTCTCTTCCCCTGTTTAAACGCGATTTCACTGTTCCGACCGGGATGTTCAAAATACCGGATATATCGCGTATGGATAATCCATTGTAATAATACATGACTACGACCAGGCGATATTCTTCGTTTAACTTCTGAACGATATCCCAGAGCTCGTTATAACAATCCCAGACCGGTTCCATCATCGTCTCCATTTTTTCATTTCCGGGCAATTCCAATCTTTTTTTCTTGATTTTCAGTGCCTCATTTTTGGTAATGGTAATCATCCATGTTTTGAATTTGTGCGGGTTCCTCAACTGATCCATATGCTCGTACCCTTTTAAAATGGCATTTTCTGCCGCATCTTCCGCATCCATTTTATTATTTAAGATGAAATATGCCACTGTATATAGATGATCTTTGTATCGATTGATATATTCACAATATTCTGACCGTTTCATCGTTTGTTTCCCCTTTTTATTACTCTGATCTCTTCATAAAAATCCTCTCACTACTCTTTATGATACTGAAAGTCGCAAAAAGGTTCCAGCTTTTTTAAAAAATTTTCAACTGAGCATTCCGCCAAGCATTCCCCCGCCGGCACACAGGATAAACGTTGTCAGCAGATGGCTCCCGAATACCGTTTCCTGCTGTCCGGCTATCACGGAAACGACAGCCAGAATCAGGAAATATCCCGCTCCCAGCAAAAATCCCCACAAAAATTTGCGGACTTTCAACTTCTTTCCCGCCAAAAAACCGGTGATAAACGTCACCGCCACGTAAATAACAATGATCGCAATGTTGATCACCTTTTCATCCAGCCGGAACTTGTAAAGCAGAAATGCCAGCCCCAATAACAAAATACCCGTTAAAACATATGCAAAAACCAGTAATCCCAATAATATCAATACTTTTCCGTTCCTGCTTTCTTTATCCAACAGCTGCTGACGCATCCAATCCCTCCATTTTTCTTTTCTTTTACTTGACAACAAAAAACATTTTATAGTATCTTTCCTTATAACATATGATGTACTACAAAAAATATGATTGGAGTTGATTTTAATTTTGGATACTTCCGATGCCATACAATTGGTATTTCTGGTTATTTTATTGATACTTTCCGCTTTTTTTTCATCCGCGGAAACAGCTTTGACCTGTGTCAATAAGGTAAAGATGAAAACCCTTGCCGATGAGGGCAGCAAAAGTGCCCGGCGCGTTTTGAATATTCTGGAATCTCCCAGCAAAATGCTCAGCACCATCTTAATCGGCAACAATCTTGTTAATATATCCACCACTTCCATGGCAACTGCCCTGACGATTAAACTATTCGGCAGTGTCTTCGTAGGAGTTGTAACCGGGCTTCTGACCATCCTGATCCTGTTATTCGGCGAGATTGTTCCCAAAACGGCAGCCAGCATCAATTCGGAAAAACTGGCACTGGCTTATAGTCCCGTCATTCAGGCATTGATGTTCTTACTGACACCGGTTATTTTTGTCGTAGACAAAATGTCTGCTTTTTTCCTGAAGCTGATGCACATCAACGCCAACGGTTCATATAATCCCATGACGGAAAGCGAATTGAAAACTTACGTTGAGGTCAGTCATGAAGACGGTGCCATCGAATCCGAAGAGCGGGAAATGATTTTAAATGTTTTTGATCTGGGCGACTCCCTTGCAAGAGACATTATGATCCCCCGTATCGAAATGACAATGGTCGATGTGGACACCTCCTATACCAAGCTTCAGAATTTGTTTAAAAATACATTGTATTCCAGAATCCCGGTATATGAAGAGGATAAAGACCATATTATCGGCAGCGTGAATCTAAAGGACTTCTTTCTGGTCAGCAAAAAAACCGATTTTAACATCCGCAATATCATGCGCGATATTTATTATACCTATGAAACCAAAAAGACGGATGACCTTCTGATTGAAATGCGGGAAAGCGCCAACAACATTGCTGTTGTTCTGGATGAGTACGGTGCCGCTGTCGGCATGATCACGTTGGAAGATCTGTTGGAAGAAATCGTCGGAGAAATCCGGGATGAGTATGATGATGAAGAGGAAGAACTGTTAAAGCAGATCGACACGCGTACATACGATATTGCCGGTTCCATGAAATTGGACGATATCAATGACGCTCTGTTGACTACCTTTGCCTCCGATGACTATGATTCCATCGGCGGTATTATGATCGAACAGCTCGACCACATTCCCAAGAAAGGCGAAAGCGTTACCTTGAAAGACGGCACAATGATCACCGCTGCCGTCATGAACAAAAACCGCATCATGCGCGTTACGGTCGTTCTGCCCGAAAAGGAAGATGAAAATCAAAAAGAGAACGAAACATTACCTGATGCCGAAAACTGCGGAAACGTCGCTCCGGCATCCGATGCCGCCGACGAAAGCAACAATTCCGGCGACTCATAGGCATTCCATTCTCTCATAAAACTGTTCAAAAAAATTGCGTTTGCAATCATATGGTTTCAAATAGAACTTTTGCAGAATATGCATAGAAGCATTTTTTACACCGCTCTCCCACTCATTTTCCGGGAGAGCGGCTGTTTTTTGTCTGATGTTTTTCAAATAATAATGCCAGTCCGTCAGAAACTTCTCATACTGTTCCATCGGCGCAACCGCTATCCAGTCGATGATCTTTACCTTTGTCCTTTCGCCCGGTGCATGGCACGCCCCTTCCAAAACAAAGTAAGTCAGTTTCCCGTCCTCATAATTTCTGCCCAGCGGAAACAAACGGCATAATCCCGGACGAAATCCGTGAATACCGCACCGGCCTTCCTGATCCAGAAAGGGGCACTGTTCTTTTTCTCCTGCCATACGCAAATTCGGCAGTATTACTCCATCCTGAATATTGAATTCCGCATATTTTTCCATGATTGCCTGAGGCTCTGCGAAAAGTCCCGCCTCCAACTGATAAAAATCAAAAGGATCCAGAATGACGGAAGTGCCCATGCCGCTGCAGCATTCAGAACACCCTCTGCAGTCATGGCATCCGATTCTGACATTTTTATAGGATTCCAAAAAATCATTCGTATCCGACATATCTATCCTCTTATATACGTCCAAGTCTATTTCCGCAGTTGCTCCAGCCGTTCGCTGATATACTGCTCCATTTCGCTTTTTTCCATTCCCAGCGCCATTGCCAGCTCACCATGCAGATTATCTCCCGCCTTTTTAAAATAACGGTCATCCGTATTGGTTGTCTTTTTCCCCTGAGAAATTCGGCTTTCCCTTCTTAAGTACAAGGTTTTGATAATACTGACCCACTGCCTGCAGTCACAGGAACGCATCGCTTCTTTATATTTCATTTCCCTCTGCTTTTCATCCCCGATCCACATTTCCGGTATATCGGGAATATCATTGATCAGTTTTTCCGCTTCTTCTTTTGACAACATCCGGCGCATAACCACTTTTTCGTTGTCCACTGCGGAATAAATCTTTCCGGCCTCTTCATAAATGGGCTTCAGCTCATAATATTTTTGTCCTCTGGTCGCTCCCGGCAGATTCAGCTCCGTAATATTTTCCACCTTACAGATACCACGGCTTTCGTATACAATATAATCTCCTACTTGAAACATTGCTGCTCACTTTCCGGTCGGTAGAAGCTTATGCTTTACACGCCTATCAACAGGGCAATGAAAAGCGCAAATCCGTTTCTGCCGGATTTACGCTTCCCACAATCCTTTGTATTTATTTTATCATCTTAAAATTTTGAAAGTCAAGATTTTTCCTTCGTCAATTTTTCGACAATTAACAATTATATCCGACAAATCACCGTTTCCGCACCGTGTCACATTTCCCGGAAGCCGGCATAGAATAAAGAAAAACTTCAGGTGAAAACATGGCAACAGTTGTTCTGGATGCAGGACATGGCGGTTCAGACCTGGGGGCAACCTACGACGATCGGATCGAAAAAAACGATAATCTTGCCCTGACTCTGGCAGTCGGAGAGATCCTGCAAAAAAACGGTATCAACGTGGTCTATACAAGAACCGGTGATGTTTATGAAACGCCGCTGCAGAAAGCAAACGAAGCCAATGCCGCAAACGCCGATTACTTTGTCTCCATCCACCGGAATTCCACTCCCGTACCCAATTCTTACTCGGGCGTGGAAAGCCTCGTGTATAGCAAATACGGCAAAGCTTATGAGCTGGCTACCAATATCAATGAACAATTAAGTAAAATCGGTATGAACAATCTGGGAATCAATGAAAGAAAGAATCTGGTGGTATTAAGGCGTACCAATATGCCCGCCGTTCTTTTGGAGATCGGCTATGTGAATACCGATGCGGATAATGCCTTTTTTGACGCTCACTTTGATGAAATCGCCAATGCTATCGCACAAGGGATTCTGGAGACAGTAAAATGACCCGTTCCGGGAAATCATCCTCATGGGAAGATACCGACAGAAAATAGCCAGGCACGGGTGTATACGTTTCGGTATAAATGCGGGCTTCCGAATTCTCTGTTACGTTCCGGTCCCGAAGCAGCGCGGCAATTCCTTTCCCCGAAAGTTTTGCCATACTTTCTTTTCGGGTCCAGAGTTTTGTAAATTGCCTGTTCTTTTCCTCCTCTTTCTTTTCTGACAAAAGAACCTGCATTTCCTTTTGGGAACAGATACGCCTTGCCACATTTTCCCGATAAGGCCTGAGTAGCTCCAGATCTATACCCACTTCCCG
The DNA here is from genome assembly GCA_051877575.1 of Lachnospiraceae bacterium. Lineage (GTDB taxonomy): Bacteria > Bacillota > Clostridia > Lachnospirales > Lachnospiraceae > UBA2882. The sequence goes on along the minus strand of JBJEJA010000041.1, from coordinate 11,100 downwards.
GGAAGCGAGCGCACAGGCCGCATAATCGCCGCTGTGGGATAAATTGACATGAAACCTTTCCTGCTGCGGAAAATACATCTTCCCATTTTCGGTAAAACAGGGCGCTTCCTTTGTGGAAACGCCCCTTTTTTGCATACAAAAAACCAACAGCAGTCCTGCTGCCATACTTCTTTCCCGATCTGTCCGATTGCGGCAGCAATCTGCCGCCTTCCTGCGAAAATCCGGCAAACAATTATAAACTTTGTTTTCTTCAAACTCTCCCATTATGTCAGAGATTTTTGACACATATATTTCCATGTCATGCCACCCAAAACTTTTCTCATCCGAAACTTCCCTCATCCGAAACTTTCCACGTCCGAATCGTCTGTTTCACAAAGAAAAGAAGTCTGCAATTTTATATCTTTGTTTCCGGTCACATCCGATATACGGCATCGCTGCCATCTGCCATGCGGTCATAGATCATATCCAGCCATTTCCGGTTCAGCTCTGTGGAACTGAGTATATTGAAGCGATCCTTACGGGTTTCCGGTGCCCTCATCCATGCATCGGCAAAAATATCTTTGGTAATGCCGTAGGAAGCCGGGTTCAGATCAATGCCGTATTCCCTGCACACCCTGACAAGCTGGGTTTCATCCCTTCCCTGAAAGATACACGCTCCCACACTGCCCAATGCAACAGACATGCCGTGGGAAATCTTCAGTTGCGGATAATACTCCTCCAGCGCGTGGGCAAACAGATGCTCCGAACCGCTGCTGGGTCTGGAACTGCCGGCAATCTCCATTGCCAGCCCGCCCATGACCAGAGCTCTGGACAAAATGCGGATAAAGGTCTTACTGGTCAGGGATTTGTCATCGCAATGATAGACGCTGTCATATGCCATCCTCGCAATGGCATAGGCAAAATCGTTTACGGGCTTTCCTTCATGCTTTGCCGCCAGCTGCCAGTCATACAATGCCGTATGCTTGCTGATGGTATCCCCCACACCCGATAAGGTCTGACTCTTAGGCGCCTTCATGATCATATCCGTATCCACCAGAATCGCTGTCGGGATTTTACATCCCAGCGTCTTACGGTTTGCTCCCTCCGTCTGCAATACGGAAAAAGGAGATGCCAGCGAATCGTTGCTCAAAGTCGTCGGCAGACAGATATAAATCGTCTTGCTGACAAATGCGGCATATTTTGCCACATCCAGCACCCGTCCGCCGCCAAAACCGATAACCACTTTGATATTGTGGATACAGATATATTTGGCCAACTCCACCGCCTGGTCAAAACTGCCTTCTTTCGACAGATAAATCTCACTGTTTCCGAAATCCTTCCGCATTTCCGAAAGATAATCGGGATACAGGTCGTTTAAAAACTGTTCTGTTACAATAATTGTTTTCTGCCCTTTGATCTCCGGCAGGTAGGAAGCAACTGTCTCATCCACATGTTCAAAGACACCCTCTTCCACCACCAGACAGAGCGGCAGATTAAAACGATTAAACTGATTCATGCATTTTTCTTTCTATATTTCTTTTACTGTTCTATTCTTCCGAAGTTTCTTCTTTCTCCGTCAGATTCAGCGCAATCTGCAATTCATCCAGCTGCTCTTTGTCTACCACATCCGGAGCATTGGTCAACAGACAGGACGCATCCTTTACCTTGGGGAATGCAATGACCTCGCGGATACTATCGGCTTTTACCAACAGCATAACCAATCTGTCCAATCCGTATGCAAGGCCCGCATGAGGCGGCACACCGTATTTGAATGCATTTAACAGGAAACCGAAACGCTCCCATGCACTTTCTTTAGTAAAGCCCAATACTTCAAACATTTTTTCCTGAATATCATTCTGATGGATTCTGACGGATCCGCCGCCAAGCTCCACGCCGTTTAATACAATATCATAAGCCTTTGCACGGACTCTGCCGGGATCGGAATCAATATACTGCCAATCCTCTTCCATGGGCATGGTAAACGGATGATGCATCGCCATAAAGCGGTTTTCCTCATCGCTCCACTCCAAAAGCGGGAATTCCGTTACCCACAGGAAATTGAACTGATTTTCATCGATCAATCCCAAAGAATGTCCCAGCTCCAGCCGCAATGCGCCCAAGACGTTCCAAACGATTTTATTTCTGTCGGCTGCAAACAACAGCAAATCTCCCGCTTCACCGCCCATGGCATCTACCAGGGCTTTCAGCTCATCTTCCGTCATAAATTTTGCAAAAGAAGATTTATAAGTGCCGTCTTCCTGTACTGCCAGATAGGCCAGCCCCTTTGCACCGTTTCCTTTGGCGGAATCAACCAGTGCATCAATTTTCTTTCTGGGCATGCCTGCCTGTCCCTTCACATTGATACCTCTGACGGAACCGCCGTTTTCCAAAGCGGAAGTAAATACCCCGAAGCCGCACCCTGCTACCACATCGGAAACATTCACAAGCTCCATGCCAAATCTGGTATCCGGCTTGTCGGAACCATATCTGTCCATGGCATCCTGCCAGGTAATCCTCGGAAGCGGCAGAGAAACCTTCAGCCCGATCGCCTTTTCACATACATCTGCAATCAGTCTTTCGTTGATATCCATCACATCCTCTGCATCCACAAAGGATAACTCCATATCGATCTGGGTAAATTCCGGCTGACGGTCCGCACGAAGATCCTCGTCACGGAAACATTTTGCAATCTGCATATAGCGGTCATAACCGGAGCACATCAGCAGCTGTTTAAACAGCTGCGGTGACTGGGGCAATGCATAAAAGCAGCCCGGATGCACACGGCTTGGCACCAGATAATCTCTGGCTCCTTCCGGTGTGGATTTATTCAAAATCGGCGTTTCAATCTCCAGAAAACCTTCCTTTGTCAGGAAAGAACGAACCTCTGCACAGATCTTGCTTCTTAAGATCAGATTCCTCTGTAGATCCGGTCTTCTCAAATCCAGATAACGGTATTTCAGACGGATTTCCTCTTTGGTCTTGCTGTTTTCTTCTACCGGGAACGGGGGTGTTTCGGCCTCGGAAAGAATACGCACCTGCTCCGCAACCACTTCAATGTCTCCGGTTGCCAGGTTTTCATTGACCGCACCCTCTCTTTTGCAGACCTTGCCTACAACGGCAATGACAAATTCACTTCGCATCTTTTCTGCCTTTGCAAAGCTTTCCGCACCGCATTTATCCTCTTCAAAAATAATCTGCAGAATACCGCTTCTGTCACGCAGATCCACGAAAATAATTCCGCCTTTATTCCTCTGTTTTGCCACCCAGCCCATCACGGTCACTGTCTCACCGATATTTGCCGAGGAAACCTCTGTACATCTGTGGCTCCTTTTTAATCCTTTCATTGTTTCAGCCATGGTCAACTGCCTCCTAATGATACTTTTTATATTATGCCTAATTTAAATTTTATAACCGGTTTTCAAACGAACTCTAAATAGTAATTGGTTACACTAATTCTTCAGAGCTTCTCTGTAGAAATCCACGAACTCTTCGTAGCCGTCCTTCGCCAACTGTTCCTTCTGGAATTTCTTATTTTTGTTCATGCGTACTACCAATACTTGGGTACCGTTAGCACGTGCTTCCTGCGCTTTTGCAATGATCTCACAAAGTCTTTCGGTATCAATGCCCTTTTCAATCAGATACGCAACCTTCTTTGCCTGCTGCGGAATTTGGAAATTGTTATCCATCATGATCGTGATGATACGCTCGAAACCGATGGAAAATCCGCAGGCAGGAACATCATTGCCCGTAAAGCGGCCGATCATCTTGTCATATCTGCCGCCACCCGCAACACTGCTGCCGAATTCCGGCATCTCAATCTCAAAAATCGTGCCGGTATAATAAGACATTCCTCTGACCAGAGTCGGGTCGAATACAATCGTAAAATTGGTATCTACCGTAGCGGAAACGCTTGCCTTGATCTCGGATAAGTTTTTCACAACTTCCTCTTCCAGATAGTCCCCAAGCGTCTCGCCCAGATAAGCGATGCCGTCTTCCGCACTTTCAATGCCCGCAAAAAGTGCCATATATTTATCCACTGCTTCTTTGGCAAAACCGTTTGCCACCAGATCCTCGGCAACACCGTCCATACCGATCTTGTCCATCTTATCCAGAATGATGAATACGGTATCAAACTGCTCTTCCTCAAAGCCCGCATAAGCAGCCATTGCCTTTAAAATTCTTCTTTCGTTGATACGCACTTTAAAATTGGAAAATCCCAGCTTGCCAAGGGTCGTAGTTGTCGCCAGGATCAGCTCGATCTCCGCAAGATTGCTGGGCTCGCCCAGAATGTCGATATCACACTGCATAAACTGGCGGAATCTTCCCTTCTGGGGCCTGTCCGCACGCCATACATTACCCATCTGCAGTGCCTTAAAAGGCGTAGGCAGATTTGCCGCATTATTGGAATAATATCTTGCCAGAGGCAGCGTCAGATCATATCTCAAACCGCTGTCCGCCAGATCCGCCTCATCCTTTGCCTCGGACAAATTTAACTTGTCCCCTCTTTTCATAATCTTAAAAATCAGTTTCTCGTTTTCCCCGCCCTGCTTGCTGCAAAGATTGCCGATCGTCTCCACGCAGGGAGTCTCGATGGGGGTAAATCCAAACTTTCTGTAATTTTCCTTGATCACATTCATGACATAGTCACGCAGCTGCATCTCAGCCGGTAATACATCTTTCATCCCGGTGACCGGTTTCTTATTTAAAGCCATGCTCTCACCTTTCTCTTTCTCATAATCATTCACAATTTTACAACCTTTTGCGCGTTTCCACAAGTATTTACTGAAATCACTCACATTTTAAATCACTCGCATTTTGAATCACTCACATTTCATTTCTTGCCTCTTCCTCTGCCCGCGAGGGTATGAATTGCGATTTTATCTTTTTTTGCCCTTATTGGCTCTTGTTTTTCCTGCCTGCGAGGGTATGGTTTGCGTTTTTTCTGTTTTTTGCCCTCGTAGTTTCTTGTTTTTCCCGCCCTCGAGGGTATAGATTGCGTTTTTTCTGTTTTTTGCCCTCGCCAGCTCTTGTTTTTCCCGCCTGCGAGGGTATAGATCGCGTTTTTTCTGTTTTTTGCCCTTGTCAACTCTTGTTTTTCCTGCCTGCGAGGGTATAGATTGCGTTTTTTCTGTTTTTTGCCCTCGTCAGCTCTCGCTGACTCTTGTTCTCCAGACCACGAGGGAATTCATCCATAAATAGCGTTACATTCCGGTTCCCATCTGTGCGATCCGCAGGAGATCTCTTCTGGAGCTGATGCCCAACTTGGCAAAAATATTTTTCAGAGAGCTTTTTACTGTATTCTCACTGATAAAAAGTTGCGCCGCGATCTGCTTGTTGGTAAAGCCGTCCACCGCCAGCAGAGCAATATCATTTTCACGTTTTGTCAGCATCGGGAAAATACCCGTATAGCTCTGTTTGGTAGCATTTTTATGGATTGCCGAGAATTTACGGCAGGCAGAAATGATCGGTTTATATCTCTCATCTTCTTCCGCCAGTTCCTGCAAAGGTTTTACCAGCCATTCTCCGTATTGGGCAAACAACATAACTGCTCCGTAATTGACATGTTCAACCGTTTTACGGATATAATCCTTTGCCTCCTCGGTATGTAAAAGAGAGGCTGCTGCGGAGGCGAGAATCAAATAGATATTCCCCAGGGTAAAACTGTTGGGATATTTTTTGACAAGTTTCAAGATTTCTTCCTCTGCCGATAAGATTTGCGAAAACCTTTCGTCCTGAAGCGAAACAGACATTTTGATCATCATCACATAGGGATATGCCTGTGGCATAATTTCCCGCGGCAACACACTGCCTTCCCTGATCCAGTCAGCCATATGAACGGGATAACCGATATATTCATGGAAAAACGCTTCACACATATCCACAGTATAAGTCAGACTGGAATGCTCGCTTCTTTCCCGAATAACCATGGAACGCATTTCATCCAGTATTCTTTTGATTTCTTCAAAATCTCCACGCATATAAGCCAGATGTGCATTTAAATATTGAATATTTACCATATAACAGGTCAGACCGCTTGTCTGACACCTCCTGAGTGCCTTATGGCAGAGAATCTCCGCCTGCTCAAAATCACCGACATAATATTGATATTCCGCTTCTGCCAGACTTTCCACCCCGTCATAAACGCAGATACCGTGCTCCCGGTATTCGTTCAGCTGCACCCGAAGTTTATCGACAACCTCCCTGCCGCTTCCTCCCAGATAAAACATATGGAAAACAGAAGGAATGCCGAATGTACGGGGAACATCCGAATCGATTTTCGGCAGATCATCGCCGGGCAGGGCAACGGCTTTTTGCATATAATATCTCATCTGGTCCAGATCATTAAAAGCACTCTGGGACAAAAATACATAATATGCTTTCCAGAGATAATCCATATCTTCCTTTGCCAGCTTTATCTGCTCCATCAACTGTTCAAACAGTTGACGGCATTCCGAAAGCCTGCTCTCTTCTCCGTAGTTATAAAAGCGCCACATAAATAAAACAAGGCACAGGGGATAATCTTCAAACAATATCCGGGGGCAATCATCATAACATCTGATGATCAATTCCCGATCCTCTTCCCTGGAACAGATAGTTTCAAACAATTCCAGCGTACGGAGGATGCCTTCATAATTTCCGGCCTTTTCATACCATCTGAGTGCCTCATGATAATTGCCTTCCTGCACCAGATATTCCGCCAGACGCTCGTAGCGGATACATCTTTCGGAAAGGCTCAGCCTCTCGAAATGATGGTAAATACAATTTTTGAAAATGGTATGTAAATGATATTTCCCGGTATTCGGATCTTGTCCGAAAAAGGAATGATTTTCGATCAGTTCCCGCAGCATCGGCTCACTGTCCTCGCCGCCGTTAAAAAAGTCTGCCTGTTCTTTGGTGAAATCCGGAAGCAATGCAAGATAGGACAAAAAGTGCTGGGTCTGTTTGGAACAGGTCGCATAAGCCACCCTGTCCACCAGATGCTCCATATCGGCACTCAGATCGCTCTTCCCCACCCGAATATAATTCAATACAGAGACATAAATCATGGAAATCCATCCCTCGGACTTCTCATAGATCTGTTCCAGATCATCAACATTTATTTCCAACTGCTGCATATGTACATAGTTAAAAAAGTCATCTCTGGACATACGCAGATCTTCCGTATGTATTTTATTTAGTTTTCCTGTGGCTACCAATAATTTTTCATCTTTAAAAACAGTCTTTTGGGAAATGATAATCAGATGTATTCTGTCCACAAATTCTTTGACAAAGTAATAGAGAAAGTCACTGACCTGATCACTTTGTATCTGATGAAAGTCATCCAACACGATTACCACAGGCTCATCCGTCAGGATTTTTTCAAACTCATCCGCAAAGCGATCCCGCTGCATCCCCTCCAGGGGAAAAGGCCATTTCAAAAAACGCTGTACAACCGTTGAATTGCTGAACAACTCTCTGCAAAGAGTTCCCCATGCATGGAAAGGATCGTTATCATAAATATTGATCCACTTTACCGGCAGTTCCACATTGCGGCAAAACTCTCTGACTGCAACAGTTTTGCCGTATCCGGTCGGTGCTTCTACCACCGTTGCAGACTTTTCGAGCGATGCCATAAGCGCTTTTTTCAGCCTGTCCGATAAATAGATTCCATCTTTGATTCTAAAGCTGTCCGTATCCATAATTTTTTTTGCCATTCTTAATGCCAACCTTTGTTTTTTTGCATGCGGAACAATTCCCTTTTCTCTCCGGCTTTTACAAATGCGGGTTTTTGATGTCATAACACCCACATCTTAATCAGTATACTTTTCGTAATACGAATTATCAAGCATTTTTTGTCCTAAATCCATATTCTTCCTTTTTTGCATTAAAAAAACGGGAAGTAAAAAACACCACCCGCCTTTCAAATTTATGATATTTTAATCTGATTTCACACGCTGTGACACGCGCATTATACAGGGACTTCTTTTCATTGACCGACTGCACGGCTCCGTCCAGTTCTTTCCGTGAAACATCAATGGTATTTCATATCCGGTTGATATTCGTAACAGACGCACTCAATCCATGATAATTCTTTTATTTATTCACAAAAGCCTCCGGTTTCTGGCTTCCGCAACCGCAGCAGCCTTATTATTGACACCCAGCTTTTTATAGGTTTCCCGATTGTAGTATTTTACGCCCGCCTTGGATAATCCAAGCCGGTCTGCAATATCCTCCACAGACATGCCTTCTGCCTGTAGCCGCAGGATTCTCAATGCCTTATCGGTCAGGATTACATTCCCCTCCTGCTTTTCCTTCAGGTAAGACGGATAATAGTCTGCCATATGCTTACATTCTTCCATGACCTGCTTTTTAAAAGCCTCATCCTGCCATATAAGCGTACCGGTTTTCAAAAGTTCCCAGAGTGCAGCTCCTTCTTTCGTCAGAATCCGTACGAAATGATAATCCTCCGCCCTTGTCACCGCTTCCTGCAACATATCCTGCCAGCCTTCTTTTCCCATGCGGTACATGGCAATGGCCGCCAGTATTCTGACTTCCGTAGAAATATAGGTTCTGTGCATTTTTTCTGCATAAAAACGCATTTTATCCAGCAAAAGCATCGCTTTTTCTTTCCGTCCCTCTGCCAGATACACCCGCACCTTTGTCAAATAGCGGTACCGTTCCATGCCATTAAATTCTGCGTCCTCGTCCGGAGCTTCCTCCATCCACCGGTACGCTTCATTGTATCTGCCGGTATATAAATCCATTCTTGCCGACATGGCACGGATGTTCGGCAAAAGCTTCGGCGCTTCCTGTTCCGCCACCTGTCGGAAGCTCTCCAGCATGTCGGCAGCATCCTCCATACGGTTATTTAACATAGACAACTGTGTCAGGATTCCAACAGCCACAAAGACCTGCTCCGTTTTTCCGCCGCTCTCTGCCTGCATTCTTCCCTTGCCTGCAAGGGATGCCACCTCGTAATCATCCCTGCCCTTTTCAAAAAAGCTCTCCGCAAGAGCAAGATTAACAAGGCCTTTTCCATATTTGCCGAGGACCAAAGACACTATCTTCCCCATGCTCCCAACCAGTTCTTCATCCCTCCTGCTCCACTCACAGAAATCTTTCCCTCCGTTCATCATGGAGGGCAGATTGCTGGTAACGGAAAACTCGGGTAGAACATTTTTTCTCTCCGCAAGAAATACGCCTGCCTGTTTAAACAAGTCGGTCAATCGGATGATTCCTCTGTGAGGCAGACCAATATCCAGATACAAAAGTCTGCTCTGTGCTGCTCTTTTTTGTCCTCCTGTTTTCTCTTGGGCATAGTCGGAAAGCTCCCGGTACCAGCGTTCGCTTTCTTCCTCATTCAGAAGCATGGACTGCAGCATACTCATGCCCGCCATCAGCTCCACACTTTCCTTTATCTTCTCTTCCGGAAGGGCCAGATAGTACGCCTTAAGTTCAAAATAATCTCCCGATGCCGGATTTCGTCTCATGTTTTCAATCAAAATGCGGGAAATTCCCTCCTCATTGCGGCATAGTTCATACATTCTGAGTGCCTCCGGCACATTTCCCTCTATTTCATAACAGTTACCGGCACTGTAATACAGTTCCCTTATGTAATCCTGTGAATATTTTGCAGAAAGTCTCCGTCGCATGGAATACTTCATGGGTCTTCTCAGCTCATAGATACTCTGTTCATTCTCTCTGCGTTCCATCAGGAAGCACCCTGTTTCCCGTGCCTGCTGTATGAGCTTTCCACTTTCTTTTTTCTTAGTAATCTGTTGCGCCATCGGAAGGTCAAACTGCTCCACAATACATACTGCCTCCAGAAACTCCTGTAATTCTACATTCCATTGGTCATACACATGAGTTTCCAGATAATCCCACAGATCCTTTCTGGCTTCCTCAATAGCTTTAAGCTCCGCGCTCTCCTTGTCCTTTGCAGTTTCTGCTGTTGAAATGTCCTTCAGCCTCACTGCCGCAATCCGAAGAAACAAAGGATTTCCTTGACCCAGTTCCCATATTCTCTTAAAGGCAGCTTCCGTGGGCGTCAGTTCCCATTTCTCAAAATAGTATTCCTGCTCTTTTTCTGTCAAACACAGTTCCTCTTCCCCTATGGTCACGAAAATATATCGAACAAAGACCGTTTTTAGCCATTTGGGCATCGGGGCTCTGGAAATTAAGATTACCCAGACATCCTTTCTGTCACTCAGATCTTCTATCAGCTGTCCACAGGCACTTCTCTCCTCCTCCGTTTCCAGCAAATGCAGATGATCCAGCACAAAAATTGCTTTTCCATGTGCGTTTTCATGTTCTGCATCAAATCTTTTTGAAAACATCCCGTCTATCTCTGCAGGTCCGATATCTGCAAGATTAAAATAATGATACCGTTTTCTGGCAAGGAAGTTTGCTACAAAGGAGGTTTTGCCGGTTCCTGTACTACCGTAAAGATACACGGTCTGCTGAGTGTTCCAGGCTATCCTCATCTTCTCGCGTGCCGCCTGCGGATACACATAGTGTTCGTCCACTGCCAGCTTTTCCATTTTCCAATCTGCCATGAAACATTCCTTTCTGTACCGGTGTCCGTACATCTTAAAGTCCATAATAACCCATAATCTATAATATTATACTTTAGCCGATCCGCGAAAGTAAAGTATCCAAAGAGACAAACTTTTCTGCTGAACCTAAAATACGAAAAAAGAGCACTTCAATTATTTTGAAATGCCCCTTGGGTATCTGTTTTGAACACTGATTTTTTACTCTTGTAATAATACACGTTTTCTCTCAATCATCTCGTCAATTCTCTCAATATACTGCTGCACATCCTTCACATTGTCACAGCGCTCGATCCTGCCGTCCGGAAATACCCTTTTGGTAATTGAACCTGCACCCAGAGCCACGATGGTCTGCATTTCCTCCATAATCAACCACATTTCCCGTATTACCGCTTATTATGCGGTATTATCGGGTATTATTCTTATCCGATTGATGTACTGCTATGCATTTTGATGTACCGGAATGTCCCAAAGGACTCTCCTATACTATAAACCATTTTTAAATAAATATCATTATTTGCAGTGCTTGTAAACTGTCCAAATCCATATATAATAACAAGATTTGGACAGTAATATGCGATGAACCACA
>JBJEJA010000040.1:0-7636 GCA_051877575.1 Lachnospiraceae bacterium | reverse complement strand
CTTCCAATGCCCTGACACTTTTAATCGGATATAAACACAATGCGGTCAGACTCAGGAGAATGCCGGCTGCCATGATGACTCCCGCAGCTCCTCTTCCGACTCCGATCTGAAATTGCACGGCAATTCCGTCTGCTGCTACTCCTGCCAGCCCATAGGCAACCACATATCCGATCTGGGACAGAAAGCCGATGACTCCCCACGCCCTGCCCTGCAATTCATCCGGAATATTGGTTCTGACCAGATAATCCAAACAATTATTGGCAAAGGGCAGCATGGCAAAAAACAAAAATCCAAACAGACAGATCACATAAATGTTTTCCAATATTCCAAAGCCCACCATATTGACTCCGGCAAGAAACAGAGAAAGGCTCAGAACTTTTACATATCCCCGCCTGATCCCTTTCATTCCCAGAAACAGGCCCGAAACCAGCATTCCGCAGGCACAGAATGTCTGCCCGATACCAAGCGTGGTACTGTCTGCAAAATCCAGAATCAATGGCTCCGATAAAATCTGCAAAGCCCCCATAAAACATGTCATGACAGAAGATACCAAGATCAGAATCAATATGCCCTTCCGATCTGCGATCGCCCGAAAACCCTGTCCGAGACTTTCTCCGAAAGAAACCCGATCCTCCTGTGCCTTGGTAGCAATTCCCTTTCTTACCACCGCCGTTGATATCACCGTCAGAATAAATGTACTGATATCGATGACAAACAACAGCTTGATATCGCTGACTGCAAGCAATGCACCTGCCAAAACCGGAGAAATCAGATATCTTGCGCTCCCTGCAATGCTCACCATACCGCTGGCTTTGGAATACTCTTCTTTGGTAAGAAGGTCCGTTACCGTGGCGCGGTAGGAAGGCTCTAAAAGTGATGAAAATACAGAGCTGATAAATACACCGATGCAGATTTGATACAGGGCTGCTCCTCCCCTAAGCATACAAACCAATATGTAGATAATGCCCAATGCGGAGAAGCCGTCTCCTATCATCATTAACAATCTTCGGTCATAGCGGTCTGCCAGTACCCCCGCCGGAACACTTAAAAGCAAGGTGGGCAAAAATGCCAATAAAGTGACAAGCCCCATGCTGGCTGCACTTCCCGTCTGCTGAAATACATAAACGCTTAATCCGAAACTGGTAAGCCCTCCGCCGATGGCAGATACCAGTTCGCCTGCCCAAAGCAATAAAAACTTGGAAAAATTACTGTTCTTTTCTTTCATATGATATCCCTTTCTTTTATAGACCGTCAGTCTGTCGGTTATGCTGCAAAAACAAAGGAACCTTCTGTTCCCTTGTCAAAATTATTTCTTAACATTTATACTTTTACTTATTCTTTTACTTATTCTTTTGCTTCTTCTTTCTGATCTTCAAAGATGGGCATCATAACCTCCTGCATGCTGCCCGGTTTCATTCCCAGCAGCCGCTCCAGATGATAGATGAACGCCATAATCTTGCGTTGTCTTTCTTCTTCCGTGTTTCCGGCCAGTTCATCAAACGCCATGCTGGAATAAAGCATTGTCATCTCTACTAATTCGGCCGGATAATCGGTCTGATAAATCCCCTGTGCAATTCCCTCTTCCACCAATCCGGTAATCACGGGATTGACTTCCGCAAGCAGGTTTTCGCGCATCTTCTGATGCATCAGGGCATTCTGCGCCTTGTGCACCTGCTCCATCACTTCATGACCGAGATCATTATTCAGATTCAAAGCCATAATCGTCATGGTCAGACGCTGTAAAACCGGGATTTCCCTGTTTTCGGCTATGGCCTTTGCCCTGGCAACCAGTCTCCTGCTGATGCGCTCAATCATGGCATCCAGAATATCTTCCTTAGACTTAAAATGATAATACAGAGTCCCTCTGGCAATCCCGATTTCATTTAATATATCGTTGGTACTGGTGTGATCAAATCCCTTTGTCTCAAACAGCCTTTCTGCCACATCCAATATTTCGTTTCTGCGTTCTGCCGCTTCTTTTACTACCCTCATCCGCTCACTTACCATTTCCGCATCGACTATGTACAGTTCTGTACCGACAACCTGTCGGTAACACTCTAACATAAGCACAACGATTTGTCAATAAACGAAACAATCATCCACATTTAATACAAAAATGTTTCCTTCTTCTATAATTCACCTTTGATTCTCACACCTGTGTATGTGTAGCCGAGCGCCGGCAAAATCTTTTCAAACAGATCTTCCGTTTTCAGCCTTAAGCTGGATGTATTTACACAAGGATGACATCCGAAATACGCAGATTTCATAATATCCTCATCGATCAAAAGTTTCACCTGATGATCATGGTCATTTATCAGCCCCATGACACTGACCGACCCCGGTGTGATATCCAGCAGCTCTGACATTTTATCCGGTCCGGCAAAGGACAATCTGGTGCTGCCGATCTGCTTGGAAACCTCTGCCGTCCGGAATTTCTTATCCTCACAAATCAGCAGCAGATAATATTCCGTTTTTGCCGAATTGGTCAAAAAAAGATTTTTGCATATGACTGCCGGAGCTAAAACCTCATCTATGGCCAGACAGGCTTCCATGGTATCGGCCGCTTCATGATCCACTCTCTGATATTCCACATGCAACCGGTCTAAAAAATCATATACACGGATCTCCTTCTCTAATCTTCCCGTTTCATCTTTTGGTCGTCCATTCTCTAATGTCATCATTTTTCTCACGCTGTCTCCTGTTGTTCGTCTTTTACTTTGCCTGCAGAACGGCAAAAAATTTCGAATATATTATAGCATAAAAATGGTGGACGCAATACGGAAAGTATTGATCGGATCAGAAACACCCCGGTTTCATTTTTTACGAAATATACACGATCTTCTCCGGATTCGGTTCATGGGGCGCCTTCGGTTTTGCTGCTTTTCCAAGAAGAACAGCAAGCCCAAACTCATAATTTTCGGGGAACTGCAGTTTCTCCTTCAACGCATCCCCTTTGTCTCCCATAAATGCCACTTCGTTGATCGCAATAATGTGACTCGCAACCCCCAGCGACTGTGCCGCAACGGCAATGGACTGACCGGCAATTCCGCAGTCGAATTTTGCATAGACATTGCTCTTATCATAAGGAAGCACAATCATACAGGGCGCACCGTAGAAAAGTTTCATTCCCGTAGAGGTAACGGTATCATAGAATCCTTTATACTCCGGTATGACAGACATCATATGAAGCGTCTCTTCCTCCATTTCATCAAGCAACGCTTTGTCTGTCACCTCTCCCGTAAATGCCATACAGGAAGATCGCTCTTCCATAACCTTTAATGTCTCATTTGTCATATCTATCAGCTCCTTCTTACCATCTGTTCATGTTCTCGATACGTATCGATATTTTAATCATACTATATCCCAAAAATGTATCAAGTACGCAGAAAAATGATACATGGTATGAAAAAGCATACTACATGGCAAGCCCGGTTTGTTCCATTAAACGCTGTAAGCGATTGATATCTTTGCCCACAGATTTGATTTCTTCTCCTGCATACGACGTTGCATCATCTGTATTGACTGTCAGCTCATATACCTCTCCATCTATTTCATACTCAAAGGTCACCTCTCCCAGATTATCAATCACAGCGAGGATAACATAGGCATAGGATTTCATTCTTTCTTCCACAACTTCCCGTCTGTCCGCCGAAAAACTGTTCTCCGGTGTTATTTTCCATCCATAAGGCTCCCCGGTGGTCCGGAGTTCACTGGTAAAGTTTCCTAAAAATCCGTCGATATTCAATGCACTTGCTGTCTGACCGTTTGCGGGCATATCGCCTGCGTAAGCATGACCTGTCTGAAAAACAGCAGATGTGATCGGAGAAATTACTTCTCCATCGGACCATACAACCCTGTTTCCGATAACAATTTCACTGATCGGTTCCGATGCGGTATATTCTTTTTCAAAAGAGCTGCTGTAAATCAAACTGCTGTCTACTCCTTTAAAATCAATCCGCACAATCCCTCCGGCTTCGGCAATTTCCACCTTTCGAATCCCGGAATCTGATGTCGTTCTACCTTGTATGGAAAGGCGACAGCCGTCCACTTCCATATCATATACGATATAGTCACTGTTGATATCATGTCCGATCATCATAAATCTGACAGCCGTGACAACCACAATTCCCAAAACGGCTGCCAGAACAATCCCCAAAACCGTATTTTTTACTTTTCTTCTTGTTTTCCTCAGGAAATCGATTTCCTCTGTATTCGCATTATCAACAGGCTCCGCATCCGGATTTTTCATTGCATCCAGAACATCCTTGCAGGATGCACATTCTTTCATATGCGTTTTGATCTCGGCATTTGTAATGTCGCTTGTCAGGCCGTCAATATAAGACGGCAGCAAATCCCGTATTACTTCGCATGGAATTTTATTTTTCATCATTTCTCACATCCTTTCGCAGTTTTTCTTTCCCCCTGTAAAACGTTACCCGCGCCCAGTTTTCCGTTTTTCCCATAATCTCACCAATCTCCTTGAAGGAAAGATTTCCGAATATTCTCAAATACAAGACTTCCCGGAAAGGCTCGGGGCAGGAATGCAGCCGTTTCATCAGTGTTATTCTTTCCGCTGCTTTGAAATAGTCTTCCTCCGCAGACGGAACCCTTTGACTTTGGTCATGATTTTGTGCATAGATATTCTCCCGGGGCGGATACTTACGCAGATATTCCCGGAGCTGATTTTTTGCAATCGCGCAAAGCCACGTGGATATCTTACAGGACTCGTCATATTTTCCGATACATCTGACGGCCTGATAAAAAGTTTCCTGTGTCAGTTCCTCTGCAATGTTTTCATCATGCGTTTTTGACAACAGAAACCTGTAAACCATTCTGGCGTATTTCTGATACACCTCATCCATGGACGGCATCTTCCCACCCCTTTCTGCTTTTCATTCTGTTTCTCTATGACATTCATGGAAAAAAATTCGGTTTCGTTACAAAGAATTTCAGAAAAAGTTAAAAAGGCAATTGTATAGTCCAGTTATATGAATATACAATCGCCTCATTTTTCATAAAATACCATGTTCAACAAGCTATGCAGGAAAAATCTGCTTTCTCCAATTCTTTGGTTCGCTTCCGCCAATTCTTTGGTTTGCTTCCACTAACTCGTTAATTCTCTTCCGCTAACTCTCCAGCCTGCTTCTGCAGAAATAGCAGTCACGGTCGTCACGGAATCCGATCTTTACAAGATTTTCTGCGCCGCAATACGGGCAGTATACGATCCGCATTCCCGACGGAACCGGATCTCCCAACAGATATCTGCCACCCACAGGTCTGTTGCCGTACTTCCGGTCAACCCGTTTGTTTTCCTGCATTTTTTCAATCGCATGCTCCCTTTGGTCCTGTTTTGCCTTTTCATTCAGATAATCCATGGTGGATGTTTCTTTTTGAGATGTGTTGGCTGTCTGAGGTGCCTTCACTGTCTGAGAGGATTTCGCCGTCTGAGATGTTCTCGTTGCCTGAGATGCCACATTTCTCCCGCCTGCAGTCTGTCTCATGGCACCACCGGACTGCTGCCCCTGATAATTCCCCGAATTCGGGCGGTATCCCTGCCCATTTGACGGCGCACTCCCATATGCTCCCTGACTGTTTTGTGATCTGTTTCCCTGATTATTTTGTTTTTTTAAAGTCTGTATGATAATACAAATAATGATTACGGTAAAAATAAAACCAAACATATTTCCTCTCCTTATGAAACGCTGCTATACTTGATCATCAATAATTCCACACTCATCACATCGCCGATTTTGCCGGTCTTGACATCCTCTTCCGCCTGTACACAATCCTCCAATGCCCTGCGAAGCACCGAACGCTTGAAATGCGCCGCCTGATCCATATATTTCCCGGCAATAAAAGGTGCCACACCAAGCTTTTCGCCGATAATCCGTTTATCATATCCTTTTTCCCGCAGCAATTTTGTCTGCAACAGCATATTAAACTGTCTGGAAATCAGAAACAAAATCCGCATGGGCGGTTCCTTTAAAGCCAGCAGATCGTAATATAGTTTCAAGGCCTGCTCCTGTTTGCCTGCTGCCAGGAAATTGATCATATCGAATACGCGGTTAGATAACCGTTCCGTACATATGGTTTCCACATCCTGTACGGTAATCCTGCCACGGTTCATGCAGTAACAGATACACTTCTCCAATTCCCTGCGGATATTTTCCATATCTGTCCCGGTTTTGTACAACAACATGGCAACGGCCGCCCTGTCGATCTCCATGTTTTCTTTTTTGACAATACCGGCGATCCAACGGCTCAGCGTATTTTCATCCTGCTCGCCAAACTCGCTGATATAACCCTGATCCTTGACAACCTTATACAGTCTGTTTCGCTTATCCACTTCTTTTTCGCTGAATACAAAAAATGTGGCAGGCGAAACCTCTTTGAGATAATCTGCCAATACATCACTGCTATTTTTGAACATCCCGCTATTCTCTATGACAATGACTCTGCGCTCCGATAAAAAGGGCATGGTCTCAGCCAGATCTACCAATTGTGTCTGACTGATATCCTTTCCTTCAAAACAGGAAAGATTCATCTGATCGCCTTCGCCCAGCAGCGCCGTCTTCAGCCGTTCTTTATACTGATTACGCAGATAATCTTCACTGCCGCAGAGCAGATACATCTGTTTGAAATTTCCCGTTTTGATATCCTCATTAATCCGCTGCATATTTCCTCCGAATTGTGTATCGACATATTGTAAGTATATCATATTTTCCCGTGGGTAAAAACAGTATATTTTTACCTCAAAAAAACAATATGTTTACTCCAAAAAATACTCCTGTATAATCAATTCTATTTTTTCAATACTCAACGGATGTGTTTTCGTTTCATATGTCGTAATCAGATTGACGGATGGTATTATTCCGTTTTTACAGTAAATCTTAAGCTTGTCGCATGCATGCTCGAGATAATCTTCCGTATCCATCATGCCAAAATGTTCCCAATAATAAAATTCCCCCGTCACAGGATGTCTGATCACAAAATCCGGATAAAATGCAATTCCGTCTAAAACAATCTTTTCTTCATACCGAAACGGAATCTTATTTTTATAAAGCATCATGTCAATCATTGCCTCCGACTTTGATCTGAGCATCTTCCCCTGCGTGCCCTTTACGATCAAACCGGTCTCATACTTTTTCCGCTTATCATAAGGAGCATTCTGCCAATTCCGTAGTTCCTCATTTCCCGGGACAAAATACTTTTCAACCAATCGCCCATACTCTTGATGCATCAGAAGTTTTTCTGCCTTTCCTTCTTTTGTCCCCATTTTATGTACATATGCATTACATGCCGCAAGCTCGCTTTCCAATTCCTGTTTTCGATACTCATAATATTTTTTCATGGCTAATTTTTCAGCAAGCACCTTCTCCTCTTTAGGCAGATAAGAAACACCCTTTTGATCCCTCACATACCACTTATAATGCTTGCCGTTTTTTGAGCATATCAGCTCCCCCTGAGGAAATTTCTTTTCCAGACGGTAAATCTGCTCCAATTCCTTTTTAATCTCTTCTATTTTCTTGCTGACCTCTTCACATTTTATATTCATAATAAACCACTCCTTTACATTTTCTGCTTTATACCATATCTGTTGCGTCATTTCTTTAGCATTTGGGTTGTTTCTTTGTTT
>JBJEJA010000039.1:0-7721 GCA_051877575.1 Lachnospiraceae bacterium | reverse complement strand
TGTCATACGGGAAACACAGATTCGCACGGAAGTAGTACACGTAAGGGACAACGGCGGAAATGCAGCGCCCCGGTACAGTAGCTACAGCAAATTGGCAAAACGATCAACGAAACCAGAAACCGGAGGAAATAGAGCATGAGAATTATTCCGAAAAAAACAAAAGTATCAATGGAATTCTTTAAGGGCATCGAAATACCGGATGTGCTGGTTGGTACGGTTGGAATTTCGATTGTCATATCCGTCCTGTTCTCCAATCTCCCGTATCGCATGGGGATTGCTCTGGGAATCGCAGTTCTGTTTGGAGCATCGATCATTCCGATTGACGGAGATAAGGGTTATCGGATGATCTACAATGTTTTAAAATATCTGGCCAGATATCGGATTTTTAAGGAAGAACCTGTAAAAAAGGGAGGACCGGCAATCAAAGATATCACTCCGTTTACGGGGATTGACGGCAGCTTCATTGAATATGGCGGAGAATACTACGGTATTGTCGTCAGCATTCCGGATATCGAATTTAAATTTTATACGGAGTCAAGGCAGAATCAGATGATTGATCACGTCTTTGGCTCTGTACTCCGAACGATATCCGGTTCCGAGTCAGCGTCCCTGATTAAGATTGACCGGCCGATTTTATATGATTCTTACCTGGCGGCAGAAGATCGCAAGCTGGCAGAACTGAAAGAAGCGTTTATCAATGGTCTCCTGAATGAGGAGGAACTGACAACCCGTGTGGGAATTATTCAGGACCGGAAAGAGCAGATTCGTTTCCTCAATGACAGAGATAAGGTGTATGCACCATTTTATTATCTGGCGTTTTTCCATAAGGATAAAGAGATGCTGCTCAGTCAGGCCCGGAATATGGTCAATACCATGTCAGTCGATAACTGGGATTGTAAGATTCTTTCGGAAAAAGAACTGGTTGTGTTCCTGAAATACAATTACACCTTGTTTTTTGACGAAAGAGAAGTTTATCAGCTGACCAAAGATCAATATATGGATTGGATTCTTCCAAAACAGATAAAAATCAACAGCCGTACGGTTCAGTATGACAATATTGTGACTCACAATTTCAGAGTGACCGATTATCCGACACTGGTGGGAAATGCCTGGGGAGCGAATCTGTTTTCAAGACCGGACACCAAGGTGGTTATGAAGATGCAGATGGTCGATCAATACAAGGGAATCCGACAGATTGACCGCGCCATCGATGAGCTGCGGGAGCAGAGCAATTCCACAGGAAAGACCAGTAGGCTTATGGAGCTTCAGACCCATGTGGACACTCTCGTAGAGGTTCTGGCCATGCTGCAGAGTGATAATGAAACTCTGTTGGATGTGAACATATTTGTCACTGCATACGATTATGAGTTATCGGAACAGATGCTGAATCCCGGAAAGAAAAAGACGTCAAATTCCATTGCGTCGATGAAGAAACAGGTCAAACGCTCCTTATCGGAGGAAAACTTCAAATCATCCGATAACTATATGCAGCAGTTTGAGGCATATGTATCCACACAGGTTTCCGGCTGCGATGCCTATAAACACTACAGCAGAGGCATCCATTCCACATCCGTTGCCGCTGTGTTCCCGTTCGTGAATAAAAATATCTGTGATCCGAATGGTGTCTGTATCGGAAAAAACAGAGGGAAGCCGGTATTCATTGATTTCTTTGTGAGAGATAAAGAACGTGTCAACAGCAATATGGTTGTCATTGGTAAATCAGGAAGCGGTAAATCCTACGCAACCAAGACGATTCTGGCAAATCTGGCAGCGGACAACAGTAAAGTCTTTATTCTGGATCCGGAAAACGAGTATTACGGTCTGGCAAAGAACATGAACGGAAAAGTCATTGATGTGGGAAGTGCGACGCAGGGACGTTTAAATCCGTTCCACATTATTACCAGTCTCTCCGATGATGAAGAAGAAACCGATACCATAAATACCAGCTTCGCCACACATCTGCAGTTTCTGGAAGAGTTTTACCGCCAGATTCTGCCGGGGATTGAATCGGACGCACTCGAATATCTGAATAACATCACAGTTCGCATGTATGAAGCAAAGGGAATTGATGCGGAAACGGATTTAAGTAAATTGTCAGCAGAGGATTATCCGATTTTTGATGATCTTTACGACAAGATATTAAATGATTATCAGATGTCATCCAGCGAATACGGAAAAGAAAACCTGAGAGTATTGTTAAACTACATCTCCAAGTTTGCCACCGGAGGCAGAAATTCACTCCTGTGGAATGGACCATCCTCCATTTCTACCGATGAGAACTTTATTGTATTCAATTTCCAGTCTTTGCTGGCCAATAAGAACAGCACCATAGCAAACGCACAGATGCTTCTGGTACTGAAATGGCTGGACAATGAGGTGATCAAAAATCGTGATTATAATATTCGCTATGGTGCATCAAGAAAAATCATTGTAGTCATCGATGAAGCACATGTATTCATTGACAGTAAATTTCCGATTGCTTTGGACTTCATGTATCAGCTGGCAAAGCGGATTCGTAAATACAACGGTATGCAGATTATCATCACTCAGAATATTGCGGATTTTGTCGGTACAGAAGAGCTGGTTCGAAAGTCATCGGCAATCATCAATGCCTGTCAGTATTCCTTTATCTTCTCGCTGGCGCCGAACGATATGCACGATCTTTGTAAATTGTATGAGAAAGCGGGAGCCATCAATGAGAGTGAGCAGGAAGAGATTGTAAACAATGGACGCGGTCATGCATTCGTGGTCACATCACCGTCCAACCGTACGGGAATCGAGATTGTGGCATCGAAGGATATGGAGCAGTTATTTACCGTTTAGGCAGGAAGGAGTAGAAAGAGGATGAAAAAGAATCATAGATGGAGATTCAGGACTGCCCTGCTTGCGGCGGGAATTGTACTGACAATTGGCGGTTGCTCCGGAAAGAAAGATGACCGGATCAGCCAGATTAAAGAGTCCGGAGTCTTCCGTGTTGCCATTGTGAACACAGACAGCCGCTATACCAGTTTCAGCGGCGAAACTCCGGTTGGTATCGAACCGGAGCTTTGCGATACGATCGCCCAGGCTCTGGGGGTCACAACGGACTATCAGGTGATGAGCCGGAGTCAGGCACTTCAGGCCGTTTCCGATGGCCAGGCGGATATTGCTGTTGGATGCATGAATGCCACCAGCAGACTGGCCGATGAATATCAGATTTCCACTCCATATGGAAAAGGGTTTTTCTACGCTGTGACAAAAGCCGGCGATTACGCCATGACGGTTGGAGCATTGGAGGACTCTTCCGTTGGTGTGGATTTCGGGCTGGATGAAGAAACGAGATCACAGCTCTATCAGGCAAAAGGAATTTCTGTACGGGATTATGAAAACATGCAGGACGCGGCAGCTGATTTGAAAAACGGAACCATCCGGGCATATATCTGCTATGAAAATCAGGCAAAAGAACTGGCTCTGGATTCGGAATTGCAGGTTCAGAACCTGATGAATCTGAACGCAGAGGAATTTGTGATCGTAACAGGAAAGGAAAGTCAGACACTGATAAGCGGAATCGACATCATTGTTCGTCAGTTCCTGGAAAAGGAGAATTGATCTATGGCATATTTTGACAGTTCGAAGAACAGGGCTTTGTGGGAGATTGAACTGCAGGGACTGAGAAAAGCGAGAGCGGATCGGCAGGCAGGAAAAACTTCCGGTGAGGTAAAGCAAGAGACCCCAAAGGTGATGACCGGACTTGAGCCTGTGAAGATGACTTATGCCGATCTATTAATGGAAGAGGCAGCTTCTGTAAAAAAGGTGCCAAGGCGGGAGCAATCGTCGATGAAGATGGAAAAACAGGTGGAGAAATCGATGGAGAAAGGCCGATCTTTATGATAAAAGGGGAAAGCAGGAGAATAAAATGGAAAATAGCAGCTATGGCAGCTGCTGTATTGCTGGCTTTCACCGCATGTCCTGTTTCTCTTGTCTGGGCGGCGCCGCAGACAGACTTGGAAGTATCCGATGATTTTTCTTCGGAAGATATTTCTGAGGAAGAACTGGAAGCGCTCGTGGATGACTATCTGAAAACGATGGGAAATGGAGAGGACCTTGCGCTTCCGGCGACTTCGGAGAATATAATCCTTTCTAATCTGCCGATGGAATATGCCGGGAAAGGAAAAATACGATATACACTTCCAAATCAGGCGACATTTATCTCCACTGTCCCAAATGGCATGATCACAGAGACAAAGGTCAAATTTGAATTTCCGGACGGCTTCATTGGAACTGTTCGGAAGGATGACGGCGAGATTTCTGTGATAAAAGACGGTTTGTTTACAGAACCGGGCGTGTATCATTTAAAACTGCTCTTTTTCCAGCCACCGTCTGCTGAGATTCTGGATAATAACGTGTATGAAGTAAACTACTCTTTTACAATGATTGGAGAGAAAGACCGACAGCTCGGCATAGTGACTGCACCGGAGCAGTTTCAGATCTCAGAGGTTATCAAAAATGGCATTCCGCAGTCTGATGTGAATCCGCAATTCTATTTTTTGATGGAAGACGGAGTATATGAGATTCGTTATCAGGATCAGAACACAGGCACGATTCATCTGGAGACCAACTTTGTCAGAGATACGACGGCGCCTTTTCTGAATTTTTCCAAGGATATCACACAACGTGATGTTGTAGGACCGGTGGAATTCACAACATCGGAACCGAACAGTACCGTTACTGTCACATATAACGGAAGCCGGGGACAGCTGGAAACAAATACACTGACTGCCGGCGGGTTTTACGGACTGGAGGTACAGGATTCGACTGGAAACAGCCGCTGCTATCAGCTGACGATCCGCCAGACGTATAAACTGTTTGATACCCGATTGATTATACTGGCTTTGATCTTTCTGGCAGGACTTGCAGGAAGGCTCCTGTTCCTGAGACGAAATATGAAAGTCATATAATAAATATTCTATTACCAGGAGGTACACATATGTTATACACAATGTTAACAGCAACGAGCGAAAACCCGTTCCAGACCGTAAGTGAACCGATCATCGGGCTGCTGAATATGGCATTGACACCTGCACTTGGAATCGTAGGAGCACTTGGCGCAATCTACTGCATCATTCTCGGCGCAAAACTGGCAAAAGCCGAGGAGCCGCAGGACAGAGAAAAAGCAAAAAACAGCCTGAAAAATGCGATTATCGGCTTTGTACTGATCTTTGTTCTTATTGTAGTTCTGAAGCTGGGAATGGGTGCAATGGAGACATGGATGAACAACAGCATCCAGTAACGGATCATCGGAACAGGACATGCTTTGCGGGGATATGGATTTTCGCCCATTTCCCCGCAGAACAGGGCAAATGCTTTACCTAAGGAGGTGCAGGTTATGAAAAGAGTATTAATCAGTGGAATTCTATGTGCAGTTAGTATTCTTTTCACAGGCTGCAGCTTTCTCTCAGATTGGAACGAAGGAAACCTTGCGGAGTCGTATTGGAATAGCACGGAGAGTACGACAGACAAAGAGATGCCGGATTATTATGAGTTAAACGACAATTCGAAATATGAAAATCTGACGGAAAAACGTGCATTCAAGTTTGCAGATACCCATTCAGAGGAAACGAAAGACATAGCTTCTTTTGAGCTTGGCACTCTGCTGGATGGCGGAACCTTTGTTTATGGCTATTCGACCAGAGTGAGGGGAGATCCTTCGGATGATACCAGAGATTATGTGCATTGTGCGGCAGCCTATCAGTATGAAACAGGTCTCTTCCATGTGATCCATGAAAATAAATTTTCTCGCGTGGAGGTAACGGAAGATGACGAATCGTTTTACATCCAGATATGTGATCGGGAAGGCAGCAGTGATCCTTCCATATTTGTATATGATAATGGAATTGGATATCTGTACAAACTGGATGGAACATTGGAGTTTTCTACAGATATTGAAGGATCCGTTCGTTCTCATTTCAGTAAGGCCTATTCGGTCAGTGCGACAAATGCTTTGACGGATGGAGCAGACCGCATCTATGTGGAGCTGACGATTGAAAAAACGGCCATCGATCTGGGGGAAGAAACGGAAGAGAACGAAACCATGTCAGATGAGGATGCAGACAAGGCTGCCGAGGAGCTGGAAAAGGAAACCGCTGACAAAACAGTGGAGCTGGTTTTGTTTTATGATTTTACAGAGCTGGATAGTGGTACAAGGATCGATCAGACGAATGCTGCACTCAATGATCAGATAAAAGCCTGGCAGGATATAACCAAAGGGAATATTTATACAGATGAGCCAGATGCACGCGCAGATTGGGAAACTGCCTGCACCAGTGTACCCAGTAAATGGATCGCATTTTTTGATAATATTTCCATGGACAGCAAGGCGAAATCCTGGCTCGATACGAATAAAATTGATTACAGCGCGGTAAGCAGCAATGATATGCCCATATTAACCTGGAAAAACGGACCGGTATTTGGAACTTTTGATCAGGAGGGATATGTATGTAACTTCCTGCCCAAACAGGGGACCTACCAGGAATTTACAGATTTGAAGGTCAAGACAAAATTGGAAAATGTGTTTATTCCCCTGAATGGTGAATATTATGAAGTACACGGAACAACCGGAGATGAAATCTATTATTATGACAGTGTGACAGCTTCCAGAAATTATACCTATGAGTATGAGACAACAACCACCGATTCGGATGGAAATGAAACAACGGAAACCATCACGGAAACCAGAACACAAAGTCTTACCGTTTACAGAAAGAGATATGTGAATGTTACTGCTCCGTATCTGGAAGGATACGGAACGCTGAAATCTCTGGGAATTGATCATGTGAACGGTGTGGCAAACAATCAGGTTCTTTGTCAGAAGGGAAAACAGCTGTATTGGCTGAAGCAGGATGAGACCCTGGCTTCTTCCGGCATCTCGATCGGGGAGGACTATCTGGTGGATCTGGCAGAAGATGGAGAAAAGCTCTACTATCTTGTCTCAACGCCGGAGAACCTGATTATCGTGGAACAGAACAATGGTTCTACCAGCAAATGGCTGATCGGCAATGAAAAGCTGTATGTGGATGAGATCGATCTATACGGAACATCGAGTGCTGTTGATCAGGCTTATGCGTCTGCCTTCGACAATATGACGTCCGACGATATGACGTCCGAACAGATGACCTGGGGACAGAAGCCCTGGATGCAGATTACTTCTCATCAATTTCAGAAAACGACCATTCAGGCGGACAACTCAGTACTGCAGCAGCTGAGCGCACAGGGAGTGGATATATCCAAATGTGAGGTAGAGGGCGAAGGCTTTCTGTTGACTACATTTCAGAATGGGCTGCTGTATTATGATCCGGATGCCGGTCTGGCAGTCAATCTGGATGCGGGAACCTGGTATGGAACCTGGAAAAACGGCAATAAATTTGTCTCCGTCGGATTTGAAAATAAGGATACCTCGTACAATACTCTGGATGTGGCTTTTTCCAGAGTGAAGGAATATGACTTAAATGAATTCTATAAGGAATCTTTGGAGAATCTGCTTGCGAATGCCAGGAGTCGAAACGAACAACTGGAAGCCGAACAGGCGCAGGAAATTCAGGAATCGATTGCGGCATCCGCTGCTGCAGAGGAGAACAAAGAGACTGTGGAAGATATGATGGACACCTGGGAAACGCGGGCAGTAGAAACAGATGCCGACATACTTGAATCAAGGATACAGGAATTAGTAGATTAAGGAGGAAATG